>CAYVOK010000001.1:0-262016 GCA_964453335.1 uncultured Acidimicrobiaceae bacterium
TCATAGCTAATTTCAGAAATTCCATTGCATTTAAGTATCATATCCTATTCCCCCAGCATCTACTATTTTGGCTCATAGTCCAGTATCTGCCTTGAGAAAAAGTATAGGAAAAAAAGTCATAATGTTTGAATGTACTGAGAGAAAGCTCGACAAGAGTAGTGCCCCATGAAGTAGATGAGTTATGCCCTCTGCTGAACAGGCGCATGGAGGATAGGCTGTGGATGCGAAATATCATCTCCTTATCTCAATCCCTCTAGACAAAAAGAACACTTCATAGTCTACATGATAATACCTATTTCTTGTGAAGCAACTGCAATAGAATTTTCTTTGGAAAAAAGACCTAGTTCTGCTATCCGACCAGCAATGAGCTAAATCTGTTGTTTTATAAGATGGAATAAACATTAAATTTTGCGCCTCCAACATTCACTACGGTTACTAACGGCACTCTGAATAAATCCAAAAGCTTGGCAATAATCCCATTCCCTACGACCAATCCAACTTGTCGGAAAATTGAAAGGGAATATTTTGGAACCAATAAAACTTTCAGCCCAGAATGGCTCACAATAATTCCAACTATGGATGCGCCGGATCATATATCTCTATTCCAACTAAACATCGGATAGAAACCACCGAACGCACTACAGTACCATACGCTGGAACGACTGCTTCTATTAAAATTCAAATTATTTGACATCGACATCTGCCAGCATTGACTTCCTCTTCTTCTGTTCAATATCATATGTCCCGATTCCAATTAAACGAAAAAGTCGAACAGCGATGAAAGCACTTAGATCGTTGCTTTCTAGCTACACACTCTGACCAGCAAAGATTCCAGTTTAAAGAAAACCAGTAAATGCCATTAAATGATTCGACTCTGGAACGACTGACATTTTTGAGGTTCATCTGAATATCCTTTTGAATAGCTTTTTGTCTTAAAAACCAGCGAAATTTAAAAAATCCAATAGTTTTGTGAATAGCCTTGTGAATACCCATAACTCCATATTGCCTTGACACCAAATGCCCTGCGCTTTGACAGTGTACTATATTTTGTGCCAATAAAGCAATAGCTTGTATCGCTGGCATCATTCCAGCACCAACATTCTTTGTAGGAGTTAATCAGATGGATCATCGTTTTCTCCAATTACTCCAATTTTTTGACCATCCGCAACTGTTGAAGACATCACTATGTCCATATTCCAAATTACCAAATGATTGATTCCATCTATATGCAAATACATCATCATGCGAAAGCTTTGACAAATGAATAAAAGCAGACCAACATTTGATAAAACTGCTTGAACTGCGGATAATCATCACAAACTCCTTATTCGATCTCTGCTGAACATATAACTATAATATCCAGCGGTTAAACGACTATATCTTTTAGGATTAGAACGAATGAATTCATAGTATTCTCCTGACCAACATTTGCTGCTACGCATATGAGTAAATATCATTTTAATCTTTCCACCCCCAGCACTTACTGTAGTACGACCATCTACTTGTCAACATGGAAGTTTTGTTTAATAGTATTGAACTGCGATCCCTTCTACCAGCAAAATTCTCTCCCCAAATATCCCCTCTTAATCCATGATGTGACCATATTTGATAACCGAATGGTCTGGAAGAACCAAATTTATAGAACATTAGTTGATCCCCCATAGAAAGGAATCATTCCTTTGGCTGCAAGTGATATTTTTAGACCAATGATGTGAAAAAGGCAAGGACGCTCTGGCAGTTATAGCCCTTGTATCACATAGACACCAATTACTTTTCCAGTTATGACTTCCAGAATAAATCAAACTGAATATTGCACAGTCATGACCGTTCACAAATAGCATTTTTTATTTTCCTTTTCTCTCTATACTGTTTAATTTTGTCTTGATTATTTGCTTCCCATATTTTCCTTTGCTCTCTTAACTTTTCTTTGTTTTTAATACGCCAAGCTAGTCTTGCTTCTTCTCTTCTGACTCTGCTTTTGTACGGCATTCTTCTTTCTTCCTTTTTCTGGAACCATAATCCAATACTTCAAAATATAAAAAATACAACTGGGATCCAAAAAAGGCAATTGCTATGCCCGTCCAAAATCCGTCCCAATAACTAGACATTTCTATCGCCTATAGGTTTGAAATTTATGCTGTTAAACATGTTTTGCATTTCCAAAGTCATACTATCATATCCTAAATTAGATAGATGACGATGTGCATAAATGTGTCTAATTATTTCGGCCATCAACTGCTCTTCCATGCTAATATCCATAAGTCCTCCTGAGTTTAACAATCTCTCTCTGCAATTCAACTATCATCTCATCCTTTTCAAGCAATCTCTCTACCAAAAATTCCTCAGTAGTTTGCTCTATTGTTTCTTCTGATTCAATATTGAATATAACTAATTCGCCACTAACAGTAAATGTTATATCATGGAAGTCTGGGTGTCTCGCTTCCCACGCCCTGAAATGTTTCAATTCTACGCCTCTATAGAACAGGCGCATGGTTTTGTCTCTGCTGATTATGCAGTATTTTGAACTCATTTTCACCCTTAAAAAAAGCCCGGGTCAACCAAAGACCAGGGCTTTAAGATTATACGGCAAACTAAAAAAATTACTTCTTATTTAATTTTTCAAATCTCTCTGAAAGAATGAAAAAAGTAGGAGCCCAAAGCCCAACAAAAATGCCGAACCTTTCGGCATGAGCGGTATCACCGTTCTCCCAAAAGTAGTTGCCACCAGTTTTGCTTAAATACCAAATAGCAATACTAGCACCAATACTTAAAAAGCCACAAACAAAACAAACCATATTCAAAATTTTCATTTCACACCTCTTATAGATCTGAAGGCTTGCCAATCCCAGTAAAGTTAGAAACTCTTCGAGCTACTTCAGTAGCAATAGAATATTGGGGATGCGACTGCTCCTTCTTTTGGCAGCTTCCACAGATATAATCACTATTGAATTTGCTCATTGAGCATTCAGACATAGATTGACGGCAACGATCACACTTGGCTGGATAAGGCATTCTTCACCTCGGTTGAAATTTAAAACCTCTCATAACCTATCAGAAAATTTTTTTAAATCAAACCCAATCTGCGTCGAAAAACCCAAAATTCTTTGAGTCTTGATATCTAACACTTCTGCTACGGGCTGAACGGGAACCCCACAAATACGAATAAGGCATCAAATGATGAAAGAAACAATACAAGTTCCCACTTGCTTGCAAGTTGCCGAAGCATGAACCAATTGGATTGAAAAGTCGCATCACCACCACTCCGATGTGTTTAGTTGATGGAAATAGAATTCTTTCCATACTGTAGATTCGCAAGCGTTGAATACTTCGCTCCAAGCTTGCCCACTACTTCTACTTACTCGATTGAATCTACTTCCAAAACACAAAGAGGAATATTCATTTGGCGTAGAAAACGCCGTTCCCCACCTTTGGTTTCTATTAAAAACTGAATAATCTTGTCTGCATGTGTAGCTGAAAAGCATTTAATCCCTCGCTTTTTCTATAATCAAAAAAATCATTGCAACAACAACAACTATACAAACCAGAATACTCATGGCGTTTATGAAAGGCATATCAAACTCCTTTTATGCAAAAAATGCATAACTTATGCAAAAATCAAATAAAGCCAGCCCAATGAGCGTAACTTGAATTGACGCAGGATTCATCTCCCCAATTAAAATGGCGGCTAAAAAAATACAAACGACTCCATGATTTAGATTCAGAAGAATAATCGTTTGGCTGGTGCCAACAATCCGCCCTTCCCCAATTATTTAAAAACAAACAGAGTTCGCTTCTCTCTCCAGTCTTAAATAGCATTGTTAACTCCCAAATGCAAAAGCTCGGGCGTGAAAGTCGCCAAAAACAACGCTGCCAGTTCTTTCAAAAAAAGATGTAGAAAAAGAACTGTGAAAACTAAAATCAAAAGAATTCCTGTAACGGATTAACCGTGTTCCTGAATACCTTTTACCAAACTTGAATGATTTGCACTCTGGAAAGAACATACAAAACTCCTTGTTCAAAAATTAGCCCAAGGACATATCAAAAAAATAATACTACCCATTCTGGATTTGTTGAAAACAAAACTTGTATGTCTATCACCAAAAAAATAGGACTTTTGACTATTGTTAAAAAACATACTCCTAGTTGGCGAATAAGAAGAATACATATTTCTTCTAAAAACACCACATCTATAAAAACACTTTCTTCCAGAACAGTAACTTAATTGTATACTCATTTTATGCAGTTCCAAAGTTCCTTGTCTTCTTCTCTGACATCTTTTGTTTTGCTTTTGTGCATCCTAATTGCATTTTCTAATACTTCAATTCTTTTCTTAAATTCATATATTTTAGATGCAACTTCTTTTGTAATTGATTGACATAACTCTTTGTGGTCATCACAATCAGCTTTTTGCCAACAACTAACAACATCTTTTACAGCACCAGCATACTTGGCAAAATTCAAACTGTCCATATTCCATGATACTTTTTCACATTCTTGACAAATGTCTCCTTCAGTCCTCAAAGTACCACAAGAGTTGCAAATAGAAACTTGTTTATATTCACTCATTTTCTTTCACCCATTTTGATAGTATTAAAAAACAAAATGAAAGCCATATCAATAACATTAATATTATGCCAAACAAATTTTGATATTCTTCTCTGTCCATATTATCTTTTAGATTCTCTATCTTTCATAATAGCACAAAACAAAATTGTAAACCAACAAAAAATAGCGCCAACCAATGCTACTATAGGCTGAACCAGAAAAGTTTTCAAAACTTCAAATATCATTTTACACCAAAGAATTGACCGACCAATATAGATATCAACAATCCTACAAACATACCAAAGATAATAGAAGAAACCAAAGATATTTTTTCTATTTTCCCCATAATCTAGACCAAATGCAGTTTCTACCATAAATACACCTGTTTTTCCATCCAATCCACCTAGAATATCTGTGGCACTCTCTAAAGCATAAGCAAGGAACTACTTCATATACGTTCATCTTACCCCATTATTAATATAAGTTATTAAAATACATGTTAATACACCCATGCAAAAACCAAAAAGCCAAATCTCCACTATCTTCTTTATTTTTAAATCCGAATTAGTCAAATTTTTCATGTCATAACCCTCAAAGGGTACTTTTCTGTATATTTTTCAAGCAACCCCTTTTTTATCAAATTGTCAGGGCTCTTGCCAGATAATATCTGCATCAGCGCAGAAAAGTTTGCACTTTTTTTCGCCTCTAAAGCAAATCTTTTCCTGTAATCAGAAGACATATTGTCCCCTAATTTTTTTTGTAAACCTTCAAACTCTGCATCCAATAGTTTTCTTTCTTTTAAAATATCCTCTTTCACCTCCCTGTCAATTTCCCTGAAAATAACCTTGTGTTCTTCAGGACATAAAGAAATAACATCATCCAATATATTGTCTAAAGCAGACTCATAAATCTTATACTTGGGCCTTGTCAAAAAATCAACAGCATGATGCCTCTCCAAATACCAAGGAGTCTTTAATTTGAATACATTTCCATCTTCCATATAACAAACATAACCTTCAAAGTCTTTTATGTTTGTATAATTCATTATATCAGAAAAAGATATATCAAACTTCCTTACTTTGTCCCCATACTTCTCTTCAAACAAATAATCTCCAGTAGCCCTATTTCTACTCATTAAATAAATTAATCTATTTTGTTTGTAGTGAACTACTATTTGATTATGAGGAGCACACCATTCAAAACAAGGAGTATAACCACTTTCAATACTTTCATTTATATAATGCAATAATAACTTATCAGTATTTGCAAATACTAAAGCCTCTTTGGCCTGAATGCTTTCAGGAGATCTACAAGTAGATGCTACTAAATCCCCAGAATAATTCTTATAAAAATGAATTAAACTGCCATCGGCCTTCTCGTATACAACCGCTTTTTTATTCTTGTGCAAAATATACTGACTTTCTGCAGTCTGATTGATGTTGAAAAACTTGGGAAAAGGCAAAGAAATAAGATTGCCTGTAACCTTGCAAAAAGTTACACCCCTAAAGTTTCTTCTAATCCAACCATATTGAGTATCAGTAAAAGTATCATCTTTGGTAATTATGTAATCAAAAGCTACGGTATTCTCTAGCTCCTTGACAACAAATTCGTTTCTGCCATTTATGGCATCGTAAGAATCCTTCAATGTAAACATAATTATCCCTCTGTGTTGCCTTCATCTTCAGATTTGTTATCAGTCATCAAAGACTTCCAGTCTTCTTTGTCTGATTTCATCTTCAAACTTTGAAGCAAAATAGATGCTAAATCTACAGCAGCCTTTCTCCTGTTATTAGCATCTGTGTCTGTCTTAATTATTTCTGTAAGTGTGTCCAAAGATAACTTCAGACCATCATAAACATCATCATCGCTGAAAAACATGGCTACTCCCTGTCAAAAATAGTTTTAAGGTTTCTACCCTCTGGCTTGGCACTCTCAGGTACCAAATCATAATCAACTTCCCAAACATACCTCATGTCTGTACAATTGTCAAAAATCTCTATCTTCCATATCCTTACAGCCTCCATATCCCTCCTTACACCAACCATAGGATTATTTCCACTAAAACCTATATAAATCCCCCTATACTCATCTTCGCCAACTTCTGTCTTGTCAAAGTCTTTCCTTTTCAAAGGCATGCCCTTAGTTAACCAGTCGCCATAATCAGTTGAATGCTCTGGCCAATATATCGTACCCAAACCAAAAACGCCATCCTTGCTCTGCAAAACCGCTTCAAGAAACTCTTTGTTAGTCTGGACAGACTTGTAATTTATTTTAAATACTCTCATTGGCTCCTCCATAATCCTTTAAAAGACCATGAATCAAACTGAAATATGTTACTAAATAACTGACACTTAGTGTAACTCTGAGTAAACCCAGAGGAACAATGATGCTGATAATTTCTCGAGGAATTCATGTTACAACATGAATCTACTGAAAAAACAAAGCAGCCATAATTCCTTGATATTACCATTTTTCACCAAAAACCCTAGATTGACGAACTCCAGTTCCCCATCGTGTATTGGTTCCTGACTGCCAATGCAAACTACTCTTAATCCTCCTCTCCCCATACTTGTGACTGTAGTACTTTAAAGTACACTTGTCAGCATTCGGAAACCTTTGTCTTTCTCTCCAAGGACTGCTATACAAAGAAGTTACAAATACGTAACTGACACCACTTAAATCAACAACCCTTTTTTGTTCATTCCACACAGTCATTAAAGGAGGAGGGTTGTTAGTTGTAACACCATAGTATGAAAAATCATAATTCATTTCACACCCCTTTCTTTACTGTATCTACTATAGAAATCCCACCCTTTTGTTCTAAATTCTAGGCAACCTTAATAAAAATTACACCAGAAATTTCTTCATCATTTCTTAACCATTTCTTCATTAATGTTTCACTTATTTCATACCTCTAACCACACTATCTAATTATTTCAAAGGAGAAATTTTATATGAAACGCAAAGGTTTTACGTTGATCGAACTACTAGTTGTTATAGCTATTATTGCTGTTTTAGTAGGACTATTAGTTCCAGCAGTACAAAAGGTTAGAGAAGCTGCTAATAGAATGAGCTGCAGCAATAATATGAAACAAATTGGTTTGGCAATGCATAATTTTGAAAGTGCAAATAGTAAGTTGCCGACACCCGGACAAGTTGATAGCACCGGTAATAATGCCACATTATATACTATTCATTCATGGGCTACTCAAATTCTTCCATACGTAGAACAAGAAGCAACATTCAAAATGTTTGATATGACAAGTACCGTACCAGCAAATTATAATAAAACTTTTCTTCATAATACCTCAAGAGGATTGGATTATGATGACCCCACCTTTCCTAGCGGTTGGATCGGTGCCCAAACACAAGTAAAAACTTTCGTCTGTCCTAGCACCGCTCTTTCATCTTCTGGAAGATCGGCTGGAGAAAACTTGGGATGTATTGATTACATGGCAGTATCAATTACTGACATAGATGAAGGAACTGGCGCAAGAGCAATAGGAAACGGCTCTGCTCAATATAGAGGCAAATTCTTCGGCATGCTTAATGCAAATGGCTCAACTGTAGCTTCAGTTGTTGACGGCTCATCTAACACTATTCTTGTTATTGAAGATGCAGGTAGAGCACATCCAACCGTACCAACTTTTGGAGCCGGATCTGCAAGAAATTCACCTGTAGCTTCACCTGCACATCCAATAATTGGAAATAACGGAATTAGCCCTGCTCGTAGAGTTTATGCATGGGCAGACCCAGATGCTTGTGCTAATGGCGTTTCAGGACCAAGTAACTCTACCGCAAGCAAAGTTGCTAAAATTAATAACAATCAAACTCCAATTGGTGGTCCTGCAACTTGCTTGTGGACTATGAACAACTGCGGTCCTAATGACGAACCTTTTTCCTTTCACAACGGCGTTGCTATGACATGCATGGGGGACGGATCAGTAAGAGCCATGAAAGACACTATTGATGCCTTGACATTAAAATCAATTTGTGGCGCTTCTGATGGAAATATCGTAAACATCGACTAATTTAAAGATAAAATAAAAAAAGAGGTCCTGTCAACAAATGACAGGACCTCTTTCTATTTTATAAACGATTTATCAGTCATCCAAAGCGGCAAAGCACCAATTAGGCTGGTAAATCAATTCAATAGCATTAACACTAATGATAACACTACTTCCAATAGGATCTTCATTGGAAGGACGTTCTTGCGAACTAGCACCACTACTCTCAACAGCCCTAGCTTGAGCCAACACTACAAAATTCTGCCCAACCTTGGACAAAATTCCCCTGTAGTTAAACCTAGCGCAAAGAATTGCTAAAGGCTGTCCCAAATAAGCTTGCAGAATCTCTGAAAGCTCCTCACCCTTAGAAGTATCCAAATTTACACGCTCAGGCGAAATACTCTTCTTAGCCATTACACACACTCCTTTCTTACAAACAAAAATTAGGACTCACACGAATCCTACCAATCCAACGCCAAATATTATAGGGGACTTAAAAAAATTTAAACCTGAAAATCCTGCCAACACAAATCTTTCCAAACTTCAAGCAATACTACTGTTTCTGGCATAGCAAAACCCTCCAAATCAAGAGTTGCTATATTATAGCGATACTAATCAATCCTTTTCTTCTTCATTTTTTCTATCTGTAACTTCAATTCATTTACATCGCTCCAATACATGTCTCTTTCCTCCTCCGCAGCATCTAAAGCCTCATACATACGTTCTATCTCAGAACTCAAAATCACATTTCTATACATAAGAAAACATGTAAAAACAAAAAATATTACAAATAAAACACCAGACAAATCTTTCAACATCTTCTCACTAGCTTGTTTCTTTTTCATGTTAATAATATAAGACTCCTTGCCTCGCTCTACATTAAAAGCATTAATCAAATCTCTATCTTCTGGCATCTTCTACTCCTTGTTGATATACAAAACACATAAATATTCTCTCAACTAATGAATCAACATATTCTACATCACGAAAAGAAACAGAATATAAACAAGCATTAATAGAATACATATAATAATTATTTGACCAAATATAAGAAAATCTATTGTTTCTACCAAAACAAGAAGAAAATTCTCTAAAATAACCCGAATCAAAAGACCAAGACCTAGAATCATGACTCAACTGAAGATTGATCATATAACCATTTTACGCCACAAAAAAACAAAATCCACAACTAATTTTTTTTCAAATGTTTTTGATACTCAGCCATAAACTTTCTGAGCTTTTGCGCCTCATCCTCCTCCTTGCCGCCCTTCAAAAACATGCAAGCTATTATTACAATAAAAACAACAGATGAAAATATAGTACCAAATACAAATATCAATAAGTCTAACATAATGCCTCCACATTAATATAGATGACAAATTATTTTAAATAGCTCAATAAATACTTTATTGTCCCGAAAGGTAATAAAATGATTGAATTTTACGAGTGGATTGCAGACCCTATTGATATTCTTTTAAGCGAAGAACATGATCCATATGAATTGCTAGGAATTCCACAAAATGCTTCTTATGATGAAGCTCTTCCCGCTTTTAAAATGAAACTTAGAACATTTTTCCACGAACCAAGCAAAATGGTTGCTGTTAATAACTTGATGGATAGACTAAAGCATGAGAAAAATAAACTTAATGCACCAAAAACAGCAACAGCTACTAGAAACCCATATAGACCAACAGTTGCACCATACGAAAGCCCGACTAAAGATGTAAATGATCATATCCAAGATAAAGTATGGAACTCACCATTGCTCAAAGGCTGGTCAAACAAAGCCCTTTCAGCAGCACAATCATTGGCAAATATGTACAAAGACCTTATTACAAGCAAAAAACACTTGCCAAGACCAGAAGTCATGCTAAAAGTTGAAAAGTTTATGATGTCTATGGCTAAAAATGGCGAAGACAGAACCATGAAACTAGCTAATAAAGTTGGACACTATGAAGATCTAGGAAAATGGATCAAAAGCCAAAAAGAAAAAGCTAAAACTACTATGAATATTGGTGATATCGTTAAACAAAAAGAAAACAAGCCACTTGGCGAATCCTTCACCACATTCAAAGAATGGCTAACTAACAGATAAAACATAAAAGGGGGCTAAATCACTTAGCCCCCTTTTATTATTAATCCTTCTTCTTTCCGCCCTTAAATCTTTCCAAGACTTTCTTTTGATAATCATTAAACTCCTTCTCACTCAACTTGCCATCCTTGTCCTCGTCAGCCTTTTGCCAACGATCCCACATATTGCGACCTCCACTTAACTCCTCCTTAGATAACAATCCATCCTTATCCTTGTCGTTAGTTTCCAATAACTTCTTCCAACTAATTGGACCAAACTTACTCTTCTCTCCCCTAGGACCACCTTCCTTGCGATCCTTCTTTGGTTCATCCGGCTTCACAGGAGCAGGCTCCTGAGCAATCAACATACCCATACCACACACCAAACCCAATAATGCTAACTTCTTCATCTTTTCACCTCTTAATTTAATCCCACCATTAGGATTATATTCTAAGATGCTAAACAAATAAAAATAACTCAAAAATTCTACATATTTATTATGCACTTCAAACAATGGATAAAACTTCTAGAAGCTATAGCTCCTGATGTTAAGGAAATCATTTTAAAAGCAAAATGGCCAGCATCCAAAGAAGAAATCGATAAAGCTATCAAATCAATCGAAGATTCACCAGAATCCTACGACAAAAAACAAGCTTTCTCATTCATGCAAAAACAATTCGGACTCAAATCAACAGAAAAACAAACCATCACAGACCCATTCCTACAAGAATATAAAAATAAAGAACAATCTAAGCAAATCACCACCGAAGAATTCAAAACACTACAATACTTCCAAAACGGAAATAAAGAACTTCTAAAAGAAATGATGGATGACCTCAGAGAACTTATCTCTAATAATAAAATTACACTCATTTTCGATACAAAACCAAAAATAAAATATAATAACGAAATATTAGACGATTATCAAGATTTAACCCAATTTCTTGCTATATTACACACATTAAAACCACAATCAGAACAACCCGCATCAGATGAAAACTTCCAAAACCCAGCTTTGCTAGAACTCAAAAACCAAGCAGACCTAGTAGCTAAATCTAATAACATCTGGGTATTTAAAGGCGATGATCCAATTAAATGCCGTATCATGGGAAAAGGCCAAAACTGGTGCATCAGTAGCTCTACAAGCGTACAACACTACTTCAACTATAGACATGATTATGGACAAACCCAATACTTCATATTCGACTTCAATAAAGCACCTTATGACTCTGCTAGATATGTTAACCCCGGCGTAGCTCCCGAAGGCGAATACTCCGAATGGGTCGATAGACGTAACAACAGAGCCACACCACAAAATAATATATCATTCTCAGTCAACGGATATAACTCCCTAGAAGATTACCTAAACTACCTTAAATCAAATGGGATTGATACAAATTTATTCCAAGCGGATCCAATTTCTGATTATGAAAGAAAACTGAAAAGTTTTATCAATAGAAAAGACTTCCAAGGTGCTCAAAATTACCCAGATACTAAAAAAGCAGCCGATGGCACACCAGCCATGTTCCACTTCTACCTCAAAATTATCGAAACTCTAGACGATGAAGAAGAATTCGATACCCTCACACCAAACCAAAAAGATGAATTCGTTATCGGTAAAGATAAACTAACAGGACACCAAGCAAACTACGTCATATCCAAAGGACCTAAATTCCTCAAAGAATATGTAAACTCCATAAACTCCTTCAAATATTTCTTGGAAAACCTACAAAACCCAGATCCAATTATCGAATTTATCATCAATAATAAAAAAGATCTTAGAAACATTTCACTAAAACATTTCTTCGATAATGCAAAAGACTTCGACAAAACATTAGAAAAATTAATAGAAAGAATCAAAAAAGAAGATCCCAAAATACAAAATGATATCTTCTCAGAATTCCCCTACGCACTAAAATCAGAAACAATAGGAATAGAAGAATCAATTGAAATAGTTAAAGCAATAGCAAAATATAAACCAAACTTCATTGGAAACGAAATAGAAGATATATTACTAAGAATAGATGGACTACCACTCGAACAAAGAATAGACATCATTCAAATAATTGTAGAAAATTTACAAAACTATAACTTAAGCGTTATAGATGACATTTTTAATCAACTAAAAGTAGTAGATCCCAAAGTATTAGAAAAAGAAAAATATAAAAAAATAATTAATAACGTTGCTCAAAATATTACAAACACAAGCTACTCCGCAAGCCCATCAACTAATATAATAACCTTACTCATGAAAGTTCCTACAGACTTAATTGATTATACAATCGAAAAATTAGGAGATAAAATAAACTTATTAGGAACATTAGAAGCTATACACGCATTTCACTTTACCAGAAAACCAGAAACTTTAAGTAAAATAATACCAAGACATATTATAAACCAATTAAACGAAAAAGAAATATACGGTATACTTTCTAGTTATATCACACAAGGTGCTAGTTTTACCCTTGAAGATATTATGACAATACTAGGAAAAGAAAACCTAGAAAAATTACAAAAACAACAAATGGAAGAATTACTTTCATACACAAAAAGGCACAACAATAATAACCCATTTGTTCACCAATTAAGAAGACTATTCCCAAACAAAAGCTACCCAGATTCTTGGAAAGAATTAGAAGGACAACTATGATACCATTCAAACAATGGCTCAACGAATCAGCCAAAGAACTCGCCAAAGCCTATTCCCAATCCCTAAAACCCATCCCCCAAGACCCTAAACACCACCCAGAAGGCAATGTCCTCACTCACATCAAACTCGTCAGAAAAGCTATCCCACAAGCAATAGAATACGTCAAAGAACTCAAAACCCAAGAACACTTCTCAACCATCCTACAAGATATCAATGTAGAACCATCCCCAGAACAACTACAAATACTCAAACTCGCTACTTGGCTACACGATATAGGAAAAATTCCCACTACCAAAATCGATAACAAAAGACATTGGAAAGAACCTGGTCCAGAAGGCAAAATCACAAGCTATAGACACGAAGATCAAGAATTCTACCAGCCAGAAATCGATAAACTTATAGACAAAACACCAGAAGATATCAAAAAATTATATTATGATAACAAAGATACTCTAGATTTCCTCATCCAAAGACACATGGACGCAACCAAAATGAGCAAAGATAATAAAGGATTACCTCAAACATTCATAAATCTATTCAAAGACGGCAAACTCATACCCACCGATAAAAATAAACTACTACTAATACTCATCTACGCAGATAAAATGGGAAGAGAACCACAATCACAAGAATCTATCAAAAGAAATGACCAAGCACTCATCGTCGCTAGCCAAAAAAGCAAAGAAATTGCAGACAAAACAAAAAATACACAAACCACTAATAACCCAAAAGATATGCTGCAATCCCTTAAAGATAAAAAACTACCACTCGATAAAATCTATAACATACTAAAAAGCAAATTCGGACTGTCATCCCAAGAAATTGATGACCTCAATAAATAATATAATGAACTTCAAAGAATGGCTAAATAAAAACGAAAGCCTTACCAACTTGATCGGAAACATGGTGTCCACATACACAGGATTACCAGGTTTCGATGAACTAGGATTGCAATCTTCTGCAGATAGCGTTGCCAATATCGCCAAATCTATGCCCTACTACGCAACCAAAGCATACAACGCCTTGGAAAAAGCTGTTGTGCCAATAGATTCTGAAACACAAAACGAACTACTTAAAAAATGCAAAGATGAAAAATCTTCTAAAGCTTGTGCCGAATTATGCAAAAATGGAGGTCTGACTAAATATGACAAAAAATACGCCTGCGAAATAGGTAACTGCCAAGTAGTTCGTACCAAAGACTTTAGAGGCAGAAGATCTATTAAATGGAAATGTAATCCAAAGGATTAACATGAACTTTAAACTTTGGCTTATCAATGAAGAAGAAAAACCAGTCACTATGACTGCAGATATCCCCATGCCCCCAGAAATCACACTACTCAATAAAATATTCAAAAAATATGACAAAAAACTATACGCTGTCGGCGGCGCTATCAGAGACTTCCTTGTTAATCAATTCCACTTCCCATCCTCTGAATACTCACCAAAAGATGTAGATATCACCACAGATGCTACACCAGATAAAATAACAGAAATTCTAAACTCCCCAGAAGCTAAAGAAAATAATATCAAAGTCCTGCCAAAAGGAGAAGAATTCGGTGTCATATCCGCTATCATCAACGGAAAAGAATTCGAAATAGCTACCTTCAGATCAGATTACTACGACCCAGAACTAGGCGATGGAAGAAGACCTGATAAAGTACAATTCTCCTCACCTGAAGAAGATGCTAAAAGAAGAGACCTTACCATCAATGCACTATTCTACGATATAGATAAAAAAGAAATTATCGATTATAACCAAGGACAAGGCCTGGAAGATGTTAAAAACCTCAACGCCAGAATGGTAGGCGACCCCAACCAAAGATTCCAAGAAGATAAACTAAGAATACTTAGACTAATCAGATTCTTCTCCAGATTTAACCCAAACCCAATTATTAGTAATATCGACCAAAAAACACTAGAAGCTATTCAAAAATTCAAAGACCTAAAAGGAATCTCCCCAGAAAGAATCAACGCAGAATTCACTAACGGATTCAAATCTGCTCTAAATAAAAAAACCTACCTGCAAAATTACTCAGACCTAGATCTGTTCAATACCATATTCAAAAACCTCATCGTAAATACCAACCAATACCAACAGTCAGATAGCCTCCCAGCTACACTAGCATTCATACTCCAAGATAACAAAAATCCACAAGAAGTAAGAGCTAAACTAAATGCACTAAAATATCCAAATGAATTGTCTGATAAAGTAGAACTACTACTTATGCTTAATGATATGGACCAATATAACATATTGACCCTTATTAAGAAACGAAATATTATTAAAAATGTAACAAATGATATTATTGAATTCGCTAAACTTACTAATAATAAAAACATTCACAAGTTCGCTGATTACCAACAACAAACCAAATCCCAAGATTTCATGCACCTAAAAGGTCCTGATATCAATAAAGCTATGAACCAAAAAGAAAAAGAAATCTTTAACAGTTAGCTGAACCACCTCCCCAACTAAAAAATAACCCCGCCGGATTTTTTGAAATCCGGCTTTTTTATTTGTCTTAGATCTACAGGTTTACATTTAATGTAATTAATTTCCAATTTTGCAAAATCATAAAATTTATATTTTTTCTAATGCGTGAGAAAAAATCCCCCCGGCGATTTTTTTAAATCCGGTTTTATAAATTCGTTTAGGTTTTTAGCCCTTATATTTAAAAAAAGAGTTCTTCTTTAATATAAAGGAGTCATGGCGGGGGGACCCCCCCTCCCCCATATACATTGCTATAAGTTTTTGCAAGTTTAAAAAATAATTAATAATTTTGTAAAATAATTATTTTGTTTATTACTCCCGCAATCGGGCCATCACCTTTCTATAGCTTGATATCATCTGCTATAGCCCGGGACATCTCCCGTTAAGTACAGTAGTCTACCAAGTTATTAGAGCGGTGTACATGGTGCGCCCCCAAGAAGTACAGGGGTCTATTAGACCCCCAGGGATCTTAAAGATATATCTTGATATCAAGGCCTATCAAGATATATCTTTAAGAAACTATCGGACTATCTCTATAGTCCAATGGTCTGCCATCTCATGATGGCACCTGAATGCCACGCCCTTCTGAGCGAGGACGGCGCAAAAGATAGCCGCTTCTTCTACACTATCACAGTAGATCATTTCCATTCCCTCCAGTAAGGCCTAGTCCTTACACATACTAGGCGAAGCCAATAACTTATCGCAGGGTTCCCCTCTTGCTTCTGCTATCAAGGCCTAGCAGAAGCAAGAGGGGCTGGCCACCCGCCAGCCTTAGAGGCTGGTCGGGCGGGTTTTGGCCCAGTTTTTGGGCCGGAACACGATGGGATCCCCCACCGAGTTCCGAAGGACGGGCATCCCCCGCCCGTTGGCGTAGCCTTTGATGTCCTCAAAGGTGAGCGAAGACTCGCTCAGATTGAAGGTGGCCGATCCGGCCATCCAAGCCCGACGAATCAGGCTTTCCATAACGGTCACAACGGTGTTGCTGGTGCTGGTCATAGCAGTCTCCTTACCTTTCCCTTTAGGTCAGAGGTCACTCGCCTCTTACACATACTAGCGAAGTCCAATAACTTATCGCAGGGGAAAAGAGATAGCAATTGTTTAGCTTTGGAAACAATTGCTATCTCTTTGGTTAGTCGTTAATACCACAGTACAATCCACTTCCATCATCATAGATGGATATATCATCAGTGTCGATATGATATGGTTCATCTATGAATACATCACTACTGATATGTCCTTGCTCAAACATTGACAATACAATATCATCATCATCTAACATTATATCCTCCATACTACAAGAAAGAAACCAGGGAGGGCTACTCGCCCCGCATTGTGCGGGGCTTTCGCTTGTATCCCTTCTTTGAAGGGACTACGCTCCCTTTGGGAGCGAACCGAAGCCTCTGCTTCGGTTTTTCAATCACGATCACGAATCCTTTGCTCTTATCCATCTCACACCTCCTTTGGTACATACTAGAGAGAGGTGTTATTTTATCGCAGTCTATTTGACTGCGTTAGGATAGAAGCAGGCAACGAACAAGGCAAAGCCTAGAAGAATAACCAGACAGTATTCAATAGCCTCTAGGATTCGCATAAATGGGCCTCCTTTGCGTTATCGTATTGAAACTGAGGGATGAGTCATCTTAGTAGAAAGACCGGCCTTATTTGCAAAATAACTTAGCTATTTGATAAGTAAGAGTGCCAAACCAAAACGATACGGCAATACTGGCCAAAACAAGCCAGAAGATTTTACTAAAAGCCAAATAAGCTAGAATGGTGTGGGGATGAAATATACCCCAAACAATCCAGCTAATTACCCACCAAACACAAGATATAATCCATCCAATAAACTGGAAAAATCTGCCAATATAGTTTAACTGGTCTTCTACGGATATACCGAAGTAAGACAAAGTAGACATTATTGCAATAATAGATATACCGATGATAAGAGTTGGGATAAACCCTTCATCCGATCCGCTAGAGGGTTTCTCGCCAAAGCGGACATAGTTGTCTTGATCTACCCACAGGCTCATGATATATCTCCTAAACTCGGGGGGTTCCCGGCTATAGCCGGGGAGGACTATTAGTCCTCTGCTGTAGCCTGATATATCAGGCACATACCCGTTATAAGGCTGTATACAAACAATAGTGTCCATCCGATGAAGTATCGGAATGGGTTATCTTGCGCTATCAGCCCATTCTTTGTTACAACCCACGCTAGTGGGCTGATAAACGCAAGACCCACGCCCATAGAACCGACAACAGCCGTTGTGAACTTTTTCATAACTTTCTCCTTTGGGGTTTAAGAACAAATACTAAAAGATAAGTTATTTTTATCGCAGGGTGGGAAGCCCCCGAAGGGGCCGGGGCTATTCCCCCTTCAGGTGGGGGTGGAGTTGCTCCAGAGTCTGGAGCAACTCGGTGGGGGTTTCACCCACCGCACCATAATGGCGAGCCAAGTCGCCAAAGATGGTCATAAACCCCTCGTCAGAGAAGGGGACGGGAAGGTAAGTTGCCCCCCCGAAATTGTGGGGCTGAGGCTGGTGGTTGCCCACCCGCCCCTTAAGGGCTTTGTGGGCGAACTTGAGGCCGAACTCTGCTTGCTGGGTCATTTTAAGACTCCTTTGTGGTTTTGATACCTACTAGGCGAATAATTTTTTTTATCGCAGACTACAGGCGAACCACTTCGCCGTAGCCGTAGTCTGGATAGTCCCGGCCAACCGGGCCGGAAACAGTTGCAATCTGCGACGGCTGAATGCCGTCAGAAACCGCCTTTCGGTAGGCGGATTCGATAGAATCCGCTTGAATGACGATAATTGACCAATCGTCATTAACGAGCCTCATTACCCAACGGTTTTCAGACAATTTAATTTCTTCCATTTTCCATCTCCTCTTGCCACCATCGGCACATACTAGGTGGAGCCTATAACTTATCGCAGGGGATTAAGATAGCACTTGTTCCCAAAGCCGAACAAGTGCTATCTTAATGAAACTATTTTTTGTGGCGGAATCCGCCAAGATGAATATATCCATTTATAACCACAATATGGTCATAAGTAAGATTGCGCTGCGCCGCCCAATCTGTAAATTCATCTGCCACAATGTCAAACGAATCGGTCATAGGAACAATTACAGTCCTTTTTAGAGATTCGTTTAAATTCCAGCAGCCTTTGATAAGGGCGGCGTTTTGTGAAATCAGAGCCTTGGTAGTATTCGTCATTTTACTCACTCCTTGCCACCATCGGCACATACTAGAGAATAAACTATTTTTATTGCAGCCAGATCTAGGGCTGTTAAGTACATAGCTATTTTGGGTAGGGGCTGGGGTGGTGAAAGTACATAGTTTTTTTTGGTGAGGGAGCTGGGCGATAAGGTAAATAGTCTGTATAATTGCTGTAGCTCTTTGACAAGTAAGTAAGCACAGCGGCCTGTAGGTCGCCAATGAGACACTAAACTCAGGCTGGCATTAGCCTTATGTTTACTGTCGAGCCCCGCCAGGTTCCCGAAGAGGGCTGGTGAGTCTTGTAACTTGAATAGCTACCATGCCATTCCTGAAGCAAGATTAGGTCAATAAGGGCACAAACACCTCCGATAGGTTATTCGCCTTTATAAGTCCCCAAATCGTCCAAAAACCGCTCTATACGAGCGTAAAAACACATATGAAAACTCCGATAAACTGCGGAGAAAATATGTAGTTAATCATGTGGCATAATGCCACTGCCAGTCATGCTCCTGCACCAACTGACGATTATCCTCAATAATTTCAAGAATCTATTTGTTTTGAAAGAGGCGGGGGCGGCAAATCCTCAATCTGTTTGAGAATACCTTTCACCTCATCGAAGGTAAGATATCCCACCACATCGTTGGTAACTGGTGTGGTGTAACAAAAATTTCCGTCAGAGTCTAAAACAGCCACCTCGTAGAGGCCCCTACGGCCTCCGTAGGACATTTGGTTGGACACAACGGACGCTCCGTAGCCGTTGGCGAAGCTGTAAACCCTGTTGTAATCAGCCATTTCTTTCTCCTTTAGTGGGTTCGTTTCGACACTTACTAATTATAAGTTATTTTTTATCGCAGCCTCACGCACGGGTGTGTAGATATGCGTAGATATGCATGTAGATATGCGTAGATATGGGCGCAGATATGTGCGTGGATAAGAAAGAGATGGCACTTGTTCCCAAGGCTGAACAAGTGCCATCTCTTTTTAGAGAAAGGGGGACTACTCCCCGCAGTCCCATCCCCCATCATCATAGAAGCCGCTGTCCCAGCCCCCATAATCCTCATCCGTCCCCCATCCGGCGGATGCCAACGCATCAGCGTCAGCCTCCGCATCGGACATGAAGCCGTCGAACGGCTCCATGTCTTCCATTCCTTCAAAGCCTTCTTCGGGTTCGTAAGCCATTCCCCATCCCTCCAGTAAGGCCTATTCCTTACACATACTAGGGAACCACAATAACTTATCGCAGGGGAAAAGAGATAGCACCTTTTTAGCCTTGGAAAAAGGTGCTATCTCTTTTATTGCAGTCTAATAATGCCGGTGTTTTGTTCTGGTTAGTAGGTCATTCAGAATCAATTTGTTGGCCTCTATTTTCGCATTACAGGCTAGATCAGAATCAAAACCAGTCTCAGGTCAATCATAGAACAAACACGCTTAAAACGCAAGAATGGGGGCCGGTTAGTTTATAGACCATTAAATGACTAACCGGCCCCCATTCTTGATAGGGGCCGGTTAGCGGGTGGTTAGCGGTTTATATCACCAGCCCTCATCGGGCTCAATGACTTCGCCTTCTTCAAGCAGTTCGGTATACCCGTTACCGCCAGAAGCAGACCAACCGCAGAAGCATCGGGCGAAGCCCCGATGGTTATCGCAGTTGGGACAAGTCCACGCCCCACAGTAGCGGGAAAACTCGTATTTCCCACCACAGGAGCATTTAGATTGTTCGCTCATGCGCCACCCTCCTTTCTGTAGTTGTTTCTACAAATAATAGGGGAGAAGCATAATTTATCGCAGGGAAAGAAAGATAGCACCTGTTCGGCTTTGCGAACAGGTGCTATCTTTGGAATGGATACTACCACTCTGGCCAGTATCCATTCTTTTGATAAAACAATATATATTCTGGATCTGGACTACCCCTGCCATCGGCAGGGTTATCCCGATTATTGATCTGTGCAGCACAGGCATCACAGATACTAGCATCGGATTTTTCATAACAAACATCACACAGTTTCATTTGAGACTCCTCTTGCCACCATCGGCACATACTAAAAGAAAAGCATAACTTATCGCAGTGGAAAAGAGATAGCACCTTTTTCCAAAGCTAAAAAGGTGCTATCTCTTTATTAAGAGAAGCTTCTCTCATTTCTTAGAGGCGGGAGAGCCTCTATCTTAGCGAGAGCCTCTTTCATCTCGCTCTCGCTGAGGCCTTCCAGAGCCTCTTTGCCGCCCGTAATGGGCGTGTGACGGCGAATGTAGCCGTAATTGTTAACCACCCGCACATCAAAGGGGCCATCTCGGCCCACCATGCTTGTGACCAATCCCCGCCATCCGTTGGCGAAGAAGTTGAGGTGGTAGTAAGGCGCATCGTTGAACATTGTAGAATCCCCTTGCCACTATCGGCACATACTAGTGGAAACACATAACTTATCACAGGGATTCTAGATAGCACTTGTTCGGCCTTGGGAACAAGTGCTATCTAGAACTATGACCTAGCGGTCGAAGTCATATATGAAGTCCCTATCATCATAGGGGTCTTCAGCTTGATCGCTGAAGTCTTCTTCCCTCTCCCCTTTTAGCTGCTGGATGATAGCAGCTTTCATCTCTATGATCTCCTCAGCCCGCATTGTGTACGGGTTGCGATCAAAGTGATACAAACTGTCTGTTGCTACGCAGTCGTAGCAAGTGGGCTCGTCATAGCCCCTGCTGGCCAGAGCCTCCTCTGACACACAGAGGCTCCAGTCCAGAGACTGGTTGCAGTTGCCACAAGTGAAGGTGTTGTCGCTCATTTTAGAATCTCCGTGCCACTATTGGCAACTACTAGGGAACCACAATAACTTATCACAGGGGATTAAGATAGCACTTGTTCAGCTTTGGGAACAAGTGCTATCTTAATGGAGATCAACAACTCGCAGAAGCAATGTCGCATTCATCCCCATATTCTTCGATTACAAGCTCCCTAGCCTCTGAGCTAGAGTTAGCATTGACATACACAACGTGCTTTTTGTAGTTCAAAAAAAAGACAACCTTGAACTGACGCATATTTTTTTCCTCCTTGCCACCATCGGCACCTACTAGAAAATAAGTTATTTTTATCGCAGCCAGATCTAGGGCTGAAAGTACATGGTTCATTCATTTTGGCGGGGGGTCGAAAAGTACATAGCCCTAATTAGGGCTGATAGCGGGAGCTATAGCTAGCCATACAGAGGTCAAGCTATAGTCTCCCGCCAGCCCCAGCCATTACCGGCCCAAGGGCCGGTTATCTTCCAACCTATCAGCCAGCCTGCTTAGTGCTAAGAAGGCTTTGGCGTCAGCCTGCCCAGCAAGATTCAGAAGGGCTGTATTCTTACCCTTCAGCTTGCGTTGTTGTTTACGAAGAATATCTCTTTGCTTTGCTTCAAACCGATCCATCATTTATCTCCTTACTTTAGTGACATTCCCAACACACACTAGAGAAACAAACTTTTTTATTGCAGGCTGATAGGGCCAGGCAAAACCTGGCCATTGTTATCAATCTTCATACCATTGATGAATGGTTTAGTGCCATTGCTATCAGTAATATACCAGACGAAATCCTTTTGATGGATTCTGGCGTTGGTGAAATCATTGATCCTTTTCTTAGTGGTCGGAGTAGTCCAACCGCCATTGTTGAGTTGAATGCTGCCATCAGCATTGTACAGTACAACCACAGTATTGTGGTAGCGAATCCCAATTTGAGTTGGGGATAACACTTCAAGAGTAGTAGCTGTTCCCAGCTTCTTTTTGGCCTTTTTGCCAAGCTTGAGTAGGGCGGTGAGGAAGGTGAAAGGGCGATGGCGAGTGAGCATAATTACTCCTTTTGGGTTTCGTTTCTGAACACACACTAAGCCATAACCTATTTTTATCGCAGGGAGTCCCCTACGCACGAGGGCACATATATGCGTGTGGATATGTGCGTAGATATGTGCGTAGATATGCGTGTAGATATGAAAACACGCACATATCAACGCTTATACAGACATAGCCTTATCTTTCCAATACATAACACTTACCCTTAATGCTTCCACAAACTCTGAGTCAGACATATTGGTACTAGTGCCACCACTAAGTTGGAAGTGGTTAGCGATTAGAGTATCTGGTTGAATAGGCATTTCGCCTACTTCTGGATTGGCATTGATGCTGACAATCTCCCAGTCAGCGTCGGTAGAATTCTCTTTACCTTCGGCCAGTACATCCTTACGATACAAGACAACGCTCACGCTTTTAGCAGGCATTTTAGTGCCTTTGGCGTGAATGGTCTTGCGAGGGTCTTCCCCCTCTTTACGGGCCTTAAATTCGCCTTCTAACTTATCGCCAGCGTTGAGTTTAACAACGCTGGAGAAGAAGCCTTCTGGTTCAACAGGAACCAGAATAACACCATCCCTATAGCCATTGGCGGCTTTAGAGAAGTTATTATTAATCAAATTAAGGAGTTGCTCATCGGACAGAGTCCAATGAGAGAAAGGGGAAGATTCGGTTTGACGACGAACGAAATTATTGAATTGAATGGTCATAGGACACCTTCCTTTCGTAATGGGGTAATAAACAATAGAGAATAATAATAACTTATCGCAGGGGAGAAAGATAGCACTTGTTTCCAAGGCTAAACAAGTGCTATCTTTCTTATATGTTATGATGCTTGATTCTCATACTGCTTTCTTACAGCATGATATTTTAGAACTTCCAATCTCCATTGATGATTAGCATAGGGGGAACCATCGGTTAGTTCGAGAAACCTAGCTGGACAAGAGTAGTAGTATGGCCCCATGCTTTCGTCCATCGTCTTATATCCCCAGCCATTTCGGCTAGGTTCAATAAGATCACAAACAACAAGACCATTGCCTTTGAAGTTGAGTACAGTCCAAAGTACCCACTGATCGCCTTCATAGGTCAAGCGAAACTCGCTTGCGTCCTTATAACCATTCTGGAGATACTCCACCATCTTTTCCTTTGTGTCCCATTGGCGAGAGAATGTCCAACCCATTGTGTTACTCCTTTTAGGTTTGTTATCGGAACACACACTAAAACATAACTTATTTTTATCGCAGGCCCCGCCGATTCAGCTCCATAGCGGCATAGTTCACTTCATCGGCATAGTACCCATTGTTTGGGTTATCTGGCATAGCCAGCATAGCCCCCGATGCATCTTTAATGATATAGCGTAGTTCTTCTACGCTTTTCTTTTTAAGGTTTTTCTGATAGGAAGCATGATCCATAACCTTAATCATTTCTCTTACTCCAGTTGTGTTAGGAACACACACTAAGCATAAGTTATTTTTTATCGCAGGCCCAAAAGAAGGGGAAGGAAAATCAAAGCCTTTTCCTTCCCCTTCTTTTTAATTACTCGTCCCCATCATCATCTTCCCAATCATCCCCATCTTCCAAATCCTCATCATCATCCTCATCATCCCAGCCATCGTCTTCAAAATAACCCTCATTGACATCGTCTTCGTAGCCGAAGACTGACTCGTTTTGGTCTTCCCAATAAGAATCAAGATAAGAGTCTTCACCGAACATCAGACACCATCCTTTCGTTTTGGGTTACTCGGAACACTTACTAAGGATAACTTATTTTTTATCGCAGCCCTTAATAATCCTCCTCTGGATGAGGTTGTGGTGGGCCTTTGTAATATGGGTTTTCCACCCAAACATCATAATCTGAGATTAGCCAAGCCCGATCAGGACAATCCTGACCAACCACATTAGCCCATTGGCGTATGGCATCGGCTGGCGTTGCCTTCCACTCCCATTCAGGTTGACCCCACATTTTACTTTCTCCTTTGCCACTATTGGCACTTACTAGATCGAACCCATAACTTATCGCAGGGGAAAGGGATAGCACTTGTTTGGCTTTGGAAACAAGTGCTATCCCTTTGGTGATTTACTCACCGCCGTATTGATGGCGGTTGCGGTAGAACTCTTGCTCACCGCATTGGTTGTCGAAGTCATCGACTTCGGCTTCAGACGGCTCGTATGACTCACAGTCATCGTCCATCCTCTCGCCACAAGTGTCACAGACATACTGCCCGTTCACTTTGTGGTACGACCAGCATTCATGCTGGCTCTCGTAGTCTACTTCTTCAGCAAACTCGTCGCACATAGGTTTTTTACCTCCTTCCTTCCGATGCAAACTAGAGTTAGTTCATTTTTTATCGCAGCGGAATGAGAAAAGAGATAGCCCCTTTTTGGCTTTGGAAAAAGGGGCTATCTCTTTTGGTTACTCTTTATTATTATCCTTTACAATACCCTTACAGTTTGGGTAGTTAGCGCACCCAAAGAACTGACCGAACTTGCCAGTCCTTTCCACAGTAAAACCCCCACAAATGGGGCAGCTAGGCCCAACAAAAGTATTCCAGCTATCGAGCCGGTCGCTGAGATTCTTCCGCCAATTTGTAGTCCTATTAACACGCCTAGTGCGTCCAACAGTCCTAATCTGGTCAGATACCTTAGTGACCAGAACGCACCTAATAGCGTCCTCTCCAACCCCTTTGGCGGCTCCACCAGTAATGCTGGAGTACACCCTAATGCACAAAGGGGTAGGGGTCTTTAATAATAACTTAGAATAGACTTTCTCCCCACAGTTGGGGATGATTACGGGCTGAAACCCCATAGGGGTCAGGAAAGCGTCCATCTCAGATTCTGTAATATGCACATAGCTCATAGCTTATCCTCCGGGTTTTTATGGAGAATAAAACCTCTTACTTTTTTATCGCAGTCCCTATAATATGGGCAGCTCTTTGACAAGTCAGTAAGCACGGCGGCCTGTTGGTCGCTAATGAGACACTAAACTCAGGCTGGTACTAGCCTTATGTTTACTGTCGAGCCCCGCCAGGCACCTGAAAAGGCTGGCGAGTAACTCCAATCTAGGGCTACCATGCCCAAGAGTAAGGTTATAATAGGTCAATAAAGGCACAAACACCTCGGATAGGTTATTTGCCTTTATAAGTCCCCAAATCGTCCAAAAACCGCTCTATACGAGCGTAAAACCACATATGAAAACTCCGACAAACTGCGGAGAAAATATGTAGTTAATTATGTGGCACAATGCCACTAAAGAATATAATAAAGCTGGATCGCACCCCAAATCAGGCTGGGTTTAAGTACACAAACCAATTAAAAATTAAAAAAATTTAGGGGGGCTAGGGACGATAGCCCCCCTGCGGACTATCTGGTCAGGCCGAACCTAGCCTTTAGATCGTCCGCTACCGCCTTAGCGGTGCGTCCCTTAGCACCATAGTGGTGCTTTGCGTATTTAAGCAAGCTCCCGCCCTTGCATTTCATGCCAGTCCGCTCCTGCATACGCAGAGCATGATAAATGCGAAGCAACTGAAAAGCCCGCATATTTTCTTCACCAGAAATCATGAAACCTTCGCTCATTTTTCAGTCTCCTTTGCCACTATTGGCACCTACTAGAGCATAACTTATTTTTATCGCAGCCACCCGGCAACCCATAAAGTACATAGTTTAATTATTTTTTTGAGTACATGGTTCTAATAGATCTTAATTTATAAAGAATATAACTGGCAGGAGACATGCCCGGTGTCTCCTGCCAGCGGTGGGCTAGGGAGAACCCACAGCCCTTTCTCGTCGGGCAGCACCATAGCGGTGCTGACCAGACTTTTTGCCCTTGCGGACGGGAGTGAAAGCACGATGCTTCCAGATACTAGCTCCCTCCCTCTCAGCCTCTGCCTCAATTCGGGCAGCGATCTTAGCCTTCAACTTCTCCAGCCGTTGTTGCTCGTTCATCTTGCTCCCTCCTTAGTTTAGTTTTCTCCAACACACACTAAGCAAACAACAAAACTTATCGCAGTCCTTATTCCAATTCTTCTTCAAAGGATTCAGTTACGCTTACTTCTTGATAACCTTTAAGAAAGACTTTCTTAGCCTTTACATCCCATATGACTTCGCCATCAACATGATATTCGCCACAGAAAGTACCATAGCGATCCCATACTGGAGCCTCTAGAGCGTCATAAAGACCCTCTTTGATGGTGTCCAGTTCTTTCTGGCTCCATTCAACTTCTTCTCCAAAAAGATCAACTGTAATGCCGTCTGTGCCTCCAGAGTCATGTCCTCCAGAGAATTTAACAGTAACTTTATCAATGCCCTTGCGACTGAGAATGCCCAAAACTTCTTCTTGAGTAAGCTCTGCCATAAAGCACCATCCTTTCTAGTAGGGGTTTTATAATAACTAGGAGTAGCCTTTATTTTATCGCAGTCTCACGCACGGGAGCGTGTAGATATGCGTGTGGATATGGGTGTAGATATGGGCGCAGATATGCGTGTAGATATGAAAACTACACCATATCTGACCTATGTCTCATAACATCTTCGGTAAGAGCCCTATCCATATCTTCAGCAGTCTCAATTCCCAACTCATTCCAGAAAGCCTCATCCTCTACCAGAATCATATTTTCTGGATTCCTAGCGAGTCGTTCTGCGTTGATCTTTTTTATGAATTGCAGCAGCGTCATGTCGTTCCCTCGTTAGTTTAGGTTGCTTTGACACATACTAAGCAAACAACAAAACTTATCGCAGCCTATTTAATTGATCCTCCATGCTGATTCATTCCATAGATAGTACCAATTACAATAGGATCGCCAAACCTTGGCAAGTATTCAATAAAGTATTCAGCACCTGCCTTCTGTAGTTGCGCTATTATAAATTCCTTTTTTTTCATAGCAGCATCTAGGTTTTGATAGACAGCTATGCGCTGGCCTATCTTGCCATTGTGCCAGTAGCGTATGACTACTGTACAATTATCGTCTAGTACCATACGCACCTCCTCTCGGAGACTATGCGACTGGCTTTTTTTATCGCAGGATCGTACTGTAAAATACGATAGCAAATGCCATAGTCATAGTCCAAACAATCCAATAGGCTATTACATCTCTCTTTTCGTTGTTCATAGTTGTTTAATATCCTCCAGCCACTTAGGGTCGTAAGTGATTTCCTCTAACACCTTATTATTATTCTCGTCATCCTGCGCCATCTTACTAATTTTGAAGATGGTTTCAGGAAACTTGCACCTTAGTGCAGGAAGGTGTGCGACACATTCCTGTTCGTTATTACATTCTAAAATAACAAACTCATGCCCAAAGCCTAGATCGGCAGAGACTACCCAATATACATCATTATTAGTGTAGTCATTCAAATGTGCCAACTGATCGGCTGCTTCCTGCAACTGTTCCAGCATAGTTTGTCCCTCCTCAGTTTTAGATAACCAACACCAACTAACCACTAAGCGGTTTTTATCGCAGGGCAGATAATTTATCGGCCATACTCAATAGCGTCAAGTATTCCACAAACAACAATAAGAAGACCGGAAAATACAACAAACCAATTAACAGTACTGAATATATTATAACTTTGAATGCCGAAAGCCCAGCATACCAAAAAATTACCTAATAATAAAACACCTGAAATAATTGATGCTATTAAACCGAAAATAGCATAACGGATACCTTTTTCTTTTTTATCTTGTAATTCTTTATTATCTATCTCAGATTTATGATGCCTCTCAGCAGCAAGAAATTCAGCATACTTTTTAGCATCTCCATGCCTAGCAGCAGCTTGCCTAGCTTTCTCAAGCTTTTGTTCTTCTTCATATTCTTTTTGCCTTTTTTTTGCCTCCCTTCTTTGTTGTTCCATTTTTATGAATGCATAAGGTAGTAAGAATATTCCAAGCACACCCAAATCTGGCACTTTATCACAACAGTCACAATTATGATGACAATCACACATTATTTGCTCCCTCTTGTCAAAAAGTACACAGTCCAATTAAAGCCCAAAGGGCAAGAGGAGATATACTCCCCTTGCCCTTGCTATCACAACCAACCATTAGGCATACTGAGCAAGCTCAGACACCACATAGGTTTTGTTGAGATATTTGATGCTGACAATGTTTTCCAATTTGGGGGTGCGGTACACCACCACATTGTCTTTGTCAACACCATGCTCAATCTGCCTAGCACCTTCTTCCTTTTGGGAAGGCTTGAAGGGTTCCAGCAAGCTCTCGCTTACAGGATTAAGCTGGCTATCAAGCCACATAGATTCAGTCTGCTCAAGCACAGACAGTTCCAGATACCAACGAACATCGTTGCTATCCTTCTCATACTTGATCCAGCAAGTGCCATCCACCTTATGCCCATACTTACGGGCTTCGGGCTGGTAGGGAGCAGCATTGGGGTCGGTCTTACGCAGAGCAGCGGTAACACGCTCCGCATAGGTCTTGCTACCCAAAGTAGCCTTCAGATTCTGAACCTTCAGCAGGTTCCACTTCTTACCAGCTTTATCCCAAAAGGGATTGCCAGTTTTGTTGAGGTTCGGCTCAGTAGCCATGCGAACCTCGCATTCAATATCTTGATCCACTTCCCACAACATCATTGCCAGATTGGCACGATCCACCAGAACAACATCAGACAGGCCCATAACATTGGCAACAGCAGTATTCGTCATTTCTTGTCCCTCCGTTGGTTTCGGTTTCGACGCTCACTAGGGGCTGGCCAATTTTTATCGCAGCCCCGGCCTCACCTTAAAGGAATACGCACACGCATTCCTTTTTTTTCACGCACACAAGCACCCGCTTGCGTGAGAACTAGAGATCCCAGGATTTTTATCGCAGGGTGGCCATTATGTACACGCACCCATAGGGGGCCATTAAGTACATAGTTCTAACAGCCAACCATAGAACATATATGTCCTATCATCTTAGAATCACATTCAAACTGTACAGGAAATAATTTATTTGCTCGTTCTATAATGTCATAGTTTACTAATACAGGATAGGCAGACATCACCCACATAGTTTGCACTCCTCCTACCTTATTAATTGCCCAATAACTTACCTTAATAGGATCATAGATAATGTCTGAATTTTTGCTGAGCATTTCTGAGGAAGGGTCTACGGTAAAGGGATAGATGTAATAGTTATCGTAAGATCTGGAGCCTACCACCCACATATCGTAGGGGATATTAAACTTCTGGTAAGACAGGACGATCTTATCGTAGCCCTCTTTCCAAAGCATATCGTTTGCTTCGGTCTTTTGGCCACTCTCGACAAGTTTGAGGTACTCGAACTGATCTTCTTCCGAGAACAGTCCGAGTACCCCAGCGGAGTTGAAAATCCTGCCTAAAAGCTTACTCATTCGTCCTCCATGCACCTAGTGCTGTAAGTCAGGTAACAGGCTAATGCTGGCATCATAATTATCGCAGTAAGAGCGATGAACATTACCATTCCCTCCTAAGCTTGAAGGAGATGTCAACCTTTTCAATCTCATACTCATACTTCTTGCAAGGAGCATGAGGGTAGTAGCTAGTGCCAACGCCAGTCTCAGCAGACCATTTGACAACTGGCTTTGGCCCCGAACAAACGGCCCTACGATGGCAACATCCTGTCACACATAACAATCCTGCAAACAATAACATACGCATGTGTGTGCCCTCCCGTGTGGATATGGGTGTGGATATGGGTGTGGATATGTGTGTGGATATGGAAACCGCTCCATATCAGCAGGCACTAATCAGGCTCGATTTTTTATCGCAGCCCACGGATTTACTTTTTGTCTTCTTTTTTGTTTAAAATAATATTTGGATATGGCTTGCAAGATGATGGAACTGGATTTCCATTATGATAATACTCCATCTTATATCTTTGATGAGTATCTCTGGTTTTATAATAAAATTTATTAATATTCTTAAGTTTTAAAGTTACTAATTCGCCAGCATTCATAACATTATTGTGGAAAAAACTATTTGTAAAACTAATTCTGTAATCATTAGTTCTATACCATTTTTCAAATTCCGATATTGTTTCTATACACAAATTTTTGATGTGAGAGTTTTTTTCATCAAATTCTTTTTCCCAAATAACATATTCTTTTTCCCACATAGCATAGTCTTCTTTATATTTTTGATGTATTTTTTTTCTTTTCGGAGTTGATTCGTAGGAAAAGTAAACTCCGTACATAAGGATAAGTGGGAAAATTAAAAAGTATGCAGTTGTGAAAACTAAAATAATACCAATAATAATAAACGCAAAAGTTATAAAAGGAAATGCAGTCCCTACAGGAGGCAATGGTCTATTTTTATAATTTGAATTCAACTCAGAAATAAGGGTATTAATTTTTTGGTTATATCCATCAATTATTGGAGCGTTTTTAGCTTCAATTTCAGCCTTAATATCTTTGTAATTTGAGAAATATTTTAATCCACCGTATATAGCCACAGGTACGGCAGCAGCAGCTAACACAGGTGCTGCTGCAACTACTAATGGAGCAGTAGCGCCAACCACAGCAAGACCTGCAACTGTCAATGGTGCAACCACAGCAACAGCTTTAGCCCCTTCTACAACAGCCTCTGTTGTAGCATCCAAAGCTCTTGCAGCAGCTTGATTATCTCTACACCCCTGACAATCACAAGAGGAAGGATGATAATAAGTAGGATCTGGATGAGACATGCTTCACCTCCTTTACTATATTTGTAAATCTTTACGCCGACTAATTTATTTCTTTTTTTTATCGCAGGAAACGCACAGAGCCCAAATCTTATAAAAAAAATAACCACACAAAAGTCCGACAGCTACTCCTACCCAGAAACCATAACAAACCCAAAATGTTATAAACCCAAAAAGTAGGGCGGAGATACTTAGGGCTTCTTGGTCTATGTCTGGACTGGCCATCCTAGCCTCCATAAAAAAAGCCCCCACTAAGATACCTTAGTGGGGGCAGACCGACCTAATTACATCTTAGTACCGGCAGCAAGCATACCAGAGGCCATTAGCCCCCTGAGCAATCCCCACTTCACGGGGAGCCCACTTATTTCTATAACAGCAGTTCATTTCTGCTTGATATGGGGTGCTACCAACACCTACGCCTTCATAGCCACTATTACCGCCGAAATGGCCCATGCGACAAATGCTAGCCATATAATGGGCAGCAGCCTGAGCCGTTCCCAAAAAGGGCCGGTTATTGTAAACCTGTTGCGTCCCGCCATTGTTATTGGTGGTAGTGTTCCCACCACGACGGAACAACCCAAAAGGGCCAGCAAAAGAAGACCCAGCAATAACAGTCAGAGCCAGCAGAGCGAAAAAGCGAGGCATCATATGCCCTCCGTGACAGAGATGAGGGGCACTCGCCCCCAGAACACCATAGATGATAGGGACTCTCGCCCCGAAAACAACCACAAATTTAATTTCCCTTATTTATTTCTAGTAGTGCCATAGCCAATTTACGATAATCTATTCTTTCGGCCAGATTATCCAAACTAACTAAATCCGCTACCATGCCTGAAACATAATTAATGTCTATCTCTTTTACCAAGTCTGCCACATTGATATGTGAAGCAATGGCCGAATAATCAATTGAATCTACCATTTGGTTGTAATCAAGGTTCTCTGCCAATACATTCAGATCTAAATTATCAGCAATTTCGGAAGTAGAAATACTCGCCGTTAGCTGGGGATAGTCAAGATTACTGACTATGGCTTGCCCAACCTCGGCAGAGAAATACGGGTTCCTTGAGAGAGACTCCGTAATTTCTGCCGTATCTAGCTGAGATAACTTATTACTAAGCACTTCAGCTACTAAGTCGGGACAAGCCTCTACATGCTTTGCGATCTTCTTATAGAACCAATGGAACATAAACCACCTCCATATTATTATATCGGAATGTGATACTCTCTGTCCTCATATTCCATAACTCTTTGTTGATGCTCTAGAGTAATCTGCTTAAGGTTGATGTGCCAGAAAACATCTCCCCTAGCCCCATCGTTATTTTCCCAGCCACCTTCCTTATCATCAACAATCTTCATGCTGATGCTTTCAACACAATCCATAATATTATCTTTACAAAAAGTTACACCTACTTTCTTAAACTTCTCCATATCAATATTGCTATTTTGATTTATGGTTTCAATACATTCAACTTTGCCGTCAAGTTGAGTGTTATATACTTCACCACTATCGCCAGAGCCATCGTAGGAAACGATAGCTCTATCAATACCGTACTTCTCAAGAATGCTGAATATGGCTTCTATTTCTGTGATTTCCATTTTTTTGGTCTCCTTATGCTAGGGTGAAAGAATTATGAAGGAAAGGATAACACATTAAAATGTTGTCTTTTCCGCACCCATATTTTGTTCTACAGTTATTTTTTTTGCTGCTGCAACATTTCCAATATGTTACATCACTATGTATTTCAGTATCATATACTGTAATTGTGCGCATAGGATCGCCACACTTATGACAATTAGGATAGTGGAAATTTTTGATACTATCCTCAATAAATGATGGCAGTTCATTTTTCCAGCCATCTTTGTATTCAAAAGAATACTCTTGTCCACAACGATACCATTCGCCTGATAATTTCTTAAAAATCAACAAGTGTCCATTAGGATTATTACTATTGCCTATCAAACTATAATCACGAACATAAAGATTCCTATAATTTTTATAGAATTCTTCCCAGCTCATATTAAGTTTTTCGTTATTTTTATCCCATGCATTATGACAGGAAATATAATCAAATTCATGAATTATTAATTTACGAAATCCTGGCCAAAACATAGCTGTATGACTGTCATCAATAAATTTCTTCGCAAAAACTTCGCCATCCTTAGATTCTTCGCTAATATGCATAGTAAAACCTTTATCTTCAAGTACAAATTCAATATCTTCTAATTTTGCATAATGATTTTTTCTAGCCAACAATTCTTGCTCACACTTTGAACTACGCAAACGAAACATTTTCATCAAATCATCAAGAGAAATAGATAGTTCGCCATAGTTTTTCTTGAAATCATAATCATCTTTACCCATTGATACACAATTCAGATTGTATAAACTACATGCTTTAATTTCCTGCTCCAGTTCTTCGATATTCATTTCTTCAACAGGCTTTTGAATTTTTAAATAGTATTCATCAGTATTAAAAGCCTTCCATCCTTCAATGTCACAAACTATTACAGGCATAACATTCCTATACTTTAAATCATCACTCATGCAGTTTTTGATATTTTTATTTTTAATAACATCATTATATTTTAAAATGTAGTTTGTCATACTGTCACCTCCCCTTCTGTTTTCTCAAGCTCCACTTCCAGTTTAACAGGTGGCCTACCCATCCACTTTTCTGGCTTCAAATGAACCAGCCAGTCTTGTGGACTAGGTATATGACCACAGTCCTCCCTAACATGTTGCTCACCAATCCAGCGAACAGGCACTTTTTTACCATCAGAGTTGGTAATAGTAGTGCCAAACTTTTCTTCGCACCAGAAGATACCCAAGCTATGGTGCTTTAATGCACGATGACGAAAATCAGCAAAGGCTGCTTTAGTGTCATCGAACCAGGAATGTATCTTTTGATAGTCTTCAGGAACACCACCAAACTTCCTTGCAGAAGATACTGCATGATGGTAAGGATTAGCCATTTTTGTCCTCCTTGGTTGGGTTTTATGGCTACTAGGCTAGTTGATTTTTTTATCGCAGGGACTCTTACATATAACTTTTATTTCTGAAACCAAATAATCCATTTAAAGGAAACGTTGTTTCATGATATGACGAAGGATGATCGCCTATCCAATTACGAGATTGAGATCTAATGTTTTTTAGCTCTGTATAATAACTTAGATTATCATTACCAAAATGTGTAGACCTAAATTTAAAAAGAAGAGACCAAACAGGATGTTCGCCTCCTGCCCTACGCCAATAGTGGCCTACATTAATGTTAAGACTGGTAAAAAACATTATTCTTCCTCCCTAGCATACTTTGCCAGATCGACTCCAAAGATATCCTGTGCGGGAAGGTCGGATTTAACCACTACTTCGCAAGTATATGGATCATACTTTACTTTTGTACCTTTTGGAACAATCTGCTTCATAAATGCAATCAGTCTATCTGCATCTTCGGAAATGGCCCGTCTAATAGTCTCAATAATAATCACATCAGCGTCATTCTCATGAATCCGGTACTGCATACGCACCTCCTCTCGGTTATTACAAACTAAAAAGAGACTATAATTTATCGCAGCCAGTCGGGCTTTTCCCTTGGCCCCCAGTCAAACAAATGGGTCTTATCGCCAGCGTAATAATTACGATAAGCGGTTACAGCGTCTGTGCTTTTGAAGTGATCGGGCATAGCCTGAGCATGAGGAGTCAGCCCCATATCGGGCAGACGCAGCTTATCCATCATCTTCCCAGCATAATTTATTACTTCCTCACATTTATGAACTTTATTGAAGCGATAAGTGTATTCATAGCAAAGATATAAACCAAACTCATACAGCCACGCAAAATTCTGCATGGTCTTACCTGCCCATAAAGTGCAAGGATGATTCCTATGGCAAGACTTGTATGGAGATTCAATGTTATTATTGTTAAGTATAGTACAAAGCATTTGTGCCGACTCTAACGGCATCTTTACAATATGTTTTTGGCAATGATAGATAGCAGATTTGCAGAGATCGTAATCCAATACAAATATATTCATACTTAGTCCTCCTCATCGTAGGATGCTATCAGTTCCCGCCTCCCATCGGGCAGGACAACGAATACATCCTCTACACGGGAGCCCAAAAAATATCGCAGTCCAAATTTGGCCCTCCATTCTGCAATAATTGTGTTCTTGTGTTTCATGGGACAATCTAATGGCTCTTTATAACCATTCTGTTTCCACAGTTCTTCAAGTGTGAATTCCCTTTCAAATCTGGTCATTATTATTCTTCCCAATTAGGGTGGAGTTCTCTAAGAAGTTGTAAATCCTCATGTTTATTCCATAATCTTGCATCCCCAAAAGCTTTATTTATTTCTCTATCAACGCTATCAAAATCATCCTCATTAAGAATACTATTCAAGAATCTAAGACAAGTGTATGATTCCTCTTTGTGATAGCTCATATATTCCAAAACATTCCTATAAGCGTTTCTAAAAAACAAGCGAAAGAAATTCTTCTCATAGGGAGTACTAATTCTTTCTTGAATTTTATTATATACAGTTTCAATTTTATCACTTGGCAATCCATTAACCCATATAAATTGTCCCATAGTCCAATTTACAAATTCAGTAATAACTCCATGATTTGAATTAATGTTTTTTAGGAAATTCATTCCACTAAAAACATAATCATAAAAACTATCGCAATCAACTAACATCAATTTAAATAGAGGATTGATATTTGAAAAAACTAGTTTTGGAGCTATATCAACAGTCATATCGACAGTGCTTAAACATTGTTTAATAGCTTCCCATGCTGGAATGATATCAATAGGATAATATTTAATTACTTGAGCATTTTGGGTAGTAAAGTAATTGATGTAATGAACAAGAACTTGACGACTTTTAGTTGTATTGGAAAAATTATATTCGGCAACAGTTTCTATATACTTTTTGTTTTCGGTATTAAATTCTTCGATCATAGGAGCTATCAAATAATCTGGAACAGGAATATTTGATAATTCGTAGCCATTAGACCAAGATGGGCAGCATTGCATAGTAGTACCTATTGCACTTAATGCACAAATGGTATCACGAACCCCACGAATAAGTACATCCATATTCTCATCACGCAAAAGATTATTATGAAGATATTGGTTTGGGAAAATATCTTTGGCAGCTTTTCTGGTCTTGACCATTAGCTCTTTGATTTTTGGGTTCTTCTTACTTTTAAGACTATTCTTGTGTTCTTCTGGAATTTGAATAAAACTGAACAGAGTGTCTAGATCTTTACCTACCTCTGCGATAACACCAGAGCTATAGGCTTTTGTCAGCCTTGCCCTCTGCTCAATGCTGAAAAACTCTGCTCGTAAATCAAGAGAGATAATAACGAGAGCCTTAACCCAATCCTCCTCCTTAACATAATGATTAAACAGGCTAGAAGCTCTTTGCTTCGTCATGTAGTATGGTGAATTAGACATAGCTTTCCCTCCTTAGCCCAACTTCAGCCAATCCCCAAAACCACTTTCATCCTCATCCTCATCCTCATCATCCTCATCATCCTCATCATCCTCCCCATCGTCTTCCAATTCCAGTTCTGATGCTTCTTTTTCTCTAATTTCATCAGCCAGTTCTGCTGCCCTATCAGCATTAGGGACAATAACACCATCATTAACCATAGAGCAGATAGCTTGACCAAACTTCTTAACTACAAGATTGGTGACGATGAATGCAATACCAGCAATATCCTTATCAGAGAGAGTCCTCTCTGCATCGGCATCATCCATAAAACTCTTATCCTCAAGCACATTCTCAGCCACATTGATAATCATCGGCAAGAGACTGCTAGGCTCAACAATCTCCTTGCTGAAGTTGGTAATAGCTTCAATGAACTCTTTGTCTGCATCCTTCTGGCTCATTTTTGGCCCTCCTTAGTTTACTTTCCTCGACCACTAGCCACACTCTATTTTTTATCGCAGTCAAGAAGCCAAAGGATACAGACTGTCTACCTTATCTCCATCAACCAATTCACCACACACACATTGTACAAAATAGCTGTGACGAATTTCTGACAGAGTAAGAAGATTGTTGCTTTGCACCTTCTTCTTGCATCTTACATTAACACGATACCAAGTCATGTTAATCTTATGGGCAACACAGGACATAAAGTCATCTGGCTTGCCTAACTTATTCATAACAATCCTACACACTTCATCTTCGGTAATCTTCTTACCAGATTCCCGAATACGATCAGCTTCGGTCTTTTCTTCAGGCTCATCCATCACAGGAAACTTCTTAGACATTTTTCACCCCTTTCTTTTCAAAGACAAAGTCTTCTTTAGCATCATCCCAATATACTTCAATCTCATCCTTCTCTGCTGCCAGCCTAATGTTGCGGACAGCCCAAATTTCTTCTGCCATCTTATCTATCATCCCATTGACGATAGATACATTGATACGATACGGGCCTTCATCCTTATCCATCTTATAGTAGTCCAGCACAATCTTCTTAGCCCTTTCGCTGTGCATGAACTCACTCATCTCAACACGAGCCTTCCTGCTATTACCCTTCTCAAGAAACTTATGGGCTTGCTCCTCATTCTTCACTTCACCATGCTGCTTTGCAAGTGATAGGAAAGCAAACAGCCTAGTCCTATTGGCAAGCTCATCAAGAGTATCCACAGTTTTATCAAAGTCATCTTTAGGATCAAACATTGGCATTTTCGGCCTCCTTTCAGATAGGGTTTTGACACACACTAGAGATACGACATTTTTTATCGCAGTCACGAATTCTCTAAAAACCTATCGATCATCCTCTCCATCCACTCATCATACTGCTCAGTACCTTCTACCTCTGGCGGAAGATCGTCAGGATAGTTCTCCCTCGCAAACTCCAATAGACACCCAGACCATACCTCAGCCCCTTGATAATTAAACAAAGCCTTAGTCTTAATATCAATAGCACATAGCCTACCATTCGCCCTCTCGTTATACAGATCTTCAGGCTTTATATTTTCATATATCGCATATGGAATGCTAATGCATAACATATCAATATCAATATGTGGATCATCCGAATCTATCTTGCCATCTGATGATATAATAAAACCTTTATCATCAACTATTGATTCTATCTTTGATAATGCTTCTTTGAAATCTTCTTCATTAGAGTAGCGAATGCAGCCTTCCATGACTATCATTTTGTTCCTCCTTTAGGAAAAGGCCATCCCTAAAATATTAGGGATGGCCCCAGAAAAAACAACCAACTTCTAGTAGAGGAGAGCACCCCCCTCGATGCGACTGACGCACTTAGCCTCACGCCGCCTTTGGATATTCTTATCCTTCACCTTCTTAGCATACCTGCGCTCTACAGATTCCCGAAGTTTTTCGGGATCACGAAAGCTAGTAGGCTTGAAAGACGGAACAAAGTTCTTCGACACAGTATTGGCCCTCCATAACAGACACACACTTAGTAACCACACACTAGAGAGGGGAAGATTTTTATCGCAGTCCTTTATCCCCGCCTCAATCATCCCCTCCATACCTAATACGGGTGATGGGGAGAATTTTTTCAAAGTTATTTTTTTTGTCCCCGGAAGGGGATTCTTACTGGGACAGACGACGACAGACGACATAACAAATAACTTATTTTTTCTGCCCAGGGAAGGGTATTCTAACTCGTGGATAAGCATAACATTGAAAGTTATGCCTGCCGGAGTTGGAGTAGGTGTTGGCGTAGGTGTTGGAGTAGGGGCAAATAAAAAAATAATTGGCATAACTATATAAGGTTATGCCAATTATTATTAAAGAATGTAAAAAACATGGAATGACTGATTTTATAATGGAAGGTAGAGGATATTATCGCTGTAAAAAGTGTAGGGTAGAATCAGTATCGAAAAATAGACGAATAAGAAAATCAAAACTTATTTCTGAATTTGGGAACAAATGTAATATCTGTGGTTATGACAAATGCCAACAAGCATTGCAATTCCATCACTTAAACCCAGAAGATAAAAAATTTGGCATATCTGAATCTGGCTTATGCAGATCATGGGATAAGATGCTTCAAGAAGCATCTAAATGTATTTTAGTTTGTGCAAATTGTCATGCAGAAATAGAATCAGGAATAACAAAGATATAACTTTGAGAAAGCTCCCCGACTAGGACTCGAACCTAGGACCTGAAAGTTAACAGCTTTCCGCTACTACCAACTGAGCTATCGGGGAATAAAATGCTATCGACCGGAATCGAACCGGTACGGGATATAATCCCGACAGATTTTAAGTCTGTTGCGTCTGCCTGTTCCGCCACGATAGCTATAACAATAACATTGGAGAGTAACAGAGTTGAACTGTTTGTGGCACCTTATAAGGATGCTGCTCAATACCGTCGAGCACACTCTCCCTAATATATTATAGCATATTGGGCTCCCTGGGATTCGAACCCAGAACCAAAGGATTATGAGTCCTCTGCTCTGACCGTTGAGCTAGGAGCCCTATTAGGATCATTATACAAACAAGTCGGCCACAGTCAACCCCAAAATTTTACCTCCTGCTTTTGTATGTTTTTACATTAATACCTAATGTGTCTCTTGAGAACATAGTAGCTGCCGAAACCTCTATTATGGGATACCCTGTGCCAGAATTTATACTGAAACACTTAGAATAAGGTAAATAATAAGTATAGTTCCAATGAAAACAGCTTACATCAACAAATAAATTAGTCTGCCATGAATACCATGAGTTTCCATGACATTTAGTGCTTATTTTCATTATTGGCCCTCCCAAGGAGCCTTAGCGGTGAGGATAGCCTCCTTAGCCCCCCTCTCGGGCAGTCTCTGGTACTTAGCCAGCATATTACTGATTACAGTCAGAGGCACTCCGTGCTGATTCCTTTTGGCGCACTCCTCTGCATTCCATGCCCACTCTGACTGTGCTTCTACCCATTCGATCTCATATCCATGCTTATCTGCATACTGGATATAGGGCTTCATCTCCCAATACATGATATTAGTGTTATCCACCACAATAGTGGGAACACCAGCCATCATAGCAGTCTCTACACGCTGCTGGTTCCATAGGTGAGCTTGCCCAATTTGGGTCGGCTCGAAATCATAGCCATCAGCGGTGGTGAAAAAATCATCAGTAGAAAAAACCTGACCGCCCAGCGTATGAGCTATGTGGGACTTGCCGGAACCGGGCAGTCCACGCATGATGTACATCGTCCGCATTAGTCGGCCCTCCTTTGGTGAATGATACGGGCTAGCAGGGTTGTTTTTTTTATCGCAGCCCCTAAAATATAATTGTTCTTTGGCAAGTCAGTAAGCACAGCGGCCTGTAGGTCGCCAATGAGACATTATCTACAGATCGTGATGATCGCATAGATATGTCGAGCCCCACCAGGCACCTGAAAAGGCTGGTGAGTCAGCCCAATTGAAGGTTATCATACCGGCAAGCAAGCTGATCATAGGTTATAAAAGATGTAACCCCCTCCGTAAGGGCAGACATCTTTAGATTTAAATCACGTCCCCTTAGTGGGACTAAGTCCCGGGTGTCTATCATTCCACTACATCAGCAATTAGGGCACCATAATCATGTCCCCTCTAGTGGGACCCAGGAAGCCGCCTCGATGCCAGAACAAACCGACAGACTCGGGGCACCATAATCATGTCCCATCTAATGGGACACCTGCCCGAACGGCGTGTAGGTGTACCGTTCCTGCTCATAGCACCATAATCATGTCCCCTCTAGTGGGACCGATGTTACGCCGCTGACAGCGACTTCGACACACTATAATCATGTCCCCTCTAGTGGGACCAACGGTGTAGCCGGATTTATTATGTCCCATCTAATGGAACTCAGTGCGAGTCGGTCGAACGATTATTATGTCCTATTATAATAGGACCTGAAAACCCGGCTCGATTATAATCATGTCCTGCAAAGGACTACCGCAATCATGTCCCATATATAGGACCTCCACTCATCGTGCCGACTGTATAACATAATCATGTCCCATCTAGTGGGACTCAGGTCCACTATAGGACATCGGGAAAACCGTCCGCACACTATGTCCCTGCTAGGGACATGTCTACCCCTTACACTTTTTTATTATGTCCCATTATATGGGACCGCTGGTGGTCGCACTATTATAAATAAATTATGTCCCATATGATGGGACGAAGCCGTCAGGATTTCTTTTACTATGTCCCTAATATATGGGACACGGTGGGAGCAGACGGATAAATTATGTCCTATGATAGGACACGGGGCGGTCGGACAGAAGTATAAATTATGTCCCAGCATGGGACACGGAGTGGGCAGAAGTATAAATTATGTCCTATGATAGGACTCAGGACGAATGCCACATTAATTATGTCCCAGCTAGGGACCAATACCCGCCCAGCCTTACATGGCCATAGATTTGGCCATCGTCCATATTGAACTAACTTCGTCAGGATCGATATAGCTTTTCAGCTTCTTAAGATGCTTTTTGATTTCTTCCTTCGATATAGTGGGAAGTAGTCGGAAAGCATCTTTACTGTCTTTGTCCCTACCGATAGTAAATTTCTGGATAGTCAGCACAGCGGGATCGATCATCGGAAACTGCTGACCACCTATAGTGACATTCTTAGCTGTACCGATGATATAGGTGTTCATCGCTACTTCTTTAGAACTGCCATTACTAGCGTCTAGGAAGTCTAAATCCATACTAGGCACAGCGATACCGAATGCTCCGGTAAGTGCTAATGGCCTATATGGGATTTTCTTTTCATCTAGTATCTTTTTGACATGCTCCAGATCTGATGTCATAAAATCAATATCGGGAGTGAGGGGTCTATCTTCGGTGTAGTTACTTACAGCTACACCGCCGATGATGGCCCCAGGGATCTTATTATCGTGAATAAACTGCATAGCCTTAGTGGCTTTTTCGATAGTGTTTGGGTTCATTACAGCCATCTCCTTGTAGAGAGTGGCTGACTCAAACAGCTTAGGATTAGTTAAATCTATCATGTTGTAGTACTCTGTAAATCTCATAATATGTTATTTATTGTTATGAATTAATAATTGTATTCATAACATGATTGAAAAGTTTTTCATACTTTTCATCATCATTGATAAATTTCACTCCTGCATTGCAGGTTGGTGTAATGTCAACTTCATCAACAGCATTGATATTGCTGTTATAATATTCAACGATGAAGTTGCAATTTTCAAACATTACAGTCTTATGAACCAGCGTCATTTTTTGGCCCTCCGATGGTGATGCTGACTAAAGACTGGTCATTTTTTATCGCAGAGGATCTTCCTAACATCAATGGTAGGAAGAAACTTTTCCCAATCCTTAATAAGGATAGGATCATCTGTATAGCAAGGATGATCGGTATTCCTGCGGATATACCGCAGTACATACTGTACATCTTCGTTATTGCCGTCGATTTGGCCCAACTGTTGGGCGATCCAATTCCTAAGAGCTACTACTGATTTCATACTCCCGCCTCCTCCCGAAAAGACTTAACCACAATATCAAACTTTTTGAAAGCTGTTTTCTTATCTGCTGAATAGCTCCCGCCAGAGCATTTACCATCATCTGTCATAGTCCAGATGACATAATGGTGAATGGCATGCTCCCTCTCCACCAGAACAACATGCCGATTCGGTTCGACCCGATAGCTGGCGATGATGGCGTATCCATGCTCCGTCTTCATTATACACACTCCTTTCGGTTAGTTAAATACTAGGGGACGGCGGATTTTTATTGCAGGGCTACAGCCAGAATGGATTGGTATTGGTAAAACGCCCGAAAATCCACTTGTTTGTTTCGACATTCTGTGAAAACAAAGAGGACTGCATAATGCCAGTAGTTACTTGAAAAACCGCTGAACATCGAAAATGTCTTTCATTGGTAATGAAATTTCCATCACCCCATGATCCAGTTCCAAAATATCTGTAATCACCCACATCCTCTGTGCATTTCCTCCAGATCATTATGGCCTCCTTTCAATTAAAATCCAATCTTCAGTTTGATAGCCATTAAATTCATTTCGCATGATATAATCATCACCTTTTACATTGATGACATTCTCAACAAACCACATGCAGATGTCTAAGCTAGTAAAATATAGTTCATTCTTTTTTGCATAAAGCATATTGTTTGCAAAAATAAATTTAGACCTCTCCAGCATTTTTTCTGCATGAGCATATTGGGGAGATGCTTCACCATATTCCTCACGCATTCTATATTTTATATTATAACATATTTCACGCTGATCCTGCAATCTGTGAGGAAGTTCTATAGAATTAGTAGCTCTCCAACCATCACTAATATGACAGAATGTATGGAATTGATATTTGTTATCCAATTCTTCAAAAATTTTGGTATCTTTAGCAACTGCGAAAGCTACTTCATCAGATATAACCCGATTGTTTGGGCGTAGAACATCAGAAAATGTTTGAGGACTGTTATTGAGTTCCTTAAAGTGATAATACCAATGATCTTCTGATGTAGAGAATCTAACGCCAGATTTAGCACATCTTGGGTCATAGAAAAAATGTTCCCTTTTGATTTTCCTACCATGCTTCCAAGAAAGAACTTCAGCAATGAAAGCCCAAAAGCGATATTTGCTCTTCATATATCACACTCCTTTCGTTATACTCTTTGATTCCTCTTCTTCTTATTCAATCTTTTATTAATACTTCTTTCAAACTGCAGATACTCTGCTTCTTCAATAATGCTGCGATGTATATCTTCAAACATTTCCTGTTCTAATCTCTCATGAATATGATACCAAATAGATTCAACAAGAGTGCTGCTAAAAAGATCAGATTTGTCAAAAGCTAGCTCAGGATGAGGCGATCCATTAAAATTATTACTAAGATAGTCTTGATTTTTAAGACCGAAATGTGAACAGGCTGAACGGCATCTAATCAAACGAGATGAGTCAGCGTTGCGACAATACCTTATCATTAACATAGATAAGTTACACACTCCTTTCGGTTAATTAGGTACTAGGCCAAATCTATTTTTTATCGCAGGAAAAATTATTAATAAGGATGCCAAGACCTAACCATATTCATCCTAATTATACTCCTGCGTATGATCATCTATAGATACTTTCTTTTGATCTACATCCCAAATAAGAGTGCCTTGTGTTTCAAAGTTGCCAGCAAAGCTTCTGTCGTGACCAGTATAATTCCAAATTGGTTCTTCTAATGCGTCGAAGAAGTCTTTATCATGGTGATAATAACTAACATAATCATTAATATCTTTCATGTCCTCATCCAAGTCACAATAGCCTTCTCGATATGAGCCATAGAAGGCTTTAGATTCAGTGCCATCTTTTAGAAACACTTCGAAATAATCAACTCCACCATCATCATTTCCACCGCTATAGTTAACATGCAATTTGGATATGTTATTTTCTGAAAGAACCCTGAATACAGTCTCCCTGCTTATTTCCTTGCGCCTTCTCATATTTTCAAACATAATTCACACCCCTTTCAAAAGACCTAGGTGGTGTGCCCTAGGTATAACTTATATTCCCCACACCGGGAATGTTATCAATCATCCAAAGCGGCAAAGCACCAGTTTGGTTGATATACCAACTCCAATGCGTCAAGAGATACCATAACAGATGAACCAATTGGGTCTTCTGAGTTTGGCCTATCAGAGCTACTTGCACCACTACTCTCAACGGCCCTAGCTTGGGCCAGAATCAGATAATCGTCCCCAACGGCAGACAGTACCCCCCTATAGGCAAAACGGGCACACAGCACAGCAATGGGCTGGCCCAGATACTGTTGCAGCACTTGCTGCCTAGAGGGAACCTTCTCCCCACTCACGCCACTCAGATCAACCCTCTCAGCCACACTCTTCCTCTTAGCCATATTGCACCATCCTTTCTTTTAGAGTTACCAAGAACACACACTAAACAAACAAAAAAACTTATCGCAGGGGCATAAAAAAACCCCTAGAGATCTCTAGGGGTTTAGTTGATAACAACTGTTATATTAATCAATCAGCAACACGACGCTGCTTTTCAACTGCAAGAGGATCATACTCCCGCTGGCGAGTAACACAAACCCACTCATTTGCAGGAAGAGTGATGGTATTGTGTTCATCATGTCCTACCAGAATAGGGTTCTGGCTACGAACATAGATATCACCATTCTCATCAACATAACTCTCACAATCAGAGATTGGAGTAGTAATTTGATGAGAGTGACCAGTCACTTCACCATATGCCAGAATGGCATCGGTCTTCTTCTGAACATTTTTAGGCAGTTCCTTCACCACCTTGAAGAAGATATCCCCTTGCCTTGCTTGAAACTGTGCCATAATGCACCCCCTTTCACTTAGTTATTAACACCCACCGTATATTATACGGTTCAGACACCCAAAAACAACCAACTATCGGATGTTTTTATTCATCCATTCCCACTTATCCCTAGCAATTCGGTTATCTACGGAGCCGAACCGCAGGTCATCCAAATTTCCAAAAATAGCAGCCAGAAGAATAACCGGACTCATGCAAACCCAATATCCTACATTATAGAGGAATCCAAAGAATCCTTCTCCAGCCCTAGCCTTTTGCCAGAAAGTAGCATTCCTCTCCCACTCAAGCCTAGCTGCAATTGCTTCTATCTTTTTTTGGTGCAACCTTTGGTCTTCTTCATACCTATCTTCTCCACTTAAATAATCCATATAGTCAGACCAAACACTACTGTCTTTAATCATTTGAGGATCAATATTAGAGGGCTGATATGTAATGTCTAATACATATGCCTTCACTGATAAACTATATCCCCAAACCGCATACTTCTTCAAAGTATCCCTAGTAAGAAACTTCCTAATCTTGCCCTGCTTAAATACAGCCATTACAAAGTTGGGCATAACAGGACAGTCCGAAGGGGCAAACTCTGGATGGAATCTAGCCCTGCGAATATCCTTCATACCCTCGTAGGGATATTCCTTGAGGATATGGCCAGCCCTACATATCGGCGTGTCCAAATTAATTATATTTTGGGCTAAGAGGTTCCTCACCTGCCCGGTGGTGAACTTCTTTGAATAATTTATTTCTTCCCCAAATTCAGGGACATGCCATTTTGCATTTTCTCCAGTAAACATCACACACCTCCTTTCCAGTCCCTACTAGACCTCTTCAATTTTTTATCGCAGTCACAAAACATTAAGATCTAGCTTGCCAATCTGCGGATCTAGATCATTAGCCCTAACATTCTCTACATACCAATCTATCAAATCAACAACTGGATCAAGTTTCTTACCCAACTCTCTAATGAAAACATCGTTGGTATCCTTGAATGTTCTCACGCTAGGATCATCTAGCAATATCTTCCTAACCTTATTCAGTCCACAATGTAAACAACCTTCTTCACTATACTTGCATAACTCGCATCCATTCTTTCCTCTATATGCAATCAAAGCATCTGCTAATGCTTGCAAAGATGATAAGAAGTTGCTACCAATCTTAGTCATGCTAATCAAGTAAAAGAAACTTCCATCCTGCATTCTATATTCATACTCATATATCTTGGCGTTCTTAATCCTATCATTAAATACTCTGCGACAGTTAGTAGCTTCAATAGCAAAGTCATCCATGAGCAATGTTAGACATTCGGCAACTAACATTTGAATGATATTGATTGAGAAGTCTCCTGTAAATACTAGCTTCTCCATCTTAGATAACTTGCGTTTAATCTTAGCTGGCAATGATTTTCCTTCCTTAATCATCTTCTTGGCTAGGTATTGTAGTGTCAGCTTTAGTGTTGTATCTTCTTCCGATAACATAGTTGGACTCCTCTGTATTAATTATATGGGCATGAAAAAACCCCACCCAAGCAGTTGGTCTTGGGTGGGGTTCCAAAAACTTACAAGGGGCCAGCGTACCCCCCATAAGTTATGTTACTGGCGGTCGAAGACGCTGAGTGCCCCACGCCGTTCAAACTTAATGTTGTTTGTACGGGCGACTTCCAGCACCTTCGCATAGCTCACGCTCAACTCCGTACTGACTTGCTTCGCAGACTTGCCAGCCTTCAGAGCAGCCAGAACATCGGTCAGCTTAGAAGTGTCGGTGGTGGACACATTCTTACGCAGATTGATGTTGTTCTTCTTTGCGATGCCGTAAACCATGCCAATCGACAGGTTCATTTGCTTCGCAACAGAGTTGGCCCGTTCGCCGTTCTGAAGAAGTTCAGCAGCCTTCTTCAGAGTCTCGTCGCTGTGCTTAGGCAGCGTACGGCTGATCGGCTGATAAGCACCGATAGCCCGAAGAGCATGATACACAGTAGCCAAGTTCACGCCGAACTTAGCAGCAGCAGCCTTCGTTCCCTCAGTCTTCGCAGTCTGAAGGAAATCGTTGCGGAACTGCTCGTTGGTCTTCACCAGCCACTTAAAAGGAATCTTCTCCTTCTTAGCGGACTCAGCAGCAGCGTTGGTGGTGGCGGGAACCGAAGTAGGAACATTAGACATAGAAGCACACTCCTTTCAATTGCCCCATAGGGCAGACACAATAATCACTCCATTTCTGGAGTTTCCAGAAGCCCGTCAGGAACACCCTGACCAGCTTTTCGATTGACTAACTGCGATTGATTTTTTATCGCAGTCACCAACCTTACACCATAATAGTACGGTGTGTTCAGGAAAACACAACCACACTTTACAAGTTTTTTTGCAGGTTGCCTTTAAACCAAGGCTCCTTACACCATACTAGACATGCGATTTTTTTTATCGCAGCATCACTTTACCAAAAAGAAAACCCCCACCTAAGTCTAAACCTAGGTGGGGGTTACGGCATTCAGAAGGATTTAATCTACGAACTGGAGATGATCGCAACCAACCAACTGGAAAAGGATATTATCTTGAAAAAGATTTCCATCCTTTTGGGCCTCAAAGTCGTTGACTTCCCGGCCTTGATGCTGGTAGCAGCGAATCTTTGCCTCAAATTCGTAGTGTCTAGGAATTACCAGGACGCTCTGTCCATTGCTAACTTCCAAAGGCTTGCGGATTCGCACCTTGTGAAGTCTGGTTGATCCTGTACCCCGTTTACTGGCCATAAGTAAACCTCCCGCCTCGGGGCTGGGGTGGATAGTAGCCAAACATCGGATAAGGCATAGGGGGCATCGGCCTCCCGCTAAACCCTTGCTTGCCAGATGCAGTAGTCTGAAGTGCTTTAAAATCACCTTCGGCAGCAAGGTTCAAACGCTTGGAAAGAGCAAACACCACATTGGCCCGTGGATGATCGCTAGTCTTGCCCCGAAGAATATCTTGCAGAGAATAAGAAATATCCTTTGCAAATTCTTGGGTCATGTGAATTGTGAAAACACCATCAAATCGTGCAATCTGATACTCTTCTGTTTCGGCAGTAGTGCCTTCGCCAGCCATCATCCTTGCAACATCATCCAAGAAGTTGGTGAAATCTTTGCTGATTTCTTCATCGTTGGTGATGATGTCTCTTACATCAGAGAGCATCTTCTTGTTGCAACTCAAGCAAACAAATTTGCCTAAGAGAGCAATGTTGAATTGGGGATTATCGTCATATCGGTTGGTAAATTTAGGGTTCATTGTGGGCACTCCTTTAATACTTAAATGCTAACCATGATTAGAGTTAGTGCGGGGAACTCCCCCGCACAGGGAATTATACGGAAATCAAATTTCCGTAATCCACACAAAAACCCGAAAATTTATCGCAGGGCTATGCGTATACTTTCTGTAGCTCTTTGGCAAATTGGCAAGCACAGCGGCCTGTTGGTCGCCAATGAGACAGCAAATTCAGGCTTTGGCCGTAAATTACTGTCGAGCCCCACTAGGCACCTGAAAAGGCTAGTGAGTCAGCCCAACTAAGGGTTATCATACCTTTAGGCAAGTTGATAATAGGTTAATAAGGGTGCAGAACCGCCCGAATGGGTCAGTCACCTTTAGAATTCGATAACAGCCCTATATGGGCATAAAACCACATATGAAAACTCCGATAAACTGCGGAGAAAATATGTAGTTAATTATGTGGCATCAGTCCACCATTGTTGGCACTCCTTTGCAAACTAACATGTGGCAAAAGTCCACAATTATGTCCCGAATAATGGGACTAAACCGGACAAGGTGGGACTACTCAAATTGGTAGCTGACAAGCAGCGTAACTAATGGGGGCACTACCTACTTTTACTCGCATCTGCTTAGGCATTCCCATTTCAGGGGCCAGTATCCAGTAGGGATGGCTCCCACCAAAAAACATAACTTTCCGAATCAGGCAGGAATAACCTTGATAGGACACCTCCGCCCCTTCCCCTAACTTTTGAGCCTCCTCAAGTGTCATGCCAGACACCTCCTCTCCTTTTAGTTCGTTCTTTTTTGAGAGCCAGATAATCCTGCCGTATTCAAATACGGCATGGGGCATTTCCTCATTGCTATAGAGAAATTCAGAATCTTCTTTGGTTACGCCGACCACCTCATGGGTGACGGCGCAAGATCTGGGGCAAGGGGATTGGACATAATTAAAGTTATGTTCGAGGAATTGGAAAGTGTGCAGAATCGTTTGCATTATTGACCTCCTTTAGCAACTAAGATGTTTTGAATTTTTATCACAGGTAAACTATAATAAAATATCACGCCACCGTGCCCCGAATGGTAAGGGACCGGTTTTGTAAACCGGCGAGTTTTCTCATTGTTGGTTCAAGTCCAATCGGTGGCTAATTCTAATTGCAAGGTGAGGGATTCGAACCCCCGAAGGCGAATGCCGTCAGATTTACAGTCTGATCCATTTGGCCACTCTGGCAACCTTGCATAAAAATATTATAGCATCAATCAAACTCTTTACTAACTGCATCATCAATAGCAATCTCAGCCAGCTTTGCAACATATATCTTAGTTACATTCCATGCACTCGTCATAGACTGATTGAATTCCTCAAAAGCAGTAAGGAAACTATCATTTTCTGTAGGAATGCTGATAGACATTTCCCAGCAGCAGTATTCTACATATCCACCAATACTCTTGCGGTATGATACAGCAGGAGTCAAAGACAATCCATAGACAGTATCAACAATATGCTCATCACGCTTTTCTACTTTAGGTAGATTAAACTTAGCACAAAACTTATTAATAGATTCAACTAAATCTTCAGATCTCTGGCTGAAGGTATCCAAAGCACCAGATTCAATTTTCTTATATGGAACTAGATAATACTGTGTGTAGACATGTTCAAAGCTACCAAAGCTAACCCTAATCTGACGCAGTTCGCCTTCGCCACCCTCATGCGCTACTACTTTGCCAACTAGGGGCTTATACGCATCTTTGGTAGCTCCAACCATAACATAACAACCAACTGCGAACTTGTCATTAAGTGTTGTTTCCATTCTGCACCTCCTTTTCGTTTGTTGTCCACTGTTATGCCGACTAGGAATAAGTTATTTTTTATCGCAGTCAGACTAGTATCTTTAAAGTACTTAGTCTTAAAGTATCGAAGTAAAGAGTTGCTTTCCTGTGGTACCAAGCTTTCGTAAAAGCCTCTGCGGCAGGAAGATTCTCAATACACTTGGCTACGACGGTCGTACCAACATATGGGTCCACGAGAGTAATTATCCAGGCTGGCACCTCTTCGATGAATTCATCATCGGTTACTTGGTCCATTGAGCCTACTTGGATAACTACAGCTCCCGTGCTATCAGATATCGAACCATCCTGGTTAATTTGCAGGACTTCTCCCGGGTCCAGGAACTGACTGGCCTGCAGTACCTGCTGCAGTAGTTCATCATAATTTATGGCCCTAAATCGGGCGATCAGGGGGCTATCTGACGCAAGGCCCTTGGGTAGAGGTCGATAGGCCTTTAAAAACGATTTTCGAACCCCTACGACTGAATTAGAATCAGTCAGTCTAACCTCATAGATATCTGGTCGTTCCCTGACAATACTGGCATTCTGCCACTTATTATTGATCAAGACCTTATGAGTAGTTCCGGAATGCATGGCGCACCCCCTTATTAAGTACAAGGTTCCATTAGGGATTTGGAACCTTCATAGTTTATAGTTTATGCTAGCTCAAACCTAACATAGCTAGACATTCTGGACCGATGCCCCTAACCATCGATTCTTTGGTTAGTAGTTTGCATCCGCACCTTCCACACTTCCCCAAGTGTTCAACTTGGAAACCTGAATCTATAATCTTATCAGTAGTGCCATTCCAAATATTTTGTAGAATTCTATTGATTAGCTTATAGACCAAACTCTCAGTGTTGATATGCGAACTGCGGGTAAGGTTAACCTCACCGGTATCTACATTGAGCATACCAATGTATTGATAGTCATTGGTAGCAGTATCCATGATACTGACAAAGTAGATAGAAGCGTCTGGTTTCTTAGCTACTCGGTAGGTGAAGGAGGTGGCAATGTTATGCTTCTTAGCGAAGTCTTCTGGCATACTGATTGAGAAGATAGCTCTCCCAGCCAGAACAAACTCTTTACTTACCATTGCGCACCTCCTTTCCCGTTGAGAACTAAGAGGGGCTGGATTTTTATCGCAGCCCCCTTCTGCTATCACATCTTAGATGTCTTTTGCAGATACTTACGCATCCTATTGCAAAGGACTGGCAAGCTACCAGCAATATCATCTATGACTGTAAAGTTACCTTCTCCAAATATCTCGTTGCCAGTAGCGTCATCGAAAGCATTAAGGATACCAATCCCATATACTTTGATCCCTTTCTGTCGCAACTTCTGAATAACCTTAGCAGTATGCTGCTTAGGAGTCATTCCATCTGGTGCATGAGTAGGGCCACCATCACAGATAACAAACATAAACTTGTTATCAAACTCACCATACTGAGTGATAACCTTATCACCAATCGCACCCAAATGGTATCCCATTGCAGTACCACCATCTTCCTTTGCATGAATCAACGCCTTAGTCTTATCGTATAACTTATCCTTATAGACCCAAGTGCGAATCTCATGCGTTTCAAAGCCATAGATAGAAACTTCTGTAGCTTTAAGATACTTCAATGCTTCGGAGAAAAGAATACATAGCTTTGATGCTTCAGTAATCCTTCCACCACCCATGCTACCAGACTGGTCAATGACCAGAGTAACATGATAGCTTTTCTCACCAATTATATCTTTGCGCTCAAAGATACGCTCACATTCTCCAAAGTGAATCTTATAGAGAGCGTGTTCATCAATATCGCCATCAGTCAAACCATAACTGAAGACATTAGGATGATTGTTATGGAACATCAATCCATTTTTGATACTGTCGATAGCTTTACGATTGCTACGGACATAGTTATCATATTCGTTGATCTGCTCCTTATTGACTGGAGGAATCATCATCTTATAGTTGACATCGTTTAGAATCTCCATCTGATTCAATTCGCTAGTCAACTTATCTTCCAACTCCTTCAGTCTTTCTTTCATCTTCTTATTGTGGTCAAGAATACCAGAGACAATATCACCTTCAATCTCTTTGTGATTGTTGTAGCTATTGTCACCAGTAAAATCTCGCTTCAACTCAGAAGGCATATCCTTAATCTCTTTCTTGCCAGAAAGAGATGGATCGCCAGCACCATCAGAAGGTTTGGATGGCATAGTCATACCAGAAGCATCAAACCTAGCATTCAATTCCATCGTATTCAGATTGAGAATATCACGAATATTCTCATAGATACGAACTGCTTTCTGGAACCTAAAAGCAGGTTCACAATCAATATCCATCATATCGTTGAAATCTTTATCAGCAAGCAGCATCTTCTTAACAATCTCATCATCGAACATACTGTAATCAATCTTATCTGGTGCAAGACGATTGTAGCACAGACATTCAATAAGGTCATCAAGCAAGATAACTTCTTGACGAAAACGATTGAGAACAACATCCTTACGCACACCAAACACAGTCATCTGCTGCGTAATATAGCTCATAAAACCAGGCCACTTACTAAACACTTCACCAGCAGCAGTAGACTGAATATCTGACATAAAGATATTGCGAGTAGCCCAAGACTGACTCTCTTTGTACTGAGTGTTAGCATCAGCATGAATGCCCTTCTTCATAAAGGCACAAAGCATAGCTTGACCATTCAGACCATCAAGAGATTCGTAGTAAGGCTCACCAGTCTTAACTTTGTCTTCATTCTCTAACATAACATTAGGAGAAACAAACAAAGTGTTAGACATTAGATCATTTACTACCATGCCATTAGAATACTTAACATGAAGAACTTCTTCATTACCAGTATTAGAGTTACTGGTAAGGTTGATAGTCTTGTTAAGCTCCTTCAGCACTTCATGCAATTGCTCTTGCACGATAGCTTCAGTATCAGCCTTCTTCTTATAAGAACCACCATAGCCATAGCCATAGTTGTCATAATATCCACCATAGCTAGAACTACGCAGATACTCTGAAGTAGACTTCATCGGAGTGAAGGAAGTGTACCAGCTAGTGCGCTGGCCAAACTGGCCTTCATGCCAGTTGTTCAGATCATAAGACTTAGGAGTCTTATTTTGGTTTTGGGGAAGATAGGGATGGTCAAGAGGAATGCTAGACGCATCAAACTTAGAGGGGCCACGCAGTTCCTGCTCCAACTCCAAATCGTCATCGTCCATTCCAAACAGGTCACCTTGATTGTTGCTCATTTTCTTGTCCCTCCGTTAGGTTATCTTACCACCACACACACTAGAGATAATCTATTTTTTATCGCAGGGCAGTTTTCCCAAACGAAAAACCCCCTACCCATAAGTTATATGGGTAGGGGGATGAAAAAACAACCAAAATCCTTACAGTTGCCCAAACTTACCAGTCAACAGCGTCTTCAGATTATGACGCTCGCTAGTAGTACCACCACTTGCGCTGAAGTGATTAAGCAGAGTATAAACCATTGTCTTAGGCCCACCAATCACAAAAGCAGCAGCAGCTTCCTCCAGCATACGAGTAGAGATAGGCTTGCTGAAGCTATCACCACTATCCATAAGTGCTTTCTTACGCACTTGATCGGCAACTTCGACTAGCTTCAGCGAGTTTACCTTATCAAGACCAGTACGATTGTGAAGCACAAGTGTCTCATCCTCTAGCGAGAGGAACTTACACTCATGCACCAAACCAGTACGATCAGCAAAGGCTTCATCAAGCTGAGTAGTACCAGTAAACTGATTACCCTCGTTCATTGCTGCCCAAAAGGTAACACCTTCTGCTACAGTCAGAGTACGATTGGCCTCCTCAAGATAGCTAGACCTACGATGGTCAAGCAGAGGATAGAGAGTGTTAAGAGTGTGCATAGGACAACGATTAGTTTCGTCCAGCACTATAACAGCATTAGGAGTCTCTAGCATCTTCACAAAGAGACTCTCATGCCAGACAAGATTCTTATCTTGATCCAGCTTGCGATAGCCGAACCAATCTCTTGGTTCACGCACATTCGCACAGTTGACCACCATCAACGGCAAGTTATACTTTGCAGCATACTGACTGGCAAAGCTAGTCTTACCACAACCTGCTGGCCCAACCAGACGCACATTCACATTCTTTGAATCGGACATCTTATGCACCAATTCAAAGAAGGAGATATTCTCGCCAGTCAGAACATAGTGGGGATCAACAGAGGGAATCATCTCTGCTGTATCAGAATCATAATCATAATTCTGGCGGTCAGTTACGGAAGTTTGCGACGGCGACACAACCGCCACAGACCCACCAGTACCCACGCCAGCCCCATTGCTGGTCTTCTTAAATCGACACTTAATTGCGTTGAAATACGCAGCGTCGAAGTTGAAGCCATTGCTGGCATAGTCTGGATGAGCTACTGCCTCTGCGAAGCGCAGATCAGGATTAGAAGCCAAAACAGTCTCAAGCCACACAGTAGAAGCAGATTTAGTACGAGCCATGATTGTGCCCTCCTTCTCAAACGACTTAGTAACAAACACCACCGACACACACTAGCAGACTGCGATTTTTTATCGCAGGGTTGTTTTACTCAGCAAGACCACCTTGATGAGCATGACTACTAACCAATAGTCATTTTTTATCGCACCACTTTGGATTCATGTGAATCCTTTTGTTTTAGGTCTTTATCAAAACATCTAAACGCTGGTATGTTAAATGTTTCAAATATAGTCATATCACCTGAATCTATCATTGATAAGTAATCATTATTGATAGATTCAACAACAGATTTCAAGAACCCATCGGATGCACTATCCAAACCCCTATCAATAGCATATTGCAAACAATTAATAATATCAACACTCATCTTAGCGTATTGTGTTGCTTCTTCAGCAAATCGCTTCTTGCTTGAAGAATCACGATTGCTTCTGATATAAGATATATGATGGTAATACCTTCTAGAATACCAGCCATACTTATCCATTAGCCACTGAATCATGCTAAAGGTAAACTTTCTAGGCTTATACTTCAATATAAGCGTAGCCATACCATAGTGTTGCCTTTCAATACCTATATTGATACCATTGGTAATAGACTTATACCCACTATCAAGCATAGGCACAAGATATTCCAAATTGTTTCTCTCGCAGCAAGTATCAAAGAATTTGCCACTAACTTCTTTATTCTTGCTATAAGCAACCATCTTTGCTACTTCAGCAGCCAAAGAACTATCAAGAGCAAACAATCCTTCAATATTGTAACCATGCGTTACAGAGGTCAAACCAAAATCTAAAAAGTCTTTAGTATTTTGTAAACTAATCTTCCTCCTATTCCTTCCAGCATTATCAAGTATCTTAGCAAGATAAAATGGCTTACGAGACAAATGAGTCGGATTAGACAAATCTAGCTTGCTAAAAAACAAAGATACCAGTCTGTTGTAAGTATAATTATCACCACAATAGTCAAGAGAAAGACAGAAATCAGCATGACTTGCAAACATATCGGACAAGCCATACCCAATGCGGATATGGGGATCAACAGTAGATAGCCAACTATCCTCTACAGTAAGACTGCTATCCATCATTTTTTCTGTCAATGTTTGCAAAATCTTAACACGCTTTGATATATGATTCTTTTGCTGAATTGAGTATTCAGTATCTTGAACAAGGTTAGAATTAACATATTGAACAAACTTCTTACGAGAAGGAAGACTGAACATAGAAACATCAAAATCTGCAATAATCATATCAACAGCTTCAGCATACTCACCATTTTGGGCAAGCTCATTGAATTGATTGATAAATTTAAGTTTTTCAGCATGATCCATTGTGTGGCCCTCCTAGAGTAATGATGACTACTAGTGATAAGTTATTTTTTATCGCAGCCTCAGTTTTGCTGATTTTTCTCAGCTTGCCTTTTGGCCTTAATATCCAGCAGCTTCCCTGCTAGACCACCATTCTGCACAAGCAAACACTTATAGATTGCAGCATCTAAGTTATTAACCTTGCCTTCTGCTGCAAGCCTCTCCGCTACTGCATCTAGACCTAATTCAATAGCGTAGATAAGCGTATTGTTATTACTAAGCTTGACATGCTGGAATGCCTGCTTCATCATCTCTGTATCAGACTTCACCTTACATAATGTAAAGACTTCATCTGCTATATCAGGAGATGATGATAAGCAATACTTAGCAATCTTCTTCCTATCTTCAGAAGAAAACTTATCTGGATTAGCCAATAGAAGCATCATTGCTTCCTTGAACTCATCATTTTTAAGATGCTCTAGTGCTTGCTCCAGCATTTTTGTCCCTCCATTGCCTTGTTACAAACACTAGTACACGCCGATTTTTTATCGCAGCCCATTAAGTCTCCTGCTCTGGATGATAATCCTTAGCTTTATCAAATCCAAATGTCCAAGCTACAGCATCAGCACAAGTCTTGCAAGTAGGTGGAACACATAGATAGTAGTCTTTATAACTACCATCTGGCTCCTGTGTACTGTTAACAACCTTTACATAAGCTACAGGCTGATCAAAGATGCCAGATATAGTAAACAGAACTTGACCTTTGCTATCATCCCTATGAACAATCTTAGCCTTCTTATGATTCATTACCTTTTCCATACCAATGCACTTCATGCCTACATATCGGCATTCTGCATTAGGATGGCCCAACACTTCTTCTACAGTCAAAGTGTCAGGCTTAGTATAAAAGTGTGGGGGAATCCTGATATTCTCAAAGTAATAATGAATAGTCCCATGCACATCAGCATCAAGACCATGCTTGCGCCCATTCTGATACCAGATCACTCTGGTAGGGGAAATCCACGCAGGGCCATCATCCCTATGGAGATTGCCCTCCTCGTTACGGAATTGCTTAATAGGGCCAAAGCCCATCTCATCCTTGAAATAACTAAGACGAGCCTTCCACTTTGCTAATTTATCATTACTTTGCATGATTCCTTCCCTCCTGAAAATAAATTATACGGGCCAGCCACAAAAGTTAGCCTACCCCTCTAGTTTTTATAACCATAGGGGAACTATGAACCATCTCTGGCGGTAACTCTGACGCAACTACATCGTCTAGCCACCATGCCAATGTACGCAATGTTTCCCTATGAGATTGCTTTAGTTTCGGATCTACATCTATAGCAAACCATAGTGCAATAATCCATTCATCAAGATCATCTTGAGTAGCTTTCCAGCCATTGATAGTCTCATTGTTGCTACACTTCTTTTCAAACCAGTCACAACTTCTAGCCAGAAGTTCTGCTTGTTCTTTGAGAATAGTTAAATCATTCTCCAACATATATTGCATAGAACCCTTAATCATATACATCTCATGCAGGTGCATGCAGATATGGAAACCCTGCTTCATATCATCACCCCCTTTCTTACCTTTTGAATACTAGAACGCCCCAAAATTTTATCGCAGTCACTCGCCCTCCTCCTCCTCTTCATCATCTTCATCTTCATCTTCATCTTCATCTTCATCATCTTCATCATCTTCATCATCCCAATCATCTTCATCCTCATCTTCATCCTCATCTTCATCCTCATCTTCATCATCAAAGTCATCCTCATCTTCATCTTCATAATCCTCCTCATCCTCATCCTCATCACATTCACATTCCGATTCAATGCACCCACACCCATCACATTTATCACATTCACATTCAACACATTCACAGTAAGAACAACATTCACAAGGACTACACCCGCAATCGCCACAACATTCGCAATCAACACAACCACAATTTTCACAAGAAGGTGCTTCTTCAACTTCTACGCTATATTCAATATTTTCACCAAAATTCTCTACCTCTATATTCAAGCAAATTTGAGGATCATCATAACCAGAAATTTCTTCTTCTACATCATCATTATTATAACAATAATCATGTATAAGACTAATACAACAAGCTGTTAAAAACTTAAGATCCCTACTCATACTCTTATAAGAATCTATATCAACAAGATTAAAGCCGCAAAGAGACATATTCTGTAAATATTCTTTTAGTTCATCCATATTAAAAAAAGAAGATAACTTATCCAACTGTTTCATAATAATTTCATCATCCTTAAATTCACCTACATAGGAATACATTTCATGCTTATCATCCCAGGACTTTCTCCATATATTAACATCAACACATGGGTTCAACTTAATTTCAATCTTATTCTTTCCTTTGAAAGTTTTGAATATAGCAGGTAATACCTCTTCCAATTCAATCATGCTACACCTCCTAACTTCCAAAGAAACCTTCGTTATAATCATCTCCCAAATAACGATTATGCCTCATGTTTAGATGAAAATGCTTACAGTTATTATCAGAGAAGTTCCACTCCTCCCCACGCCAATCCCAGACCATGCGCCATCCCTCTAGCTCACAATCTGACGGCACACTAGGGATGGAAGAATCCACCCCTATATGAATACGATAAATGTGCCTCATCACATCAGACCGGCAGATACAATGTCAGCACACTTAGCCCGCCACTTAATTTTGAAAAGCTGGTGGCGTCTGCCATCCCAGAAACCCCTAACCCACACATTAGACAACTTCTTGTAATTCTTCACCCAGTCCAGCTTTACACCTTCCCTGTTCAAAGGCTCAGGCAGATCTGCCCCCTCCCACAATTGATGGGCAACCATCTCACGCTCCAAGTCAAGTTCCATACCCCACCTCCTTTCGGTTTACACCGACTAGGCATAACCTATTTTTTATCTCAGGCCTCTTTTTCAAACTCTATCTTTAAGCTAGGAGTCTTCCCCCTCAAATGAACATAACCTAAACTCTGATAAAAGAACCTCTCCATCTCGTCTGGCTTATACACATCTAATACAGACAACACTAACTTAATAGCTTTATCTAACAACTTGACATCATCAGTAGCAAATAAGTATGTGTCTGTCTGATGCTTTATTACCCAAGCCCTATTCTCTTTCTTAGATATAACCATCTTCAATACAGGATTATCCTGAACGCCAGTATCATCCTTAATAGGATTATACTTGCCAGACAATCCCCGGCCCTCATAAATGAGCATTACAGCCCACTTCTTGCTCGATACAGTCAAAGGCTCAAAGTGCATCATTAGCCCCCTCTACTGCCACGATACGAGCCTTCTTTATGACTAATAATCTCTCCACCCTTAAACTTAGTCACACCCTTAAATCCACAACCACCTTCAAAGTAAGCTATCTTTATACTCAAATCTGGATACATCTCTGATAACTTTTGAAACACACCAATAGGAGGTGACCAAGCTGTATCAAATGATGCAAGAAACTTTTTCTTGTTCCTATTGCTCTTATATGCCTCAATATGAATGCCTATATCTGATTGACTTACATCCCACTTAGTATTCCAATTGTTAATTCTCCAAGTATACCAACTAGCAAACCCATAAGTCTCTATATTGTTTACCATTTGAACAAAACTTTTAGCATACTCCATAATCTTTTCTTCATCTTCCATTGAAGAATGTGCAAGTACAAAAGAGTTCATCCAGTCAATATACCTGCTGTCATCTAAAAACTCTTTCACAGCATCTGACAGAACACACTCCCTACCTAAATATGAAACTTCCTTTTCATCAGTATAAGGATCATTGCTCTTATACTTTATTGCTAATGTCTCTGAACTCATCAAAATAGTTTCACTTTTCAATCCTTCTGGAGTAGGATGAATCTTTTCAAAACTAAATATAATATTTCCTTCTGTATCCCTATCAAACAAAGTTAGCATATTATCAATGTGAGAAGTCTTGCCAGTAATAGTAACATCATTAGCACACCAGTTAGGCATAACGCACCTCCTTTCGGGTTTTCTCCCACTAGCCCCTTGCTAATTTTTATCGCAGTCCGTATAATTGCCGTAGCTCTTTGACAAATTAGTAAGCACAGCGGCCTGTTGGCCGCCAATGAGATGTTTATCTTCAAGCCGGAAGGCTGTCAGAAAACATCAAGCCCCGCTAGGCACCTGAAGAAGGCTAGTGAGTCAGCCCAATTAAAGGTTATCATACCTTTAGGCAAGCTGATAATAGGTTAATAAGGGCCAAACTCCCTCCGCAAGGGCAATCCGCCTTTATGAGTCCCCAATCGTCCAAAAAAGCCCTATATGGGCACAAAACCACATATGAAAACTCCGATAAACTACGGAGAAAATATGTAGTTCAATCATGTGGCAAAAGACCACTCTCTCATACGGCCCTCCATAGATTATTCGGATGACCACTAGAAAATTTTCTTTTTTTATCGCACTAGCTCTTACACAATAATAAAACTCTTATTGAAATTAGTCATAGCACTTGCTATCACTACATGATTGCGGAAGATGCTTTGGCCAACATTGATAGCCTTTTTGCGCTTAGGCTTAGATTGATTGGGAATGGGCCTTCCTTCCTTCTTGGCCCGATAGTTGGCATCCAACTTAGCTTTCCTCTTACGATGCTGGTAAATCACATTATGAATGACATGAGTGGGAACCTTATACTTTTTAGCCAGTCTGACTGCATAACCAGTAGACTTGTCTGCCCGCCAGTCAGCAACAATAGCAGTAGAACTATACGAATACCTAATCCTTTTCATAACGCACCATCCTTTCTATTAATTTATACTACCTTCCTTAAACCATCCACCTTATCAATTAGTTTAGATAACACATCTTCTGATTCAACATCAGGCTCCATAACTTCATTGTAATCATCAATATTGGCAAGCATATATTGCAATGCCCTCTCAATCAATTTCAATTCACGCCCATTAAATGATTTGCTCATCCTATTGCACTCCTTTTAATTTGATGCCTCTTAGGAATAAAATGCTCTAAAATATATCCATCTTTATCCTCACAGTTGCAAGTAGGATCAATTACCCTAGCTGTAGGATACGCCTTCCTAGCTTCATCCATTGTTGAAAAAGTATTGGCAACTTCAAAGTTTCCATTCTTTTCTTCCCAAACATAATATGTATACTGTCTGGTGTAGCGAGTGCCCTTGCCCCACTTCATATCCTGCATAGAGCATTGCCTCTCAATCGTGTAGTTCACAACTTGCCTCCTTTCGGTTTTTTCCCCACTAACGAACCCCCATTTTTTATCGCAGTCCCCCGCTCACCCCCACGCACACGCATATAATAAAAGGTAACGCTCCCGCATTCGGGCCAGCCACACACCCCGATCCTCCCGAATCGTGCCCATACCTATTAGAATTGAACACACGCAATCGCTATTATAAGGTATTACATTTAATATAAATTATAACATTTGTGCTGGCAGCTATAAATTATAATAAATATAAATTATATCACACGAATGTTATGTGATCTATTATAATTTATATAATCTAATAAAATTAAAGAGGGCTATTAAAGCATTAGGGTACAAAAAGCTATATTCGGGAGCCAGAATCCCCAACCCTGGCCGAACCAAGTACACGGCTCCATTACCGGCCCCTTCTAAGTACACAGTTTTAATTAGATTTGCCCAAAAGTACACGGAGCCATTGAAATGTACACCGCTCCATTCAAAAGTACTCGGCTCCATTAATTTGGGTAAACTGGGCCGACCACCGTCTGCGGCCAAAACTTTTTGACCGAACAAAAAATCTCACGACAACCGTATATTATATTGGATGACTTTTGAAGCATCCTAATAGAACCATAGTGGTCTATTAAAACATTAGTGAGGTTTTTATGAACATTTTACCACATCGTGATGAATTTCTATTCCCTTTAGAAGCAGCCTTTGACAAATTCTTCAATGATTTCTTCGGTCAAAGATCTTCCCTGCTCAATTCAGCCAAATCTAATACTGGCTATCCTAAACTCAATTACTACTCAGATGGCAAAGAGATAAAACTAGTCCTCGCAGTACCGGGCTGTACCTCCGAAGATCTAGAACTCTCGTACAACGAGGATAACACCCTCACGATTAAGGGCCGTATGCACCACGACTTCCACGCCCCTGAATCAGCCCAGTTCTACGCCCGGGAACTACGCCAATCCTCCTTCGTCCGCACCGTTTCCCTCCCCGAAACACGATCCCCACCCACCGCCTCCTTGGAAAATGGAATATTAATTATTACATGGAAAATTGAAAAGGCTCAAAATAAGCCCAAACAGGTGATTCAAATAACTCAAAAAAGATCGGATGCTCGGGAGAAGTAAGGGCTTGAAATAATTTGGGGGGTCTGGGCTGTAAAACGGGCCAGACCCCTTATAGTAAATAACTTATACTTCTATGATACTACCAATATGATATAATTGTGATATCACTTTGATCTCAAACTTCTAACTGTTGATATGCACGTGGATATGGATGTAGATATGCAACTGTAGATATGGAAACCGTGGATATGGCAAGGTCTCCCTAATCAACAGCTATTATTTTATTATGTTGAGTATAATACTCCGATCCCCCTTACCCCTCAAGGCTTCGCCCCATTGATATAGAAGAAGGCTTGGTTAAAATTCAAATCCTTTTGGATATTTATGGCCAATAAAAGGTTGAACTTCATGTGGTTGTATTTATTTTAGTTTTGATACTATTTGATTACAAGATATCTGGATATCCGTTTTTGGAACAAATAATTTCAATTTCTGATAGATCGAATTTTAATTTTGTTTTTTTTGATCTTAGAGTATTCAATATATTGTAGTATGTGGAGTTTAGGTTTTGCCATACAGTATTTTGCCTTAATACAAATTTTGATTGCTGGTGCATTGGAAGATTGTTGTTATTATAATTCTTCATCCAATCGAACATTTCTTCTATAGAGAATTGGTAGTAAAATAATTTTCCAATTTGATATAATATACTTTCACAACCGTAGCTTTTTGCTATGGTTTGCCAATCCTCTCTTGATCTTACATACCCTTTTTCAATTCTTGTTTTTTCATCATTTTTTAGACTCCATGATAATCTAATTTTATTTAAATACTGTCCTAATTTACTTTGGCGAGGGTCTGTAGAATTTTTATCTGGTATAAAACCATTTATTACATAAAACTCACAGATTTCAACCAGACGATTATTCCACACATCATTCATATTTTTTTCATATTCAAAAGCAAAGAATTTATCAATATTAATACCCTCTTTTTGCAAGATAATTATTGATGAATTGAAAAGTTTTCTTTTATATTTTGCAGGGTCAGATTTCCAGAGTTTTTCACTTCTAGATAAACGTGCCCATATTTCATACTCTAAATTGTGATGTTTTGGTTTTTCATTTTTTTTGGCGAAAGGAATTAATTGCCTAACTTTTTGATTTTGATTTCCTTCTTCCGTGGCAAAAAATTCATCTACAACAGTTGGATTAAATTTATATTCTTTTATAAATATTTCTACTGCTCTGTTATAAAAATTGTATGCTCCTTTTAGATTTTGATTTGCAACTTTTACTCTGTAATAGCCAAGTCTTTTTTCATCTTTGTTTGATGATTGAGATGATGAGAATTTTTGATTATTTTTGTAAAAATCAGCATTACCTCGAATCCAACTTTCATCTATTTGATGTTTCCAATTCGATTTGGAAATGTCTATAACAACATTAAATCCAAGATTTTTCTCCCTAATAGTTTTCCTAAACAAATCAAATTCAGGATTTTTGTGTTGATCCCTGAAATCACGATAGGGTTGAAAACGTGGATCATTCTCAATATGCCATTCCAAAGCAACAACAATGTTACATTTTCTTTTAATGTTTTTACAATTTCTCAAATTATATGCAATACATTCTTTTTGTCCCAGCCAATTAGCCATGCCCCATTCTGATTTATAGTGGGTGTTACCACTTTTTTTTGCTCTTGATTTTCTTTTTGGACGATGCAAATTTTGCATGATAAATATAGCACAATCGAGCAATTTTTGAATATTTTGCTCTAACAGAACTTTTCTATCTCTGGTTTGCATGAATTTTTTTTCAAAATCCTCTCCATATTTTTGAATTCCATATTCGTAAACTTTTTCATATCCAGTCCTTTTATAACGTATTCCAAAAAGAACATCAAGTCGTTTTCTTCCTAGTTCAGATCTACAATAAATTTTAGTTGTTCCAGCACAAGACATATAGTCATCTATAGTCGATGTCAGTTCTTCAAATGTATTATTTGATTCATATATCAACAAATCTTCTCTTACATTTGGGTATTTGTGGTTTAATTTTTCAAATTTAACACGCAATTTGTCAAATTTTTTAGTATTGCGATTCTTATATGATCTTAAAAGATGAAGTTTTTTTCTATAAAAATTAGATATACTATCGAAACCTTTGTTTTGTATCTCTGTACATAATTTTTGAAGATTATAATAAAGTCTGTGAATACCATTAACTGGCACTAAAAAATCATCAAATCCATATTCATTAATTACAAAATTATTTAATTCTTCAATATATGAAGAATTATTTCTAAAACCTATTCTAAATCTTTGCATATGTCTAGCAAGATTGCGTTCTATTTTTTCTTGATCCGATAAATATTTTATATCTTTTTTTAGTAATAAAGTGTTTGGCCATTTACCATTTACTATCCTGAATTCGCAGCAAGACTTAGCAAAAACTATATTTTCATGGAGCGAAAAGTTACATCTTAATCTAATTGAATAACCGCCAGCGCTCCTATTTTTATTAAAACCTTTATCGTAAGATCCAAATCGATCCATCCAATAATTTTCTCTCTCTTTTAAATAATCATTTTGTTGATTATTTTTTATAACTTCATGTGGGTAATTAATAATCTCAACTACACCATAGTAAAATGGTGCATCGGATTCTAAAATTTCGTCATAAAACTTACTTTCTTTAGTAATTTCTTCTGATTCTTCTATTTTTTGATATTTTTTAATATCTCTTATTCTTTGTGAATGTCTGGTTGTCAAATTGCTTGTTTTTCCCGCATATGATGCATGACCATTATAATAAAAATAAATACATAGTGAATTATTTTCATTTTCGATAAATTTTACTGTGTCTTTTCCGTCAACAATAATTTCTCCACATTCAATATAACGAAATTTTTTCTTAATTTCTTCTCTTGAAAATTCTTTCTTGCTATTCATAAAAATTCCTTTTTTTGTTTTTGCTGGGCCTTGGTGTGATATATGATAAAAACTCTTTCTATTAAAACTCATCAATGAAGTAGGATTTAACCCATTCATAATCTGGGAAGAGGGTTTTGACATATCCGTACATAGATCCGAAGATTTCTATGAAATCTGGATCGGATGTAAAGAGTTCTGCGGAGATTGAATAGTAATCTTCCATATATTCTATGGATGGTTCTATATTGACTTGATCTGAAGCCCAGTCAATCAATTCTTGGTATCGGAATGCTTTAATAGCATTTTCCACAAATGGCTTGGTAGGTGTTAGGTTATTATTATGTTTCTTCTCTATCCACTTTCTATGTGTTAACATATACTGGTTGGGGGATTTGGTGCTTTTTTGGTATCTGATTACAGCTTCATCTGTAAACTTGAGTATGACTGGATTTTCGTCTTCATCTTCAGAATGCATAGCGCACCTCCTTTTGGGGACTAAACCATAGACTTAGGGTCCATGATCTGTTGTCCGATGGCTTGGGCTGGAGTAACTTGGTAATACATGACCTTTTTCCTTCATGGAAAGGGTGTGTTGGGTAAAGAACTGTATCTCCTTTGAGGCAGTCAGTCTCCTGTACCTGACTGGGGTTATTGTGGTAGCTAATTGAGTCTATGGCCCTCAACCGCTTGGAATAGTATAGTGGGGGGTGGGGTGGGGAATCAAGGGGGATTTAATCGAATTTAGCTGGGGTAGGAGTCTTTGTCTTAGGGATTAGACAAATTTAGATCATCAAAATCTATATTATCCGTATTTAGATCACCTATAAGCTGTGCCAATTCTTCAGGATCATATGAAAAATTAGGTAGACCAAGATCAGATAAAAATTGATCATTTTTTTGTTGATGTTTTGGTTGAAGTTCATTAAATTTTATAACTAATTCTTTAGTTAATGGAGTCACACGATTCATTAGATTTTGAATAAAATTAAAAAGTTCGTTTGCAAGATCTGTATCATGAGGTATGATTTCATCTCCTTCATCGATATTATCGTATAAATACATCAGTAATTTAATTCCATCTGATGTTTGAATAGCATTTGGATAGGATGATTTAAGTCCTTCAAAAATTGCTTTTACTTGGACATCGTTAAGATCACGGTTCTTTATATAATCATTTATACTATTTAAATTTTGCATTTGTTCTCTTGTTACCATATTATTGAATGATTTGTTTGTGTTGTTTATCTTTGCGTAGTCTTCAATAGCATCTTTGAAATTTTTGGGATTTTTTACATAAACATATTTACTAAAATCTGAGTAATCTACTTTGGGCTTTGCTGATGCAGCGACTTTTTCTAGAGCCTGTTTAACAAAACTATTGTCTTTATATCTGACTATATTCCTAGTAATTTCACCATTCCCAACATATTTCCCCATTAAAATTTGTTTTGCTACATCTGGTGTCAATTCCTTTATGGAATTAATCATTAAGATTGTCAGACCTTTGATATCATTTTGTAGATCGGCTACAAAATGAGGTACTGTTGGGGCTTTTTGAATTCTATCATCATATTGAGGTTTTTTGGTAGCGGCAATCAAATTGGTAGCCATCTGATTGCCTTTGCTTTTGTTTTTGTTAGCAAAATCTATTTGGCTCTGATGAGTTTTCAAGGTTTTCAAGTTTATATCGTATTGTTTTATTACATCAATAAGTTCAGTATTAGTAACTGGTTGATTATTAGCTGCTTTTTTGAGGAGATTGGCAAAACCGAGTACATCTCTTTTTTCAACTTCTGCTAGATATAATTTGAATGAAAAATCCATGATTCTTTATTTATGAATTATGTATGAATAATTAAATTACTATTTGACCAGCCGGGGAATCAATCCAATTTAGCTAGGGCAGGAGCGACGAATATGTGCCAAATGACCCAAGCGATGAAAGGTGTTAGTCCTATGAGGTTACTGATACCATAGATAGTTTGTAGGCCTAGTACTGGAGATGCCAATATGGCTGGTGCAACCCAGAATACGCATAGTTTGAAGAATCCTTCTTCTGTGACAGATTCTTTGACCATATTGAGGGCGGCTTTGATGAGGTTAGCAAGGCTGGTGAAGAACCATTTAATAATGGCTACAATGGCTTTTAGTATAGTTTTGCCTATACCTGACCAGAATTCTTTTAGGTGATCTATTTGGTTAAAGAAGTTGAATCCTGAGAGTAGGGAGAGGTCATAGTCTTCTTTTGAGTATTTGCCGTAGGTGGTTTTTAGTTTATTGAGTAGTTTGGGTACTTTGGTGTCTAGGGTTTTTTGTTCTGGTATTCTTAGGGAAGTTTTTATATTATTTATAATATCTGTGGTTATGGTTTTTAGTTTTTGTACTAGGGTAGACTCTTGTGGGTCTAGATCTTCAAGTATTAGGTTGAGTGGTGGATTTAGTTCCATGAATTCTTTGAATGTTATCATATGATTATCTTATCGTAATCTGGATTTTCGAAATCATTTATAACAACGTAATGCTTATAATCTTTAGTGTTAGCGGCATGCCAATGCATTGGATTTGATATTAGTTGTTCTTTAACATCTTCATAAAATTTATCATCTGGTTCTTTGTAGTAGTAGTTTGAAGTAATCATTTGTTCTAACAGTACAATTTTATCTAGGTTTAGGTGATCTGAGGTAACATTTCTGCCTAGGTGTTCGGCCAATCCCATTTGTTTATTGCCAGCTTCGGTGCATACTTGGTCATTGAATTCTACGCCTACGACAACTTGTTTTGGTACGCCATCTATATCTACTATAGCTTTGAGCATAGGGTTTTCATTATAGTTTATAAAGTCATGCCATCCGTTGGATCTAGTTGGTTGGATGAAGCCTTCTGCTCCGTTAACGAGTAGGAGGTCTTTGAGTCTTTTGTTATTACTTTGGAATACATCTTGAATGAATTTAACTTTTCTGGGGTTAACATCTTGTATCATCTCGTAGATGAGATGTAGGTTTAGTTTTTCTGTTTCGGGGTCATTTGAATCTAGGATAGATTTGCAAAGTGTTGCGATATCGTCTGTGATTCTGCTTTCTTTGAGTATAAAATTCTTAAAGCCTTTCATAGTATCTCCTAATAATTAATACTTAGTCCTAATATTGGACAATTTGTCTTGTATAATATCTAAATTACTTCTAGTATCTGTTGTTTTGTATAGATTCTTAATTTTATTTAATATTGTTTTCAATACTTCATTTTGGTGTTTTTTATAATAGCCGCCATCATCATGGCTACGTTGGATTTTAAGTTTGTTATAGGCAATTAATTCTGACTGTAGGCTTTCTGGAGTAAGTTTGTCTTTGCTTTTTTCTAATAAAATATCAATTATTGTTTTTATTGAATTATCTCTAGAGTTATAAGCCATAGTTTGTATAGGATGGTTGTCCATAATAAATTTAACTATTTCAGATGTTGATAATTCATTTATGTATTTTGCTAAATTATGTGCAATTTGATCAATTTTTTTGGATGACAAGCTCATTTCAAATAATTTTTCTATTAAATCTAATCCAAGATGTGCTTCTGGTTGGTCATTTTTGTCAAAAGGAATCTCTTCGCCAGTTCTATCATCATAATCAAGTTGATGTTTAGCCCATGTATATGAGTTCATAAGTTTTATGAGTTCATCTTTAGGAATTATTTTTTCAAGAGCTTGTACATCTTCGGGAGTTTGCACAAGGCTGCTAATGCGGTAAATATCTTTCTTTGGATCGCTTTGAAAATCCAGGTTTATATTTTCTTTATTTAAAACATTTGTAACATTTTCGTAATTTTGATAAGCTTGGCTTAGATTTTGTTTTTTATTTGATAATGTATCGTAGAATTTTAAACTATTATAAGCATCAGGATTATGACCATCCAGTTCAATTTCTTCGTTAGATGGTTCTCTTGCTATAACATTTGGGTTATTTTTAAAGTATTTTATAATATCTTTAATATTAAATAGAAATTTACCTTCTTGGTTTATGACATAATCAAATATTTGATAGACTGATTTTTTAGATAGATTATTATTTTTAAGACCGTGGTCTAGCATAAACTGAATGAGGGCATTTTTCTGTGGGTCGGCAAATAGGAAACCACTTAATTCACGAATAGGCCTTTTGAGTTTTGTTAAAACCATTGGTTCATATATCATCAAATCTAAAATATCTGAATGTGGTATTTCTTTTTTGTTTTCATATATTAGTTTTGCCAGTTCTTTCTTGTTTTTGTACTTATCAAGTAGAGCATATGTTGTTGAAATAGAATTAATGTATTCTTTGAAGAATTTAACACCTTTGCTCATTACATATTCTATTTGGTTTTCTGGTATATCGGATTTGCCAATTAGGAATTCATCTTTTTGTGTAGTTGTTAGAGAATCAAATTCTTCATCATTTAGAAATGGAACAAGTTTTAAAAAGAAATAAAACATGTAAGGGGTGCCATCTTTAGTTTTTCTTTGATCTGGGTAGTTTTTGGCAGCTTCAAAGTTTCTATAGTCTACAAGTTCTCTTAATTTGTATTCATATGCAGTAACTTCTTCTGCTTTAAATATAGATGTATCAACTCCTTTAGATCTAAGATAGTTTAGATATTCTCTTAGATTGCTATAGCCATTAATTCCGAAACGAATATTATATTCATTTGTGTCTTGTGTATGTGTGTTTTGTCTATCGACCCATTCTGAATATTGTCCTGGTGCTGCAACACCGGGGTTGACATATCTAGCTGGGTCATCTGGGGCTTTATTGAAGTCAAAGATAAAGTATTGGGTTTGTCCGTGTTCGAGTCTATAGCCGAAGTAATATTCCACGCTAGTAGAGCTACTAATGCACCATTTTTGGCCTTTTCCCATGATGCGGCATTTAAGTGGGTCATCACCTTTAAATACCCAAATATTGCTAGGATTGTCTTTTTTGTCTGAAGGGGGCCAAACTCTGTCTGCTTTATGTTCTAAATCTAGAAAAGCTGGATTTTGGAAATTATTAACATCAACATTAGACAATCGAGCTTCAATTGAGTGAATATCACTCATGAATTTTTCTAAACTTTCAAAGTTATCATATGTTACATTGTCTTTGCTTTTAATCTTTGGGGAATTAGTGAAGGATAAAGTTATTTTTCTATTAGAGATTAATTCTCTTAGAGAATTCATCATATCTTCTAGGATTGCTTTATTTCCATCTTTGTAATATTCTAAAGTTTTGTATTCTTCTGGGAATATTTCTTTCTTTTTTAGTTTTTCGTAGTATTTAGCCAATAGAGGATCTTTGGGTGTTTCTTTAGTTTCCCCGGCTTTGAGTCCTAGTTTATTCTGCATGAACTTAAATGCAGTTCCTTTATCTGGTCCTTCTTTATCTTGGTATTCTTTTTCCAATTCATCTACGACAGCTTTGATTTGTTCAGGAGTACTCTCTCCGTATTTGCCCTTTTGAAGGATATCTTTGAGTTTAGCGTCTAGGGCTTCAGCTAATAGTAAGAAGTATTTAAAGTCCATAATTATAATCTTTCATCTTTTTCTATTTTATCTATTAAATGATGTATTGGATCATCAAATTCTACATGATTATCTAATGTGTCATGAACTATATTGTAAAATTCATCTTGTGATATTTCTTCATGTGTATTATGTTTTGGATGGTGTTTTACATAAAACATAAGCATTTGAAGTTGTTCTATTAATTTACTAACATCATCTGGTTGGAATTCATTTAGTTTTTCTTGTGCTTTTTTTACAAAATGAATAACAAAAGCTTTTAGTGGATACCCTTTGTAACGAAGTTTGTTTTCTAAAAATGTTGAAAATTTCATAGTCCCCGGTCCCTTCTATTTACATAATTTATAAAGCTTAGATTTTCAGAGGTTAGTCTATTGATAGGAATACCTTTCCAATCTTCTGGTGATCGTTTTACAGTCCAGGGATTGAGTTTTGGTTTAGGCAGTTCTTCCTTGGGGCAGTTCATAGGCTTGTAGCCTTTGAGTTCTGGGTATTTCTTTTCATCTATGGCGCAGAGTACTTCATCAATGTTTTTAGCGCCTTTTAGGTGTAATTCTTTGCGTCTATTGACTAGGTCATTGAGTGAATACATTTCGCCATTAATATCGTATTTTTTAATATTATGTTCTGGATTTGCTATTGGTTCTGGGGTTGGCTCTTTGGGAGGGACTGTTTTCTTAATAGTCTTTTTGTCTGGGTCATACTTGAAATTAACTATTTGTTGTAGGAAATGTCTTGGTGAAGTTACATCAAAAACTTCTTTTGGCACATAGAATTTAAGATTTTCAACATCAAAGTATTCAGCTAATTGCTTGGCAATTTGTTTTATCTTTTCAGGAGCATACATGGATTTGCTTTTTGATGGCCACAAGGAGAAATCCAGATCGTTCCCTATTATTTTGGCCCGTCCGAGGTATCCATCGGCATGTGTTTGGAAGTAATATCTATCGAAAATGCTTTGTTTTACTCCAGAGGAATCATATGGTTTGCTTGAATCGCTATGATTAAATTCTTCATCATCTTCTGGTCTTTCTCTAAAAGCGTAGTCATGTGATAGGTCTTGGTTATATAGCGTTTCCATATCTTCTTGGGATACGTCTAATTGAAGCATTTCTTCATGAGTTGTAGGAAATGATTGTGAAAATAGTAAATTTTTACTTGGCATAGAGATTATGGTGTATGATTCATAATCCTTACCATAGAATTTATCTGGGTGAATAGTTTTTTTAACGTTCATACTTACCGCCTCGTTTTTTCCTCTTGCAGTAGTTCTTCTGTGAGAATCCCTTTGGATTACTGCAATTTATTGATTTTTTATATTTAACACTCCAACGAGATTTCATGCCATCTCTTGGCTTGTTATATTCATTAATAGAATCAAGATACTCGTAAAAAGTCTGCATGAAGTATTTATTGTTAAATTAATATTCTTCTTTTGAACTGATTGGTTTCATTGATATTATCTACAAGCATTTTTTCTTCACTACTTAAATTATAATCATTCATATGTTCTGATAAGCGGTCTCTTACTGGTTTAAGATGTGTTGAAGATAAAACATGGCGAACATAATCCACCTTTGTTAAAATTGAGCAAATTCTTCTTTTTGTTAATTTGTAGGCATGAATGTTATTTTTATAATCTTGTTTTATTGTACTCCAAAATAATTGATGATTTTCGGGTGTAATGTCATAAAATATTATGTCTTTGAGTTCTTTGAATTTTTGTGTAATATTCGATATTATTATTTCTTCTTGTAGTGTTTCATAAGTTTTATAAATATTATAAGTAATTTTATCTTTTACCAATTGATTTTGATGATCATATAGTTCTAAAAATTTTTCGTAGAGATCAAAAAAGTATTTACATTCAAATGAGCTGGTACCAGATGCAATTAGTCCTGTATTAACGTTATCACATGATTCATTGTAATATCTGAATCCTACTTTACTAAAGTCTATATTTTGAAATGGCGCAAATACATAAAAATCTACATCAAGCAGGATAAAGTCTTCTTTGTTATTTTTAGCTATATTAAAAACATCAATTGGTTTTGATATTAAAAAAGGCGAATTTTTACAATTATGATGTTTAATGTCTAAAAGTTTATTTTTATCTTGCATTTCATCAACATAAGGTCTTATGTTAATTATTTTTACATTAGGAAATATTTCAAATATGCTGAAGAAATCTGGTATTTGGTTGTAAACAATAATTTTTATCTCTGAATTAGGATAGACTTTATTCAGAAGAGTCACAGACAGTAATAAAATATCAGGGTTTAATCGATTGCAATCATGCCATCGATGTTGAGGATTAGAAAACTTTTGTTCAAATTCCCAATAAGTGTAGTAAAAAACCATTTAATTGATTGGATTATAAGTTATATCAAAAACTTCTTTTTCGATTCTATAATACTTTCCTTCACCTTCTTTTACCAAGTAATCACCGGGTTCGGCAATCATAGTGCCTCCCCAAGTGGGTACAAAGGTGATTGGTTTGCCATTATATTGAGCAACCATTCTTTCTGATTGTTCTGGGTAAACTGTTTCACCAATCTTTCCGACATAATCTGTGGCGAACTTTTTAGCAGAGGGACTATAAACCTCTCCTTTGGGGCCACTAATAAGGATATCATTTTTCTTGACTTCTCTAGTGCTATTATCAAGAGGAGTGTGAAGGGTGTGATCTTCTTTTGCAACAGTATAAGACAAAGGGGGCATATTCTTATCTGAGTCTACATATTTGTACATCAGCTTCTTTTTCGTAGTGCTAACAAATTTTAGATCTTTGGCAATCTCATTTATATCAACAGTCGCATTGTTCTCTTTAAGAGTAACAAATTCATTGAAACTTTTCATGGGTTTTTCTCCTAGGTCAATAACATTAAAGCGTTCTTTGTACGAAGAAACAATTTCTATTCTTTCTGGTCTATAGGGAGAAGGAAGTCTGTAATCCCTTCTCCCTGCAGGGAACTCATCATCAAGCTCCAACTTTTCTGGATCAACATATACTTTTAGTAGTGTTCCATCTCCATAATCACTTGTTATGGTTGGAGATGTAGACACATATACATGTCTTTCTTTATCTGCTTTGAGAACCCTACTTTTTAGTATAGATTCTGCAGCTTGTTTAGTTGTTGCATGATACAATGGTATACTTTTCATAATTATGGTTATCTATCATTTACTTCTTAAATCCTGTCAGGATGATGTTACAAGCAGCAACCTCATCTGCATCGCAGATGTATTGGCCGTTTGAGGCTTTAGCTTGGCTTGTAATAGGATGAGTGGCAATGTAATACCTTCCACCCCTTTTAGGAATAAGAATGGTTTTATCCCCAATTACAGAGGCTAAATCTGAAGGGTACTTGACTTTAGCCAAGTCAATACCAAGGTTTTTGCACAAGTCAACAGTAGCGCTCCTGTAGTAGACTGCTGTACCAGAGTCTTTCTTACTACGAGCATACTTCTTCAAGTTTTCAATATGATATGGTTTAATATCCTTGATACTCACCATATCAAACCTAGGGCGCATGTCTACATTTACATTCGGGACATGTACAAAAGGATTTTGGTGGCTGGTATATTCAGTAGGTGCTTCTTCATATTGAATACCCATGACTTGGGTGCCCCAGAATACATATTCAGCCATGACTCGGGCGCACCAATCCATTCTGGTGGCATTCTGGTTCTTACTACCTTTGCTTTCAGCAATCGGCAAGCCACCCTCCCCACGCACCAATTTAACATTGTTCTCAACACAAAGGCGAATGATTTCAGAAGCCTGAACACGAACTCGTTCTTTCCTTTTGTGTACAAGCTTCTTATAAATAGTATTATAAAGATTGTACAAAACAGAGTCGAATTTTTCTTTATCGGCATCTGAAGGGCTGACATTCCTACCTGCTGCATCTTTCTTGGCCAAAGAAAGGCTGAAATATGCGTTTAAAAGGGACATCGCCTTACGAAGGGCTCGTATGCTGAACATCGACAAAGAACCGTAGGAAAGGGGATTTAAACGCTCGTCAATAAGGAACCTTTTGAGTTCCTTGCGAGTAGCCTTTGGCCCGACCTTCCTCATTACAGCATTCAACATAGAAGCATAGGCTTCGAAGAATGGTGTAATGTTAGATTTGTTATGAACTTTATTGTTATACTCTTCATAAAGTTCTTTGTCTTGCAAAGACTTAATGAAAGTCTTGCATTGAACTTTATAGTCATCAAATATTTTTTGTTGTTTGGTATTGTTATTAAATGGCAATCCCAAATAATCAAGCTGGTCATACACATTAGAACCAGATTGAATATGATGAGTGATTTTGCCACTCTTGATAAACTTATAATGATTGCCCTTGTAGGGAATTGTATCTGGCCCCTCGTTTGTCAACTCTATGATTGAATAGGTAGTAGCAGCAGTTTGGTTTTGATCGAATCCCAAGATACGATCACCAATATTCAAAGTTTTTACAGGTGTCGTTTTATGACGATGGTTAACGGTAATATAGAAATCACCATCTACTTGCCTAATATTGAAAGAAGTAGTATCATCCCATTCAACATTATGTGTTGAGTTAGCTTTGATACGAGCAACTGTGATTGCAGCCTTCTTACGATTAGGATTAGATTCGGCCTCTTTCTTGGCTTCATCAGAAATATCATTCTTCAGTTTAAAACCATGTTTGGGTATACGAGCTTCCTTTTTGGTTGGCAAAGAGGGGTCTGTGTAGTATACCTCTTCAAAGTAGCGACTGTTGCCGAAAGGAAGATGGTGTTCAATCCATTTGCCATTATCAAGAAGATTAGCACCAACCCACATAGTTGGGTTGTTACCAGCGAGAATTTCAGACTTTCCTAGCGTTTGAAGTGGGTGGGTGACTGACCCATAGATTGCACTTTGTGGTCCCCAAGTATAAGGATTGTTGCCAAGTACATAAGGATGCGGACGCAAACGATTATACTTTTCAGCCATTTTCATAACACTAGATGCATCTAAAAAGTCTTTTGCTTGAATTTCTTTATGATGACTTGCAACTGCCATAATCAGACTCTTGATTGGCTTTTTGTTGAAGTTATCACTATTGTCTTCAATATATTGATCAACGGCTTCTTCCAAATTAGTGGTTTTGGATAAAGAATTGAATAGTTCTGCTAAGGGACCAAAGTGGTAGCTGGCTGGAATGTAGCGATTTTCCTCTGGCATAGACTGCATCCATTTGTGGATTACAGGCACAGCGTTAACAAGATTTACATTCTCTTTCTCTTTAGCTTCAATTTGCTCCCGAATCTTTGCTTTGGATTCGACATAATTAAGATTGCTGCTGAATTTAGCATTAGTATCAGCAACGGCATTACGATAGGCCATAACTACCGCATCATAGTTATATGATACGGTTGAACCATTAATGATGTATTCCCTAATCTTTGCAACATGAGGGAGGGGCATCTTACTAGAGTGTTTCTTATAATCTTGGGTCAACTTTGTTGTTTTTGCCTTATTAAGACTATCTGAAATAGGTCCAGACTCTGATCCGGTTACGAGGTAGACTGCTGTAGCATTAGAAGTTCCATAACTACTAACAAAGTCATCTGCAATATCATGACCGCTAAACTTGAGAATATTAGATCTAAGTTCTTCCCAAGTTTTGCTTACTACGAGAGCTTTAATGGCAGACTCACAAAGTTTAGCTTTGTTAGCTGTGTCTGCCTTTTTACCTTCGCCAAACAATTGGCAGATGGCAGTACGAGCAGCTTTCTCATCACAACCGATGAATATACCTTGAGAAATATAAGCTTGCAGGAAATCAGTCAATTCTGTGGTAGTAAGGCCTGTTTTCTTAGCCATACCTTCAAACAAACTACGGCAATCTTGCCATGCATAGGTTGTTACATCAATATTAGAAGAAAAATAATCATCAACAGTTTGACTAGGAGTTAGACCAGTATACTTTTGGTATAACTTAGTAAGATTATTTGGACTAATATAATTGCTGGTTGTAGTCATTTTGATTGGGACTACACGGAACAGGAACATAGCAAGGAACAGATCTTCTTTACCTTCTGATTCTTTTTCGTAGAACTTTTTGACAAGTTCTTTATTCATACCACCGCATAGTGATGCAATGAAGTGGAAGAAGCGCTGCTCAACGGATTTGAGATAGGCGAATGTTTCTTGGATGTATTTGAGGCGTTGCCCTGTAGCAACAATCTTGGCCGTGTAGGGTCGCACTACTTTAATTTCCTTGCTCATACTGCACCACCTTTCTTAATTGGTTTATCCTGTTGAAAATACTAGGGCCAGTTACAAAAAAAACAACCTTGTGGCCACTAACGGGTGGGGATTTTTTATCGCAGGGGGGCTAAATACTGCATATGTTAGAATTCAGCAAATGGTTAAATGAGAATATTGGGGAAGACCCAATAAGGCCTAATCCAAGGCCTACTAATCCAAGGCCTACTCCTGGTCCGATGCGACCTACTAAAACCCCTGTAGTAACAAAACCAGATGATTCTGATTCAGCAGGTTCTGGAATCGATTTAGAAACTAAACCTTTAGATAAAAACCGATTGCAAAGTTCTGTAAATGACTTTTTAAAAAAATTAGATGAAAAAATAACGAGAATGATAGGCAAAACTTTAAATGCATACAAGAATAAAAATAGCGATGCATTTAACAGGGCTGCAATAACTTTGAAAGCTTATCATAACGAATTAATGAAAAGGTACAAGGACTGGACAACTAAACTGATTTCAAGAATGGACAAAGCACCTTCTCCTCCACCTATGAATTTCAATGAAGCAGATCAAAGATATTCACTAGGGCAGTATGCACAGGAAATGTATAAAGTAGCAAAAAAAACTTGGGAAGAATGGCTTGAATCCGGCTTAGTTAGTGGTGACGCTGATGCCATCTTGTGGCTTGCTAACAAGTCGGGATACAAGGATATTGCCTTGAAGGCTCCTCAATACAAGAAAGTTGATAGATTGCCTGATGGCAGTCCTGATGGCAGTCTTGATTTGAGTCAGTTTATAAAAGTGATCGAGAAGTCTGGCTTTTTAGGAGAATATAGATCAAATAAAAAATTAAAAGAACAGGTAGATAAAATTAACGAACTTCCTATTGAAGAATATAAAGAATTGCTCAACAAAGTCATAAATAAATTAGATGATCCTAAAACTGAAGAATTGGCACAAAATGCTTATGATCGTCAAGTTGGTAAAATTAAAGCAAGTGGAAAACTTCCAGAGTTATTGAGAAACAATCGAAATTATAAAGCATGGACCACAGCAGCACTTGTAGGAGGAATTGTTACAGCGGCATCTGGAATGGGAACTATTCTTATTTCCGCTATTATATTGGCTAAAGGTATAGGCATAGCAGCAGGAGCTGCTACTGTAGTATTGGGCGCTGGTGCTGCTGCATCTGGTGCGGCCTTACAAAGTAATAAAGATTATAAAACCCAGCAACAAAGAACAAGGCTGATTGGCAAAGAAGAAGAAGCTAGAGAAATGGCCAAAGATTCTGAAGATGAATTGAAAAAGCATGTAGCCGAAGAATTCTTGAAAAAAATGGTCGAATACATAAATGCAATTGGTAGAGATATAGCTAGAAACTATATGGGTTCAATCAAATAGATTAAAGATTATTAATAAAGTGAAAAGCTCTTTGAGCTTTTTCGTTGTTATAGAATTTTAGTATTGACTCATCTGGTTTATTTTCAAGTTCTACTTTATGTCCTATTTTTTCTAGTTTTTTAGTCCATTCTTCGGCTAGTTTAGCAATATCTGCTTTGCCAAACTTTGGTTTTTTGATTATCAATGTGTTATCAAGTACTTGTATTTTAGGATTAAGCCAGCCACCAGAAGAAGGGTGCGAGTATTTTCCTGTTTTTGCTTCAGCGCCTGTGCCAGCTAGCCAATGTTCTGGTTCAAAAGATTCTTTTTTGTTTTTGACCCATTCGTTAAAAGTTTGCATGTATTATTTATGTCAATTAGTATATAATTTATATGCAAAAAGAGAATTTAACATTCAGAGAATGGTTTTTAATAAACGAGATTAGTCGTGATGAAGCTGATCGTTGGGCAACCTTTGAAAAAAATATTAAAAAAGACCCAGAGAACATGCGTTTTAGTCATATATTTGGTGACAAGGATAGAATTGTAATACCATACGGCAAAGACAATGACATATTGAAGCAGATTGAAAAAGCAGAAAATGTAAAAATTGATTGGCCGAATAAGAAAGTTACTCAAAAAACAGTTACGCAGCAAGGCGAAAAGGATCAGGTAATTAAATTAGGCAGATTTTTACAGAATCTTATTAATAAAAACCCTGACAATCAAGAATACAAACAGTTATTGAGAATATTTGAAACTGGGCAAGAAGCTCCACAGGCTGACAAGTTGCCAGAAAGTGTAATAATAAGTAGAAAGCCAATAGACATTGTGAGAATGTCTGATTTTGAAGGTTCTTCAAGCTGCCATTCTCCTAATAGATCTTATTGGAAATCTGCACAATCTGAGGCTGAGACTGGCGGTGTTGTTTCTTACTTGGTAAATACAAAAGACTTGGAAGGGGTTGATTTAGAAGCAGATGAAATTTTTGAGGATAAATGTCGTGGAAGAAAAGGAATTAAGCCGATAGAAAGAATTCGACTTCGTAGTTTTACAATTAATGACAAAAAGATATTGGTCCCAGAAACCAAAGTATATTTGAGAGCAAAACAGGGATCACACACAAATGACAAGTTTTATAATTTAATGCGCAGTTGGGCATTGAAAAATAATGAAGACGTTGGAGAGTTTGATGGTGATTTATACAATGTGACTTTACATGGTGGTGTGTCTGATTCAAGAAGCGAAGATATTTTATCTAAATATTTTAATATTAGACAAGAGTCATTACATGGTAGAGTTCAAGGAGATAACGAGGATGAAATGTTTGCCGGGGCAGATGATCGTGGTTATATTGGCACTCTTCAATCAAGAATAATGTCTAACTGGGAGGATCATGGTTTTGATGATAGGTTTAGACTTGAAATAGTGCCATCGAGAACTAATTCAAATGAGTTTGTTAATGAGTTAATTGCTACGTTTTCACATTGTTTTCCACAAAACAGTTTTAAATTATTGCTACCAATTGAACGATTCCCATTAGATGAAGATGCAAATAATACTCAAGAAGATGCTGACTTAATAGATGATATCTCCTCAGACTTATCTAGAATGCTAAACTTGAGAGAAATGGACAAGCATTCTAAATTTAGTTGGCGTGTCAAGCTTTTCATAGGAAATAACAGTAGTTTATGTATAGAAATAAGAATTCAAAAAGGCAGCTATGGTGACTATACAGCGGATTTGCAAGAAGCTGAGAGATTTTTTGATGCTATAGATGTAATAAACAATATCGTTGATGAAGTTCCAAATTTAATATTAAAGACACTTGAAAATTCAGAAGTGATTGAGTCCAAGTCTTTATTACAACAATCAGCCGATCTTAAAGTAAGGCATGCATCTGCCCAGCAAGCACAATATAGCCATGTTATGAGAGGTGGTTATGTTGACAAAGATTATATAATAGAAGTTCCACCTATTTACATGGGTGATTTGAGTGGTTTAAAAATTGGTAAAAACTTTCAAGTTTCTATATCTGATATAGAACATATTTTTTATAGAAGCATAAGTTTTACTAAAGATGCATTAATGATGAAGTTGTTCATCATTATGGATGAATATCTAGAAGATAAATTAGAAGAAGTTAAGAATGATAAGATCAATTTTCCAGATTTTCATTTCGATATAGAAATTCGTATTGATAATTTTGCAAAAAATGAACAATTAATAAGTGATTTTGTAAAAAATTATAAGGTCGATAAAAATGCTATTATGCCAGACATAAAGTTATTTGCTGAATTAGTGGTAATATTACATGGCAAAACGATTAGAAACGAATCTTTCAATATGAAAAGAGCATTTCAATCTTTGGAAAAGTTTATTAAGTCAGTAAAACTAGAATTGCCTCAAATGTATAGCAGACTCAAACAAAAAGCTTTAACTGCAGGCTAATCTACATCTTGCGGTGGAATGATAGTGAAGTTTGGAAACTCTGTATTTTGTTTTACATATTTTTTGCTATCTATTTCTTCTTCAAAGACCTTAAGTAATTCTTCATCAGACATATACCAAAATTCATCATCTGTAGCTAGTTTAGGCAGATCTTTGAGGGTGCCTTGTGCTTCTTGGCCGATAATCTGTCGTATTAGATCGTCAATGTTTTTATCTTCAATTGTATCAAAGGGGTAAAATTCTTCTGGAACATGGGATAGAGGCTTAGTTGATTGTATAATAATTAAACCTTTTTCGATTCTTATCGTGCATTTGTGTAAATTAAATATAGCTCTGTTCATAGCTGCCTCCTGAATAGAGGCCAGTATAATCAAACTCTGATTCCAGACAAGTCAATTCCAACAAAAGGTTTAGTTTTTTTCGGATCATAAAAATCAAAGCCAAAATGATCGATTTCTCTGCGGTATCTTAGATAGCAAGCTTCTATGCAATCATCATCATATTCTTCCCTATAATCTTTATGATTTGTTGTATTAATTCTTGGTATGTCATTTAGTTTAGTTTTGTCTATTCCAAGTCTATCAAATAAAGGTGGAAGTTGTTCATTCAAACACCATGTATTAACGTAATAATCTATACAATAAAGATTATTATCATAATAATAGCAATAATATAATTGACCGTGTGCTCCAAGGTAATGTTCCCAGCCTTCCATGTGAGGTTCACCACTTTTACCTTTTGGATGTACTATTTCCATGCAGAATTGTTTGAAAGTTAATCTTTTAGGTATGCTTAGATTATAATAATACATAGAAACTAATCTATCCCAACTATTTCTTATTGTTACAAAGTAATAATAATCCGGATAAAGTTTTTTATATGTATCAGCAACGTCGTGGGGTTGCACAGGTCTTGGGAAATTAAAAATTTGTTCTATCGTTGTGCCAGCATTTTTGGGCGGGTGAACATAAACAAATTTATATTCATGGTTTACCATAAAATTATTATAGTCTTCTAATTAGAAATTAAAACAATATATATTATAAACTCACATTTTGATGAAAGGTACAATTATGAGTTATGTATATGGTCAAGCTGGAGCAGGGGGTGGAGGAACAACAGAGGCTCCAACAACTGCGCCTCCTCCTGGAACAACGGCGGCTCCAACAACTACACCGGCTGTTGTCACAACAACACCCCCTATGGTTACAACCGCACCTCCTATGGTTACAACTGTACCTCCTATGGTTACAACAACACCTCCTATGGTTACAACTGTACCTCCGGGTGTAATTACTACTCCACCTCCACCATATGGTTATGTTACTAATTCACCTCCTTGCAAAGGTACATGCACATGCACATGGACTGGATCAGCTTGGAATTGTGATCCAAAATGTGGAGACTGCATGTGTGTTGCACCATCTATAGTAGATGATTCTTTTGATGAGACTGGAAGGCCTGACATTAAAATCATACCAGTTCAAGGCAAATTTGTTGGTGAAAAAATGCCAGGAATGTGTGTTCCTGAACCTGCTGGCTTGAAAACACAGGCAGGTCTTAGTTCCGCACAAATTGCAAATGGTAGAGGCTACGAAGGAATGCCAATGGGACTAGACACAAGCTTGGATCAAAATGGTAATTCTCACCAAATTACTAGTTATATTTCAATCGTTAATGGACAAAAACAAGTAAAGGTTGCTGCTTTCAATAAAGATAATCAATTTATGGATTTGAATATTGATGGCTTAGAATCTGTAGGTGGAGTAGTTAAATCTGGTCCTTGATATTTACAAAAATCAAAAAAAATACCCCGGTTAATGCCGGGGTATTTTTTTGCAATCATTTAACTCCAAGAATTTCTTCTACACTTTTCTTTTGTTCTTTAGGTTTTTCTTCAATTTCTTTTTTGTTTTTCAGTATTTTATCGAAGTGGGACTGCCACATATCAATGGCCTCTTGTCTGGCTCCCACGCCTTCGCTTTGGTTATTTAGTCTGTTCAACCAAGGCCCGAAGTCAATTAAATGACCTTTAGGATACTTGGCAAAGTCTTTATGTTTTTTGTTATTTGCAATAATTATACATGCAATATGTGCTGCTTCAACAACTAATGGGTCTTGATCAGCAAGTAGATTTAGCAAACATGGATTTGGGTCCATTTTTTGTTGGTAATAAAAAACAGCAGCAATACGATGTATGTTATCGGAGCTTTTGACAGATAGGTCTACTTGCTCATCGTTATTTTCAACCAACATAGTATGAGCTATGGCTCTTGCTCTTCTATCTATTTCAAGTATTTCTGCTTGATTTTGGGTTATTTGAATTGGCATATACCCCGACCGGGGTAGTTTTGGTGCGCCTCAACCAGCTTTCGCAAGGCTGGGAAGATAAGACGCAACAAATAAACAAAAAACAATAGCTCTAGCCATTTTTAATCTCCTTACAAAGATAGTAGGGGCAGGCTGAAAAAATGGTAGTGAAAAAGCCCAACTTTTTTAGTTGGGCTCTTAAAATCAAGCTTTTGTAGCGTGTACTCCAGCAAATATTGGGGCTATATCTGACCAAGTTGTATCAGAGAATAACATTACTGGACTATTACTGGATGCTGCCGTTCCCATAGAGCCATAAGCATTTTGTCCCCATGCCCATAATTTTCCATCGGTAGTCAATCCAGCAGATGTTGTTATACCGGAAACAACTTTGCTGAATGCTTTTCCTGTAATAATTTGTGTTGGGCTACTTAGAACATTAGGAGACTCTGAGGATCCTCCCTGTCCCCACACCCACAAAGAACCATCTGTCTTTATTCCATGAACTAACAAATAGGTTGCGTTTATAGAACTCCAAGTATTATCTGTTCCAACTTGAACCATAGAACTATAATTTAAAGTATTATTTAAACCTGTAGTTCCACCGTATCCATTGCCACAACTCCATAAAGTCCCATCAGCTTTTATTGCTAAAGTGGAGTAGAATGACATGGCTACTTTTCTCCAAGTCGTATCAGACCCAACTTGGACTGGAGAAGATCTATGGATGACATCATTCGTACCAAGATTTCCTGAATTAGCACCCCATGTCCATAAAGTGCCGTCTTTTTTAATTACTGCTGTACTGGTAGCCGTCATGGCAAAATCATAATAGCCAGATGAAGGCAACATAATTTGAATAGGGGAACTAACATCAATTTTTGTTCCAATACCTAGTTGCCCATATTGATTTGTTCCCCATCCCCATAGACTTCCATCTGTTTTAGATGCTATTGTTCCTAGTTGTTTAACAGCTTTTTCCCAAGTTGTATCAGATCCAACTTGTACTGGAGATGGTTGCTCAGTTGTATTTGATATACCTAATTGTCCATATCCATTATTTCCCCATGTCCAAAGTGTTCCATCTGTCTTTATTGCAACTCCATGTTGTGCGTATCCGCCATCTGCAATAGATTTAAAAGATGATGAAAGCACTTGTACTGGGCTGCTTCTATTAATTAGGCTCCCATCTCCAATCATTCCGTAAGCGTTATATCCCCAACCCCATAATCCTGTTCCTCCTTCTGGTGCTGGAGTGGTTGTAGTTGTTGTGGTTGGAACTGGTGTTGTTGTAGTAGGTGCCGGTGTTGTTGTAGTAGTTGTGCTGGATATAGCTCTTTTTCCAACAACCATATGTGCGCTAACAGCAATATCTATCCATAAATTATCATTAATTATAGTTTGGACTGGTGAAGATCTATTTATAACATCATTAACACCTAGTGTTCCAAAGGTATTGAAGCCCCATGTCCATAGTGTTCCGTCTGTCTTAAGTGCAACAACAGACTGTATAGTTGATAGTGCTTTAGACCAATTAGTTCCACCAGCAACAGTTTGTACTGGTGAACTTCTATTAATTGAAGTTCCATCTCCTAAACCTCCCGATGAATTAAATCCCCATGTCCATAAAGTTCCATCTTCTTTTGTAGCAACAACAACTCCGTTGCCATTACCGCTTACAGTTTTCCAATTTGTTCCTCCAGATATTACTTGAACTGGAGAACTTCTATCAATTATGGTTCCATCTCCTATTTCTCCATACATATTTTGTCCCCATGCCCAAAGAGTCCCATCTGTTTTAATAGCCCAAGAACATGCATTTCCTGCTGCTATAGCTTTATAAGAGCCTGTTATTTGAACTGGACTACTTCTATTAATAACATCTTCTAATCCTAGTGCTCCTACTGTGTTAAATCCCCACGACCAAAGAGTATTATCTTTTTTCAGAGCTAATGTAAAGTTTAGTCCTATTGCTGCATTTTCCCAAGTGGTACTGCTTCCTAACTGTGCTGGAGAGCTTGTTGATACTACAGAGCTATTTCCTAATTGTCCAAATGTATTTGATCCCCATGTCCACATAGTGCCATTAGTTTTAATTCCTACAGCATGTTGATATCCAGAAACAATAACAGACCAATCATTTCCTCCAGCAACTGTTTGAACAGCAGAGCTTCTATGAGCAATATCATTAGTACCAAGCTGTCCTCCACTTCCTCCTACTGTATTTGCTCCCCAAACCCAAGCAGTTCCATCTGTTTTAATTCCACCAAATGCTCCAGTATAGCTGGTTTGATTTAAATACTGCCATTCACTATTTGTTACTTCTTGAATAGGAGTGCTCTTTGGTGCTGTGCTGTTGTTTCCCAATTGTCCATATGAATTCCATCCCCAAAGGAATAAATTGCCAGGAATAGGAGTTGTTGTTGGACCTACTGCTGGTGTTGTTGTGGTTGTAGTAGTGGGTGCTGGTGTTGTTGTGGTAGTTGTTGGAACTGGTGTTGTTGTGGTAGTTGTTGGTGCTGGTGTTGTTGTAGTTGTTGGAACAGGAGTTGTAGTTGTTGGAACAGGAGTTGTAGTTGGAGCGGAAGTTGTTCCTCCAGCAACAACAGTGCCATCGAAAATGCCAAACAAAGAACCTGAACCTGCGCTATTTGATGTTATTGTAATTGTTGTATATGGGCTTGTACTAGATAATTCTACAATCCATCCAACATTAGAGCCAACACTACTTACTGTTGTTCCACTGACAGAAGATCCACATGTTTGAATTATGTTCAAGGTCAAGGAACCAGAGTTAACACTAAAGGTATAGCTCTCTCCTGTATCGCTTGCATTGGCAAAAATTCTGATATTATTTTGTGAGCTGCCAAATGTTACTGTATAAGAACTCACACTTCTTCCTAGCCACAGGCATGGTGCAGTAATTGTTATTGCTGGTGAAGAGCAGCTAGACCACGGGCTTGAATAAGTTTCTGCTGTTCCTGAACCACTTACAGTTACTCCATTTACAATTCTTTGAGTTCCAGGAGCAGGAAGTGATCCCGAAGTAAATGGAGATGGAGTCGTTGTGGCAATAGAAGGCGTAGTTGAGGTAGTTGTAGTAACAACAGGAGTGGTGGTACTTGTAGAAGTACTTGTTGTGGTAGTAGTTGTTGTAGTTGTTGTAGTTGTTGTAGTTGTTGTAGTTGTTGTAGTTGTTGTAGTAGTTTGTCCTACTTGCAATACACTTGGCTTTGTAAGGAATCTAGTAGGCTTGTTGGGATTTGGCCCCGGATACACCCAGCTAGCAGCAAACTGACTTGTTGTAATCCATACATCAACAGTTGTCTTTACAGAAAATGAATACCCTCTAAATAGTACATATTCGCATATTAACTCACTTGTGGCACCAGCAGAGGCATAATCTGGGCTAGTTAATCTAAGTTTATATCCTAAATCTACTACGTCTGCTAAAGCATCAAATAGACACTTATCTGGCACCAAGGAGCTATGATATATAATTTGATTTATACCTTCTGCATCTGCGCAGTTTATAACTTTAACTCTATATCCACCATCTAATAAATAAGAAATTTCTGGATTATACGATGCGGCCAACTCTGTTCCTATTTGCAATTGAAGGTCTGTTAAACCTTGTGTTCCATTGTATAAAACATAATGAGTTGGGCTTGGATTCAAAGCTGGGAGAATATCAGCTAAATTCTGTGGTGTGTCAGTAAAAGTTTGACCGTCTGTTGGAGTTGATATTTTGACATTACCAAATGGATCTATTGTTTCTATATATCCAGTAATTTGCAATGACTTCCCATCAAGCTTTATAGGGTCCAAATCAACATTAGGGGCTTGTTTTGGTAATTCAAATTTGTAGTCCATAGTATTTCTCCTGTATTATTTATTTATAATGTGAGAATTTTAGGATAAATACATTTGACTATGAATATAACATTTAAAAATTGGATTAAACTGTGGGAAACCCTTGATCCAAATGTAAAAGCTGTACTTCTTCAGGCTAAATGGCCAGCCAACAAAGAGGAGATTGAAAAAGCCATAGAAGAATTAGAGGCCGACCCTACTCCACATGATAAAAAATCTGCTTTTTCCATTCTACAAAGTAAATTCATCAAGAAAAAAGATACAGAAATAAAAGAACCTACTGAACCTGTACTCAAAACATTATATGATAAGTTACAAAAGAAGCAAATAACGGTTCCAGAGTATAAAACTGCTGTTTATTTTTTAGAAAAAGAACAAAATAGTATGTCATTTCAACAGTCAATTGACGAAATGATGACTTTATTGAGAAATTTCATATCACAAAACAACATAGAATTAATATTTAAAGAAAAACCCAAAATAAGATTCATGGATCAAGTAATATCAAATTACGATGATATCACCCAGTTTATGGCGATACTGCATGGCATAGAAGGCCAAGTAGCTGACGCTGGTGAAACGCAATCAGAAAAAGGATTGCAAAACCCAGCCTTCTTGGAATTGGAAAATAAAGCAGACCTAGTTTCAAAAGGCAAAAATATATGGGTGTTCAAAGGAGATGACCCATTAAAATGTAGACTAATGGGCAAAGGACAGCGATGGTGCATAAGTAGCTCTGACAGCGTAAATGCTTATTTCAATTACAGAAATGATTATGGACAAACTCAATACTTTATCTTTGACTTCAATAAAGCACCCAATGACCCTGCAAGATATGTCAATCCGGGTGTTGCACCACAAGGACAATACTCTGAATGGGTAGATAGAAGAAACGTTAGAGGAGAAAAAAAAGATAATGTTTCTTTTGCAGTAAATGGCTACGACAATTTGCAACAATACTTAGATTATCTAAAGTCTATGGGAATTGATACATCTGTTTTCAAAGCAGAACCTTTGACACAATTCGAAACTGAAATTCAAGCAAGTATTTATTCCCAAGATGTAGATGGTGTCAGAGAAACATGTAAAAAAGAAACCGAAAAAGTTGAAGGCATATGTCGAAGAATGTTTTATTTCCTTAAATTATCGAATAATCTTTTTGATAATAAATTTACAAAATTAACAGACGATGAAAAGCTCATATATCTAATTGGTAAAAAAGTAAACTCAAAAGCTAAAGCTAAATTCCTTGCAGAGAATAAAAAAGCTTTGCAAGCCTACCTAAGCAATCTTAGTTATTCTGCTGTTGGATACTCCTATGATAATTTAATAGAAAATTTTATAATAGAAATGTCCGAATATTTTTCTCCTGCTGATTATTGGGAAGCAATAAAAACAATGAAGGGAAAAGTAAATCTTGCAGATGTTATTCAGATTCTAAAGAGGTCCAAAACAGAAAAAGATATGGACGAAAGACTAAAGTTAGTTGGAGAAGATCTTGTCGATATGATCAAAAACGATCCAGATGTTTATAAAAACTTAGGCACAACGTATATTAGCGACAAAATACTTAATATGAGTATTCTTGGAGGTCACCTAATTGATAAACTATATGAATTATTAGGAAAAGATACTTTTAGAAAACATGAATTAGAAAGACCATTGTATTTCCATACGGAAACTTTAAACAAGTGGATACAGGACCCCGAAAAACTTGAATATTTAGCTGGACAAAAGAGGGGTACTGACTATGAAAAAATGTTGGAATCATTAAAAATAATAGTTGAAAATGGTGGCAGCAAAGATGCATACTTAAAACTTACCAAAGCAATAATTGATAGAGACAAGGCAAACAATAAAGATTGGAATATTATAGACAACGTAGACAAACTAAGAAGTGATGATATTTATAAAATAATATCGCTTGCGCCATATGAAAATCTTGATGCTCTGGCAGACATAATAGGTCGTGATTATTTTGAAAACCTTGATGAATGGCAGGTAAGAAATTTAGTAACCAGACAAAACAGCGAAAAAGCCAATTTGTGGTTTATTAAGAATTTTTCCAAGTTTTATCCACAATTTAATTTTGTAGCTACTTTCAGCTTTAATAAACCAGATTTTAGAAAAGAATTTGCAGATGTGCTTATTGCAAACAAACCACTAACTTCAGATGAAGTGAGAGGCTTATTACAAATATATCGTTTCTATTTTGGAGATACAGCAAAAGAGAAATTCATTGATGAATATATTGGCAAAGAAAATATGAATAATATTACTGATGATGATTTAGTAAAACAACTTTCAGGAACACATTGGAATGGAATATTGGCTATTAGCCCTGAATGGTGGGCCACAAAAGATGCGGAAATAATAAACAAGATTGTTGCCAATTTATTACAAAAATTCAACAAACATGTAAATGGTATTAATTATGAAGGTAAAGAAAATATAGTCAGCATATTTAAAGCTTTTGGAGATCAAGCTGTCGCTAAAATTGATCCAGTAAAAGTACAAGAACTAGTGCCAGATTTAGTATGGGCAGGAGCATTTGTAAAAAGCATGAAAAGAGATTATCAATTTCTTTAAAATTCCAATAACGTAACTGGTAGCGTTATTACGCTGCTACAATCATTTAAAAGATTCACAACGTTTTCAGCCTCTATTACTCCTTCAGACCAAATGTTTCTCCACTTCTGTGATGGAGTACAATAAATTGCTCCGTATATTTGATGTGACAAATATTCATTTTGTAAATACAAAAAGTCTACAGCAGCATTCATCTTGTTTCCTGTTTGAAATATAACTCCTATATTATTTTTAGTAAAAAAACAAGATCTATCAATTTGTTTATAACCAGCTTTTACAAAAAGTTCAGATATTGTTTTTCTATAGTCTTTTGTTTTAATTGCTACATCTGGTTTAGGTAAATATAAAAACAAATTTTCGAAATCATTTTCTATAAAAGATTTATTTATAAAATCTGCAAATCTATGGTTGTGAAATGGCAGCAACAATTGATTCTGGAGCTTGGTCGAATCTGTCGGCATCATAGAACCTACGAACATCGATGTTAAATGACTCAATTTTTCCCCCATTTCTAAGTCTTGGCACACAAGGAGCTATGTCATCATACCCCAAAATGGCCAGCCGTGGACGTTTCAAATCATGTATGTCCCAAAGATGAATAACATATTTGGTTGGAATTTTACCAGAGTTTGTTTCATAACGCATCCTACGCCATTCATTCCATGTTATAAACATCCTTCCTTTAATTATATCTCTAGAAGTTTTAACTTCAATTCGTTTTTTTACATATCGATTTTTCGAATCTATGTAATAGCTTCTGACATCATATCCTGCATGTGGGAAGTCTATAGATATCCACTTGCAAACTCTTTTTGGGCCAGAAACTGTAAGAGATACAGATTCTAAGTACAAGTTCTCTAATTGGATAGATAGTTCTTCCCCAATAAGCCCATAATCTCCTTTCAATAAATTTAACTTATTTCTGGCAATAGCATCTATGAATTTCCAAAATGTAGCAGCTTCATGAGTACTTTGTTTAATTAAACCTGCATCATTCATTATTTGATAAACATTACTGTATATTCCAACTTCATTTATAAAAGAAACCCTTCCTTTCAACAATGATCTTTTATAAGACAAATTATCAATATTGTTTTTAATATAATTAACAATGAATTGCAATCTAAACTTTTCTAAAGTTTGTTCTTTTTGCAAATAAATTATTCTATCTTCATTTATATAAAACAACTCGTTTTTGATTCCAAAATCTAATATTTGAAAAGCTTGATTCTTATCATGTTTAGAAACATGCATCAGATATTCAATATCAATATTTTTCTTTTTTTGTATTATTTCCCACATATCACATAATTTGTTAAATGTGACTGTGTTTAAATCAAGAATCATTAGAATTGATTCCTTGATGCAAACTGGTAATAGTGCGCAAAGCACCCTCGATATTTGTCCTTAGCTCACTTGGATTGTCTGTGCCATTCAGGTCTTGAGCTATATTACGAGGCCTAGAGTAATCTACGGGTGTAATCCTGCTAAATAAGTCTTCGCTGTTCTGATGTTTTAGATTAATCCTTTCGGAAACATCATGATCAACAGTCCATTCTGGATTTCCATTATAGGTGGCCTGAATGAAATAGGTAGTAGGAACTGTCCCTACTGGCATGTTCCTGCGTCGATGCCTGTTGCGACTCTGGACATAATAACAATAGTTGTAATTAAAGTCATTAAAAATAGCATGTTGTGCAACTCTATGCAAACTAATAGCTTCTCCACAACCAATATTGCCAACAAATACCTTGCAATCAGGATTGTTATGAAACTCCTTCAATGGAATAGTTTTATCTTTAACAGAACCATTATAAATTACTGCTTGTTCTTCTCTGAAGAAACTATGCAGATAGTTTGCAGTATCATTCCAAGAAGTCCATATAATTACTTTTTTGCCATCGTTGAGCAAATCTCTAGCTATATTTACAGTCGTTTCAATCTTAGCTCCATGACCAGAGTTTCTCAAGTTCTCTATCTCAGATGCATCAACATCATCATCTCTTTGCAGTCTAGCCAATATTGTTGGACTAGATGGGTAAGCAATATACATCATAATGTGTGCAAGCGCTCTGCTTGCACGGATAAGATCTCTGCTACTTAAAAATCCTTGTATACGCCTTATGGCATTCCTGCTTGCAATGTGCCTTAAATAGAAATCTTTATGCAGATCGCTCATCTCTGCAAAATAAGTTGGCATAACCAATTCTTCAGGAAGATTGTTAGAATAAGTTGTCAAGCTGCTAAACAGATTCTTTGCAACTTGCTCATCCTGAAACTCGGAAATGTGAGCATTTGGATGTGCAAGCATTAACAATGTTATCAAATCTGTTTGTGGGCCACCTGCAATATCATTAGGATTGGGAGTCGCTGTAACAATCCTTACTTTGTAAGCCGATCCAACCAAACGCAACATTGCTCCCGTTTTACGAGATGCCATATTCTTAAGGCGGTGTGCTTCATCCAAAATACAGTAAGGATGCATATTGTTGAAATAATATGCTAACTTGTGGAAAATTTTATGAATTATATCATAATTTATTAGAATTACTTTCTTATTTCGAACAAGAATGTCAAACATATGCAAATTTTGAGATGTGATACGAACCGTATGATTCTTGGCTATATCGGGAACCCACTTTGGCAATTCTTGTACTTGCCATGAATCGATTGCACTTTTTGACCCAAACACAACCAAAGGGATTTGCCAGTTAGTCTCAAGAACATAAGCTGTTAGAGATACTATGGTCTTGCCACATCCAGCCAAACTACAATTAAAAATACTACCATTCAAGTGCTCTTTAACACTAGCATATTGATCTGCTTCAAGGTCTACCTCATCAGAAAGTGCAACACCAAACTTTATTAAGTCTTGTTTTATAACTTGGTTTTCTGCGTCCTTTCTTGAAATGTAGTTTTCTAACTTTACATCAAAATATCTGGCTCCTGCAATTAAGTTATTAATAAAATTCTGATCTTCATCTGTCATTTCTATTTCGGCAAAATTCGAATTGTGATTGCGGAAATAAAGTCCAGAGTAGACTTCATACCACTTTACAAAGTGAGGAAATAGCTTTGCAAAAACATCGCTTTCAATAACAATTCTAAATTGTTCTGTCGCAATTTGGGCGGTGCTTATGGCTTTGCCAATATATGGCATTGCCTGAATTTGACTTCCTACAAATTTCATTATTTCTCTGTAGGAATCACCTGCGCCATAGCAATGTATTTCTACAAACGATTTGTTTGCAGATAATTGGACATTAATTTTATCCATTTTTGCTCCTATTGCTTTTTGCCAAACAGTTCGTTGCGAACAGCATCTAAAGTTTGCCTTTCAATTATTTTTGACAAATGATTGGATGCGTTTACATTAGATGACGCAACTCTATGGATTAAACGCAAAGCATGTTCTGCAACTTGAGCAAATATCTCAACGACATTTTTTCTATGTACATAATCGGGAGCTATCCTCTCGATTTTAAAAATAACATCTGCGCTAGCATCAATATTTGTCATCAACAAATTGATGATTTCGTTTGCATTCTCTGGAGATAACACAAGCTCGATCTTGCCAGTTATTTTAGTACTGACTAAAGATTCAATGTTTGATGTTATTTTACCTAAACTATCTCCAATTTTTTCTCGTATGTCATCACCACTTCTATCTTTATCTGCCCTAACTTGATTGACATAATTCCTGTCAAAATCTAAAGAATCATACTTGGATAAAGTAGCAACTGGTGCGGGGGTAGTACCGCCACCTGTCCTAAGTCGCACTTGGGGCCTTGTAGGGGCTACAGGACCGCCAACGACTGGCTGGGGATTCTGTGGATGCGCTGGAGGATTCTGCACAGGTTGTACATTTTGAACCGGCTGAACCAGATGAACCTGTGCAGTCGCTTGAGATTTGCGGTCAAGAATTGAAGAAATAGATTCTACCCAATCATCATCATAAAGATGCATGAAGTACTTATGGCATACTTCTCCATTTGTTTGCCTATTGCAGTCTTGCCTAATCCTAATATGTCCAGCATCATTTTCATCATGAAACATAATAATATAATTTATCATCTCATCATAGGCATACTCCATATATTGATTCAGGAGCGGATTGTTAGCATAGTGGCGCTTTATTTTTGAAATAACATCAACTATATCTTTCATCAACTGAACTATTTGCATGTGGCCACTAGTTCTGACAGGCAAAATCAATCTGCCGGAAGTATCTTTTAAATTGGCAGTTTTCTGCCTGAATTTAGATATGGCTTCACCAAGCATAAACTCATTCTTAACCACATTCCTTTCCTTGGTTGGCTTATTCGCCAACTCTGGAGGAAGCGGGGTCGAATCAAATGGATTTACCTTGTTGTAACGAAGATAAGTCTGTTCTGCTTTTTCAAATTCATGATGATCCCTTTTGCCATCATCATGCTTGCTGTAGTACTCTTTGATCCTCTGAATCAAATCCTTATCGGTAACAGGTTGAAATTCTACGCTGCCACCTACAACATTTACTTTTTCGTGCAGCACTACGACTTCGATTTGTTTTCGATGCCATATGCCTCTTTTGTGAAGTTCTAAAATAGCAAAAAGCCTTTTGTTTCCTTCACGAACAATACCACGACCATCCACTATGAGTGGACTTTTGAGTTTCTTTACAGATTTTAGATTATCAAAAAGAACTCGGTCTGTTTCATCCTTATACTCACATTCATATAAGGCTTTCATGGCAATAAGTTGATCTTCGATTTGATCGCTATCCCATTTGCTATAAGGGTCATCAATTCCATATTCCTGACATGCAATTGGAGTACGGAAGTTGGCCACATCGAATAACAAATTTTCAAAATCTAGCATCGTTGGCTCCCAACTGTATAGGTTGCCATCGATAACAATTTCTTCTCTGCCTACAGGCAAAGCTTGCGCCCTTTTGGCCGAATCATTCAATGCGTCTTTGATTGTACGCATCCTTGTTGCAGCATCAATAATTACAAAAGGGTCTCTCAGAACCATAGGATCATCTAATTCATGAGCGGTAGACATTGAAGCACCTTCCTTCCTTGTAAAGAACTTTAAGAAATAGCCTCGATAGGTTTATTGTGGGGTCGCCACATAGCTTCCCCTCTCAACGCTTGGTTTATTCGACTTTGGGCAGCGATAGCGTACTTGGCTGAAATCTCACAGCCCCAGAACCGCCGTCCATGAATTGCAGCAGCAACACCAATGCTTCCAGTACCTGCGAAAGGGTCTAAGATGAGGTCTTTTGGATTGGTCATGCTCAAGAGACACCGCTCAACCAATCCAACAGGAGTTTGGCAAGGGTGCTTCTCCTTGGCCTTGGTATGACTATTATACAGGTCAATCTTCTCTGGGTGATTGGCTTTCACATTAGGAATGTTATCCCAAACATCTCCGGGGTTTTTGCCCAAAGGATTACAGGTTAACTTCCCGTTCTTCTTCTTATTTTTGTAAATCTGTGGCATACGCACAGGATCTACATTAAAGTTATAGTCACCTTTAGTCATGACCATAATGGTTTCATGTCTGCCAGTAAACCGATTATCATAAATCAAACCATGACGGAAATGCCATATGATTCGATTCTTCATAATCAAGCCATGCTTCTTGAATATATCATAAAAGAAATATTCAAGTGGCACAGTCTCGCCAGTTTTGTTATTAACATAGAAGCCAACTTGCCAACAAACAACTCCATCATCATCCATGCGAGGAATGATTTCATCAATTACTTCTTTATGAAAATCCAGATAATCATTTAGTGATTTGTTATTCTCATAGCATTTGCCAACATTATATGGAGGAGAACTCCATACCATCTTGATTGACTTGGTGCGTGGCAATTCTTTCAAAAGTTTTAGGCAATCATCTTGCCAAATTGCATATGGCTTATCGACGATATAATTTGGACTTTTCTTTGCGAGGTTTGGATCGCTGAACCTGCCGTCGTGGCCTTGTTGAAAACGCAAACAATGCATTGCTGCACCTCCTTCCATACTTTAGTTAAGGGCTTCCCGGCCACTAGAGTATTTGAAAAACTTATCGCAGGGACCGTTCCCTGCTTGCGATATGATTCTAGGGAGCCCTACAAAAAAAACAACCTACTTGATCAAATCATTTAAATTTATTTGAATGCTTGACCAATCAAACGAGGCAGAGGTTGGCTTTTGCGCTTGTTTCTGGTCTGACTTTTTGGGTTTGGGATTAGGACCGCAGCTACTATTGGCAGGATCAGGAATCTTTGCGTTATGAGGCCTGTACTTCCTCTTGCCTTGCAAATGCTCCTCAATTCTCATATCAGCAGTAATCCCATATCGTTCAATCAAATCACAGCCAAGATAAATTCTTTCGTTCATAACGGCTGCAACACCACAGGACCCCACTCCTGCAAATGGGTCGAATACGACATCACCTTTGTCAGTCATGGACAAAATGAACCGCTCTGCCAAACCTACGGGGAATTGGCAAGGATGAGTCTCATCTGGCTCAACTGGATTTACCAAATCAACTTTTTCACAATGATTCTTTTTGACATTAGGTATATTTTCGATGAAGTCTGAAGTTAGTAGTTCTGGAGATTCCATTTCCCAAGTATCACTTGGGTTCTTGCCCATAGGATTTGCTGTCTTAACACCTTTGTTTTTGTAATTAGGATAAAGTTGAGGAACTCTTACAGGATCAATATTAAACTTATAATTTTCACTTTTGGTGAACCACATGACAACTTCATGTCTTCCATCAAACCTATTTTTACCATGAAGACCATGACGGTAATGCCATATAATTCTCTGTTGGAATATGAATCCTAGTTGACTCAAACATGGAAAAAATATGTAATCAAGAGGGATTCTTGTTTTACTAGATGTAATATAATTGCCAACTTGAAGTAGTAAAGAACCATCTGGAGTGAGTCTTTTGAATGATTCTTCTAATATAGGAACAATAAGTTTTAGATATTCTCCGATTTCAACTTTATCTTCATAAGCTTTCCCAAGGTTGTAGGGAGGAGAAGTGAATATTAAATTAAAGATGGGGTCTTCTGGGAGTCCTTTTAAAAATTGCAAAGAATCGCCAATATAGGTTGAGTGTTTGTTTTGTTTAAATTGTAATGAAGGCTTGTCAATTAGCATGGAATCCCCCTTGTTGATATTATGCCAACAAAGGAGGAATGAGTCAACAAAATAATCAACAAATTGAAATATATAAAGCAATGAGTGAATTACAATTTCAACAATGGTTTTTCGAGTCTGACGAGAAGCAAATTAAATATGCTGGCTGGTTTAGCGATGGCCGTGTCATGGTTTATATAGGTGATGACAGGCTTTACACCTACACAATCGATGCAAAAGATATCACAAGACTAAAAAACTATTCTAAGAAAGCTCCTTGGAAAGCATTGAATATAATAAAAAGAATAGACCCCAATCCAAAAGTTCAGGGCATTAAAAAAGATTAGACGATTCCATATACTAAATGCCATCTATCATCATCTTGGTGCTTTCCTTCATTAACATCTTTCAAATAAGAGTATAAGTTATTCCATCCAGCAAACATATATTTTGAATCAATAAATCCAAAGTACCATAAAGGTATATCACAAATAGATTTAGAGTTTGTTACTAACATAGTTGGCTTTTTGCTATTATTACTATTTATTATTTCATGAACGGTACCAACAGTTTGCACACCGACTGGTAGATAAGCTATTAAAAAATCGCTTCTATCAACCATTCCAAGATCTTTTCTGACAAAACTCTTGGCAATTTTAGTTAGCGATTCGACATTTTCATTATTCTTAGCATTAATAATCTTTTCAGTCCATTGTTGCTTTTCATCAGCAAAAGGATCGAACACATCAATATTGAATTGTGATTTGAGATTGAAAATAGGTTCCCCACGCCAGAACTCATCGTTGGCGTATTGAATGGGGCCAGAGAGATAGCATTTTTTATCTGTTAAATACATGGCTAACTCCTTTCCAGAGATTTTATCAATCGTCCCACTTTGAAAAAAGACCACTTGATGCAGGAACTGTTGCCAACGTTACCGCCTTAAATACCTCATGGCTAACATTAGGAGAGACAGTCTTTACAGAAGAATCAGCCATAACACAATTGAAACCTCCTGACTGAAAAGTTTGAATATAGGCAGCATCTGCTTGCCCTTCTCTGACTTTTTGCTGGCTTATTGGTGAAGGCAATGGATTATACTCTGGCTTATTGCTATTTGTGTTTCCCGCAATAGACATGTCAATCCAAGCAGATAAACGGTTGGAAGAAATTCTACCTCCATAATGATGCCATAGCCTCTGCGCTTTAATAAGAAAAACTTTGGAGCCAGCTTGCCAGTCACAAATAGCTGCTCTTTCAGTAATTAGCATCGTGTTGCTAGTTCCATTTACAAACTCTTTATCAAATTTGAATGGCAGCAAATCATCTTTTGCGATATTATTTACCTCAAAATATCTATCGTTCCAATCCCCCGGTAGATTTGCCCCACGAAAAACATAATGATTCATGCCATAGCTGCACAATCCCCCAATCAAAGGATTTGTCGGGTCATTTTTTGCAGAAAATACACTCAAATGTGTTCTAACAGGTCCTTCAATAGCTGATATGATAGCTTCATTTGTATTCTTCGATGCTATACTCATGTATTCCTTGTAAATAACATCTTGATCTAAATAAGGAAGCAAATGCACAAATGCAGTAGCTGGTGCAGATCTACGGAAACGACCCCAGCCCGGTGGTATTTTACCTTTGTTCTGTAATGAACAATGATTAGTAGCGATTGCAATGTTTCTTAGATTGTTTTGTGACTGTAGAGAATATGCAGTTTCTCTAACTTTATGTGCAGCGCCTAATAGTAAGGCACTAAGAATTGCAATTATTGCAACAACAACCAGAACTTCTATGAGGGTAAACGCTTTTCTACTTTTCATTTGGCACCTCCTTTGTAATTTACAAAAATTATAGGGAGGGCTTAAAAAGTTTTTCAGGGCACCGGGGTAGTTTGTCTTCCTAGGTAATCAATAGCTTTTTTCAAAATATCAATATCATCATTAAATCTACCAAGACCTAGATTACAAGAATTACATATGTATCCACGGAAACAATTTGAAAAATGACAATGATCAAGAATCCATGAATCAGTGAAGAAATTACATATTGGACAGTTACCAGGAGGTGGTGGTGGATTTTTTGATTTGAGATGCCTTCTAATCTCACTTAGTTTGTAGGTACAGTTTTTACAAGTATTTTTTCGTCCAGCTTCCTTGGTAGAAAACAACGGGAAATCTTCTATGAGTTTTTGTTCTTTGCAGTTTCGGCATTCTTTCAAGATCATTATGTATAATTATAACGATCAGGATTTGTTTTCCAAAAACTCTTTAAAAGTCTTGTGTTTTTTGCTTTTAGATTTCTTCTTCTTTTTCTTTTTCTTTTTTAATTTGCTTATCAATTTATCTGCCACCCAAGGTCTAGGTGTAGCATGGCCAAACACATCTGCGGAATACATGGGTTGTAGACCAAGTGCGGCCATCCATTTGTTTCTAGTTGATGCACTTGATTCTCTAGTATGAATCCAATCGTTGAATTTAATCATTTTCCCCCAAGCTGAGTTTTTTATCTTCTACACTCACAATGTAATTTGTAAATTTGTCTAGTATGCCTTTGTTTCTTAAATCTTTAAATGCTAGGTTTTCTAAACTAAATTCGCCACCTCTTTTTATGGCAGCGCCTCGCATGTTTCTGACTTTTTCTTTAAAATTATTAAGCAACTGAATGTTATCAACTTTATTTTGCATGAAATAGTTTATTACATTCTCAAGTGATTTTGATTTTTTCAAAATAAGCGGATGATTGATGGTTATTCTTTTGTAAGATGGTTTATGTAGCCATTTGTTATTTTTGACAGAGAAAACGCCTTGATCTTTGCTTGTCTTTTCTGATATATCTTGGGCATAGATTTCTACAGGTATTCCGTATATTTGCAAGTCATGGGTAAGACCCCATATTGCCTTTTTATCTTTTAAGTATTCATCTAATATTTTGTCTTCGCATTCTGCAACTTTGGATTTATCAATCAAAAGATGCAAATCAATATCAGATGTGTCAGTATAATTGAAATTGGCATTTCCACCAGTTAATATAATATCTTCTATAGCATTATCTGGTATTAAAGCATGTTCTGCCCAGAATGCTGCTATTTCTAACAATTTTTCTTTGATTTGTGGCTTTAGCTTCTCTCCAGTCCATAACTTAGGATTAAGAGTCTCATGGTACTCAAGAGTAGACTTTTTACTCTCATAAAAATCAAATAAACTACGCATACTTTATATATGCGTAGTTTATTTTGTTTAGCTATTTTACTTCAGCAAGTTCTTTTTTGGCAATATCGTCCCAATGATCTGGCACAGCTTCTTCGACTTTTATGAAAGCAAAGTTGGATGAGTCGAAGTTGTTAACTTGGTATGTCAGCACAACATTGTAGTAGATGTTGTCAGGCTGCTTAATCCTCCTGACCAGAAATTCTGCATCATCCCTCTTCCCAAACTGACGAATAAGCTGCCGACGAAAGGTGATTGCTTCCTTCTTAGCCTTGGTAAGGTAATTAGGATCTGTGGTGGCAACTCCTGTTTCGCTGTATGGGTGTGTGCCAATGTCAATTTCATCCCACAAGACTTCTTGTTCGTTTTTCATAGTTTGCCTTCCTTTCTTAATTTAACTTCCCGCCTCACGCCTGAAATTGTAGGGGCCAGAATTCTCAAAACAACCGCTTGGTATAAAAAAATTGTATATAAAAAGAAAAGGAACTATATAAATAATATATAATTGTGCCTACTAGAGGCATGCATGACCTTTTTTTATAGGAGAAAACTATGGCAGTATATCAATTAAGGCTAACACCAGAAGCCAGAAACTTAGCATCAGAAGGATACTTGGACACAAGTGTTACCTATGTTGCTAATCCTAACACAGCTCCTGGCCAGCCAGCCACAATTCCTGTTTCCGCTCAGAGAACAGGCTACATGACAACCGCCCAAGGTGGCGTTGGTCAAGATGTTAAGGTTACAGAGATGGTTGACGGTGCTGAATTCACCGACACCCTCCAGACCATAACAGATGTACTCGGCGTTGTAAGCAGCGTCTGAGTTTATTACTGGGGAAATAAAGAGAAGAGTCTGGGAAACCAGACTCTTTTTTTTTGTATAAACTATATACTATGGAATAACAAACCGGAGGCAACCATGAATGAAGAAGATATTTCTAAAATCGTACACGACAAGTTTGATGATGCTGTAGGTTTTGACCCATTTACAATTCTTATGATAATTTCTATTTGCATAAGCGCATTTAGAATGTTGCAGCAATGCAAAAAGGGAAAAGAATTTCTGAAAAGAAGTGCAAAAAGAAAGGGCTTGGCTTATAAGCTTTTTATTGAAAAGAATCTTATTAATGAATTGACAAGCAAGGGTATAAACCCAGCTACAGCAGAAGAATTAGCAGAAGAACTTAGACTTAAATACATTAATTCTTGATGAATAATAAATCAGTAAAAATTCAAGATCTTGTACGGCAATCTATTGAGAGGAGGGGAGGAAGCCTCCCCTCTTCCAATATTAAACCAAATAACAATCAAATAAAAACAATAAACACCCAAAGAGTTCACAAAATAAGCAGCAAAACTTTTGAAGCCCCCAAAATACCAAATCACAACTGGTTTGATAGGGCTTTGAAATATGACATGCTTATTACAGGAGGGATTGGAGATTTTATTGCCGTTGAATCACATTTATTTGCGGATAAAAAAGAATTTATAAATCAAATATTGCTAGCTACCAGAGGAACTGCAGAAATTACAAAATTAATAAATTTATGTTATCCTGAAATAAAAGTTAGACCATTATTTGATAAGTTTCCTGAAGATAGGTATCACTTTGATCATTGGAATGAATTAAAAGGATATTTGGAAAATACAAATAATTCATACTTGAGAGAAAAGTTTTATAGAGTGGTTGACTTTAGTATTGCAGAGGTATTCCCAAGAATACATAAAAACGAGTTACAACCAAAACAAACTGCTCTATTAAGAGATCATAACATAGATTTAAAAAAATTTAATTTGCCACCAATTTTTGTCTCTACTGTTACAGTTAGCAATAGAGATCCAGCAAGAGATGCTCAAAACCGTCAAATGAGTGACGAAGAAATTAACTGCGTAAGCAATCTGTGCAAAGCAAGAAGTTTAAATTTGGTATGTATATTTTGCAATTGTAGGAATCCTCATCCAGATATTATTCATATAAAAAATTCAAATATAGAAGAAAGCATTGAGATACTTAAGAAATCTTCTGGCTATATTGGAGTTGATTCTTGTCTGTCAGTTGTTGCTGCCCAAAAATTTACTGGTGATAACATAAAAATTAAATCAACAAATGGTCATCTTATACATAATAGAAGATGTTATTATCCACTTTGTCATAAACCAGATTTGCTTACTAATAATTTGTGTGAACCTTTTAATTTTGGCATTTAAATCTTTTTAAAGACAAACGCCATTATGTCTTCCCTGCCAATTTGTATTTCGTCACTTCTTACTTCTACACATTCAAAAAACAATTCCCTAAAATAGCTTACCACACCTATGCTGGTAAAATAACATAAATGTTCATTTGGCCTATAATGTTTTGATAAATGAATTTTTGTTATGTCTTTAAATATTGGCAAAGAAGTTATGACATAACTATTTTTTGGAACTTTAGACAAAATATCATTGGGATTTTCAAAATGCTCTAATACATCCCAGAAACAAAAACCATCAAAATTATTTTCTTCTTCATAAGGATTATGATATAAATTATTATCTTTTAGCCAATCTACTGCATGTTGATTTACGTCAAATCCTTTTTTATTTATTTGTAGGTTTTTAAGAAATATTCCACTTCCTATTCCAACATCTAATATATTTGTACAATATTTTTGAGTTAACGAACATCTAAAATCATTAAGACTTTTGCAAATACTATTGCTTTCATATTGAATATATTTTTCCCAATATTCTTTATCATATTGAATAGTTGATGGAATGGTCTGATATGCCCATCCATGATACAGATTAACAGAAAGGTCATCCATCTTGATAGATGGATGACCTTTTAAAGGATTTAAAATCATTACTTCTTGACCTGTTCTTTTTGCCAATTTTCAAATTCGACTGTTAGAAGAGCGGCTTCGTCATCAATCTTCTTGAGATTTGCCTTGCCTTCTTCAACAACCTTCTTCAACTCTGTGCTTAAACGCTTCTTGTTTTCGTGCAAAGCTGAAATCTTTTGTGAAAATTCAACAAATTTGTCGGATAATAGTAATTCTGGTGTCATAGTAATATTAATTAAGTGTCAATCAATCAAAAATATCACGGAAAATAGAAACATTTGGGCAATCTTCTGGATTCTTCTTTGCCCTAGCTAATGCCTTTTCCATTTCGCTGTCAGTAAAAAGAAGATGAGCTTCTTTTCCATCTTCAAACTGTACACGAATGTGATTATATTTGGCAGCAGCAGCAGGATGAGCTACTTGGTTCAACACCTTTTGCACATCAGCAATACGCTTTGCCTTTATCTTATTACCCTTCATACCTTTAGCCATGATAAATACCTCCAATAATATTATAGTATTATTACGCCCAACAGGACTCGAACCTGTAACCTACAGCTTCATGTTTGTGCTAATTACTTAGCTCCACGGAGTACACCTTCACCGTTGCTTTCGCTTTAGGTGGTAGCCGTCTACTCTCTACACCTTCCTATTTCTAGGCTTGGCTCGGTATTGCCCTCGACTGAACGATAGGGTTTCACCGACTTTGACTACTTACACTTACAAGGTTTCCCAAGTAAGGCCCGATTTTCAGAAGGCTGTTGCTCTTCCATTGAGCTATGGGCGCATCAACTTTCGTTGACTATTGAATTATAGGGGCTGGCCAGCCAAATACAACCCCTAAACTGCTGATGGAACATGAACGGCAATATTCACTTGCTTCCTATTGCTTTTGGCCATCTGATAATTCCAAGATACGAGAGCAACCCTAAAATTTTCCATGAAAGCAGGAGTTTTCATAATTCTAATATTCTTTTTAATAATCTTTCTCATCTCAAAATAGATTCTTCCAGTTTGTTTGCAATCATCTAACGATTCATGAGACTTATCGGTTGCAAATCCTAAAGCTGGGCCAATCAATTCTAGCTTGTAAGATGGCTTACCATTTACAGTTATATCTGTAATAAATTTTTGAGCGACTGTGTTGCCAGTCTGGGCCATAGTAGTTATAAGAGCCCTAAATGTAGTTTTTGCTAACTCCATAACATCATAACAACTATTTGTAATTTGTTGATTCGATTTAGCTAATTGATAATTAATCATATTTAGATCAAAATTTACATTGTATCCTACCAGCAGATAGTTTTCATGTTTCTCAACCCAATCCTTGAATGCTTTTACTGCTTGAACTTCATTTAGTGTAGCTCGACTTGAGTCCCAACCAGATTTCTTAATCCATTGGCTTATGTTCTCATTATCTGGAACAGGGAAGTTTGACTCAAATAAAAGCCTATCTTTTACGTCATGATTTAAAACTACATGTTCGTCAAAGGAATCACCGAATCTATCCCCGCTGGAATTATATTTCACAGCAGAAATGGTGGTGATTTGGGTAAGTTTGTTTTCAGGATTTAGTCCTGTAGTTTCAACATCAAATACAATAAGAGTTTTGCCAGAAATATCAACACCGTTTCCATCCGTGAACAAACGTCTAAGCATGGTATAGTTCCCCTTCGTTTACAATAATTATAGGGGAAGTTGTTTCAAAAGCTACTGAGGATTTTTCTTTTGTTCGGCAAATGGTTCATCTTCTGGACGATGTTTGCTAATTGTGACTTTAATTTGTCCAGCCTTATCTCCATACTTATTTTTAATATCAACAAATAGCTGATGATATTTTCTGATTCTCTGAAAAGCGTCTAAATATCCTTTGCCCAATTCTAATACTTTGTTTTCTATTTTTTCGATGTAATCTTGTGGCGTTTTAGAACTTAGATAATTAAATAACATACTTTGTTTGCCTGTTTTCATCTTAACATCTTTATTTAAGTCATCTATCATATCTACATAAGTTTTAAGTATGTCATCAAGATTAGTTTCGTAAGTCATGCCAGAATATTGAGACCCCTGTTTTCTTCTCATGTTTCCAAATGGCACACCAGGAATAGTAGGACTAAGATCAATTACAGCTTTATTTAATTTTTCTTCTACTCTTGGATTAAGTTTTGGTTCATTTCCTTTTTCTGCTTTCATTGGAGTGAAAGAGAAAGACAAACCTTCGGTTTCTTCATTAAACCAATTTAAAAAACTCTTCATTTTATGCCTTTGGTGTATAAATTGCTGTCTTGCCTTTTTCTATTTTTTCTTTGCCTGTTTTTTTATCTTTACTTATTACTTTTTGTTCTGGCCATGATACATTTAGATTGTTTCTAGCAGCAAACTTTTCAATTTCTTGTTGTTTGTCTGCTATATTTTTGGGATTCGAAGACATAATTTTGACTATGCCTTCTCCCTTTTCATGTGCTTCGTCTTCTGCCTTTTCCATATCATTGCGAGTATCAACCTGAGCTTGTGGTGGGAATTCACAATCATGAATTTCTTCTTTGGTAATTGGTATTTTTTGAGTTGGAATACTATTAGCCGGGATGAAAATCATAGGATTATATACATCAAAAGTATTGTTTCTAGGACCTTGAGTAGATCTAGTTAATTTTACTGTTATCTGTGTTTCTGGGTCTATGAATGCATCTCTAACTGAATTAAAAGTACCTTTGTTTCCATGTGGAGCATCAAAATACAGTTTTAAACCAGGCAGAGCTTCATCATTTTCATATCTAATTTTATGCCATACTGGTTCGCCAATTACATCAACACCATCTCTAAACTTGATAATGTATCTTAGTCTAAATGGCAAGGATACTTTTTTGACGAAAGCTACAGTTCCCTGCCCTATAGCCTTTTCGACTCCTTCTTTTATACTTTGAATTGTGGAGTTTTCATCTGGAAATATTTCTACATTTGCATTAGCAGTTATTGACTTACCATCTACGATAGCTTCAAGTGTTATAGAAACAGGGCCTTTGAGTTTGTTGGGGTCTTTTTCTTGATGTCCTTCAGGAACTATGGCTCCAGCTTCTTCTTGGTCATCCTGTCCTTGTGGTTTAGGCATAGCTATTGTTAGTGCTACTATATTGTTATGCTCTTCTTCCCAATTCTTGAATGCTTTCATGGCCGCTGCTTCCAAATCTGGCCATTTAGCTAAGTAAATCATATTGTCATCTGCGCTCATGAGGGCATGAACATGTGTTTTTTGATGCCATTTTGTAAGATGTTTTGCATTTGGATCAGGTTGAATAATTTCTGTTATTTTCTTTCCAAGATAAGCGTTTGGGTTTTGCCTCTTATCTCCCAAAGCTATTGCAAAGTCATCTCTAGCTGCATGAGATGCTCTGGCTTGAATTTGCAGATCTTGTTTTGCGTATGGACCATCTATGAAATAAGCATCAATACCTTGTAAATCTTGTGCGGAAAATGGAGGAAAATCTCTAATTTTACATTCTAATTTCTTGCGTAATAAACAAGTTACTATTTCGTTGGCATTTCTACCAGCTTGTCTTGCCTCAGAACCACTAGCAGCTTGCGCCATACCAAAACGGCGCATTTCATCTAGCTGTAACCATTCTGCAAATTCTAGAATCATAGACATAAAGCCTCCATGTCATATTTATGACATGGAGGCTTAAAATTAAACAGCAGGCTTTAGTTCTGGGATCATTTCTGCGCTGTCTGTTAAGTTTCGCAAGGCAATGGTTTTTGCCTTGCTATTTTGCAGCCAATAATACTGCGGGGCGCATCTATCATTGAAAATATGCTGGACTTTAGTGTATTCTGTAGTGTATCTTCTCTTTGGATCATCTAAAACTTCCAAACATTTTTCCTTAACATCCCTTGGGAAAGTTATTCTATTCATGATAGAATGTTCTAAAGTTCCTTCAAACCCAGGCAAAAGACTTGTTTTAAGAACTACATCATCAAACTTTCCATCTTCTTCGGCATCAAATATGGCTATAGGGCCAACTATCCTTTTCGTAACCAAAAGGCCATCTGTGTTAGGCAGAACTTTTTCTGACCATGATTCAATAATCGTATTCTTTTTCTCTAATAAATCACTTTCAATACCTGATGCCAATACATAAAAATCAACAAATATTTGTTTAAACGACGCACTAATTTTATACAAGTTTGTATCTACAATATCATAAAACAAAGAAAATACCCATGCAGTTCTAAATGCTTCGGCGTATTGACCGCCTTGATTTTCAGTAATGTAATTTCCTCTTTCAAAAAGTCTCTCGACCATATGCTTAGAATAATGAAGCTTATAAGTTTTGTTTCCTATTTCAACGTAATTGTTATTAGTATAAAACCTATTTTGCATAGACCTGTTAGCATAAATCCTTTTGCATATTACAAATATATTGTTTCTACAAATGACTACTCTGAAGCCCTCCTCTGGCATAAGCGATTTTACTTTATCGATTCCAATAGATTGAATTATTGAAGCCCAAATATATAAATGCAAAGAACTAAGATACTGACCCATTCCCTCTTCAAAATATACATCTGAAGATGCAGCCCTAGCTATTTTTTTAAGGTACTCTCTTGGATCTCTATCTTTGTGAAAAGATGAGATGGTATCAAAATTAATAGTCTCAACAGCTTTTGTTATTGCATTCAAAAGGTAAGAAGATACTTGATCCCCATTTAAAATAACGATTGGGGGATAGCACCTCCTTCGGCTTTCTTCGTGCTTGGCTTTACGAAGCCTCTCTTCTCTGGCTTTCTTTTTGGCCATCTTGTCTTTGCTGCTCATACATCACCTCTTTTCTACCTTTTTGGTAGAGATGATGTTTACACCATCCTTCCCATATTGTGCGACAATGATTGCTTTTGCATCAGACATAGAGTTTGCCTTAACTATTTGAGAAGTGCGAACTCTTTTTGGTTTCAATATGTAAAAAGTTACTTCATACTCGCTCATGGAAATGAAGAAAACTTGAGCAGGTTGCTGGTCGATAGGCATCATAATTTGTCCCTCCGATGGATTAGAATCACCGATCAAATTATACGGAATCCAAAAAAAAAGAACCAAGGCATCCTTGGTTCTTTAAAAAAATTATATTTTTTTGATTTAGACTTTTGCTTTTAGAATGCGTTTGTATTCGGCAGCGTGAGAGCTAAAATCTTCTACAAATTCTCTCATGATTCCTATAGAAATCAAAACACTTTCTAGCTTATATCCTTTCGACAAAAGCCAGATTTCCATACTGCCTAGTCCATTGGCAAGCATTTCAGGATCAACATCAGGTGGAATAACTTCTTTGATATTGGTTGAAGTTACCAGTTCGTTGCATATGCCTTTGGACACAAGCTTTTTGGCAAAATTTACCACTTCTTTAATTTGCCAAAGAGGTCTAGGGTCTTTACAAAAACCATCTATTGTTAGGACAGATGGCCCTTCCTCTCTTTGATTAATTTCATGAATCTTACGAATCATTTCATCAATCTGAGAGTCATTCATATAAGGGTCAATTGTGAAAATCTTTAGCTGGGACATATTTACCCCCTTAAATTGCTTCTCGTTTAATATGCGGAAAAGCTTTTCCTAATACAACCTCATCTTTGTCAGCAAGATACTTTTTTCTGCATTTTTTCTTACTGTTGCCACACATCCACACTTCTGCATAATCCTTCAATTTTGGATAATATCCTACATCTAAATACATGGCGCTTCCACATTTAGGACAAATTGGGTATTCATGATTAACAACATTTTCATGGAGGAATTTGGGCAGCGCAACTTCCCAGCCATCCTCATACCTAAAAGCATGTCTTTTCCCTGAAATATGAAACATTCCTATGTCTGGCAAATATTTAAAAATCTGCATTGCAGCGATGCCTGTCAAAGTGTTTCCAACAAACCTATGACCATTCACAACAATAAACCTATATCCAGTAGAAAAATATACATAGTTTTCATCATCAATAGACTTCTGTGCAAAAACTTCATGGTTTTTATTTGGCTTAACATGACATCTATAGCCTTGGCTTTTAAGAACACGAATTATATCTTCAATATTTCTGCCATAGCTTTTTCTTTTGAGCAACTCTTGCTCACACTTTGAGCGTCGAAACTGAAACATTTTGTAAATATCCATGTCTGAAATTTTTTTTAAATGTTTATAATTAATTTTAAACTTAGAAACAGATTCAATATAAGGTGCTCTGCAAGCATTTATCTCTTCTTGCAATTCTTCTTCAGACATATCCTCTACATCTTTTTGAATATTTAGATAGTTTTCTTCTGTGTTAAATGCCTTCCATCCATGTCTATCACAGACAATAACAGGATTTTTGAAACGATATTCAATATCTGAACTCATGTAATTTTTAATTCTTTTGTCTTTAATTACATCTTCATAACTAAGAATAATATTTGACATGTTTGCGGACTCCTTAAAGTAATGAAAAAAGGGAACGAGGGCTAGGGCCACGATAAAATTTATCGCAGCCCTAGCCCCCTGTTATTAACTTCCCAACATACTCAAAGGAACCCTAGACTGATTCCCGCTAAAATCCGGCCAAATCTGATATTTCTTACCCTTGAATTCAGGATAATTATGACCTACCCTTCCAGCAGTTTGCTTAAAGAAAAAAGTAGCCCCATAAATATCACATTGACCCATAATCTCTTCAACCCAAGAATCTTCCATAGGCCTAAACTTATTGCTCTGACAACTCTCGCCACCAACAATGACCCAATTAATATTCTCTAAATTAACTTTACCAACAGGACCCAAAAGAGGCTCCATAGAAGTCCATCTCAATCCTCCCCATTCAGGAATAGATCTTAAATCATCAAGCCTAACAGTATTTTTCTCGTTCTCAACAGTCGCACCCAAATGAACATGCTTATAGCTTCCGCTATAAAAATCATCTGGCAACATCGAACGAATTAAACTGCTCCGCTTAGTCAAGATCAACCAATCGAGATTAGTACACTCCTTAATAATCTGCCACCATCGTTGTCGCTGGCTTAACAAAGCAGCATGATCTTCAAAGAAGTCTGCCATACTAGCACAGAATACAGTCCTCCTTTCTCCATCTTTACCAGCCTTACGATTGAAAGACCTAACATTATCTTCCGAAGTCGAAGTAATATGCCTCTTAGTCCCTACTCCCCACTCACCCCTCTGATAAATCTTCTCCATAGATTCAGCGTAGCAATTCAAGCAACCCTCACTAATCTTCGCACAACCAATCCAAGGATTGATCGTATGATTAGTCCACTTAATACCAGTAGTCTTAGCCATGTTTACTGCACTCCTTTCACTTAGCCTTACTTACTAACACCGCATAGATTATACGGGCGGGTGGGAAAAAAACTACCAAGATTTATAAATAAAATAAAGGCTGAAAATCATGCAGAAGATATCTTTTAAAAACTTTGTTAATCATAAAGACCCTGATCTAATTCGCAAGATAGAAGATGAAGCAGTATTGAATGAATTTATTGGGAATCTATTATCTGCTGGAGCAAAGGCAGTAAAATCAGTTGCAGGAACCGTTGGCGATGTAGCCAAAGGATTGTTTACTCCTCAAACTAATCAACAGCAGAATCAGCCAACAAACTTGGGAATACAAGGTCGCATACCTTTCTATGGAGCAAAAAAAAAGAAATCTAAAACTCCTGCAGTGCAAATTGATCAAGCTACAGCACAAAAAATACAACAAGAGATAGCAAAAATAGATAAAAGAAACAGAACATTTAATGCTATGAAAACTCTTTTCCCAAATGAAGTAGCAGATGTTCAAGAAGTGCAAAAAAGAGATGTCGTAGGCCAAGCAGAGCTAGATAAAGAATTACATGATAATGTACAAGGAACAAATAGATTTAGCGATGAAGCCAAAGCATTCCTCGATGAAGACAAAAAACTAAAAACTGCTTTTCAAGAAATTATGAAAGGAAGTTTAACCACTCAAAATAATAAACAAATTTCTTCAGCATATATCCAAAAAATCATTAGCGGTCTTGAAAGTGACAAATACACGCACAAATACTATCTCGGCCAGCCACAAGATCAAAATACAGGGTCTTATGGTTGGCAAAACCACTGGATAAGTGTTTATGATGGTTGGATTGCAAAATTAAAACAAGTAAAACAAATATTGTCTAAATATAAGCTTTAAACGCCCTTCCATTTCTTTTCAGGATCGCTATTAAGAACATGAAGCTCTTCTTCTGCTCTTGTCATTGCAACATACTTGGCATTTTCCTCTTGTTCTAAATCTTCATCTCTTTTTGCAAGTTTGCTTGGGAAGTTTTCGATGTCTACAAGATAAACTCTCTTGAATTCAAAACCTTTGCTCTTGTGGACGCTGGTTAAAATAACTTTTCTTTTTTCATCTTCTTTTGTAACTTCTTCAGGCTTTAGTGTATTTTTGGCAAAAACAGAATCCAGCCAACTAAACACGTCTGCTATGTCGTAGATGCTTGGTTTTGCTTCAATTGCTGTCTGAAAAACTGTTTGTATTATGCCGACATTTTTCTTTAGTTCCTGTAGATTTTTTTGCTTGCTAGGAATGTGCCCAAATTTTCTAAGCTGATCTTTATAGTAATTTGAAAGAGCATCATTGCCCATGTAGCCGCCAAATTCTTCATCTGATTCGGGAATTCCATCATCGCTATCATCTTTTAACAATTCGTGAACTGAGGCTTCGTTGCTTAGACCTAGATCATCAAGTATTGATTCGATTTCTTGTTTCATATCGGATACGAAATCCTTTCCTATTGCAGCAAAAGGAATTCCCCTACTTAAAAGACCAAGGGCCACAGTAGTAAGCGGCTCATTTGTTCTGCCAATTACAGCAGTTGTCTTGTCTAGCATTCCTCCCTTGTATGAAGCCTGTATTTGATTTAACATGTCTCCTACAGTTTGATTAGTAGTAACCTCACCATGATAATCTTCCCTATCTTTGTATTTTAGACCTCTAATAAGACTGTTCACTTTTGTATTTTTGTTTACATAATCAACTATAGCCTGTCTGCTTCTATAATTGGATGGCATTGTTTGAACAATCTCAGATGATCCATGTAATTTTTCATGATCTGATTTTAATGTTTCTACAATATCATTGAAACTAGATGCTTCTGCTCCACGGAATCTGTAAATGGCTTGATTAGGATCGCCAACAGCCATTATGGATGCACCTTGTTCAGCCAATTTCTTCAACATTTCTTTTTGTACAAAGTTGAAGTCTTGAACTTCATCTGCCAACACCACATCAAATTTTGGCCAATTAATTTTGTCCATGTTGACTCCGGAATACCAATAGTCATCATCAAAGTCACGAAGTTTATGAAATGGTATCCACTGATCATTTTTACCAATAGCAGCAAATCGCATAGACCTGCCACTTTTAAGTTGGGCATCATTTAAATCTTGTACTCCCGGGGCAGTTTTGCTTAATAACCAAACAGCCAAATCTTGCACTATTTTATTAATATCTTCTCGACTTGGATTTTCTATTAACTCATCAGCTCTACGCCATAGTTCTACAAAAGACTGAGTTACATTTTTTTGTTCTGGCAATGAATACCATGAATCCCATGCAAACTGCAAAGGCACATTAGCATCATACCTTTCAAATATAGATGCTATTTGTTCTTCTGCTTTCTTTTTATCTGAAATATTGACACCATATTGCTTGCAAAGACTTGCAAGATCTCTGGCACATGTTATAACTGCTTTTTTCTGTTTCCTAACGAATGATACAGCCGTTTTCCCTAGGCCAGTTTGAGATATGACCCTATCAGAAGACATTCTGGACTTTACTTCATCTTCTTTTGGCAAGTTTGTTTTTTCTATTTCGTTATCAAAATCAATTGTATCTGTTGCAAGCATCAATTTAGTTTTTTGAGCAAATTTCTTTTTGCCAGTAAATCCTAGAAGCCTTCCTTTATCATCATATTGTTGAGCTTTAGCAGTCGCATCCATTGAGTAATTTGTTTTTGGAACTACCATGCCGCTTTGTTCACCTAAAACTTTATTCAAAAATGAGTTAGTTGTTCTGATTATTATATCAGCATTTTCTTGTCCCCATCTGGTTTCTTTTTTTCTAACTGATTTGAACCTTGCCTGAGCTTCCACTTGATTTTTCTTGTTAAATACCAAATAAAGCCATGTTTGACCGCTATTTACTCCATATTTTTCCCACAAACATACCAAAGTACTTGTTTTACCAGAACCTGCCAAAGCATTAACAACCAAATTACCACGATTTCCAGACTTAAGAATGTTGTAAAAAGCCTCATCAATTTTGCTCTTTTCAGGATCGCCCAATTTTTTCTGACAATCTTCATCTATTTGATTTATATGTACTTGGCCAGGAACTCTTTGAACTGGTTGTTCTTCCTTCTTTTCAGCCGGTTTGGCACCAGCTCCCGCAGCGGCAGGTTTTTCTGGTTCCTTTTTATCCTTACATGGGTCGAATCCAGTTGGGTCTACAACGGGAACATTTACAACATCTGATGCTTTCTGTTTATCAGTAATAGCTGGGACTAATTCAACTCTACAAAATCTAGCAGGCAAAATGAATCTATTAAATATTGGAGTTACAGCATCGAATATTCTGCCCATTTCCGAGCTGAATTTGATTGGGTTGCTTGGAGTTGCCTTTTCTGCCATTATTTGATAATCTTTTTTGAACTCTTCAGCTTTAAGCACAAAAGAAATTTGACCTGTTCTGAAATTGTTCATCTCTTCTCCAAAAGAAACATTAGTTGTTCCTGTAGGAAAAAAAGGTCTTGCAGCATAAATTTTGCCTGTAGTTTTGTTTTGGGCTACATACAAAGTATGTCCCGCTTTTGGATCTGTAGCTGCTGCTTCTGTCATAAAAACCATGTTTTCATCAATTTTGAGCCATTCGATGAATGTGTACCCGTTCAAATCGTTCATGTTAATCTCCCAGACTATATTTTATTTAGTTTGTATAGTAAATTTTTGAGGCTAATCCCGTCGATTAGTCCCTATAATTATTAATAATGTAATTAGGGAGGACTCAAATGCACTTTTTAACAGCAGTTTTCTTGCTTTTTGGCCAGAATTTTGAAGGAAGGGTAGTGTCAGTCACCGATGGGGATACTATCGGTGTTTTGGTAAACAATATGGAGAGAAAGGTCAGACTCTCCGATATTGATGCTCCAGAAAAAGCGCAAGCGTTTGGATCAAGAGCTAAGATGGCTCTAAGCGAAAAGGTATTTGGCAAAACAGTTAAAGTTGACGTACATGATAAAGATCGATATGGAAGATATGTTGGAACTATTACAATTGATAATAAAAATATTAATTTGCAAATGGTAAAAGAAGGCTATGCATGGTGGTACAAACAATATTCTAAAAATTATGAATTCGGTAAAGCCGAAATAGAAGCTAGAAATAGCAAAGATGGACTTTGGATCGACCCATTTCCCATACCTCCTTGGGAATACAGATCTAAAAAAACAAGCAATACCAAAAAACCAGTTTCTAAAAAGAAAAAATGATACTTTGAAACAGTACATATTTGTATGGAGAAATTAAATTTATTTCCACTTGTGAACTATGAAAAATCTTGGTTCAAAGAAATTCTTGAATGTCTCGATGAAAAAATAAAATTTGTCACTTTTGAATATCTTAAAGATAATTATGCCTATTGTTGTTTTGACTATGATGACAATAGTTGCGAACCAGTATTTGTTGATGGAAATCCTATAGTATTTTTGAATCTATTAGATAGGCTTGTGGACAAGGATCATCACATAGTTAAAGCTGGCATGAAATCTTTAAAAAAATTCAACACAAATGGCCCTAATCGAGGCCTTTATTTCAGCAGGGTGCCTATCGAGGTGGTTGGACATTTAGCTGCAAAATTTGGTGTGTTTTCTGGCGATCTAGAGGATAGCCACGCTGAATTCGAAGACTTATCTGGCGAGGAAGACTAGAAATTATTTTTAATATTGTGCAGCGCTTTACGAGCTTCGAACAATGACTTTTTAACTTCAACATCTTGTTCTCTTTGTTCTTCTGTCGTATATCGTATCACATTCTCAATTGCTGCCTCTAATTGCTTTCTCTTTTTTGGAGAAGCAGTGGCTATCAATTCCATTTTTCCATATTCACCCAAATCAATATTCTTGGCATACGCTTCAACATATTTGTTAGCACTGTCAGATGCTTCTACTAACTCTTTGATTATTTTTTTTCTAAATTCTTCATTATGTTTTGCTATTTGAATATTCTTGTCGAGCAAATCTAAAGCTTTCTTTTCTGCTTCCTCCGCAGTTTTGAACATTTTTATTATGGTCGTATCTTGAAGTTTGACGAGTTCATTCGTCAACATTATTACCTTATTCTCTAATAATATGTTTCTATCATTAATTGATGAAAAGTCTTTTTGACTTTGTAATATGAAAATGACAAAAGGCAAAGCAGTTAAAAAAATTGTAATTTTGTATTTCATGGGCGGTTCCTCCTTGACTTTATTTTAATTATACGGAAAAACCGCTAAATTACATCCTTGGCAGCATCTCAGATTGATAATAATCCCTAATTTTCGGCTTTAAAAGCGCAACAACCTGCGGAGTCATACGTTCCTTGCCTAGCCTTCTTATTGTCTCAACAGCAGTACCATCCTTCTTATTGATCAAATCGGCTGTTTCCGAAGCAGATAAAACAATTTTACCTCTAGTCTTTTCAAGTATGCTAGCAACCATTGGAGGATTATACATTGACAATCCACTCTTTATTTTCTGGTAAAACCCATCTGGGTAATTTAAGTTAGGAAACTTGATGAACAAAGATAGCAGACTTGAAGCTGGCATAGATTCTAAAGATTGTAAATTAAACAAATTGCCTATATCATTTATAGTCTCAGGATTTACTTTAAAGTCGGCTATGTTATTTAAAAATTCAAATATTTTAGATGGATTTATGTTGTTCCAAACACCATCTCCAGCCATATCTTTCAACTTTTGAACATCGGGGACAGAAATACTTTTATCACGACTAAAGATTGAACTAAGCAACTCAGCAATTCGTTCTTCTTTAGTGTTTTCAATTTTTTTGCCTCCAGAAACATCCATACTCATGTATCTTTGCATCAAATAATTAGTTAATTTTGATTTCGGCAAAATATCAAAAGTCAAATATGACAAAAGTTCATAGATGGCAGAAAAGCTCAAAATATCCAGTACTGCTGGTGATATCATATCAAAAATTTGATCTTGGCTTACATTTTTACTTACAAGCAGTTTAATCATTTTAACAACATACTCTGGATACCAGAGAATTTTCCTGAATCTTTCTAAACCAATATGCGAAATAAATGTAAGTGGATTTGTAGAATTAAAAATTCCTTGAACTAGTTCGCTATCTTCAAATTTATATCTTGCATTTTTTAAATGGTGAATTTTTGCATCATCAGTAAGATCACGTTCATCAAAAAATGGTGATAATTCTCTATGAGTCTGATCATCAGTATTGTCATAAATAAACTTTTTTATATCATCTGGCATAACAGATATTATTTCTTTAAGATCTGATTTTGAAATCCAATCTAACGATGACTTCAATTTGCCACCCAGATGTTTCATAAATTCAGGATTAATTTTATCAAAGAATTTTTTGAAATCTTTGTAGTTATCTAAATTTTCTAAAATTTGATTTAATGATTCTCTAGATTTAAGGAGTTTTTTTGCAAAAGCTTCAGTATGATTATCAACCATATCCCAAAACATAGCCGAAGCATTTTCATCAGAATTAATACTTCGGATTAAATCCCTCATATTAAGTCTAAAAATATATTCATCCATTTGTTGTATGAAGTCCATATTTTCTTGAGTTAATCCTCTAAAACCTCCAGCCAATAAAATATCAAAATAGGCGTGATGATTGAACTTTTTAACATGTTTTGTAATTAAATCAGAAAATTGTTTATTTTTTATAGTTCTAATCCCAGTTGATAAAAGTTTTGTTAAACTGCCATCTTCAACGGCCCCAATAAAATCATCCATGAATTCATATTGTTCATTCTCTGGCACTAGTTCTAACAAGTCTTCAATTGTTATATTGTATAAACTAAGACTTCTGACCCAGTCTTTGAAAGATTCTTTCTTGGTCTTTCTCTCATTGAAAGCTTCTTTTATTTGCAAAGTAGTTAAGGTTTCAAGCTTTCCATGTCTGAATATTGATTTCTGTTCTTCAGTTAAAGTGTTATATGCTTCATCTGGAAGTCTATCTGCCAGAACTATGTATGCTTCCCATAATTCAGGAGAAAGCTTTTTGGCCATGCTCCAATCATCACGCTTAAGGTATGATTTTAATTTCTTTTCATCATCAGTAAGAGGTTCTGGTATTAGAATACTGTCAACCGGAACTCCTTGGCTAGCCAAATATCTTTCATATTGTTTGACACTTGAATAGCCTTGTATTTCGTTAGGATGGTTTCTTGCATCAACCCATTCGCTACCTGTTAGTGTGCTGATGTCAGAATCTTCATCAGCCGCCTCCTCATTTTCTGCAACACCAGCGTTTACATAACGAGTAGGATCATCTTGATCTTTGTTAAAATCGAAAATGAAATATTGAACTTGTCCTTTATTAATTCTGTAATTAAGAGTCCATTTTTTGAATCTAGAACTTGAAATACACCATACCTGTCCCTTACCCATCAACCTACATTTTTGAGGATCGGAGCCAGCTTTAAAAATATAAATGTTGCTAGGATTGTTTTTACTATCTTTAGGAGGCCAGATTTGGTCTGCTTCATTGCTAATTTGCAACAAGAATGGATCTGCCTTGCCGCCTTTATCATCTTTTTTTGCCAATCCAATTTGTGATTCTATTCTATGAATTATGGCAGAAAATTTTGTAAAGTCTACAAAATCTTTGAATGTTTCATCTCTATATGAGATTTCTGGTCCATCTTTGTATGAAAACTTAATAAGTTCTTGGTCAACTAGTCTTCTAAGAGAACTCATTATTTCACTTAGTCCAGAAGCATTCTGAAAATGAACTGCAGTCTTGTATTCTGGAATTGTAATCCTGCCATTAACCAAATTATCGTAATATGTTTGCAAAGATGGATTCTTAGGTGGGTCTGGCAAATTCTTCTTTTTAGAAATACCAAACTTCTCTTGCATCTTGGCAAAGGCGGCTTTTTTATCAAACTCTTCAGGAGACGATTTCAATTCATCAATAAATTTTCTCATCTCAATCTTGTCAATATTTTTGACATTGAGAAGAAAATCTTCGATATCTTTACTTAATGATTCAGATAATGTTATAAATTCCTTAAAGTCCATTATTCTCTAGCCACTCCCTAAATGTTGGCAAATAAGATTCGGTTTTGGCTTTTCTCCAGCCACCACCTTTCTTCTTGTACCACTTGCTAGCCCACAAATTAGCGTAGGCTGATGGATAAACATCAAACTTTTTTCTAGCCATAGATTTTGCTCTTGCCCACAACTTAGGATTTGTAGGCTTATTTTTGCCTTCATTTAACATGACATTTTCCTTTAAATTTTTATGTGAAACAACTACTGGCTTCCTGCCCTTCTTATGTTTCTTTTTGCCTTCGGCTCTTCTTTTTTGGGATACAGCTTTCTTTTTTGTTTCTGCACTCATGGCACCAGCTTGGGCCGCTGGTCTACATTTTGGATATGCCTTTTTTTGGCCTTTTTTTCTTACTCCTTTTTTAGCAGATGCGCCACAAGGTGGATGTTTGCCACTTTTGTCTTTTCTGCTTATGTCTACCCATTTTTCATCTAGCCATTTGCCTAGGCCAGAATCTTTGTAATATTCGTTGAATGTCTTCATAATATTATTTATGAAAGAATAAAAATAAATAAAGTGTGAAAAACTACTTAATAAAATTGTTTTTAAGTATTGTATTGTCATGGATTCACGATAAAACTATCAAGCCTGTAGAGGATGCTTTTTATAATTTGGTTGCGGATGAAGGTTATTTCACATATGAAGAGTGTCAGAAAAGATCTTACGCCACATTATGTAGAGATATATGCACGGCAAGAAATACTATAGTATTATTCAAAAATGATCTTCCAACAACTGATGAAACTTTAATTTATTGTCACAAATGGAGGCATATATTGGCAATACAATTAATGCATTATGGCAATTATTATCTTCATGACAGAAGCAAGAAAGTTTATTCTTTTCTAGACAGAGAGAGATACTTTTATGAAAAAAAAATAATAGACAGAAACTTAAAAATATACGATTTAGTTGATGATTTACATAGAAATCATATACCTTTATATGAAAAAAGAATACGATTAATGAGAATTAAAGAATTATTAGATCTAAAAGATTATGTAAATATAGAACTACCGGATATTGTTCCGCCAGAATTTTTTCCTAGTTGGAGGAATCCATAATGTTTTTTTACACAATACTACTATTTAATGCAATAACAATTTGCATAACTGCATTATCAATAATTCTAATTGCGGTTTATGATTGGGTGCGAGAAGCCCATGCTCAAAAAAGATTCGAGAAAAGGAAAATAGATAGAAAGAAAAAACTCAAATCAAGAGAATAGTTTTTTATTATTTATAAATGAATTATCTTTGGCAAAAATATCTGCCCAGCATCTTTCAATACTCCAAGGCCAGTGTACCGCTGCATCTTTATGAATATCCACTAGTCTTTTCCAATATTCTAAAGGTTTTGATTTTATATTATCCCGATGAACAATATATTGAGCCCCCCAAGCAAATGGAAACAACTTTTTATCTTGATTGTTGCTTTTAATAAGTTTCAAAACAAAATCTGGGTGTACATTCAAAGATTTGAGAAAATCAAGTTCTTCAGGATTATTGATGTCTGCCAAACCGTATATTCCTTCTCCATAAGTTTGTAGGTTTGATAGCGAACTTGGCAAATTTAATGCTATTTCTAAAAACTTAGTAAAATGAAAAAAAGGATCTCCTTGCACAAAAATTGTATATTCATCAAGAGAGTCATAATTTGTGCAAATATGATAAGACCACGTATGAGCTTCTCGTCCTATATTTTGTAATTTTATAGAATCTGGAAGTTCTTCATTAGATTTGTTGTAAATAAACTTTCTAAATGGTATCTTGTCTGCCCAAGTTATATCTTCTTTATATTTAGCAACTACTAAATCAAACATATTTTAAAAATGCCTTAATAATTTAGCTTGTGTCAGATGTAGTTTGAACCAGTCTTTAGGTGGTGTGTTTTCCTCAGTAAAATGCATACAATAAGCACTCATAGGCACTTTCAATCCATCTAAGAACCATTTTTCATAGTCTGCTGCTATTTTTGCTTCATCCATATGTGGATTTTGTGGTAAATCAGAAATCCGGCCCCACCAAGATAAAGGAAACTTATCTAAAGTAAATTTATAATCAAAGCCTTGATTTTTATTTTTTGTCTTTAAATTTTGACCAGAGGGGTTTACATTAGTAAAAAAATCATGAGTCCAGATATCATTCCAACCGTATCTTACTGTCATGGTATTTGAACAAAAACCTTTAGGAATTTCTAAAGGCGGATAATAATCCATTATGTCTCCGACATGAGAGTACCCATCATAATGACGACAAATTTCTCTTATGGGTACATAGCAGCTTATATCAAGTGTATCTGGTAAAAACTTTTTGATTGTGTGTATTTTATTGGTTGGTTCCATATCTTTAAAGTCCCAGTCAAACCAATACTTGCGCCACAATTCTTTTCTCATCAACCTGATTGAATCATGTACAGACCATGTAAAATTTACACAATAACCATTCGGATGGAGAAAGCCGCCTAATCTGTTGGCAACTCGTATCAATTCTGGCCAATGCGAATAAAACATTGCAGAAAAAGGATTAGGATCATCTTCAACAGCCTTTACAGTGTAAAATAAAGCTGACAAGTCATAATCTACAAAAATGTGATCTTCATTAGATACAAAATAAATAGTTTTATCTTCTATTTTATCAAGTTCATATGTAAAAGATTGCCATTCTTCTAATGTTTCATTAGCTTTCCATCTTATTTCAACTTTTTCATTGTCTAAATTATCGCTTATAAACTTCTCTATTTCATCTTTTCTGTTTTCCCATTCTTGTGCTATAGATATCAGAAATATGTATTTAGATACCATAGGCTCCATGCAAGCATGCGTAGCAATAGAGTATTTAAAAACATCTATTCTATGATCTGTTTTCAGATTGGGTCGTTCATAAAGAACTGTGCGGTGAGGTTTTAGGTGAATATTAAATAAAACTATCATGTAAAATATAATAATAATTACTTAATTAAAAAAGAAAAGAATTTAAAAAATGCCAAGATACCTACATCAGAATATACCTGGAAATCCAAAAATAAGAGCAGTTGTTTCTGCCTATTTAAACGTTGATCAAAGAAAAATTGATGCAGCTTTTTGTTGCATACATTCTTTGCTAGCTCAGACTTATGAAAATTTTGAAATATTCATTCATCATGACGGCCCTGTCAACGACCCAAATCTAGCAGACAAATTCAGAAAGCTTAGTCCTAAGATCACTTTTTTAGACAACTTGCAAAAGAGAGGATGTTGGGGATTTCACCATAGACATCCTACAGCCATGATTGAACCTCATGCTGACTGGGTTCTTTTTACGAATGAAGATAATTATTATGTGCCAGACTTTTTTAAGATTATGTTGGCAGCAGCAATAAACAATAACTCTGGAATGTCTTTTTGCAACATGATACATTCTCATCATGGTTGGCGTTTGTTTCACACCAGACCTGGTCCTAATGGAATTGATATGGGAGCTTTTATAAGCAGAATGGATTTAGTAAAATCTACACCTTGGACCGACTTTATAGCTTGTGCCGATGGAATTTATGCAGGCAAGATAGCCCAAATAACAAATCCAATCAAGGTAGAAAACATTCTTTTTGTACACAATTAAGAGGAAATCAATGCAAATCACCGAACATGATATTTTTTCTATTTCCAAAGTACATAAACTCTATGATCATCATTGGGTAGTTAAAGAATATATTAAAGAAGATGAGCCAAGAGGAACAATGGCCGAATTTGGTGTTGGGTGTGGGGCATCCATAAATAAATTTGCTACTATGTATCCCAATAAAACAATTCATGGTTTTGATTCTTTTCAAGGCTTATCAGAAGCATGGAGAGATTTGCCAGCAGGGGCTTTCAAACAAGAAACAATTCCTCCTGTTAGAGAAAATGTAAAATTATGGGTAGGATATTTCAAGGAAACTTTGCCTAATTTTGTAAACCATTTAAATGAAAATAAAGAAAATATAAAGTTTTTACATGTTGATTGTGATTTTGAATATTCAACAAACGAAATATTTTCATATTTAAACCCTTTCATAAACACTGAAACTTATATTTTATTTGATGAAATTTACAATGGACATGACGAAGAATATAATCAAGAACTAAGGGCGTTAAACAAATGGCTTTCGGATTGTAACAGAGAAATAGAAATGTTATTTAGAAGTGATTGGCAACAAATGTTTTGCAAAGTTATTAAGTAATTGGTGAAAAATGATTGTACTTTTCAATGTCAAAATTTCTAATCAGAGATTGATGCCTTTTGCTAGACATAATTTAAGAACGGACAAAAGACTAGATGTTTTTAAATATTGTATAAGCAGTTATGCTGAAATGTCTCCTCTTGTAAGCAAATATATATTTTATGTCAAACTCGACCATGATATAGAAAGCGAAAGAGAGAATTTAGAAAAATATATTATGGATGAAATAGGTTCAGAAAAGGTCATCTTGTTTTGGACTAGAAATGAAAATATAGCAAATTGGAGAGAAACGTATCCAATTCTTGATGGCATAGATGATAACACTATATTTTTTGCTGGAAACGATGACCATATTTTTGTGGATTATGATCTTGATGCTTTGACAAGAGGAAATCAACTTGTTTCGGAAGCAGAAAATCCATTCACGGCACTTCAATATTCACACTGGTTTGAAACTATAAGAATTGCTAAAAATCTGCAAGGAGTTCTTGACGAAAGCAAACTAGCTGCTAGATTTCCTTGGGGATATCATGATGCTATAAGAATAGTTCGCAAAGAGTTATGGCATCACTACTGGTTCAAATTAGATTTGGCAGCATTTGAGAGAGAGCAAAACACTTATCACCCTTGGGCTTTGTATAGGACAGACGGAATATCGGTTGCGACTGGTCACAAATTAATGGTAGACACATGGGTGCCGACTAGAGAATTATGCAGGCATTATGATGGATATTCACATGTTGGAAATCTTAGCAACTGCGGGCCAGCACTAGAAATACCTCTAGGATTTTTTGATAAAGACATGAGAATTAAATATGGCTATCCAGAATATGATTCTAATTGTGTAAACGTAAATCCAGCCATAAGACGATTAAAAGCAGCTTATGGAAGCCAAGGGACTGACTACAGATTTACGCTTGACAGATTACCCATGTGCTGGAAAAATAAGATTAAAGAAATAGATATTAATCCACAAATAAATGAACAAGAAATTAAAGATGGATACAATCACTATATTTTAGAATCAGTTACAGTTCCTATGCAAACTTATGGGCATGGGTTTGTAAATGCAAATACTCCACCTAAAGAGTGGTTTGAAAAATCATATTTAGCTTAATTTCTACTAGATATAATATGAAAAAACTTCTTATATTAGCTGCAGGATTAGGCTCTAGAATGGAGTCATATACAAATCAAATAAACAAGGGGTTACTTCCTATTGGTGGCAAAGCTGTAATAAGTCATGTTATTGAACACTGCGAAGTAGATGAAATCGTAATTGCTCTAGGTTATAAAGCAGAACAAATAATAGATTACTGCAAAATAATGCACTCAGACAAAAAATTTAAATTTGTTGTAGTTGACAACTATGACAAACCAGGATCTGGGCCTGGATACAGCATGTATTGTTGCAAAAAAGAACTACAATGTCCATTTTATATTGCGACAGCAGATTCATACATAGACAAAATTCTACCACCAATCACAAAAAATTGGATTGGCGTTTCAAAGACTGATGAACTAGAAAATTACTCAACTTGTAAAGTTGAAAATGGCAAGCTTGTAGACTTCAAAAATAAATCAGAAAATAGCTATGAGTATGCATATACAGGAATTGCAGCAATAAAAGACCATGAAAAATTTTGGGAAAAATTTGAAAATTCAAAGAAAAACAAAGGAAGCAAAGAAGTTGAAAATGTTGTAGTTTTTTACAAGCCATTTTTTGCAGATTTGCATGTTGAAGAAATATCATGGATTGATGTAGGCAGAAAATCTTTATATGAAGATCTTAATAAAAAAATAAAAGGAATAGCACATTTTGAACTAAAAAAAATAGACATAGATGAGTTCACATATAAATTAAATAATAAAGTTGCTAAAATAAATTTTCCAAGCAAAATAAGTTTAAAAAAACAAAGAGCTTTTTTACTTGAAAATTTAGTTGAAAGTCTTATAGATGTAGAATACGATAATATAATTTGTCACAAATACATAAGTGGCAAAACTCTTTATGAGTGTGATGATTTTTCAATATTCTGTGAATTTTTAGATTGGCTAGATAATAATCACTTCAAAAACATTGTTGAAGAATATCCTTCATTCAAACTAGATTGTGAAAACTTTTATAAAAATAAAACTTTAAAACGTGTCGAAGATTTTTTGCAGAAAAATCATGAATTTTCAAGTGATTTAACAATAAACAATATCAAAGTTGGTAAAATAAATGAATTTCTTCAAAATTTTAATTGGAATAGAATAATTTCTAAAACCATTTGTTCAAAATTTCATGGAGATCTGAATTTTGGAAATGCAATTTATACAGATGACAAAAAATTCAAATTAATAGATTGGAGAAGCGATTTTGAAGGTGGATTATTTGGAGATATTTATTATGATCTAGCTAAACTTTATGCTGGGGCAAAGATCAATTTTGGCTTGGCTAATGAAAGCCTGAAGCCCTTTGATAAAACTAATAATAATTTCAATCTGAATGTCTTTCAAACTAGCGCAAACGAAAAATTCCTTAAATTTTATGAAAATTGGATTTCAAAAAATTATGATTTACATATTGTAAAACAAATTGCTGCATTAACATACTTGAACATGTCTCCTCTACACCCTGGTGAATTCGGTAAATTTTTATTTTTGCAAGGGTTTTTGGACATATTTATGGTAAGTCTCGACACCTTTTAATACACTCCTGAATATTAAGAGTGCTCCAGCCAAAAACATCTTTGTAATGATTATAATAAACTGTAAACTCGCTGTTGGATAGGCAGCTTATATTGCATTTGCATTTTGTTTGAATATAATGTGATAAAACAAACTGCCAATCTCTATTAACGCCAATATAATTACTAGGTCTGGCATAGTATTCATAGAAGTTTGCAACGCAATCCATAACTTGACTCTTGGCAATCCAAAATATATCTTCTACTCTCTCAACACCAAAACATTTTTTATGCGCTCCATAAACTAAATGATTATCACAACACTCAATTAAATCTTTTTCAAGTGATTTATCATGTGAAAAAATTAAATCTGGCCTACATCTTACAACAAAATCATAGGTCATAGAATTTTTTATTTCAAAATTTCTTTTGAGTTCATTTGCATAATAAACTGACTCAAACAATGAAACAACGTAATCATTTACTTTATGATTATATCTCAGTCCACCTGGAGCATTTCTTATCGCTACAGATGCATATTCATCAATAACCATTTCTTTAGGATTATAAATATTTTTGAAAGTATCAAAAACTTCCTGTGGGACTGGATATGGCTTATTTACCTCTTTGCCAATATCAACATGCAAGTTCATGCTGGTAGTTTCAACATCCCATGTGTGAACAAAAAAATCACATGAATCTTTGAGATTGCCTAAATAATTAAAAAAGTTTTCAGAACACTCAGACCCTGTTCTTAATTGTCCGCTAAAACATATTGCTATTTTCATAAAGTAATATTAAAATAGTTAATTGTTTTCTAAATAATGTATGAAAATTGCAATTTGCTTTAATGGACAAATAAGAGATGGAATCGAATGTTCCAAAAATATAATTAAATATATTGATACACTATGGGATTCGTGTGATTTTTTTGTTCATACATGGGACATTGAAACAATAAGTCATAATATAGGACTTCCAAGTGACAAAGTTCCTTTCACACAATATCCTGTTGATTCATTTAAAATTAATGAATTTTTTGAATGTTATCGTCCAAAAAAAATATGCGTAGAAGAATTCAATAATACAGAAACGCAAAATATACAAGGTGGGCTTCGTTTCAATAAAGAACTACAAAAAAATGTTGTTGCCATGTTTGAATCGTTTTATTATTGCAATCAATATAAAAAAGAATATGAAGAAGCTTTGAATTTTAAATATGATTATGTAATAAAAATGAGACCAGATTTAGTATTTTCTAGTAGCAAAAAATTAGAAGATGATTTACAACAAGTAGATAGTAAAACTTTTGTATATGGGGCGCATGCAGAGTGTTATGGAGAAGGAAGAGTAGAAGATGTTTTATGGTTTGCTACAAGCGATAATATGGACAAAATATCAAAATTTTACTCTGTCTATGGCGATTCAAAAAGTTGTTGGCAGGTGGCTTCGGCTGGATATATAAAAAATTTTTGTGGTTTAAATATAAAATGTCTAAAAAACAATGAATTTTCTGTATTCTATAATCAATATATAAATAACTTTTCATGGAATGCAGAAGACGATGCAGAAAACTGTATTAAATTTTTCAGGGAAGCATGCGAAAAAAATAAAAGAAGGTAATTATGTCAATTATAAATGAAAAAATTAACATAGTAATTAATGAAATACAAAATGTTTTATTATCTAGTGATTATGCAAAAATAGATGAAATAATTAATACTATTGCAAATAGTAAAAAAATAGTCACATGTGGAGCAGGTCGAGTAGGATATGCAATAAGATCTTTTTGCATGCGACTAGGGCATTGTAAATTTGATGCAACACATTTGGGAGATACAACAGTACCAAGAATTGGCTCTGGCGATTTGTTTTTAGTAGCATCTGGTTCTGGAGAAACAAAAACGATTGTAGAATTAACAAAAATTGCAAAATCTAGCGGAGCTAAAATTATTGCTTTTACTAATAATTGTGATTCTACAATAGGAAAACTTTCTGATCTGCTAGTTGAGATAGCGGCTCCAAATAAAATAAGACAACACAAAACAAAAACTATACAGCCTATGACAACATTAAATGAACAAAGTTTATGGTTGTTTTTTGATAGTCTCATTTTGATAATGATGGAAAAGCTATCAATATCAGAAGAATCCATGAAAAATACTCATAGTGTTTTAGAGTGAAAAATATGATTAAATTATCAGCATCTTTAATTTGTGCAGACCCATTATATTTAAAACAAGATATAGACTCTTTAATTAATGGAAACATAGATCAAATTCATTTTGATGTTATGGATGGCATATTTGTTCCTAGATTTGGTCTTTATCCTGAGATATTGCAAGAACTAAAAAAACTAACAAACAAACCCGTAGATGTTCATCTGATGATAAAAAATCCAGAGGAATATCTAAATGTTTACGCAGAAAGTGGAGCTGACTATATTGTATTTCATTGGGAGGCCACTAATCATCCAAGTAGAATAATTCATAAGATAAAAACATTAGGAATAAAAGCAGGAATAGCTTTGAATCCTGGAACTCCTATTTCAATAATTCAAGAATTGATACAAGAGATAGACATTTTATGTTTAATGGCAATTGATCCAGGTATATTAGGTGGCAGACTTTACAATAATACATATGACAAAATAGCTAAAGCTAGATTGCTAAATCCAAATTTAGAAATACAGATAGATGGTGGAGTAAAACCTGAAACTATACCTTTGATGGTAAATGCAGGAGCAAATAATTTAGTTTGCGGCACAGGCACAATATTCAGAAAACACGAAGATACAATTTGCAATAAAATATATGAAATTAAAAAACTAGTATCAAACCTTTAGTTTTGTCCATTTTAAATCATTTTTATAATAATTTAATTCTTCGAGTATTTTTTTAACATCATACTTGAAGGTAAAGTTAAAGTTATTTATAAATTTACTAGAGTCAATCGCAAAATCATAAGTTTTGTTGCCATTATCTCCTAGGTTCGAAAGTTTTACATCAAAAAATTCTGAAACTGCTTGACCTAACTCAAAAACATTTGAATTGAAGGACGCTAGATTGTAGATACCCGGCAAATTTTCTTTTGATTCAATTACAGTATCTATGGCTCTAACCAAATCACCAATGGCTAGGATAGGCCGCTTGGTTGTTGGATTAAAAATTCGTACTTCTTTGTTCTCCCATGCAGACTTTGTCATAGCATTAAGCATGATGTCTTCCCTAGTATAGGGCGAATAACCATTTACAGTTCCAAACCTCAATCCATAATAATTTAAATTCATTTGGTTGCTTATTAAATCAATAATAATTTTTTGTGTATCATAGTTTTCATAAGTCTTAAAGCATAAGTAGTCTTCGTCAACTGGAGAATCGACAACTCCATATACACTGGAGCTGCTAGCATAAATAAATTTTTGGTTTTTGTTTAATTTGGATACCAGACCTATAAAATTTTCAACATTGTTTTTATAAGAGTCTAAAAAATTACCTTTGCACATAGGAACACTACTGTGCCCAGCCAGCAAAAGAACTACATCAAAATTTTGTATGTAATAATTAGATAAGGAATTAAAATCTTGTTGTAACACATTTCCAAACAGCGGCTGATTGTGTAAGCATATGTCAACTAATCCAAACTTATATTTTTTTTCATATTCAACTTGAAATCTAGATCCAACATACCCATTGCATCCAAGTATCAGAACTTTTAACATATCTCAACCTTGGGAAAGTATTTAATAAATTTAATGTTATTATTTGGCAAAATAGAATTTACTCTTCTTTTTATTTCATCAAAAAAATTCCAAGCTAGAGGCAATAAAACTACTTTTGCATCACCATAAATCTTAAGGTGGTCTGGACTGTGAATTAAAGTTTTAGTCCCTGGCATACACAAATTATGTTTTAAAGGGTTATCATCAACGACAAAGTCTAAATCTATCTTAGCAAAATTTATTAAAACAACCCCTTTAGCGGCTGCTCCGTACCCTGCTACAACAAATCCATCATCTTTATATTTTTGCACTTCGGATTTTAACTCTGAAGCTATATTTCTGCAGAAATTAGAGTAATTCAAATAAGTATCTTCGTTTAATAAGCCTTTTTCTTTTTCGTATTCATATCTTTCAGCAACCGATTTATCTTCATTCTTTGTTTTACCAATTTTAAATACATAAGAATTTCCATGAACACTAGTTATTTGCACTTTGTTTAAGTGCAATCCTGCTCTTTCAACTAAAGTTTTCATAGAGTTTACATTGAAAAAACTTATATGTTCATGATAAATGGTATCAAATTGATTGTTCTCAACCATTGTTGCTTGTGATGTTTGTATATATAAGCTACTTTGTTCATCCATTAATTCTTTACAAGCAATCAAAAATTCATAAGGATCATCATTATGAGCAAAAACATTCTGTGCCGTAATAATGTCTATCTTATCTACATTAAATTTTTCTTTCAATTTTTTTATAGATTGCATATTAAAATAATCACAAATAATATTATGACCATTTTTTAAACTTCTTTCTAACAAATTTTCAGCAGGATCAATTCCATAAGTTTCATATCCTAAAGACTTAAATGAATTTAATTGAGATCCATCATTGCAAGCTATATCCAAAATACTTTTGGAGTCTGGATTTTCAAGTTTTGCATTATGTGCAAACAAATCGAAGTAATCTCTTAATGTTTGTGTTGTTCCACTTACATATAAGTAATTTTTGAAAAGCAAATCTGGATCAACTCTGTAAGTAAGTTGCAAATGATAACAAGATTTGCACAAGTTAATTGCCAAAGGATATTCATCCAAAACTGTTTCAACTGGAGAATAACTATTGGCCAAAGGTTGCTTGTTTAAATTCAAGACACAAGATAAATTTTCTTTATTGCAACACAAACATTTCTTAATTTCATAATTCATTTTGGGCCTCAAACTGTAACGGAACCAAGGCCATGATTTCTTTCTAAATTGAAAGAACTAGCCGTATCATTTGGCAGTCCAGGTTTTCTGTCATTTATGAGCACTCTTTCTCCACGAGTTGCACCCATAATAAGAAAATCCCAAAATAATCCATTTTCTTTTAACTGTTTTTCAGTTATTTCTCGCATACTTTCTTTTCTGCCAGTCAACAATACGATTCTGTAGGCTTTTTTATCCCACTCATCAAATTTTTCTCGAACACCAGGCAACAATTCTGCTTTATTGTCTATCATGCCACACAAACTACCTTGATGTTTAAAAATACATCCATCGATGTCGCACACAATAGTTTTAGGCAAATTATCAAAGTTAATAGATTTTTCCATATGTTTATATTTGAGTGTTGGAGTAAAAAAACTAGAAAAAAATAGAAAATTTCTAGCCGTGAACCGTATTATTTCTGCGTGGTGAATTTCAAAGGCCAAAGGAGGGCAAGCATTATGATCATGTTTATAAATAGCACCGGAATTGAATCATGGCATTTTGATGTAAAATGGCCAGTAATCTCGTTTTTAAGAAACGTAGACACAACAACTTGCCAATCACATGTATTCAATATACAGATTGGAGGACATGGAAGTTTCAAGGACAATGCGCATGCAGCTACCATGTGGTCTTTTGAATGTTCAAATGAAAGCTGGCATTGCTTTTCGCATGGATTTGAAGGAACTAAAGGTTCTCGTCATACACGCAATAATACAAGGAGTGCAAACAATGGATAATATTGACTATAAAAAGCTAGCAAAGTCTAACGCCATTCTGTTGAAATGGCGACAACGAACTGCAGCACTTATTAATGAATCCAATCGCACGATGTTTCTATCTGCTTTTGGCATTCGTAAAAATAGCACAATTGCATTTTACATTAGGTTCTTCAGGAAACATCGTAAAGAAGCTGCCAATTTATTAGGAGCAGCATTTGAAAAAGACTATAACAAGATGTTTTATGGTGAAGTAGTAGAAAACGAACTCATCAAAAAATTCATCCCTGCGATTTTTTCATGGATGAATAAATATCAACTTACTGAAGACCAAAGAGAAGAAATTTACTCAGAAATGTTACTGAGTCTTAGAACTTCTGTTTGGATGTATTTGCGAACGGATGTAATGTTTTCAACTTATGCCATTAATGGGTTGAAAATTGGCATTCCTAGAGCTATTGCTAGAGTGCGAGAAAAGCTAGCGTTAAATCAATTCGTCTCCTACGAAGAATTATCAGGATCACAGGAAGGGTCTTTTGCTGCTTCCATAGAAGATAGCAGCACTTCACATGAGGAGACATTTGAAATCCAAGATTTTGTTGCTAAGATTTGCGACGATGCAAATCTTACTGAAAAGCAAAGAGAATCCATTGAAAGGTACTTAGCAACAGGAGAAACAGATAAATTCATGTTCTACGATACCCGCAAAAGGTTGCGTAGATTCTATAAAGAAAAAAAAGAAGTACGAGAAGTTATTGAAGGTTTATTAAACTAGGAGATATCATGCCAAGGAAGAAGGTCGGTATCGCAGTCAATAACGAATTCAAAAGCACCGGGAAAAAGGAATTTGAACACAAGCCTTTTGAAATAGGTAGTTTCAAATTTTTTCCTTGCAATTTTACACATCATAAAAAGGCAGGATTTTATTATTTCTTGCTTTGCAGGGATGGCTTGGGCCATCCCAAGTGTGAACGATTGAGCCCGGTGTTCAAAAATAAAGATGAAGCAGAAAACTTTGTTTTCAATAGAACAAATTTTTCTATTCGTCCAGTTTAATGTTGATTTGGCTTTTAGGAGCAATTACAATACTGGTGGAAGTGAGGGTTAGCCCATGAAAATTCATGAAGATTGTTTATTGGCTAGCAGTCTAGGATTTGATCCAAAAGATCAATCTGCTCCTATTGTATTTCCTGAAGCGGAAATATATAAAGTTAAATATGAAGATAAGTATGGGAGACAATTATCGGTAGCAGGAGATTGGGAGAAAGTATCTAGGACATTGAAAAAGGCTGGATACAAAATCAAAAAATAGATCATTTAAATTGCAAGGATGCAAACATGAAGAGAAACATAGTATTCTCTGCTGGAATGACTTGGTCAAAAAACGAATTTTTGACCCAAAATCAAAATTTAGATTCTTGGTCTTCCATGTGGTCTGGCCTTGCAAGCCATACTAGAGCATGGAATTTTTTTTCAATGGACTCTCTGTGGACTATTGACAGTTTACATAATTGGGCTAATAATCTAGAGAATCCCTATAATTTCAAGGAGAGCGACCCTAAATTTAAATAAGCGGGGAGAAACAAAATATGCTTAAACATAGACCATTCAAAGTCGAGGGAGACATACCCCTAACTCGTAATCCTGTTTTACTTTCCAAAGTTAAAAAAGCATTTGAGGTGTTGAATATTTACCAACCCTTCGGAGCTATTTCAGCGCTTGGAATAAAAGAAGCTATTAAAATATTGCATTATTACTCAGATGAACTTAAAAAAGCGATTCTGGAAAAAAGCAAAACAGATATTTTTGCCACGAAGTCTTTAGATGTTTCTGAAGATAAGATTTGCTTGGGAGATGTAGTTTGGCATGTAGGCGATATGGCCCAAGGTGTACAGCCTGTGCCTCATCAAAAAATGTTAAAAAACAGATCTAAACCCACCCCGAAAATTTCTTCAGAGATTATGAAGTTAATTTCGAATAACATTTAAGGAAGTACCAATGTTTTCTGCAACCACAACAATTGCTCCAGAAGTTTACAACTACGCTGTAAAAGCGTTTATGTTTTCATCATTTACAGAAAATGTTAATGATGGAAAGATTGTTGACGCTTTGAACTTGATGTTAAATGATTTTCAATATAAGTATTTTGACATGAAAAGTCGAAAAGATTTTATTAAGTTTTGCAAATATCAAGATTTGCATGATGAATCTTATGATGACCAAGATTTAGATTCTACCATTAAACTTGTACTTGAAACCTGCAAGCAGGATGTGGAAAAGTTTCAAAGATTATTGACCTCTGAAGATGGAGTTTATTACGCAATCAAATACAGGAGTTTAAACACACTGAATTCTGAAGTTGTTTATAGCTTTATGAATTTCTTAGATCAAGATAAATTTGAAAAAAATGATGTAATGTATTTTTTTGATAAAGTTATTTTAATGGATTGCTGGCCACAAAGCAAACCATCTTTGCCACTTGATATGAGCGTTTTGAACATTATCATTCACAATTCAATTTATTCCGAATATGAAAAACTTCAAGTAATTAAATATTTTCTTTATACAGAAAATAAAATTGATATTTCTGTTTTTAATGCAACAATTTTAGGTTCTAACAGACATCAACACGAAATAATTGATTTTTTGGATACTTTAGAATTAAAAAAAATTAATTATAATAATCTACAGACAATGGCGGAAATGTTTACCCGCAATTACTCTACATCGTGCTTAGAATATATTATGAATAGAGGCTATACAGGATTGGCGCATGTAATTAGAACATATATTGATAACATAAATCATCATGACGATTACACTCCGAAATTGATCAAACTTGTACTAAGCAACAAACCAAGAAAGCCAAGTCCCAATATACTCAAGCTTGCACTTGAGGCCAAATATGACTTAATGCGCTATCGTGATTTTTATAAAAACTTAAATTTATCACACGAACAAATTATCGAATCTAAAATTGAAGACGTTGATGCAATTATAAACTATGGTAATAAATAATGTATGGATATAAAAAACCTTAAAGATTCAGATATGAAACATCGTGATTATTACGATGTGCCAAAAAAGAAAATTCAACTATTTGAAGACTCTTGGGATAAAATTAAATTACCAGATCCTCCGGAGAACGATTCCAAAGAGACATTAAAAGAATTAAAACACATAGAAAAACATTTCAAAAAATTGACAGATAAACAAAAAAAAGAAATAAAAGACCAAGATGGGTACTGGCCAAGATTGAATACCGTGTTTTATGATGCGCTAGAAATTGATGATCCCATTTTAGAGAAATTTATTCATTTACTAGAAATGGATACGGAAATAGCAGTAAAGCATTACAAAAGCAAGTATGATAGACCAAGGCCAGCTTTTCTGGCATCTAAAATGGGAGACAAGTTCAAAACTTTTCCTTCTAAAACTGCCAGCACAGCATCTTATCCAAGCGGTCACGCTACATTTGGGGCACTTGCAGCCAAAGTACTGGGCGAAATGTTTCCAGAAAAGAAATCGAAATTAGACAAGCTCGGCCAGAGCATGGGGAAAAATAGAATTCTTGCTGGGCTTCACTATCCTTCGGATTACGAAGCAGGAGTTTTACTTGCTAATGAACTTTATAAAAAGCTAAAGGTCACAAGTCTTAAAAAAGAACATGTGACCTTTTCAATTTGGTTACATACTAGCTAATCATTCAAAAATAATAGCTTTGTTCTTAGGTCTTAGTACAAAATATTTGATCTCTGCTTTATTTATTGTATAAATGCAGTTGTCGGAAAAATCAAAATCTCCTCTTCCAGCATATGTTTTAGCATTACACACATATTCTTTTATATTCTTTGGAGGAGCAACATCGAATTCACATCTCGCATAAATAGTATCTTTTGTAACATAGACACATGAAACAATACCTAAAGGCACAATTTCTTCTTTGCCATCAGTTCCATACATTGCATAATAAATTTTTACTGGTTTATAAGTCTTGGCCATAGCATCAAGACATTTGCTTGTAAAAACAGTTTTATCAGTTTCATTCTGATTGTTTTTACATACAACATTAGCCTTTATAAAAGGCATAGATTCAATGAGCGCAGGAGGCTGTTGCTGTGCAAGAGCAAGAATAAGTGTAATCAGCATAATTCAAATCTCCACAAAAAGAAAAAGGCGCAGAGTCAATTATATGACTCTGCGCCTCGAATTCAATAAGCCTTTAGGCTTAACTGAAAATTACTTGCAGTTTGCGCAGTCAGCGACATTGGCAACCGCACCACGGGCACGGAGGCCAAGACGGCGAACCGGGGCAACAACCGTAGCGGTGTTGCAGCAAACAGGCGCTGCAGCGACCTTAACAGGTGTTACGGTCTTGACTTCCTTCGTGACGGGAACCATCACGGTCTTCTCTACCAAAACCTTCTTGGGCTCAAGAACGGTAACTTTCTTGGTGCCTTCGACCAGAACAGTCTCGGCGCAAGCGTTACGACGACCCAAGAGGGGGCGACGAACAGCCGTCACAGGCTGACAATCGCAAGTAGCGACAGCAGCCTTAGCAGCAGGAGCAGCCTGAGCCTTGGGAGCATCGCCAGCCTGAACGCCAGCCAAAGAAGCCAAAGAAACGGTCAAAGCAAAAATAAACTTACGCATGGGATTACCCACCTTTCTTCCCTAGGAGGGAATAAACATTAAATTGCAAACATACAATATGCTTGCTTACAGATTATATTATAGGGGACAGGGCTTCAAAAACAACCGCCAGCTTATAAATAATTTTAGGGGGTATTTATGGAAAATCAAAATAGAGAACTTCTAGTATTGGCAGGATTACTTAAAGAAAGTCATGATTATGAAAAAGATCATGACGTACAACACTACATGTTTTTCAATAATTTAAAAACTATCAAGGATAGAGTTGATCATATGCTATCTTTAGATCCTCAGAAAGTAGACAAAATGCTTCAAAATGGTCACGATTGGGCAAATGACCATATTGCTACTTCTAAAGACGATGTTGAGGAAGTTTATAACTGGTTAACGGCAGAAACAAGATAACTATTTCAAGTTCTTCAATTTGTATAATGTATGATACACAAGAGCAGTAATTTCATCTAGTATATTATGCAAATGGGTATCTTTTTTGTCTATAGCAGAATGACCTGTCACACATATTTTGCCTAAAGCCTCGAGATATTCAATAGGTTCACTATCTGGTATTTTATTGAAATCAAACTTAACTGGACCATATTGTCCAGCATGAGTTTCATACAAATCATCTGCTAATTCTGTCAAATCACCATAAAAAGCACCTAGAGCTTGGTGTTCAGAGTATGATTTATTTTTAGATAAAAGGTGAACTCTGTGAGCAAAATCTCTTGCCTCAAATAATTTCGATACTAATGCCGGAAAATTACCTGCATCTTTATATTCATTCAAACTTATCATAAAACACCTCTTTAATATTTATGAATGTAAATTTAGAATCCATAAACATAGTTTCATTACTAAAGAATTAATAAATAAACCTACAGGTAAAACAAAAAAAATTATAGCAATAGAAAATTCTAACCGACTATTATCTTCTTCGTTCATTTAGTTCTCCCAACAGTAAATACACAATTCTTTTTTAAGTTTTCTAAATTTTTTGTATTAGTGTAAGTGCAACAGCTAGCAACACCACCTCTAATATCTATTGCTATATGAGATACTGGACCTCTATGGTCCATCCAAGATTCTTTACCTTCCGATGCCCTATAAGATTTTAGACCACCACAATATTTATCATTAGCCACCTTGCTAGACATGCCATACATTAACATTTTTTTTACTCCATTTTCGATTTTCCATTCAGATTCACATTCATCAGTAGCAGCAAACATGCCTCCAGCCATAACAAAATGACTGCCGCTACCTAAAGCTTTGCAAATATCTGCTGGCGACTTACATCCACCGTCTGAACAACATAAAGCATTTAATTCATTCGCTGCTTGACCACACTCCATCGATACAGAGAACTGTTTGTATCCTATTCCGGCTTTATTTTTAGTATCGCAATGACCACCATTAGCAATACCACACTTTACAATATCTGCACCGGCTTTTATAATATTCTCAACTCCTTCAGGAGTTGCAACATTTCCTGCCATTAATATAAAATTAGGATATTTATGCCTTATTTTCTTAATATAATCTAAAAAACTATACATGTAACCATTTGCTACATCTATGTTTATTTTATCTAAATATTTAGATGATTCTATGATTCTATCCAACTTGTCTAAATCATCATTCATGCCAATGGTGTAAAATGAATTTCTACTTTCATATGAATTAAAGAATTCTACAAGACGAGATTCTTCTATAAACTTATGCAATGCAACAAAAAAATTATATTTATAAAGTGCTTTTGCCATAGGTATGGTGCCAACACAACTCATATTTGCAACTATTACAGGAAATCCAGATATTACTTTATTTGCATGCTTACACAAATATCCGACATCTAAATTGACTTCAGATCTGCTTTTTAATTCTGTTGGCCTTGGTTTTATGAGAACATCGCTGAAGTCTAATTTCAAATCCATGTCGATTTGCATTTCAACCTCACAATTCCGAAGAATCGAAAATAGTTTCTTCAAGCACATCGCCAATAAAATTATGCTTTCTTATGGCGACCTTCATCTCTAGACCCAAATTATTATACAACGAACAGTAACTAGAAAGCGAATTTTTTGCATCATCAAATGTCTTGAAAAGCGATTGATCGGTAGCTCCTGTTCTGCCATGTTCTTCTAAGAGAATGTAAGTTTGATTTGTTACATCAAAAATAGAAAAGTAAGAAACTAGTTGGCGCTCATTAAATAAATTCTTAACTGCATCAAATATTTTATCAGCAATGAAATAATATTTTTTGTAATACTTTAATTTTTCTGGCTTTTGATTAAAATTGAAAAATGGATTAATTTTTTTGACCATCAGCACAAAATCTTCACAAGAATCACTAATTGTTTCAATTTTTTTATCATCAACTTCCATCTCTTCTGGAAAGTTGTTTTTGTTTGTTAAAATTCTAAAAATAGTTAATTTATCAACTTTGCCATTTATTTTAGTTTGCTTTTGTCTTTGAAGTATTTTACAAATTTTATCTATGAATTCATGGCTGTTGAACATATTTTTCCTGAATATTTAATACTACATCAACATAACTTGTTTTTTCTTTTAATCCATATATTAAAAGAATAATGTCATCAGTTAATTTAGAAACATCTTCTTTAGTCGCAAGTTCAGGGAACTTCCTAAGTTCCATGATTCTCATCATCCATTCATGGGAAATATCAAACATATAGCACCTAAAAAATCGGCACCGATTGCATCGCCCTGTGCGATCCCGCCCTTACAATCGGTGCCGACTAAAAAACTCTAACACAAAAAGACACCGAATTAAAGAACAATATTTTCTCTTTTGAAACCTTTATTTTCAACAATGTCCTTAGCCCTCTGCTGAATTTTAGCCAGCCTTTTCCTTACAGCATTAGCGCTAATTGATTGCCCTGTCTTATTTTGGAAGAATTCAATCACGTCTACAACCCACACTGATTCAGAACCTTTGCGATTGTTTTCCAAATAAGTTTTAACTATCTCGTTGTCAAGATCATCTGAACAAGCCATGTTCAAAAGATCGTCAATCTTAATTTTCGGCTCTTCGTTATCAATAGCTTCATCAACCACTACAGTATTTTGACGGAAAGCCTTTTTCAAGGACTTCTCTTCTTTGGTGATTGGAGCCTTGTCAAAATCATCAAACCCATGTTCCTTACATTTCTTTTGATTGTTAATTTGCTTTTCCCTGTAATCAGCAAGCCTACTTAATGCACAAGTCATAGCAAAGGTCTGCAGTTTAATTTCAGCATTCCGATACATCCACAAGGCTTTATCAGCAGCCAACATTCCTTCAATATAAGCCTCGTCCATGTCTATTCCATCAAACCTTCGCTGTTTGACGGCTGTCAGTACAATTCCTTTGCATACATCTTGCATCTTTTCCTCATATTTCAGAGGAGTTTTAAGTGTCATAACATCATCAAAAAACCTGCTCTTGACGCTAGCAGGAAGCATTTCATATATTTTGGAATAATCCTTCTTAAGAAGGATGACAAACTCAATGTAGTTTTTGAAGTTTTTTTCTATTAGATCGTAGTAGCTCTTGGCCAAGGTATTTGCATTTGCTATCTCAGTTCTTTCTTCCACAGTAAAGGTCTTATACATATTGGCACCTCCTTATCGAAACAGGGTTAAGGTAAATTCGCAAGTCCTTGCGATGGGCACTAGAGATTCTTAAATTTTTATCGCAGGCTCATCCCCCCCTTTCCGAGCCAAAAAAATACCCCGATCACCAACAGGGTAATGATACGGACCCAAAAGAAAAAAACAACCTGGGTTTTAAAAAAAATAATCCGGAGAGTAAAATATAGTATGAGAAATTCAAGAGTAACGATTGGTCACGGAGTAAAACCACTTATTTTAATTGCTCCACATGGCAGCAAATGTGATGATTATAATACAGATTTGATAACTGAAAGAACTGCTAATTTACTTCAATGTAATTATATAATTAATCATGGATGGAAGAAGTCCAAACAACTAGATATAACAAATGAATATGCTGATTGCAATAACTATGAACACATGAAAGAAGATGTCAAAAATGAATTTCTTAATCCTATAGTACAAACAGTTAATTCTATTCTAAAATTTTATCCAAAATGCTTTATTATTTGGATTCATGGAGCAAGCAACAAAGTAAGAAATAAGTATAATAAAAAAGATATAGAAATAATTTTTGGTGATGGAGAGAGTAAAAGTAGTGGAGACAGGACTTGCAGTTTAAATTTAAAAAGATATATTATTTGTAATTTAATTAATTGTGGAGTTAAATGCTACAGCAGTTTTGCAGGAGATCAATATAATGGCGCATCAGTAAACAATATGAATAAATATTTTAAAATTCACAATTACAACCAACGTATAGAATCTTGCCAAATAGAAATAGTAAAAGAACTTCGTAGTGATAGAGTTATGTCAACATTAACTTCACATTATTTATCAGATGCACTAGACACTATAGAAGATTATGAAAAAAATATGCCACATATAAATACAACTTATTCTACAGTTTGATATAAGGGGAAATTGGTTTTAATGAAAATTAAAATCTCTTCTATTACTGTACAAGATACAGGCTTTTGAAAATATATTTTATTTCTCTCAAAATTATAATAACAAATAGTATCAAATGTGTTTTTAGATGATATTTTAACGACATCATCTCCCATGCCTTGCATACAATGCTCTAATGTTATAACAAAAATTGATTTAGAGTCGCCATTAACAATGGCCGCAATTTGATTGAGGCTCATAAATGGCTTGCTTGCTGAATCTGCTCGATTTTTAGCTGCTTTTTTTTTCGACATGATCTGCATCCAAAAATTTAAACAGGAGAATAAATATTGTATGCCAGCTAAAAGCAGAGAACAACAGAAATTATTTTTTGCAGTACAAAACTGTCAAAAAACTGGAAATTGCCCTCCTTCTAAAAAAATCAGAGATATTGCAAAAAATATGGATCCAAAAGACGTTGAGAAGTTCACACATTTAGAATCAAACATTTTATCTTTCAGACAATATTTTGAGAATAGAAGCCAAGAAGATAATAAGAAATGTGAATGTAAGTGCAAACCATGTGTTGATGGAGATTGCAATAAATGCATTTGCAAAAATTGCAAATGCAAAAATTGTAAGTGCAATAAGTAGAAATGTTTGATGATAAATTATGTGAAACCATAGAAGAAGTCTATGTAAAAAGGCCTTGGCTAAAGAATAAGATAGAATCTAATCATAAACTTTTAGAAGCAATTGAAACGTTGAAGCTTAAGCCCAATTATTCAAGAATAATGAATCAAATAGATTTATATGATTTGCAAGATTGGGCCATAAATAAAATGCTGAAATTTTATGCCGAAAATCGGATTCAATTTCTAGATTTAAACACAGGAGACTGAAATGGAAAACACACCACAACAAACTAAACCCATGAAATTCAATGAATGGGTAAAAATTAGAGAATCGAAAGAAAACGAAAAAAAGAAAAAATTAGCTCACCGCAAAAAGCATGGCGGTTGAATGTCTTGAGTCATGCCACAGTTGTGGCACATTAACTCAAGGAAACTAAGTTCAATTTTCCATCTTTAATTTGTTCTTTAATAAAGTTCACACCGTTTTCACGAATCTGTCGGACTCTTTCTTTTGTAAGATTGAGTTCGGCAGAAATTTCTTTTAATGTCTTTTTGCTCTGTCCAAGAAGTCCAAAGCAATGAATTATTACAAAATGCTCTCTATAATCTCTTTGTCTAATTAAATTCAAAACTGTCAAAACATCATAATTAATGCTTTCATTTTTTTCTACTTGGTTAATATTTTCATACTGCTTTTCGTCTAATTTATTACAAAAAGTTGAGTTGTCAATATTAGTTGCAATATTATCATAAAACTTTTTGTCATGGGAATGATCCCTCAAGGAATTGTTCATCAAAACCCATGTGCAGTAAGTAGAGAACTTAAACCCTCGGGTATAATCAAACCCATCTACTGCCTTCATGATGTTTAAAAGGCAATCACTAATTAAGTCACTAATATTTTCTCCGTAATAGTCTTTCCTCTTTTTAATTACTTGAGCAGTCAACCTCGTATTGCAACTTACAATAAAATTCCTTGATTCTTGGTACTTTTTGAAGTAATCTATACAAACTTGCTCAAATGTATTGATTCCAGTCTGCTTGAACTTATCAAAATTGAGTTTTGTTTTGTATTTATAAAAATTCATTTTTCTAAAAAGATGATACTCTTGTTTTTTTGAAAGCAGCGGTTCAGTATAAAACTGCCTAATTTCAGGTGCAACTTTATTGATGTCTTTTTGCATCAATGCTTTTTTCTTGCTAAATTCATCAAAATCAGGCATTTCTTGCTCTATTTCGGCAATATATTCAGAGCAACTAAAATTTCCATTTATCCAATACTTGAAATTATTATGGCTGATTTCAAAATCAATCTTTTCAATATTCATATTTTAAATTCTCCTGCCATTTGTCAATAACTTGAAGATGTGATACGTCCCCTAGATAAAGATAAGACATGCAGTATCTCAAAGCAACATCAATTTTTTCATCTTGATAAATATTTTCTATTTCTATCACAGATAGTGAATACAAACCTACATCAACGCCTTCATATTCATTAAGAATTTTTAATGTGTAGATATCTACAAAGTAAATTTCCCCTTCTATTTTTTGAGGATTTTGCTGGTCGATAACCATGCATGGATAAGAAATTTTTGTATATAATTTATAATTTTGACAAGTTTCTGCCCTGCCGATGTATTTAGATTTTTTTAAAAGATTGCTTCCTCTGCCCCCACGCATAAGCGTTCCATAGACAAAAAGCGGTATCAAATTTTATCCTCAATATATTTTCTGGTTATAACAATTTTTTTGTTTTTGTAATCCGCCACATCATAATTATAGTCGAAAAGTATTTTCTCCATGATTTGTTTTAGTCCTCTAGCACCTGTACTTAAGGCAAAAGCTTTTTCAGCAATAAATTCTAAAGCAGAATGCTGAAAAACTAAATCAACTTGATCATATTTAAATTGTTTTTGATATTGTTTTACAAGACTATTTTTTGGATCTGTCAAAACAGTAATCAAATCAGAAATACTTAACTTGTCCAACTTTTGTATAAGTGGGAATCTTCCAACAAACTCTGGTATCATGCCAAATTTTATTAAGTCTTCTGGCAGCACTGATTCATCGGCTTTTTTAAAGGCATCCGTATGATGGGTGAATCCCATCTTTCTTCCGTTTCGCTGTGCTACAATTTCTTCTATTCCTACAAATGTACCTCCCACTATGAATAAAATATTTGTTGTGTCTATGTGAAGCATTTTTTGCTCAGGATGTTTTCTGCCACCCTGCGGACTTACATTACAAGTAGTTCCCTCGATAAGCTTAAGCAGACCCTGCTGGACACCCTCCCCACCCACATCTTTCGATATGCTCACATTATTTCTACTAATTGAAAGCTTATCTATTTCATCAATATAGATTATTCCGCTTTGTGCTGCCTCAATATCAAAATCACAATTTCTCAACAAAGTCGAAATCAGACTTTCAACATCGTCCCCAACATAACCAGCCTCTGTAAGAGAGGTAGCATCTCCAATTGCCAAAGGCACATTAAGAAACTGTGCAAGCTTTTTTATTAACATGGTTTTGCCACATCCGGTTGGCCCAACCATTAATACATTTGTTTTTTCAAGTTGTACGTCATCTTTTTGCTTGGAATTTGTAGCACTATTAATTCTTTTGAAATGATTTGCTACTGCTATGCTCAAAGCTTTCTTTGCTAAATTTTGACCAATTACATACTGATCAAGAAATTCTTTTATTGTTCTAGGATCTAAAAATTTAGTTTTAGTTTTTTTACTAGAGGGTTTGAAACTTCCATTTTTATTATGATATGAAAAAATATGGCCACATGTGTTGTGACAAATAAAACAAATCCTCACCTTTTCTTTAGAGATATTGCTCTCTATTAAATGACCAACTTCTGCGGAAGGCTTTCCGCAGAAGCTGCACAAGAAACTGTCTTTAGAATTTGTTTTGCTTTTCATCACAACAGTATAACAAAAAGCAAATTCAATTCAAGTGGCTTTAGAAAACTTGCCTGTCTCATCGTTTCTGACAATCTTCTTTTGTTTTTTCAAAACGCTAAGACGAGATCTGACGATATTAAGGAAGTCTTTGGCACTAGAAGAAGAAACATATCCCTCTGCTATTACTTTCTCAACGATGTCGTTCACACCAACATCGGTTGACGAATTATAAACAGTTTCAAGAATTATGGAGTCAAGAGATTTTTTATTGATACTACCTTTGGGTCTTCCAATTTTTGCTTCGCCAATATAGGCTCTAGCACCTGATATTGATCCGCCTATTTTCTGAATTTGCATTTCTATATCTTTCAACTGCTGCATGAGCAGTTTTCTTTCCTCCAACAAAGTGGTAAGAGTCTTTTTGTCATCTTGGGATGCGGTACTGTTCTGGCTCATGTTTTCCTCGCTGCGATATGCGTCCTCTTGAATCATACGGGAATATGTCAGCCATACAACCAAAAAAATTGCCTACCCTGAACTTTGTGTCTATAATTTATTAGGTCATTCCAGAAAAGGAGTTTACATGTTAGTTCTGACTAGAAAACAAGATGAGAGCATCACAATTCGTTGCCCAGATGGAAAACTCATCAAAATCACAGTATGCAGAATCGATGACAATTATAAAGTTCGTGTTGGAATAGAAGCAGAAAGTGATTATAAAATAACACGAACAGAATTAATACAAAGATCTAACAAAGATGTCCAAGAATTTTTCAAGCAGTTTTAGATTTGATGAATTTTATAAATTCATCCATACTCAAACCATCATCAGCACATGATTTGATGAGGTCGTAATCTTCAGGATCAATCTTCAAAGCAGATTTGAATTGATTTTCATTCAGGTAAAGATTGCTTATCATGACTCGATAAAAAGAAAGCAATTCGTTTTCTTTTGTTGAAACTATGATTCTTGAACATTTTTCACAAAAAGAAACGCCATTGTGCAGAGGTTTTTGTAACGATTTACTACAGTAAGGGCAAAAACAAATCATCTATATTATATAGGGCTGAGAGAAAGTTTCTCTCAGCCCTTTGATTTACAAACTATTGTGCGAACCTATCCCCTCTTCTAAATTCTTTAGACCAATGAATCAAGAAATCAGAACATGGTTGATCATTCAGAAGCGATACAATTAAATCTCTCGAAATTTCAATTACTGCTGGGTCTAAGTCAATGCCCTCTAGCTCTCCACCTTTTATATTGTCTATAACAGCTAGCCAACCTTGGACTAACACACTTTTTGGAATAGAAACATCGCTAACGACTTTTGGCGCTACATCAGTTTGATTTGACTGTGGCGCTTCTTTATCTCCTTCTTCTGGAATTTCTTGCTTAGTCTTTTTCTTGGAAGTGTTTTTACCAGCCCTAGGACCAATATTGTTGTTATTAGATGCTAAATTATGAGTTGTAATAATTGGCGTAACATTCTGTTGTTTGCTAAGAAGCTCTGTTTCAGCAAGCAAACCCTCTTCAAGAATGTCTTCTGCTGATTTCACCCCTTCAATATCATTGTTGTTAGCACAAATGAGACTTTGTGCTTTTGCAATATCTTGTTTTTTCCGAATATTCTTTATTTGCTTGTCAATTTTTTCAATTTTTGCTGCAGCTTCAATCTCTGCAGCGCTCTGTGCATCTTTAAATGCTTTAGATTTATCTTCTGGATTTTCAATTTCGGCAAGCACTCTAGCTGCAGCTATGCTCATTTTCTCATTAAATATACAATCTCTTATTTCATAATCAATAGGATGTGAACCATCAATTTTTTTAAGTAATGACTTGACATTATCAAGCCAAGCTTGAGTATTACCCGTCATCAATAATATTTTAGAATCTTCAACTTTTTTCTCGAGGCAATAATCTACAAACTTGTACTCTACGCCATGCCCGAATTTTACCTTTGTCTTATCCTCCTCAAAAGCAAGATGATAAGAATCTATCTCGGTAGCGTTTTCAAATACACGAACCAGTACATTCTTATATAGTTCAGAAGCAGGAACCATAACTCCCGTTTTAAGGTCTAAACAATCAGAGTTGGCTTTAATAAGCTCTTCTATAGCAAGATACCTTCGATGACCATTAATTAAGCTAATCTTTTCATCTTGAATCCTAGCCAACAATGGCGTTAAAAGGCCTTTTCTTTGAATGGACTCTTTCAAATAGTCCATGTCATCTTGGTTCATGCCTATGGGAGAACTGTTGAAAGCCTCGCAAATTATTCTGGGATTGGCGAAATCGAATCCCTTTTCTCTAATTTCAAAACTATCCTTCTTAATTGAAGAAAAAGGAATTAAATAAAGATTATCAGTTACCAAAGTCAGTTGAAGAGATTGGGCAATCTTGGCATCCATGAGAAAATTCTCTCGAAGTCAGCTAGAAATTCAACACCGGATGGAATTATAGGGTGCCCCTCAAAAGATACAACCGTCAACCTAAAATTTCCAAATCTCTTTTGAATAATTTAAAATTTTCATTCAAAGTTTGTTTTGCAGAAGAATTATATTTTAATAAATCCAAAACTGTGCAGCCCCCTTCGTGATGGACAAAAGATCTTTTAGAAATAGCCTGTTTGTATCCTAATTTCTTAATTTTAAAACCCATCAAGTCACATTCAAACCAGCAAAAAGGATATGCTGGAAATCCTCCGGCCTGTAACAAAATAGGTCTATAAGCCATAGTACAAATAAATGGGGATGGTCTTTCTAATAAGACAGGAGGTTCGCTTGTTGATTCTTTTAGAGCAAAGTTAACAAAATCTTTTGACATAAAATTATTTGTACTTGCAGATATGGTCACAACTTTTTCTTTTTGCATAATAAGAAGATCTTCATATAAATTTATGAACATTTTTGATTCAGTAACACAAGTATCGTTATGCATTATGCAGATTAGATCGTTTGTAGCTTTTTGAAGCCCAAGATTAACAGCATTTCCAAATCCAGTATTACTTCCAGTAAAAAAATATTTAGCTCTTGGTATCTTTGCAAAAAATTGATTGCAAGCCAAACTGTCTTTATCATCTTGTACTACAACTAGTTCAAAATCTATATAACTAGCCTTTTCATAAATAGATTCAATTAGTTTACTACATAAATCCAATTTTTTATGAAATGGAATTATTATACTTAATTTAATTCTTCTTGGTTGACTAATGCTTTTATAAATCACTTTTTTTACAGTGATATTATTAGGTTGTATTTCATTCACGACTAAAGATATCCACAACTTCTGTGTTATTCAAAAAACTTAAAAACTTTTGTGTCTCATCTTTGGTTAAAAATATTCTGTCCGCACTTGATTGTTTTGTAAAATAAAGAGCATAGTGCCTTGATGGATTCATGGGATCATTTATAAGCTCGCCATGAGTCACTTGGTTCAAATTTACAATAACCTTATCGTTTACAGAATAAAAATTATCAAATCTCTTCTGTACTTTTCTAGCCATTTTGGTTCTCCAGTTCAATATTCCAGTATGCCGCATCGAGCCATTGTTTCCAAGACTTGTAATGAATGTGAAACTTGAAATCTCTAATTTTTGGTTTCTTAGGCTCTTTTGAAAGTTTCATGCCTGCTGGGAACTTTTTGTTTTTTACTTGTTCCAGCAAGAAGTCCCCCTTAATAGAGTTACATTCCACACAGCTTAGAACACAATTTGTCCAAGTGGTTTGGCCTCCTTTTGATTTAGGAAGAACATGATCTATTGTCAGCTCTTCGCTACCAGGTCTTATACCACAATATTGGCATCTGTAATCATCTCTTCGAAAAATATTTGCTCTGGAAAATATGATCAATTGTCTAGGATATTTGTCATATTTATTTAATTTAATGATTTCAGGAATTCTGAAAACATAGTTTACTGTATGAATGGCCTCTTCAGAATCTCTAGGAGGTCTTATACGGGACCATTCTTCCCATGTATATGGAACACAACTTTCGTCAATAACATCTGCTTTTGGAGGACCAGACAACAATAGATTGAGCACCTTATATACAGGTGCAGTACCTATAGCAGTCCAGTTTTTATTTAATATCAATACTGGTTTAGTCAGCTTAGGAAGCATTAACATATCTACTGATCTAGTAAACAAACTTTAATCTCCATACTCAGAAAACCATGAAGTTTTGCGACAAGAAAAACCAACAAAAGGAATAACATAACTCATACCATCACTGAATATTACATGATGCTCATAGTAACTCTTTTTATAATGAAACTCATCATACAACCAGATAGCCACATCATTCTGAGTAAAGCCTCTGCCTTCAAAAGTCTCAACTGTGGGAGAGACATCTGGAGGCATGTCATAGGATAGCATGTAAATTTCTGCCGCAGATGAATCTCCCATAACAAAAGCGTATTCATCCCTTTGAAAATTGACAGATCTGCAAAATGCTGTGAAGTTCATGAAATCGTTGTTTTCCATAAACTTTTTTGCATTGTATGGTAGATAGTCTCTTATCCTTTGACAATGCTGCATAAATAAATCTATTTTGTCATTCCATAACTTCTCTAATTCATCTCCTGTTTCGTTGTTGATTTGGTTGATTAGGTCTGGAGTTATATAATGCACGATTTTTCGCTCCCCTTGGCTTTCTGGTCACACGCATGAATCTGCCGCCGCATTTATCACATAAACACTTGATTCCAAAAGGATTATCTCGTGTAACAGCAGAGGCTCCAAGATGTTCAGCGTGAATTAATCCACCGCATTGACAAGTAACTGGATATCCATGACAACATTCTTCACAATGTTTATCACCACACAAATGCTTTCCATTTTCAATTTGAAGAATATTCATCGTCATCATCTCCTTCTAAATCATCATCTATTTCATCTTCATCTCTTATTATTTCATCATTGACTGCTTCTAAAGCATTTTTAATTAGTATTTCTTGATACGAAATAGTCAATTTTAAAGCATTTCTGCTTGTAAAGCCTGCTTCTCTAAGAGATTTAAAATATGACGATAGAATACTTGCAACAGCACTCAATGTTGTTGATATCTGTTCCAAATCAGAAATACGCTTGTAAAATTCAGGGTCTTTTTCCATTTCAAATCCTCCAGCTATATTAAATTTTAGCTAAAAATTATAGTAATTTCAAACCTAAATAGTTTATGATCAAATTTTATGAATACTTGAAAGTACTTAATGAAGGGGATACTTCCGGAAAAACTGGTCTATATCCTCTTGGATACCAAGGAGTCGGACAATATCCACCAGAATATATGCTGCCTAGAAGTGCTGATGCAATTTATTATATTTCTGCTGATGATAGGTTGCAGAAATGTTGGGAGAAAGGACCATTCAAAATTGACCACTTAAAACCAAATCCAATATGGACAAAAAAATCTGGTACGAAATTATTTGTAGCAGCCACAAACAAATTGCCTCCTGGGGATGTAAGACCATTCAAGCCTTTACCAGCAGATCCAGACGAAATTCCCTTCAAAGTTACAAAACAAAATAAACAAAAGTGTATGGTTGCAGAACCAGAGTGCCTGCCACCTAACTTAGTTGGCAAAAAGGCAGAAAAATTTGGGGACCCTTGCCCCGATACATTCAAAATGCCCGATTAATCAATAACAAAAGAGTTTTTAATTACCTGATCAGGTTTTGACTTATCGTCTATAAACTGTTTGTTTAACTTTGTTTTTAAATCACTATTTTCTTTTTCTAACTGGCTAATTTTTATTTGTTGTTGCTTGCTTGGCAAAGGGTCCTTTAAAATAATACCCATGCCTATAATTATGCCTAAAAAGAACAATCCTACATATCGAAGAAAACCAAGAAAAAACTTTGCTACATTCCAAAGTCTTTCCCTTGCGCTTTGAACAGGATTCTCTAATGTGCTTACGTCGTTTGCCATATAATTTATATAGTAAAAATTTAGCAAATTACTATGAGCACAAAGTTTGCATTTGCACATTTTTTGTTTCTAAATCTATATACTCCCTAAAACCTTGTAAGTAAAATTTATTTGAGAATCTAGGTAAAGACTCTTGAGATGCGTCATAAAATCCAAGAATCCATTTATAATTTACACCTAAATTATTTTTTATATCCTGCAATTTATTGCCGGTGCATTTAGCATCATCAACTATTAAACAAATTTCAAGCAAATGGCACTTAGCTTCCTTTTCGTTTGCTAAGCAATAGCTATTATCTTTATAAATAAGGTTAAAATCTTTAACAATTTTTATAAAAAGTCTTTCGGCAATTCTTACATACTTTTTCATGAATCTTGACTCTATTCGCATTTCGTGAACAACCTTTCCAGTATAGTTGTCAAATTTTCCAAGTCAATGATCAATCAGAAAAAACATAATCTAAAAGCGATACTTTTTCTGAAATTAAAAGTTTTTTAATTTGTAATTGGTTTTTGTCCACAAATTCTTCAACCCAACCATGCTTCCAAGGCCCCAAATCTGGAGTCGCTAACTTATTACCATTAAATTTTGTATATCCTAATAAAAACCTTATGACTGCACTTTTGGTTTTTATTATATCTTTTTTATTAGAATCTATTTTTGATTCTATGCTGTTTTTTACTTCATCAAACAATGTATTTTCTAAATTAGATTCTTCATTATGAAAAAATGCAACTCTAAATAATAATGTTAATAATGACCTTCTTAAAAAACAAGGCATCCAAAATAAAGAAGGTATAACTGCTATAATATTTTCTTTATTTGTTTTATAAAATTTAGTAAAATCATCTATTTTTAATAATTTTTCTATATCATGAATAAATGATATCAAAAATTCAACTTTTTTACAGTCAACAACATAATAAAACCCTGCACACTCAGAATGAAAATTTTTAGCAAATATCTCCCTGCAACTATCCCAGTATAAACTCTCTGAAATCCCCGATTTAATGACGCAAAAATATCCTATGTTATCACAAAGATTGAATGTTTTTATATTGAATACCTTATCTTCAGAAAACATTCAACTCTCCACAAAATCTGCAAACCAGTTAAGAAATGGCAGATTGTCTAAGCTAGATTTGTGTGATACCCAGTGAGCATACATATTATTATAATCAGTGTTCAAAAATGAAATTAACATATTAATTTTTTTCGATTTTTCTTCAACATCTAAATTAGTATCAATAGTTTCAAGTAACCTTACTGGGAATTTACCATAATGCTTACTAAACCAATCTTCCTTTGCAATTACAAAAGACTTCCAAATAAGGCAAAAAAATTGTCTATCACAACTTGGAATGAAATATGATTCTTTTCTGATATTATTTTTAATACTAAAAATAAAATTGAAATAGTTTGAATAATCTACTTCATCATTTTTTGTTATCATATAATTCATTTGAAAAGAATCAGACTTTAATTCATAATATTTTACATTATATTTTATAAAATTATTTTTTTGACTTAATGAGTTAAATGCAACAAAAAAAATTTTCCTCGTGTTGCTTTCTTCAATTTCATATCCAAGTACACCACTATCTGTGATAGCTGGAAAAACATACTTGTTTCCATTTTCTTCTAATAAAAATTTTTCATATAAACGCATTTTTAACCTTGTGATATTTCATATTCGAAAAATACATCAGGTTCCCAATTATTTTTCAAAAGATTAAATGACATCGGATACTCATTTTTAAATTCTTCAAGAATATCGAAAGCTGTGCCAGCAGTAGCAGCCATATCTACTGTCTTAAATATTATTTGCCTATCGATGTTTTTATATTTTTGACAAAAGGCATTATAAAGTTGATACTTATATTCATTTTTATCTTTCATATATTTCCTTTTATAAGTAAATTTTTAGCTTCCTCTTTAATGATTACAGATTTTGAATGCCTTACCATTCTTTTAAGTATCCAATTTCTTGTATCTGTTAGTCCTTCACTAAGTTCATACCCATTATTTGGACTTCCAAGTCCAACAATTTCTAAAAATTCTTCAACAGAAGCAATTGGCTTGGATATCATTTTGCTTCTATTCTTGCAAAATTCCACAAAATTAACTAAAAAACGAACCCAGTTTTTGATATTCTTCTCACAAAGAGTGCTTTCCATGAACCTGAATTCAACAGTTTTTCTATTGAATTTTTTCAAATTAAGAGAACGGTAGTAATTATTAATATTTAAAGATCTTTTTCTTTCCGCATTATTCAAAGTAGTAGCTTTTGGCTTGTACAAATTCCAGAAATCAATCGGCTTCCTAAAATTTTCTTTAAGCATTAGATATTCATGATTCATTCTTTGGCAGTACTTATTATTTTTTCTTTTTTTTGGTACACAATCGAAAACTAATTCTTCAATATGAATCCAATTATTCAACAATATTCCCATAACATCTTCGCTAAAATCAGCTACCTCCACATGAAGATGAAATCCACAATTATTATTAACTTTTACACCTATAGTTTTCATATTAGATACTATTTTACATATTTCTTTCAATTCATTAATGCCAGAAGCCTTATAACTATTTATTTCGTATCCGCCTTCATTTATGCCATTAACTACTTTTAAACCACAGGACCCATCATGTTTTACATCCCAGTAAGAGTTGTTGACTGTTGGTCTATAATAACTTTTTTTTACAAACCTACGAGTATTTTTTTTCAAATACAATACAATCAAATCTCGATTAATTTCTTTACCAATTTCAATTTCAACACCAAAACATCTTTTGGTATCAAATTTAAGAAATTTATTCTGCACTTTAGCTCTCTATATCAGTTCGTGGTCTGTACCCCAGTTGTTCTCCTATTTTGCTCAAAAAGTTTTGTTCTCTAATAATTGCATCCACTATTTTTTTTGCATTTTGATTATCAATTTCAATTTTTTTCTCAACAGCTTTTTCATTCCATTTTTGAATTGCCTCTAGGCTAGAAAAATTTGTTCTGAATCCATCATTAATTACTTTCATGATGCTTGAAAGTGCTTGAACATAATCCTTATTCACTTCTTCATGGTACTTTTTGAATCGCCAAATCAACAAGAGTGAAGAAATTGAAATAATAAGTGATGCAAAACTTAAAAGCAAAATAAAAAAACATTGCAAAGAAATTTCTTCCATACAATATTTTATACAATCAATTATTATTTTCCAAAAGCCCTTGAATAAATTCTGAAGTCTGGTGTAGATGTCCAAGAGGTAGATGAAAATAGCCCAATTTGATCATTAATATATACATTGCTTAATACTTGACCATTTCTGGTTATTGCTAAACTTGAATTTATATTTAAAGTTAAATCAAAAGACATACTATTCTGCGCTGTTTTGGGACACAATATATTATTAGGAATCCAAACCCTTATGTTGGTATCTAACGTTTTATTCAAAAGTGATTTTTTATATTGTTTAAAATGTAAATTCATAACCCATACCGAATCAGAATCAAAATTATTTAAATCTGTATCACAAATAAGACTAACTGAAACAGACCATCTTTCATCTGAAGTAGAATTACTATATGACTTAGTAAATAAATACATTCCAGTATTAGAATTATAATTCATTATAAATATTGGATTGAAATTTAAATTATTAGATAATATAAAATCTGTAAATTTAGAAGGTTTTTTATCAAAATTAGTTACTAAATTGAATCTATTTTGAATATTTACACACCCACATTGATCAATGAAAGAATCAATTGGAGTATTCTTTAATGCAATTCCAGAAGTTATTGCATAAACAAACTCGATAGGAGTAATTTCATCCAGTAAAGAAGCATCTTCAATAAATTCTCCAAGATATGAGGACTCTATTAAACTGCTTCCACTCACAACAATAGTACCGGAGCCAACATAGTTTGTGACACTCCAACTAGCAGATACACCAAAAAAACCATTTACCACAATAGTGCCAGATCCAGTATAATTAAACTTTGATGCTTGTATTACTACAGAACCTGTGCAATAAATTTGCCCTTCCATATTATAAATATTGCTGCTTAACAAGGCATAGCTCTCTACAGATATAACTTCATTTACTAAGAAGTCGGCACAAAAATCAAGACACTCTTTATAAGTACAAAATGGCTCATTTACAAACCTTACATCATTTGGATCATAAAGATCAAATGATTCTAGATAATCTTCATCTTCCTTATAAATTGGTTTTGTGTATCTTTGAAATCTCTTAACAGGCCACATCCAACCCTGATCAACTAATTTCTGGCAAGCCTCCTTAGCATTACTAGCAATTATAGTTTGTATACTTCTAGAAGTGCATAGTATATCTGTATTTATAAATGGGGCATCTCCATTAGTAAGGTCTAAACAAACTCCTTCAATTCTAAATGCATAGAGTACTTTTCTGCCCTGCTGGTAATTGATAGGCAAACCAACGTCTAATCCTTCTAAAATTCTGTAGGTTATTGGTAAAGAGAGAGTCCCATCAAGAGCATATTTTGTATTTCCTGATACTACTATTACTCCAGAAGCAGAGTATTCTTTTCTGTATACAGAATTAAAATTTCCTGTTATAGTTATAGTGCCAGCCATAGTGTAGGTGTTAGAGCCACCCTGTGAAAATTTAGAAATGCTGGCAGATGAAAAATTAGGCAAAAAACTTCCAGGCTGCGAATTTCTAAGATAGCCATTCGCAAAATCTAATATTTCTACATAATTCACGGCACCTTGGGTATTTTGACCGCCAACAAAATATCCCTTAGATAAGCCCTGTGTTACTGCTGCCAACCCACTTCTGACGTATGATAAAATCGGACTAGCTGAAACAATTCCAGTAGAATATAAAATTGAATCAACAGCACCAATGTCAGCGCTTGAATTGCCTCCAGCAACATATCCTCTTATATCTAAAAATGACAAACCAGATGCATTTTTGACTTTGCGCAATAGAACACTAGAAAAAGCTCCAATAGTTTCAGAACTATAAATGAAATTTACTATTGTGTCTGTCGTAGAGGTTGAAGTCTGACCACCTAAAAAGTATCCATTAGTATATGAATAAAGAGATGCACCGTTACTAGTAGCAGTAGCAAGACTAGCTGTTCCCACCAAAGCTATAGAATCAGTACTGTAAGTAATTTTTTCAATAGAAGTCAAAATACTACCTTGACCACCAGCTACATATCCAGCATTAGAAATCTTAGAAACATTAAATGCATAGCCACGAGGTGTACCCAAAACAGATCCTATAGGCGAAGTTATTTCAGTTGCATAAATTAATTTTTCTATTTTATTTATAAAACTATTTCCTCCGAACGTAGTAGAACCACCTGCAAAATAACCGTGCGAAGACTCATTGCTTACGCCAGCCAGACCATACTTAGCGCTCTCTAAGTATGCAGATGCCTGATTCACAAATGTATCAACATTGAATATTATTTTCTGTGTAAAATTAGTCAGAGATGTTGAACCACTACCACCAGCAATATAACCTTGAGGTAAAAAGCTATATGTCTTACTTAGGACTCCAGGAGTTCTTCGTGAAGTAGATAAAGTAGATTTTGTAGCATAAGAAGATGTTTGTGTTCCATAATCGATTTTATATGCTGCATTTGTAATACCGGTTATATTAGAACCACCTGCTATATAGCCTTTAATGCCACCTTGAGATATTCCAGATGCATATGATGTAGCTACAGGCAAAGAAGCACTTTCAACTGAAACAAATGTTTCTTGGCTGAAATTAATCCTGTCTGTTGTTTTGACAGTAGTCGTATTTATTCCACCACATACATAACCATAGCTTGTATAACTTGAAACCGAAGACAAATAATTTCTAGCCTCAGACAAGGTAGAAATCAAAGTAGAAAAAGTATCTGATGTATAATCTACTTTTACAACAGCACTTGTGGCCCCAAGACCATTAAATCCGCCACAAAAATATCCGCTGCTAGCTGCATCAGATAATCCTGTGGCAAAAATCTTATACTGTTCTAGTGGATTATTTAAGAAAGAAAAAACACCAGTTGCAAATGAGAATCTGTCAGTATAACTTGAAGGAGATTCGGTGCTTGTTCTATCTAGCCTTCCACCATAAATATAACCTTTTATATTTAAAAAAGCAACACTCGCTCCATCATATCTGTTTCTAGACAAACTATTTGTACTTGAAGTAACGGATTCTGTAGCATAATTAAGTTTCTGCAAATACTGACCGCCATCAGTTACGAAACCATGAGTCAGTCCATCAGAGAAAGAATAAGAAGAAGATATTGCATAATTCAACTTTGGAGATATTTGAGAAGTAATATCAGTTGAATAATTTATTTTATCGATTACATCTGTAGATCCAGTATTAGACTGGCCCCCTAAGAAATAACCATCTGTACCACCTAAAGCAGCAGGTTGTGACTGTGAGTTAAAAGGCTTGAATCCACCATAAAATACATAGATAGCTCTCTTGCCAGTACATTCATTATAATATGTAATTAATAAATCGCCAGTCAATGGATCAAGTGTTGAACTTATTGGATCGATAATTGATTCAGCAAAAACCTTTCTTGTAGTTTTATCTGGTAGACCGTCTGAACCCAATTTATATGCTACTATTCTGCCCTCATATTCGTATTCATTTACCAAAATATAATTATCGTCTAATAAAGTTGACCCAGAAGGAACAAATGAAAACCCAGATGAACTAGAGTCTAAATCTATACTGTTTAATTTATTGGTAAATTCATAGTATCCATTCGTTGATTCAGAAACATCATAAATATAAAAATATGAATTTTCTACAGTCATTACAGCGATCTTGCCAGATTGATAATGTGAAGACGGTATATAACCTACTCCTCCCAACCCAAAAGTTTCTGGTATTATTCCTGTGGTTGATAAATTCGTTTCGCTATAGTCATTAGATTTATTAGTTTGCCAAAGTGTAAATCTATCATCCGCAATAGTTTTGTCCTTATTAGCAATACGAGTTCCATTAGGACCATAAATAATATTTCCCCAAATCAATAATGGTACGGTGTCAACCACAACTGGCAAACCAAACGATACAACCGTGTTTGTTAATTGATCTCTATAAACAGGTACTTCAATAATTTTATAATCATCTCCAACCTGCACAGACGCAACTAAAATGTTAGAAAAACCATTTTTAAATGTTATTGCATATACATTGTCATAGCCTATTATACTACCCAAATCAGATACACTGTACTTATTGCTGTAGTAATCTGTCAAATATGCAGACACGCCCTCTGCAGGTTCGGCAGGACTATTAGTTACAGATACCATATTTGCAGCAGAGCCAGTAGTTGGCTGAGTTAAAGCATATCTGTTCAAAGAATAAACATTTGTACTAAAATCAAGTTTTTCAATATTTGATATGGCACTTACTAAATCAGAGCCTCCACATACATACCCTATATCAGAACCTGAAACAGAGGATGCACAATATCTTGCAGCTACAAGTTCATAAGTATTTGAAAAGTAAGTAGATGAACCAAAGTTAACAATATATGTTTTTTTAGTGGGAGAAAGTCCAATTGTGCTACCTCCAACAAGATAGCCTTTACCAGATGCCTGCAAACCAGTTCCATAAAAATTATCAGCTACGAAAGAGTTTAAAGTAGAAATAACACCTGTAGCAAAATCAAATGTGTTTATATAATTATTATTTTGCCAACCACTTGTTGATGAGCTATTAACAAACCCACCCGCCATGTATCCAAGTGAACTACTCTGAAAAAATCCTGCGGCTGCGAAAAAATTTGGATTGGCAAGTTGAAAACTGGATTGAGATTCGTTGGAAAACTGAATTTGATCAACGGTTCTAGGACCAAGATTTGTTCTGAATCCTCCTAAAATGTATCCATATTGAGAAGTAGAAAATCCACTAGCACGAATATTTGGAATGAAAAGTTGTGCAGCTAATGAAGTTACAGAATTTGTACTATAATTAATCTTATTTATGGAAGTACTGTAATTACCTTTTCCGTAGTCGGAAGGCGAACCTCCACATACATACCCAGCAAAATTTGAACTTACAGAAGTTGCAGCATATTTAGGAACAGTTAAAGAAGATGGACTTATATACACAACTCCAGTTGACATCAATATCATGTCAATTTTATTCATATAATTGTTGCTTGAATTGTTATTGATTCCGCCGCAAACAAATCCAAATAAGTTTTGGTTGTATGGGGCTGTTGTAGTTGTAGTGCTTGTTGTAGCAGTGCCAAAAAAAGCTGTGGCAACTACAGAGCTATTATAAGATGAAGTTAAAAATATCTGATTGCCAAACGCCAGACTATTAAAAGAACCATTCGTAGGTAGAACTTCTTTTACCCATGTTATACCATCTAAAGATGAAGCAGAGTTATTAGAATCTCCTGTCGCTACAAACAATCCATTTCCATAGACCAATCCAGACCACTTTGCAGTTGCAGGCAAAGTTCCCAAAGTCCATATCAAACCATCTGTACTAGTAGCTGCAACATTTGAATCAGAAGCAATAGCTACAAATCTATTGTTTGCAAAAATAACATTAGACCAGTTTGCTGCGGCTGGTAAATCAGATTCAGTCCATGTAATGCCGTCTGCACTGTAGACATACTTGCTTGTACTATCAGCAACAACAACATATTTGCCAGATCCATAAGATGCCGCAGTCCAATTTCTAGCTGTAGATAAAGTGCCTGATGTCCATGTAATAGTATCCGTACTAACATATACATTTGTTGTATTGTATCCTACAGTCAAAAACTTAGAATTACCATAAGCTAAAGCTTTGAAATTATCAGTAGAATTTGGAGAAGGAACTTCTAACCAATTTGTGCCATCGGAAGAACCCAAAAAAGACGAAGAACTTCCCGTGCTTGCCAAATAGTAATTTGTACCAATAGCGATGGAGTTCCATAATTTAGCAACTGGCAAAGTAATAGATGAAAAATTTATGCCATCAGATGTCTTATACGATGTAGTACTGTAATCATTTAATATTGTAAAACTACCATTAGTAAATAAAATGTTTTTTGAACTAGTAGTAGGAGATAATCTTTGTATCCAAGACAATCTAGGTGAAGGAATAGGCGTTGTAGTTGTAGTACTGGTAGTACTAGTAGTAGTTGTGCTAGTAGTTGAGGTTGTGGTCGTTGTTGTAGTTGTTGTGGTAGATCTAAATGTAATAACTTTGCCAGAAACTGCAGCAACACCAAAACTTGTTGAAGCAGGGAATGTAAATGATATTGATCCACCAGACAACACAGAATAAGTAGCACTTAAAGGAGATGCGTTTGTAACAGATACTGTAAATGGAGTCGCAGATATAGATGTTTTTATTGTTACATCAACATTTGCAAAAATATTATTTGCAAAACATTCAACACGAGTATTTCCAGTACAATTAATTACAAATTCTTGTGTTGCAGAGCCGCTACTTATTGCAGCATTCTCATAGTAATAACCATCATCTGGGCATGACAACGCTGTCTGATTGAAATTTGAAGAACTATTTACCGAAACACAAACGGGAACACATGTTGTAGTAGTTGAAGTTGTACTAGTTGTGCTAGTTGTACTAGTGGAAGTTGTGGAGCTAGTTGTTGTACTTGTTGTAGTTGTAGTAGTTGTTGTTGTAGTTGTAGTGCTAGTTGTTGGAACAGAACCTGTATAAGCAATACCAGTTGTATTATAATTGCTTGAAAAGAAAATATTATTGCCATACGCTACAGCCCTCCAGTCTCCAGATGAAGGCATAGTTGCCGAAGTCCAAGAAGGATTGCTATTGGCAGTTCCAAATGCACTTTTTGTTTCTGATCCCTGTGCTACAACAGCAACTATATTTTGCCCTATTGCTAAAGATGACCAATTACCTGAGCTAGGCAAACTGCTTGTATTAAATACACTTCCGTCAAAAGTTGAAACAACAGTGCCGTCATCTGAAAGAGCATAAAAATATCCATTGCCAAATTCAAAATCAGTCCATGTAATTGAACTACCTTGTACAACTTGATTCCATGTTATGCCATCTGTACTTTTGAACCAAACTGGATTATTACTAGATAAAGCTAAAAATACTCCATTGCCATATGCAATTTTTTTCCAATTAGATGATAAAGTTGTAACAACTTGATTCCATGTCGCTCCATCATCAGTACTATAATAAAAGTTATTAGTACCATATCCAGCCGCTACTAATTTGCCTCCACCGTATGCTACTGATTTAAATTCTTCCGAAGAATCCGGAGATGTAATAGTTGTCCATGAAATTCCATCTGTTGAAGAGTCCCAAGAAGATGAAGTGCTAGCAGGAACAGCAATAAATTTTGATCCTGTCCATATTAAATCATTCCATCCTTGAATAATATTAGTAGTAGAAGTCGTATATAAAACTCCATTCGATGTTGCGAGAGATGAATTAGATACATTATCTAATAATACAAATACGCCATTTCCAAATGCGCATACAGAGCTTTGTATAAGTGGCTGTGTTCCAGATGACCATGTTAATGATATTGGTGTTGGAGTTGTAGAAGTAGTAGAAGTTGTTGTTGTAGATGTAGTAGTAGTGCTAGTTGTTGAAGTAGTACTTGTGCTAGTTGTAGTAGTGCTAGTTGTAGGAGTTATTCCGGCTGTAGCAGCTAAGTTTCCTGAATCCTGAGCCGCAAGATACAAGCCATTGCCATATGAAATCGTCTTCCAATTACCGCTTGCTGGCATATTTTCAACTCGCCATGATAATCCATCGCTTGAAGATGCTGCCAGAGCTGAATTGCCAACTGCTACATATAAACTATTTGAATATGTTACAGAATTCCAATTTTGTGAAACAGGCAATTTACCACGAATCCATCCAAATGTATTAGAAGTTCGAAGAGTTATATCCGTAGATGCCCCAACCACAATAAAAAATCCATTTCCAAAAGTAATGTCTGTCCAAATACCATTTGTATATGAATCAGCTTGACTCCAAGTTATGCCACCATCTGAGCTAGTAGCAAATAAATTAGAATTATTCCCGGCAAGGAATCTGCCATTGCCAAATGCCATGCAGTTCCAATCAGCAACGAATGGCAAAGCAGATGTAGACCAGCTAACACCATTATTAGAAGAATAATAAGCTATACTTGTATTTTTTGCAAGTACTACAAAATTACCATTACCATAAGCCAAAGCATTATAATCATAAGAAGAATTTGGCGAAGGAATACTTATCCAACTAGCTCCTCCATCAGTTGATTTCGAGAAATTGTCGCCTGGAGCAGCTATTGCTATAAGCACTCCATTGCCGTATTGAACTCTAGTCCAATCAAGATGATTCGAAATACTTGTTGTTTGATAATTTATTCCATCGTTAGTTGTAATAGCATATGCACTATTGCCGACCAAAACAAAAGATTTATTTTGTTCATCATAATCAGAGGATGCTACAGAGTTAGAAGGTCTAATTCTTTGAGTCCAAGTCAATAAAGGCGGCAGAGTAGTTGTAGTAGTTGTAGTAGTAGATGTAGAAGTTGTGCTTGTAGTAGTGGTTGAAGTAGTGCTTGTGGTAGTAGTGCTTGTGGTAGTTGTACTTGTAGTAGTTGGTATTGCACTTGTCTTAAAAACTAAGCCAACATTAGAAGCAGCAGCAATTTCTACATAATCATTATAATTAGTTGTTCGAGATGGAGTTATAGAAAAACCGGCTGGTTGAAATCCCCACCCCCAAATTGAACCATCGGTCTTCAAACCTATGCCAAATAAATGGCCGATACCAAGCTTAGACCAACCGCCACCTAAAGCTGTTGATTGAAATAAAGTGGTTTTATTTGTATTTCCCGAGTATCCAAAAGTAGAATCAGATTCGGAACCAGCACACCAAATTGTTCCGTCATTTTTTAATAGTAAAGTTGAATACTCTCCACCATATATTTTTGACCACCATGTATTAGTGCCAATTTGTGTAAATACAGAAAGATTTGTAGTACTCCCCTGAGCAAGTTGACCTCTGTAATTTTGACCACATGCATATACGGAGCCATTTGTTTTAATCGCAAGACTGTGAAAATCGCCGCAATTAACATCTGCCCAATCATTATCCGTTCCAACTCGTGTCAAAGTTGTTCTTTGGACTTCATCTCCCAATCCTAATTGACCATAATTATTTTGACCAATTGCCCAAAGAGATCCATCACTTTTTATTGCAAGTCCAAAACTCAATCCGCAAGATATTTTTGTCCAATTTGTAGAGGCATCTAATAAAGTTGGAACTGTAGCCTGTTTTGTTGGACTTGAAGCAAAAGACCCCCAAAAATACAACTTGCCATCATTTCTTATTGCTAACGCAGATGTGCCACCAATTCTTCCTAATGCAGCTACTTTCGACCATAAACTAGTGCCTATCCTAACCGGCGACGATTGATCTGTAACAGCCCCTGTGCCCAGAGCAAGTCCATTTCCTGCATAACCCCACGAATACATCTCTCCAACAGTATTGATTGCAAAGCAGCACTGATGACCGCCAGATATTTCTGTCCAGTTGGAATTAATTCCTACAATCTTAGGAGATGAGTAAGAGGTATTTGAAAAAGTTCCATAACCAAGTTGACCATGATTATTAGAACCAAATGTATAAAGGTAACCTACTGCCATTTAATGCCTTTTTGAGGATATATCTTATATATATTTTTTGCAACAAAACATCAGCATGCAGAATTAGCAGAGTGTGAAACTGAAGCTAGTCCCCATTTGGCTTCTGGAAGATTAGCAGATGATGCAACACTTTTAGATTCTGGGATGGCAAATAATATTCTATATGTGGTGTTTATTGTAGCATTTGTTTCAGAATCTGATAGACTCAATTTTCCACCAGATACAAAACCTTTAATATAAGTTAAACTTAAAGAAGCGCTATTCAAAGAAATCAAATTTATAGATGCAGTATTTAAAGTTTCTATAGCTTCCACTGTAAAATTCAACCTGGAAATTGATTGGTTAAATCCAGTTCTATATCCTCCTGCATAGTAACCATAACCATATGATGAATAAAGCCCTACGCCTCCAAATGTATTATCTTCAAGAGAAAAAGATGATATTGATATAACATTTGTTGCAAAAGTCATTTTATCAATCAAAGAAACAGATCCAAAATTTGTTTGGTCTAAATTTCCAGTTATACCGCCCAAATAAAATCCTTTTGCGCTATTATCACTAAATGATGCAATTATAGCTCTTCTACTAGACAAATATGATTGCACACTAGAACTTATGATGTTTGTAGAAAAATCTAAAGTATCAGTAGAGTTTACAGTTGAACCAGATATGTAGCCCCCACTAATATATCCTTTATTACTATCTGCATCACTTAGAGAAGCCCCGTAGTATCTACCACTTATCAATAGAGATGATTCAAGAGTAGCCACATCAGTAGCATAATTTATTGATGTAATATTATTTGAATAAGAATTAGGAATTGCATCAGTTGTATAGCCACCAGCAACATAACCTGTTGTAGTTAAATTAGAAAGACCAAAAAGCCTATCTGCTTTATATGAAATATCAGAAGTTGGCACTCTGTAAGTTACTTCATACCAATAATTCAATTTATAAGTAGTTTGTGTTCCAGCAAATACTCCACTATTATTAGTTGATCCTGCAACATAATATCCGCCGTATAATAATAATGAAGGAATTGGAGATGTTGAAGTAGTAGAAGTTGTTGTAGTAGATGTCGTAGGAGGACCAGTTGTTGTTGATGTAGTAGTTGTAGTAGTAGTGGTAGTAGATGTTGTTGTGGTAAGACTATAATTTGCAATAACAATAGATTGATCGTATGAACCATTAGCTCTATACCATGCAGGCTGCGCACTTACCGATTGCAATAAAATTTGTGTAAAATTCAAATATTTTAAATCGCCTGTTGGCGAAGCTTTTGTCCCCAAACCTAGCGTACCATTATAGTTATATCCAGCTCCCCACAAAGTATTATCGGTTTTTATTGCAAGTGTATATGCGGAACCTGCAGATACGTCAGACCATTTTTCTGTGCCAATCTGAGTCCATGTATTACGAGTTTTAGTGTCACCTAGTCCAAGTTCACCATATAAGTTGTACCCAACTCCATACATAACATTTTGCCTAGTCAACGCCATTCCGTGTATTGTTCCTGCTGATACTTTTCTAAATTGTGCAGGATTGTTTACAGCAGTTTTTATAAAACTAAGTTGATTGATTGTATTTCCTATACCCATTTGTCCATATTCATTATTTCCAGTAGCATATAAAGAACCACCAGCTTTAATTGCATATGTGAAATCATATCCACAAGCAACATCAACCCAATCTGAATCTTTACCTACTTGTTTAAACTCCCATTGATTTCCAGTTGTTCCTCTTCCCAATTGGCCTTTTAAATTTTCACCAGTTGACCAGAGAGTGCCATTTGCCTCTATTGCAAAAGTAAAATTGTGGAATGCTGATATTTTTTGCCATTTAAAATTGTTAAGTTTTGTCAAAGTTGGCAAATTTTGAACTGAAGCTACCTGACCTAATTGTCCTACCTGATTCGATCCACAACCATACATGTCGCCGTTTGACTTTAGAGCTATAATATGATTACTACCAACAGCTATATAACTCCAATCAGAATCAGATCCCATTTGTAAAAATTTCAAACTAGCAGCTACCGTAGGATTGCCAAGCTGTCCTTGGTTGTTTGAACCAGATGCAAATAACTTTCCATCTTCTTGCAATATAACGCAAAAATTTTGCCCTGCTTTAGAATCGTTTATATTTTTATCTCTTCCTATTTTTGTAAAATAGGTAATAGGAGTTTTGGTGTTTAGCAAACCAAAAGAGCCATCACTATTATCTCCTGCCGAATAACAGTTTGCAGAAGGAACTACAACGTCTCCACCACCAGTAGGAGGAGAAAATCCTGATATCACATATACGTATTTTGACCAAAAAAATACGAAGTCATTTGTAACAGGATCAACAAACCCTCCCTTTAGTCTCGGAGGCCAAGCACCTACTATAGGCACACTTCCAAAAAGTTTTACTGATGAACCTATTGGATTATAATTAGAGTCGTATTCAAAAGAATATATTTTAAATCCACCATCGACTACCAAGAAAGATTTATTTGGGAACAAAGTTGATGCAGTAGGAACTTTTACCATTCCTCTAGTACCACGTTCAAGAAGTGAGCTTCCAACACCAGTATAGGTTAAGTTAATATCTTTAAAAGGAGCAAAATTGCTTGAAGTTGCATAAGTACCAACATAAAAACTCGCCCCAAATGTTCCCTGTGTGTCTGTACCTACAGTTGCAAGAAGTTTTCCTGTGTCATTATCCGAAAAATACGACATAGGTATTTCAAAATAATTTCTTTTTAAGAAAATGTCTTTATCTCTTTTTCCTACTACATTCTCTCCTGGTCTTACTTGGCAAACATACCCTTGAAGGTCTGTATAAATTAATGTATTATCATTTAAATAAGCAATACCATAGTAAGGATATTCACCTTTAGGTACTTTTATATAATTTCGAATTATGTCTGTAGTAGAAAATCCAATAATTTTCTTTGTTATAGAATCTCTTTTAAATCTAACAAGATCAAAGCCAGTAGATGTTCCAGAAAACATTCTATCTGTATCAGAATAATCATATATTGCACAAAGTGTTCCGCCATATTCATTCGTTATTTGTTTTACGGTATAAGAACCGCTATAATATGGGTCTAGTGTAAATGACATTGCCCTCCACTATGCTAATCTTTCAAGTATACTAGATATTAATGGATTTCTTACAATAGCGGAAGAATCAAATCTTACTATTCCAACACCAGCCAAACCTTCTAATCTTTTGACAACATCCATCAAAGCGCTATCAGATATATCAGACTGATTTGGATCTCCGTTAATTATCATCTTGCTATTTTTTGCAAGCCTTGTAATATACAGCATAAGTTCTTTGAAATTATTATTTTGTGCTTCATCCATCAAGCATATAGCATCGTTAAAATTGCATCCTCTTAAATAATTAAGAGGCCTAATCTGTATAGATTTGTTTACTACTTCTCTTTGGAATCCAACAGGGCCAACTAATTCATCAAGAGCATCATAAATTGGTGTAATGTAAGGATTAACCTTTTCTTCGAAAGTATTATGTGTAACTATAAAATTATCGGTAAGATATAAATGTTCAGGATTGTTAACTTTTATGCATTGGACTTTTTCATGTCCCACTTTTTCTATAGAAACTATTCCGACTCTATGGATATAATTACATTTAAATTTACCAGCTTTTCTTTTCAAATGAAAAGGATTCATATCTTCTGGCAAACTTATAGTAAATTCATAAGATTCTCTTCTAGAAACAATTTCTCTACCATTGGCTAACTTAGATTTTTTATTGATACGATTTCTTTCTCTCAAACAAGCTCTACCTCCCAAAGACCTAACTATTTCAATAACATCATCCGCTAATTTTTTTGATGTGGTTGTAAAACTCGCTTCAGAATATCCTTTTCTAATACGAACTGTGCCATCAGTATCCATTAATCCACGCAAAATGTCCAGTCTATCTTGAATAGATGAATACTTATATTCATTCGGTATAAATTTTTCCCATGCTTTTTTATTAAGTAAATTATATGATATTAATATATTTTTAACAGGATGTGTAAATTTATTTTCCAAATCTAAATATTCAAACTTTTTATTTTCAATTACTGATCCTCGTCTGCACCTGCACATAAGCGTTTTTTCTTTTAAACCAAAATAATTTGCAGCAATATTGTTTCTTTCGAATAATATTTGATCGCCATTTATTGTATTTGTAACCTTTATCTTTCTAGCAGGTTTCCAACTATAATTGTGAGAGGCAATAGTGTAACTATTGGCTTGACTATGTAAATTTTTATGTTCTGTTAATGTTAAATTAAGTGTCTCGATTTCTTTTTCTACTCTATATACTATTTCTGGGTCTGCGCTTGCAAAACTTATAGAATTTCCAAAAAATCCATCTCCTAATAAAACTCCCATAACATAGGGAGACAATTTGTGATTTTGTTTTTCGTAATGAACTGCTTCATTTCTTGGTAAGAAATGATTAATTTTTCCATCTTTTGTTTTTAAAGTATCAACAATTTCTTTAGTTGTTTTTACTGTTCCTTTTTTATTTCTCTTTTTATTTTCAAAAGTTTCAGTATACCATAAATGATCTAAACAACACTCTGTCTGTGTTCCATCCGTTGTTGTAATTCTATATACTTCTTTTTCGCCTTTCGGAAATATTCCCAAAACCTCTGTAGGCAAACCATCTCTTCCAATGACTTTATCGCCTATTTTAAGTTCTCCCATAGTAGTCCAGCCGGTTGGAGTAACTATTTTTGCCGTGAGTGGCTGTGGACCCGGTAAGTACCCAAGTCCATGCGAAGACTCTACGATTGGTCTAGTCAGTAAAATTTTCTGTTGTCTTTTAGTTAAAATAGAACTGCAAGCATAAGCGCTGCTAATAAAACTTTTAGCAGACCCAGCAGGACCAATCAAAAATGTAATTTCATTTTGTTCAATTGTTTCCCATGCTTTTTTTTGCTGAGCATTTAAAAACTCAAAATGAAAACTACCAGCAGTTTTTTTAGGACTGGGGGCAGAGGTGAAAATATCTTGTTTTTCTTTTTTGGATGGTCTTTTATTTTTTCTCATATTGTATTTATAGTGCTGTTGCCTGAACTTGTTGATAAATTTTTGGTATCATAGCTGTGGCTTTCTCTGTAATTTCTTCATAATCGTTGCTATTAACAGAAAAAATCTTATAATGATGAGCAATTATATTTTTCATAACTTGAGGTTTAAAATTTTCAATTTGTGCTTTAACGGTTAGAATAAACGAGTTGCCAACAAGAGGTAAAATCTCTGGCCAAGGACCAATCTTACTAAAAGCATCACGACTAACTAACATACACCATTCGCTTATAAAATCTACTTTTTGATTTCCGACTACATATGAAGAAGTTTCAACTCCAACCATACCGGAATTATTAGATTCTGCTACTGAAATTAATAAATCTATCCATGATGGATTCAATATAACTACATCTGCATGTAGAAAAATAAAATATTTTGATCGTGGATCTGCCGCTCTTACGCCATGATTTGCTGCCGCAGACCAATACTGGTTCTGTAAATTTCTAATTACTTTTACTTCTTTTTGTATTTCGGTCAAAAAATCTTGTGTATCTCTACTCGATCCGTTATCAACTACAATTATCTCATAACTAGAATTTTGAGAGCAAACAACTATACTCTGCAACAAAATATTTAAATACTCTGGTCTATCTTTATGTACAATAATTATACTTACCGGCACCCCAACACTTTTATCTAAATCTATAATTAGTTCTGGCTTATTTCCTTCTAATGGGTTGTGCATATACTTGTTATCCATTTTCAACCTCTACTTCTTGAAGATGTCTTTCACAAAAAAAGTCTACTTTACCACCAGGAACATCAAATTTTTCAATCCATGTTCCTTGCCCATTTTTGATAGAACTTTCTATATCATCTTTTTTTGTAGATGCCTTGTCAATTTTAACAATTGTATTTCTGCCATTGATTTCCTGACCTACTGTAATTGACAAATAAATTTTCATCATATCTCCTTTGTGCTGCCAAATCCACCGGTACCTCTAGTTGTTTCTGTCAAAACTTTGACAAATTTCCATTGAACATCAATATTTTTTTCAATTAACATTTGTGCTATTCTTTCGCCATGCTTTATGTGAATTATTTCATTATTTAGATTTAATAGTAAAACAGAAACATATCCACGGTAGTCTGAATCTATGATGCCTGGTGAGTTTGGTATTATGATTCCTTTTTTACCCATGCTGCTTCTTTGACATATCTTAGCATGATACCCATCTGGTATTTCTATTTTGAAACCACAACTTATTATTGTTGGCATATATGGAAGAAGCGGAAAGCTTCCTCCTTCTATTCTAGCTCGAATATCATATCCTGCTGCACCGTCTGTTTGTCTTGTTGGCAAAACTTCAAGCACGTCTGGAACAATATTTATTTCAAGAATATCATGAGTTTGATTCTTGCGCTTCTTCCCCAGCATCTTCTGCCACAGTTTTTTCAACATTATTTTCTCCATTATCTTCCAGAGAATTATACAAATTCTCTTGCATCGAAACTAGATCTTCTTGTGTCAATTGATTGCTTAAAGGTTTTTCAATTACAGAAGTATTGTTTTCAACAGATCTTTGCAAATTAATTTCTCTCATCCTAACGCCAATAAGATGATCTAATCTTGAAGCGAAATGCTCCAAAGCTTTATAAGGTACTTTTTTAGCTTCTTCTTTAAGTTTATTTTGAACTTCAATATTATTTGTTTTTATTTCTATTAATCTATAAACATCTTCAAGATATAAAATAGAAGTTGGATTAGATTCTCTTAGTTTCCTATCTCTGTCTGAGATGCCTCTCAAAGCAGCAGATGTATCAAATACTTTAAAATTCAGATTTTCAGTTGACATAAATTTCCTTAATTTTTTCTAAAGCATCTTGCACTTCTATCTTCATATTCAAAGCATCCTGTAAAATTCCATCTGTAATCACCGCAGTATTTATTTCACTAATAGGTGGATCAATTATTTTCATAATCTCTGCTTCTTGATCTTTTGTAAAAGTATATCCAAGCAAAGTTTTTGTTTCAGGCTCGTAGTATACTACTTTTTGATTGCCATCAATATTGATTAAAAATGATTGTATTGATTTAACTTCTATCATACATAGATATTATAGTATGAATAAAATCGAAATGAAATTTAAACAATTTATGGAATTTGTAGGAGCTGGTTCAATTCTAACTTCAGATCAAACTGGAAGTGAAGGAGATGAAACCAAATCTCTATCTGGGCATAGCGTGTTTTTGCCTAGTTTAGACATGATGCCTAACAACGGATTTAACATCCCAAAAATTAAAAAAATTGGCAAAGTGAAACATTTCTTTTATAGACAAAATCCAATTACTATTGTCCTAGATGATCCTGAAAATACTACACTTTATTTATCAAGAGATCAGTATGAAAGAATTCCTGGCGAAAAACCTTTTGTTCCTAATCTAACAGAATTAGAAGTTATATTTGATAGACATCCAGAAGACAAAAGTATAAATACTTCTAGAATATCATCTTGCAAATCAAGATTTTTAGGCGATGATGGTATGAAAGCACAATATAAAATTAAGAATATTCCAGGCCCATTTGTAGCCTTTTAAATTCCATGACTTTCTAAGACGCTTTTTAGTAAATCAGGATTTTCTATTTTGTTTGGTAAGGCGACAACTGTTGATACTATAAGATCTCCCCTTTTTTGCGTATCTTTAATATCAAACAATCCTTTATTTTTAATTGTAAATTTGCTAAGGCATTCTGTGCTAGCTGGTATATCAACAACAATAATATCGCCATCTGGAGTAGGTACTTCTACTTTTCCGCCGAAGACCAATGTGCTGTATCTAATTTTTTTAGTAGAAATCAAATTAAGGCCGTCAATTTTATAATTCGGATCTTGTTCTATCCTACAATCTAAGAATAAATTGCCAACGTGTCCATTGACACCAAAGTTGCCCATACCTTTTAAACACAATCCCATACCATCCTGCAATCCTTTAGGGATAGTGTATGAAATCTCTTCTTCTGGCATCGGTTTATAACGCTGACCAAGACAAGATGGGCAACTATCTCTTGGAATCCTTCCTTTTCCCACACATTTCCCACACAAAGTTCTGAAGTGGAATATAGGATTTGGCATACTAACTACTGAACCAGAACCATTACAGTTCTTACAGAAATCAAATGTTTTATAACCTTTTCCGCTGCAAGTATCACATGGCCTTGATCTTGAAACTCGTAGTTTTTTCTGTTTGGCAAATATTGCATCATAAATATTAAAATTTATAGTTAGTTTTATGTCTAGATTTTCCTGCTCAAACATGTTGCCAAAAAACTGGTCTTGGAATCCATTTAAACTATTATCATAGTTCCGCTTCTTTTCTTGATCTTTTAGAATATCGTAAGCTTCTTGTATTTGTATAAATTTTTGATGTGCAGAAGTATCACCCGGATTTCTATCCGGGTGATACTCAAGAGCTTTTTTGCGATAAGCTTTTTCTATTTCTTCTTGGCTGCAATTATTTTGCAAACCAAGAATTTCATAATAATTCAAGACAACAACACACCTTTTACAGAATGGGGCTCCATGAGGACACGGTCTCTTTCGCTATCATCGTAATTAGGAACTGGCACACCTGCTCCAGATACCAAAACTCTATCGCCTTTCTTGAATCCCCATGCATCAGAATCAAATTTTGGACCTGTTGCCAAAACAAATGCTTGATATTCATTTGTTGGCTTGTTATTATTCAAGTGCAACTTTGTATTCATAATTTCTTGTGCTGTAAGCAATTCAAGCAAAACTTGAGATGCAACAGGATTACATCCCTTTACTGCCTGAACTTCTTTAGGAGCCGTGAAATCTCCACAGCCGCCACCAGACTTGCAACCTTTGCCTTCACAAACCTTCTTTGTAGTGCTCATTTTTTTCCTCTATGTTAGTTGGCCGAATTAGAGCCCCCTGAAAACATTATAGTGTCACCTGACACAACATATGGCAAATTAGATGAAGAATTTCCACTTATTTCAACAGTTCCTGTCAAATTTTGCAAATAATTATTATATGATGGTAATGAAAAACCTGAAAAAGAGTATGTGCTATCGAAGGAAGCCCACGATCCTGATATGCCAGAATCTTTTTGTTTCTTATACTTTTCTGAAGCATCATCCATAACATTAAACTCTACTGAAGCTGCATCGCCAATATGTTTTTTCTCAATTAAAGTTCTCATTTTATCATCAACAATAGACTCAGCTAAGTCAGCATAAGAATTTATTGCTTCCTTATAAAGATCAATCAAAAATTTTCTTAACTCTGAATAATGAATATTAATTTTCAAATTTTCTGAAGGCATTATATGGCTCCTATAAAATATGATTTTGAATCTATTTCGCCAATCAAATAAGATGTGTTCCATCCACCAAATTTAATTTCGGCATAATGATCAAATACACCATGATTTTTATCGAAAAAACTTTCACATAGTCTTATAAAATTAGGACAATTCCTATTTTTTAAATAATCTGGTGTTTTGATTGGTATTATTTCTACAATATCAATTTGTTTTTTTGCAGAAACAATATTTATGATCTTGCTTATAGGCACCCTATAAAATCCATATTTTTTTTGATTTAGATTATCTTTGACTTTATCAATTAATATTGCTAATTCTTTTGCCATAAAATTACAATTAATTTTTTTCAAATCATTATATTTAGAAAGTAGTAAATCATGATAAGATTCTATCTTCATGGAGTTATGGCCAAAATATTCTAACTCTTCTTCTTGAATAAGCTGATTAAAATATCTTTCTTTAGGTGAAACTACCTGTACATTTTTATAACCCCTTGCCAACCATCGTTTGCATGGACTTAAAAATCTTATGTGATTTAATGTTACTTCTGGATTACCTAAATTGTTAATTATCTTACTATTAATATTTTCCAATAAAACTGATGCCAGAACAGAAGATATATTTATATTGTTAATTTTTTTTGTTGTGCAAAATTTAATTATACTATCAATAGATTTTGATTTTTCTAAAAAATTAGAATCAAAAATATTATTTAAAAAATCCATCAAATCTGGATGTCTGGTATCAATAGAAGAAAAAAATGAAAAAACGTCAGGAAAATTTTCCAAAAACCATTCTTTATTAAATAAACTTAAAAAAGGTTTTGTCTGTTCTTTGCTTGTATTTTTTATAATAGATTTTTTATAATCTAGAATAGAATCATAAATTTGCTTGTTTATTGATATCATTTCTGGCAACTGCATTTTTCTTCCTCAAAGGTACAAGTTTGCAGACCAAAGCTCTTCCAAAAAAAGTAGGCTTTTGTTCAACCGAAGCAATACTTTTTGTACTCTCTATTATTATATCAATCTTCTGCATGCCTATGTCTTTATGATTAAGCTCTCTTGGGGAAAATCGTATTTGTACTTGTACTGACTTTCCAGATTCTAAAAAAGTTATTACAGATTTTAATTTAGTTTGTAAGTCGTGTTCTGAAATAGTAGGTGTCATACGTATTTCTTTATTAACCATCAAAGCATCTTTTTGCTTTCTCCTAGTTTCTTTTTCACGTATTTTGTTCTCATATTTGAATTTGCCAAAATCCTCCACAATACAGAGAGGCGGATTAGTCTGCGGGTTTGTCAAAATTAGATCTAAGCCATTTTGGTATGAATAATTAAGAGCTTCTTGAATCGGCATGACCCCTAGTTGGCTATTACCATGTGTTACACGAACAAAGTTAGCACGAATTTTATTATTAATGAAGTACCTATTCTTGTCAAAGTGCATTTAAAGTTCCTATTCTGCTGTTGGAGAATCAAAAATATTGATAATAAAACCTTCCCTATCTGAAGGGAATCTTCTGGCCCAAACTACACCAGCTCCCAAACCACAATGATAGTTGGGTATATTAGAAACTACAGGAGTTACAATTGGTTGAACTTCCATTACTTTAAATTCTAAGAAATATTTTCCCCAAAAGCAAGTATCATCTGGTTGCCATTCATAAATTAGTGTGCTTCTTATTAAAGTATTTTTAGAAACTGTGCCATCTAAATTCTCTATATCTTTGTATTCTAATTCTGCTTGAGCGGGTGCATTAAGGAATCTTAAAAGCTTTATTTTAGACCCTTTAGTAAACGCATAAGCATTTGTATCGAGTTGTGCTCTAAATACATAAACCGTTTTGGTATTTTCATCAATATAATCAATTAACATTCTTTCGAACTTACGATTGTCTCCAATTTGTATTATTGTATTTTCATTAATTTGTTCGAATCCAATATTATCAGCAAATTGTATTGCAGTAACAGAAGAATCAATATTAGATTTTAACTTAGTATTAAGCCACATACTAGCTTCAATGACTAAGCCTGTCAGATCGACAGGCTCGTCGCAGTCTGTAATATCAACTTTAAAAACAGGTCTAGTATCATGTCTTTTAATTGTAAAATCTGGACATATATTAGGACTGCCATCACATGAATATTCTGTATTTTTATTATAATTAATCATAAAATTATTTATCTATTATCGTTAATAAATCTATTGCCATTCCAAGATTATATTTAAATTCAGAACAAATATTAGAAAAATTCTTCAAATTGCCTTCAATATCTTTGCCCCAATATACGATTCGTTCAACTTCTTTTGCTTGAGCACAGGCAACAAAATTAACACTTGGTACAAAATTTAAATAAATATTTGTTTGATAATAGTCTATGTCACGACCAAATACTTCTAAAATTAGCATGCTCTCATTTGATGTTTTTGTTTTAGGAAAAATAGACAAATCAATAAATTCGAAATCTTTGGTAGCAATTACTGAACTATAGTTATTGAATACATGACCGTTTCGCCAAGCATTCATAATACTCATACATATAAAAAAAATATCATTTTCCATATTTGTAAAATTGAATTATTTCCGCAAAACAATCTGGATTTTCGTCCATCACACGCTTGTAAAACTCATCGTATCCTGATTTGAAAAAAGATCTAATAGGCACGGGCAAAACTTTTCTGAAACTGTTTGGTTCGTCTTTGATATACATTTCTATAACAAACTTTTCTGTTTTTACTAATTCTACATCTTTAGCATAAAATATATATTTGTTAGTTGAATAGTCAATAAGAGTATTATTTAAAGACAAAAATTCGTCAGCATTAATTTCAAATCTTTTATTTTGATTTATGTCACGGCTTTTAATTATAAAATAAACAGTAGTTATGCCTTCACACTTTTTTATTTCATAAAATTTCTTATTCATCTCAGCCTTTTAGTCAAAATAATCTCCCTAGCATTTAACTTAGTAAGAACTTCAAAATCCATTTCTTTTTTAGCTTTTTCATACATATCCATAAAATAATTAAATTTAGATTTCATTTTGCTTGTAAAAGAAGAATGAGCAGCGTATCCTGTGTGTCTAGAAAAACATCTTTCATCTCGCATGACAAAATAATATTTTAAAAATGCTCTTTGTGGTTTTGTATTAAAGTACTTTTTCAAAAAAGAAAATTCTTTAGGTATCTGAAACCTTTCATAGTTTTGGTTAATGAAATTAATATTTTTTTCAAAATAGTCAGACATATCAACTCTTCCTTCTCAAAACAGATATTAAAAGCATTCCCGCCTTATAAACATGAGGAACTTTTTTCTCTATAAGATTATTATGGCAATCTATAATCAATTTAGTAGAATCATCACAACAATCTACAGATTGGTCAGAATCTTCTTCTTGTTCTCGCAAAACATCTTCATCTTGAGACGGATCATAAGCTGATATCATTTTATGACACAAAGCTACGGCTCGTTCAAAACTCTTTTCAATACTGAAAGTGCTAATTATTTTTAATTCTTTTTCAGTAATTTGTTCATTTTCCCCAAATACCTTGGAGTACAAATTTTGAATGTACTCTGGCTTGGTGATGTCTATTTCTACATCAGAGATATTAATTTGATCGTTGTCTTCAACAGGATCAAAGACATTTGACAAATCATCAGAATTGAAGAAAAGCTTCGACATTACTGGCCTCCTGCCCATAACGCAGCATTGTAGACCATGAGACAAAATATTTCCAGCCAAAAATTTTCTTTTTTTCAATTTTTTTTATCGTATCCAACTTCAACATGCCTTAGCAAAGGATATCCCTTGCAATTGTCTCCAATCGGCATATCTGAAGTATCTTTTCTAGACTTTATGCTTTTTTCAACCATCTGATCTATGACTGTTTTGCGACTAGTTTTTTTTAAACAAAAATAAAGTCCACTTGAAAATTCATCTTCGGAAAGATACCTGCAGGCAACTCCATCTTTTGGCTGGCAGACATTAATTACTTGCAATTTTGAAAGTGGCATTAAAAAACCTCTACTTCTTGACCAATCTCTTCTATCAAGATTCCATTTTGATGATCTATTTCATGTTGCATAATAATGGAAGATATACCAGAAAATTTTGAATCAAAACTATCTAATTTTTTGTTTACAGCGTTTATAAAAAGCTCATAGCCAACTACATTTATATATTCATGTCTAGGAACCATGAATCTTTTTATACTACCATTAGAATTCCTTAAACTTAAACATCCTTCTAAAGAATTCTTTTTTTCATCTAGCCCAACATAAACGCAGTCAATAAATGTTCTGAACTGACTTGTACCGTCATTTGTCACAAATAATTTAACAGGAATGCCACATTGAACAGCCGAAAGTCCATAACCATTTTTCACAGAACACAATATTTGCATATTTACTGCGAGTTTAATGTAAAAATCTATTTCACACTCGGTAAAATCATAAAGGTTTTCTGGCCTAGGTATTTTGTCAGGATCAACTATTTTTAATGGGAAGAAGTTTTGAAATAATTCATCAAAGCGTTTTTTTTGGTTGTCAACCATTTGTCAAGCTCCTCAGAATTTTGCACAACTTCAATCGGTATATTTAAAACAACTTTTTTTGTACCAGCTTCCACTTTAACATATTTGTTAATCAAATTTCTTAACAATTGACTTACAGATATGTCAGATAATTTAGCACTCTCTTTAAGAACTGCTTGATATTCTTCTTCCAAATATACATTAAATGTTTTATATTTTTTATTAGATGGCATATCAATCTCTATTTCTATTTTTGTTTTTAACTGGAGTTCCAGACTCTGGGAACAATTCCTTTAATTTTAATTTCAACATAGTAGCTTCTTTTTCTCTCTTCTTACGCCTTGCAAGAATAGAAGGAGATTCATAATATTCCTTCTTCTTGATTTGCTTCATGATGCCAGCTTTATTACAAGCTTGTCTAAAAGCACTCATCAATCCTTTGAAGTTTCTTTCTCTTTCTTCTCTAGATGCATTATATGGTAGATCTCTAGCTTCAACTCTGACATTCGCCTTACGCATTTTTTGAACTCCTCAAGAAAAAAACTTTTTTGGTACGGAAGTAATTGAGTTTTGATTTGCAAAAATTTTCGACATCAAAACTAAATTCTTTAGGATAGTTTGGACTTCCTACAATCTTATTATAGAAGAATTTTATTGTATTTACAATTTTACGCATGAAGACCTTATTGGTATTCATCTCTGTTTTTGAAAAATAATTAAAAGATGGTATGAATGTGTAAAATGGCTTCTGCATGAAAAGTTCTACATCCTCATATTTTTTGAATGCCATCCATGAAGGTTTGTCTATAACGGAAACTACAGGAGTTCTTGCTAATCCGCCTAAAACAAAACTATTTGAAAAAATGTCAACATACATTCCACAAAATCTAATCATGGCAATTATTTTACTAAAATTAGATTCTTGTATTATTGTTATATTATCATTATTATTAATATGTTTACTTAAATCTAAAGTAAAAGAATTTTGTATTACTAAAACCTTATAATCAATACTTGCTAATAAATTAATTACATCAATAAATACATCTTGATTTTGATCTATGCAAATCTTTTTTTTAGCATCCCAATGATATGCATATTTAAATGGTATTATGCATACCTTTTTTTCTTCTCCAGACATTCTCTGTACTACATAATCACTTATAATAGACTGACTCATAATGTCTGGCAAAACTAAATTGATTTTTTTATAATTATCTTTAAAATAATCTTGTAGGAAATTTTCAAAATATTTATTATATTTTTCAGGACCCTCTACATGTATAAAATTTTCATTTAAATTTCTTGTAAGTGAAAAAATTCCATTTGATGAATTTGTTATTCCTTCTGTATTTTTGTAAAACATATCAGTTATTTTTTCATCATTAAATGACCATACCTCATCTGCGTATTTGTTTAAAACTTCAAAGCCAGTCCATGTTAAAAATATATTGTAACAATTTTTGTCGTATACAACTTGAGGATAAACTACATTGCAAAACATTATTGTAGAATCAATATCACCAAAACAATAAAAAATTCTTATGTTTTGAATAGAAGAAATTTCTTTATTGGTATTTTTATTTCTTGTTATACCTAATTTTGAAACATATCTTTCAATGTAGTTTTCATTATCTGAATGCATTTTTTATTTTCAACCCTTCTAAAAATTTTTTATTCTCAATCATATCAATATTATCTTCAAAGTTTCCTTCAACAAAATCATGAATAGCATTTTCAATATGACTAAAGGTCAAATCCAAATTTTCTATAAAATTATTATAGTTGCAAAGAAATAACTTATGTGGTGTTTTATGTGTATTAAATATACGAAGACGAATTCCTTCTTGGCCGTTTCCATATATTTGATCTGGGCATTCGACAAGAAAAAATTTTGTATTCGCTAACATACTCAAACGAGTTGAAGCTGTCCAAAATTGTATTGTAAACTCACAGCAAGAAATAGTAGCTATAGTATTTTCAAGATCATCGCTTTCTTTCATTTCTGAAAAGTCTAATATGTCTTTCGATGGGCATTTTAATGATGATTGCTTTTCCCCAACCCATATTGGGTTATAACCTAACTTTTTAAGATGAGCTATTAGTTTCAAATAGAATACAGCGTCTAAATTTCGACCATAAGCATCTCTTTTCCTAGCAAATATAGCAACAGCATTTTTTGGTATTATTGATTTTATCCAATCAATTTTTTCTTGTGATATATTTGGCAAATAATGTAAATTATCTCTAAAATAAGTTTGTTGTGATAACAGAGACTGTCTCAAATTACCCGATCCACAAGAAGGACATCCTCTTACATGCCGTGCAGAACCCGACTTGTAATTACAATCCAAACACATGAATTCTATCAAATTGTTGCCAACTAAATCACTATTTATTACTATTCCAATTTTCGAAAGATAATTTTCAACTTTTTTTAAATTACATGACTCATGATTCATAGCTCTAGCATAATTTCTTAGCCACATGTACTCATCATTTAATTCCCAATATTCATCAACCAGATGTTTATAAAAGTATTCTCTACCTTTCCATCCAACAAATACAATCCTATGATTCGGATTTTCTTTTATAATGTTCGGCAAAACATAAAGAGGAAAAAATGTTTCGCATCCAAACTCAACAAAACCAATTACATAAATAGTCGGACAATCTTTATTTCTATAAATATTTTTATGAAAAGATATTAAAGAAAGCGGCTTTTCTTTGACAAGTGGCCTGCCATCCAAATTGTTTGAAAATTTATAATTAAAAAGTTTTCGAATCAATTCTTAAGTCTCAGCATCTTTGACGGAGTGCCACACTTAGGGCATCGAAATTCTCTTGGCTTACCACAGTTTGTACAATGATTTTTTATTTCATACAAGTCCTTCAGATCTTCTGATAGACCAGTAGTGAGTTTATACCACTTGCACTTCATGCAGCGAATATTAAATTTGTTTTCCATAACAATAATATAATTATTGTTAAATAATTTTAGCTAAAATATTCTCTATCTTTGTAACTTCCACCGAAACCATCGCTGATTTCTTCAATCTTCTCACGAACTTTGATGAATTGCTTCTTCAAAGACTGGGCCTTCTTCTCGTCTAGACCGTTGGCTCCATTCATTTTGACTTCAAGGTCATAAAGCTTCAACTTTAGTTTTTCAAGTTCTTCAAAAGAACCAGATGCTGCTAATCCATCAGTAATTTTGGTCTTGCCTTCTTTGTCTCTAGTATCTGGACCAACATTGTTTGGAGAAACAAAGTTAGGTGTGTTTGCAATTTTCTTGACTTTTTTCGTAATACTCGCATCTTTGCCGCTTACTTGATGACTAGTTTTTACTCGAGATTTGTATAAATCAAAAGGCTTATCACCACCTAAATCTCCCAAGCCTTTTTCTTTTTTCTTATCTTCTTTTTTTGCTGCTTCCATAAGCATCATGTTTTCGTCTGGCATTATTTCGCCAGATCTGGATATGACATCATCCCAATATTGCGCATCATCACCATCAATTTTTTCAGATACATCAAAATGAGTATTACCAAAAAAATCTTTTGGCTCTGGCTTAGATTGATTGGCATCATTAAATATGCCATCACTCAATGCTTTATCCCACAAACCACATAGTTTGTTGAATTCATCTTTGCCATTTTCCCAAGAATTACTCATATTGAACCTCTGTAAATAACTTTAGTATCTATGATTAATACAGCAATTTCTCAGAATCTTTAGCAGATAAATATTTAAATTGCTTATACCAACTATACATTTGTCCTTTATATTCAAACTTCTTACTCATGAATAATTTTACAGCAGGCTTTGTATCACTTAGGTATTTGCAACATGTAAAAACTCTATTGCTATACAAACTAAGATTATTATAAGCTGCAGCTCTTATTAATAATGTAAGCAAAGAAAATCTTATCGGATCATTCCAAAATTTTGATAAAATAAATAAAGTCCCAGTTTTTCTTACAGTTTTGTAATATTCTGATTTATTTTTTAATTCCAAATGATTCTCTATAGAAAACAAAAAGTCTTTTAGTCTTCCATTATTATTTTTTTTATGATTTATAAAAATATGATTACCTTTTGGATAGTCAGCATGAAATATTTCTCTGCAGTCATACCAACAAGGTACACATATTCTTTTTTTAAAGTCTTCTGCTAAAGAAAATGCTATATTTCCATTTGAATACAATATAGGGATTTCACATATACCATTCTTAATGAACTGCCGTATTTTCTTCTTTGATAACTTTTTCATCATCTATTATATTACGCTCAAGAAGCTCGATTTCTTTAATATTTTTGACATCGATGGTAGACCAATGTTTATCATTTTCTGGCACATGTTCTCTTTTAGCATAAAATTTCATTTCTACCATGAATTCATATCGTTTTTTGTACACATCTTCTACAGCCATTCCATGATATAAATCGGAACATATCAATGTTACAAGTCTTATAGCCCATCTTTCATCTGCTTTACAAATCTTTTGCATAATTTGTATTGCCATTTTAGGTCCAAGCTCTTCCGTAGACAACAATCTTACAATATCTCTTTTTATTTCGCCATCATATAGCTCTGCCATGCTTCTGAAAGTGGCTAAAATTTCCCCCTCTTTTGGAGGGCCGTCTTCAACGGGTCTAAAAAACTTTTGAAAATTAGTCTCGTCAATCACAAATTCATCTGACATACTTATACCTTTCTTAATAAGCATAACCTCAAATCTTTGCTTTTATCTTTCGGAAGTTTATACCTTTCATTTCTCGGAGGAGAAAAGAAAGTAAAACTTGAAAATCCATTAGAAGGCGGCGTTATTTGTATACTAATTATATTGCCTTCTTTTAAATCATCCTTAAATCTTTGATAGTCATCATCCCACATTGTAATTCGTCCTACTTCAAAATTGTCATCCATTACAGTGAGGCTAAGAAACTGACCTTTATTATTTTTAAATTTCTTTACTTTTGCTTCTAATATCTGACACATAACAGCAGCCATGTTTATACCAGATTCACATAATATATTAAATTCCGCAAAGTTTTTTCCAGGTCTATAATCTGGTGATAACCTTAATGGATTGTCCCACACAAAACCAAAATAAGTTTTTTGTGCAACTGTTACATCATTTAATAAAGTAACTAAGTCGCCATCTTCTAAATTAATAGTCTCCGCATCAAATTCCGACAGCTTGGGTGGTTGCAGGGCAGTCGCAGTATTTCTAGCGACAGCAGCCGCAGCCTTTTTGCGAATGTCATCAACTTTTTTCGATACTTCTTTATCGAATGCAGCTATTTCATCGACCAAATCCACATCAATTTTTTCAATAGTTCTAAATGAATGAGGCAAAATCTCTTGTACTTGTTTTATGAACTTGGAATAAGAAACTTCAAATCGCTTTCTCTTATCTTTATTTTTCTTAACAAAGTCAGAATAATGAATCCAGAATTTATATAAAATTAACGGATGCGCCTCATTGAAAACCCTTAATGGTATCAAAGCTCTCAAAATATTTGCTTCGGTGCCAAATCGACTCAGAAAATCTTCTAAGCCAGAATATGGTTGCCCAGAAACTATTTTTTTAGCTTTTTCTTCCCCGATTCCTTTTACATTACCAAACCCAATGTAAATTTGATTTTCATGAATAGAAAAAGTTTCTTTACTTAAATTTAAATCAATATTTTTAACACTTACATCATGATTTTCGGCTTCAGTAATATATTCTCGCATCTTTTCATCATCTTGTTCGCATATTAAAGTAGCAGCATAAAACTCTAATGGATAGTGGGCCTTCAAGTACAACTGCCTTGCACTTATATAAGAATAAGCCGTGGCATGACTTAAATTGAAACCGTAGCCTGCAAAAGATTCTATCAATTCAAAATATTTTTCCATCTCTTCCTTAGAACGACCAAGTGTAACTTGACCATTCTCAACAAACTTATCTTTGTACTTGACGAATGCCTCAATTTTCTTTTTTGAAATGGCTTTTATTACTTGATAACAATCTCTAAGAGGTATTTTTCCAACAATACTCAAAATCTGCATCACTTGTTCTTGATAAATCATAATTCCATAAGTCTTGCCTAATACATCTTGTAAAATTGCAGGTATTTCATATTCTTGTTTTCCTTTTTTTCTTAGACAATAGGTTTCATCCATGCCCATTTGTAAAGTTGATGGTCTATACAAACTAACATAAGCAACTAAATCATCAAAAGATTCTATCCCGCCTTTTCTTACAAGCTTGCGAATGCCTTCTGAATCATATTGAAATACACATCTTAAATCACCACGATTGCCCATCTCTAAACTTTTTGGATCGTTTAAATATGACAAATCACTCCAGTCCCACTGGTTAGGGGCTGCGCAAATACTAGCAACACCATGTCTTTCTTTAACTAATTTAACGGTCAAACAAATCTGCCACAAACTTTTCACCACTAAAAGATCAAACTTAATTAAACCAACAGGACCAAGGTCCTGGCCATGCAAACCCTCTACCCATGCTGATACAGCTTCCCCTTCACTACCTCGAACTAATGGCACAAATGAATCAATTTTTTTATTACATAAAATTAATCCCCCAGCATGCTTGCCCATGCTTCTATTTCTATGCAACAATTTTTGGGTAGCAGTAGCGACTTCTGGATGCTTTTCACAATATTCTTTCAACTCTGGATACAACCGCAAAGCGCTTTCATAAGTTAGAAGATCTCCTTCATCATCTTTCATTCTTAAATTTGTAGTAATATTAAGAATTTCTGTTCTATCAAGACCATGAACCCTAGCCATATCGATAAGTGTGCTTTTTAATCCAAAAGTGCCATAGTTGCCAATATTACAAACTTTATCAGGACCAAAAGTTATAGGTGCCCACTCATTCTTCAAATAATCACGAACTATTGGTAAATAATCAACATCAACATCCGGAAACTCTCCCATTTTTGTAGCCGGATCAATATTTAAATCTACTTTTTCACATATTCCTAATATCACAGGTATTAACAAATTATGTTTATTAGGATGCCGCTCTCCTTTTCTATACATATTTAAAAAGTAATCTGACATGTCTTGCACATCAGTTTCTATTAGCTCCCACTTAAGTCTTGTAGCAAAGTTTGGATGAGATAAAAGCTCAGATTCCTTTGATTTATCATTTATAATATTTTTCAATTCTTCAATCGACATCAAAAAAACTCCATAAAACAATAAATAATAAAGAGGTGTAAAATGGCTCGCAAAACATTCCTAGAATACTTGAATAGCAAGGGAAAAACAATAGAAAAAGCCGTGGATGTTGATGATTTGAAAATGGATAAAGCTCCAGCCGCTCCTGAAAATTATCATGATGCAAAGGTTAAATTTCCAGCACAATTGAAAAACAAACCAAATGATTATATAGCCAAAGAAATTAAAGTTAAAGACGAAGGACTAGGAGATATTGGAACTCCTAACGTAAAATTTGATGACAAAAGTCCTGTAGTAGATAGCGTTACAGAATTACAAGAGCATTGTGGATGTGAAAAGAAAAAAGCTCCATTCGTCGTAGCTTATTCAAGTGGAGCATATCATCCTGATCCTATTCAAGCAATTAAATATATTGTTTATTTAACAAATGAAAACGACAATCTATTAAGCGCTCTAATGAAAGAGGCAAAAGATGTTGGTTGCATAAACAAGTATGCAAACTGGATTGATAGACACTACCACAAAAAATGGAAAAATGTTATTTAAAATTTTCCAACCCATAAAATATTTTATCTGTTTTAAAGCCCTCAGAATCTTTGAGGGCTTTTCTTATTCCATCCCTAATGTTTTTGTAATAACAAATACCATTTTCAATCCTTTTTGCTTCTGGCAATTCAGAATTACCAAAAATTCTAGATACCCATAATTCTAATAAACCAGAACATGCTTTGCTTTTATGATATTCTGAAGTAGTATAAGATACTATCTGCTCATCAGATAGATTTGCTTGTCTATTTAATTCATTTAAATCAACAGATTTAGCTATAGAAATAATTTCTTCTAAACTAAGACTGACATTAACTAAAGTTTTTTGTTCTTTTTCAATATGATATAGATCATCTGCTACATCTTTGTAAAAATGTGACAGACTATCTTTTGTATTGTAAAACAAACTCATTCTGGTGCTCATTGCTTACTCCCAAAAACCATCGTCAAGCATAAATGTTGGAGTAGAGTCTCCAACATATGCCCCTGCTATATTAAATTCGAAATACTCGATGGCATCGTCATAATCCATATCTTTCATAAGATTTTCAATAACTTTTTTTGTACTATAAATTATTGAAAAAGAATTAAACTTTCTGCCTAGTCCCATAATTGCGTTATCATGCCCATCACAAAAGAGCAACTCAAGATCATTTTCTGTTGCAAACTTCTCGAGCATTTCACGCATTTGATTCTCCATATCATGGGCTATCTGGCATCATGGTAGGGATAAAAGGAACTGTGCTCTTTTCCCTGAACCACTTGGTTATAATGTTTTTAACACCTTTTATAACAGGCTTCCCAGCGTGTTTTGTAAAAGGGTTTCCTTGTCTATTATCATAAAGATTATTCCATACAATAGCTTTTCCCTTTTTAGGTTTAAAAGAATAACCAATCTCAGAGAATTCGGTTTCCCCGCCCTCCTCTACATCATTCAAATATATCATCAAAGTCCAAGTTCTTTGGCCAGCCGTCAAATGAGATTTGTTGTACTCAAGATTTCCATCAAACCAATCAGTATGCTCTTTGAATTCTTGCCCCGGCAAGTACCTTTGACCCTGTACTTCTTCCCCATTCTCAATAGGTATGTTCATGAACTTGTGGACCATATCATTGAATTGACTTATGTATGAATTGGAATTTTTGTCTAAATGAGAAGTAGAAGATGTTCGCACATATTTTATATCTTCATTTGGATTAGTAACAGTAGATGGAATGAGATTTTCAGACATAATATCAACAATTCTATCGCAATCAGGTTTTGATATAAAGTCATCTATCTCATAAATCTCTGCTTTATGAGTTTCAACCCTATGCACACGAGGATTATCTGATAATTGTTTGTATAAATTTCTTACATATACTTGATCTTCCCCCTCTTGATCATATCTTTTTTGTCTGGTTTTTCTCAAATTATTCATTTTTCGCAAAGGAGAAAAATTTAACTCCTTAGCTATAAGCTCCCATTCAAATTCCGCATTCAACAAAATAGTAAATAAGTCTTCCTTGTTTTTTGTATTCTTAACATAAGTCCATATCCACCACTTCCAATCATCATCAAAAGATCTTTTTAGCATGATGTATTCTCCAGTGAAAGAATGATTGTAAAACTTTTTGATTTTCTTCGCAAACCAAAGGATCTCTCCAATGTTCCATTTTAGTTCCTAATATGAGTGCGCCATCACCTGGGGCAGTTTCAAATTCTCTTACGACTCCATCCATACATTTAACATATAAGGGCCAAGGTTTATTAATATCGCTATATGTGCAAACAGATAAAGTTAAATCAAGTCCATCTCTATCAATATGTTTCTCAAGCTTGCTTCCATTAAAATATACTCGAGAATATGAATTCTCCACAGTAATGTTCTGTATGCCTGTTTTTTCTTTTATCAAAGGAGTCAATTCATGTAATACTTGCTCATATGTAGGCAATCGGCCAATACCATAAGAATTCCCATAATGTGCGGAATTTCCCTCGAAATTTATTTTGCCATCATAATGAGCTTGAAGCAATTCTTTTGTAAGCTGATCACACTTTTCCTGATCAAATAATTTTTCAAAAAATATGTACATAAAATTCTTCCCCCATGATATTATAGGAGAAACATCACGTAAACTTCAATTTGATTTGCTTACCACCTCTAGCTTCACTCAAAAATCTAGAAAATAGAAGGCCATGTCGTATAGGATCTACATCCGTCACACCTAACAAATAAAGTATAAGAGAACCTCCTCCGCTTCCACGCCCCGGACCAACCGCCTCTCTTCCATCCCCCCAGCCTAGTAACTGCGGACATATTCTTCGTGCTTCATCAGTCATTTTCTTTTGCACAAGAAAATAACTTGCAAATCCTTTTCTAGTAATGATGTCAAATTCTTCACTTACCCTGCGGCCATATTCCCCCTTGGGACTCAAATTTCTAAATTTGAATCCTTCGCCTATGGCCTGAGCCAAAGCTCGTTTTTCGTCATCCTGAATAGGAAACTTTATGCTGCGATCAATTTCGACACCCTTGGCCATTTCACATATTTTTACAGTAGTAGCCTTAGCTTCCTCAAATATTTCAAGAGGAATTACATCAGTATATTTTTCCTGCCAAAATGCATTCAACTCTTCTTCTGTTTTCATCCATAAGTTTGTATCCTGCAATTCGAACAAATCTTGCATTTCATTTTCTGCAATCATCTTATTGATTTCTGGTAATGTTCTTTTAGTCTGAATCATCAACATAAGACGTTGATAATGCGAATCTTCTTTTTTGCAATAATGAACATCTTGTGATAATATTATTGGCAAATTATACTTATCTTTCATACTAATAATAAATTGGTCATATGGCTTCTGCTTCTTAAAATCCAACATCATTATTTCAAGATAAAACTGTCCTTGAAACATATTCATATATCGGACCAGCACCTCTTCGGCTGCTTCTGGCCCTTTTTTATCGAAAGCTCTACCTATTTCACTTGCATAGCAACAAGAAGTAAATATTACACCTTCTTTATGCTTCTGCAACATCTCGTAATTCACTCTAGGCTTGCTATAAAAGCCGTTGAGGAATCCCCAAGATGAAAGCTGAACAAGATTCGAATATCCCTGCTGTGTCGTAGCAATAGCCAACAAATGGCTTCCTTTTACCTTAAATTCGCTTAGCTCTTCTGGCCCCAATTGTGCAATAAAATTATCTCTGGCTTCCTCCGTAGGAGTTGCTTCAGTATGCATCCTATTAACATAAAGTTCTATAGCAAATATGGGATTGAGCTTGCCCTTGCCATACTTATCATTTATTTCATCGCAAGCTTTGATTTGCCTTGGAACTGCTCCCATCATTCCATGATCAGACACACAAAAATATTGCCCATGATGATGCCAATGTTCAGAATATTCTTCACACTGACCAAATCCGTCCAGTAGACTATAATCCGTGTGTAAATGAAGATGTTCGAAACCTGTTACCTTCATTTTATGTGTGCCCAAATATCTTGAAAAAGATTCTAAAAATCATATTGATTTTTTCATTTTGAAACCAGCCTAAAAACTATCATTTTTCTGGATTCAACAATTCCAAAGCAATAGAAACATGGTTTAAGGCTTCTTCTATTTTTGAAGAATTCAATTTATTTTTATTAAACTCTTCAACCATTAGTTGAATATGATTTTTTACTATTTCCAAAACATCATGTGTTGAGACTTCTTCACACAACTTGTGTATGATAGAGTCCCAATTTTTAAGCATCGATTGGAAATTAACGCCCCTCATAAGCCCTCCATGATTCGAGATTATACGGAGGCTTAAAAAATTTGAAACTCAGTTTTCCACTTCGTTTGGGCCAAGTGCTACAACCATCCCATAACACACAAAAGAAAATACGAAAAGGTAAAATAAAATATTCATGCGATTATGGCTCCATAGTTTTTCTTGTATTCTTCTCTTGTCATGGGAATGACTTCTTGATTCTCACAAACATATATTTGCTCTTCTTCATTTTCATCTTTTGTTACAAGCATAGTTGGCTTACCCGAAATAAAACGTATTGATGATAAAGTCTCAACTAAATATGGCTTATGAAGAACTCTGCCATCCCACTTATGTTCAAGCAACAAAATGCCTTTATTCAAGTGATTGTGATCGACCAAACGAATATCTGGCAACCCTCTATTAATATACTTTTTAATTAGCTTCTTTTTAATTTCTCTATGATCTCTAGATTTTATTACATATTCACCATTAGGATGTCTTTCCCAATCAAAAAATTGATACTTATCACAAAATTCTTGTGTAAAGAATTCGTTAATCAAATTAATATCATCATAATACTTAACAACTTCAAATACTTTTTCCTTGCCAAGACCTAATTTTAAATCCCAATTTTCTTTTACTTTGAAATTATCACATGCCTCATACTCGGGGCCAAACTGACCTTTGTTCCATCTTTCCTCAATATCGGAAAGGAGGCAAAACCCAAGCTTGTACGGATTTGTAGAATATTTGCCACCAAGCACTCCCATCTTGTGGACGGAATAGTCAACTATGCCATCATCGTATCTTTCTTGTCCTAATGCGCACATTCCTTGTTTTGCTATTAAATGATAATCAATCCAGCTAGCAAATCCTTCATTTGCCATCTTGGTAGCACCTTGTGGTGCAAAATATAATGCTTCATCATAAAGCATGCTCATAATATCATTTTGCCAAGGCTTTAGATTGCAGTTGTCTTTAATCCACCCATAAATATCACGTATGGGGGCGCTTGGTAAGTTAAGCTCTTCACTCTTTTCTTCTAATTCTATTCTATCTTTTTCTGCTTCTATGTATTCTCTGGTATTAATCCATTGATCCATATACATAGCATCTTTGCTAATTTTAATTCTTTTAGGATACTTGTATTTTCTTGTATCCTTAATAACCGGCTCTTTAACTTTTCTCGTTTCCCATGCTTTTGTAGGATCTATCAAAGTTTCAATTCTAAGCAAATGATCAATAAACTCACCAACTCTCTCTTTGCCCCAACGAGACATATACCTTCTGATTCTGCTGCCATGATTGGCAAGCTCATTCATCATGCTTTGACTTGTATGTTTAAAATAAATGTTATTTTTAAAAAAGTGATTATGTCCTGTAGCGTGTGCAATAACAGTAACATTATCAAGCAAAGTATTACTGTTTAAACAATAAATGTAACATGGATTAGTATTAATTACTAATTCATATATTCTATGTTGTCCATACATGTAACCACGTTGAAGTTCTTCGTATTCCATTCCCCAGCGCCAATGAGGATATCGATTAGGAAAGCCCCCATATGCAGCTATTTCTGACATCTCATCATAAGTTAACATCTCAATTACAGTAGGATAAAAATCCAAACCAAAATCTTTACATTCTTGCAAGATAGTTGGAATGAGTTTTTTTAATTCTGGCGAAATAGGAGTTCCAGGAGTTGTTGCACTTCCATGCAGCAACGAGGAACCATACATAAATTTCTCTGTCATCTTAACCTCAACTTACTTTTGTTTTGCCTAACAAATCTTTTATAGCTTTTAACACAGCTTCATTTCTTGCATCCCCCATGTTGTCTTGTGTTCCGGGTATTTCTGCAAGTCTTACATTTTCGCCAAGCACATCAGCTTGTTTAGCTTTCTTAACATTTTCTAAAACAGAATTCCTGTAATCATAAGCATAAATCTGTGTTATGCCAACAAAGTTAACTAAATTATCTGGAAACTCTTTTCTTAGAGTCTCTATAAATTCTGCATTATCAGAATCATAATTTTCTCCGTCTGTGAAATAGAACACATAAATATTCCACTTATGTGGCGGAAATCTATTTTCAAACTGTTTTGAAATAAGCTTTAAAGCAGAAGAACAAGTTGTTCCCCCTCCAAATCTATACTTATAAAATTTTTGCTCATCGACTTCTTGTGCTACAGTGTCATGCCAAACAAACATTCTTTCAACACGTTTATAAAATCTCTTAATCCAAACATCAATCCACCATGCCATATCAGATACTATTTCACACTTTGCAGTATCCATACTAGCAGAACCATCTCTTGCATATATTATACATGCGTTTGTAGATGGATACCTAATTTCTTTATATTGCCTATATCTCTTATCACTATTAATTGGGGTAATTAGTCTCACAGGATCTTTATAACCGGGAACAGTATGAAGGTTATTAATTTCCCCTGTGCTACACAGCCTTTTTAATGCTGTTAACATCGTTCTTCTAGTATGCCGCAAACTTTCTGGGCCGACTAAAGAAATATTGTTATATTTAATTTTTACATCTTCAAATACATTATCTTGTTTGGGTTGCAGATCTGGAAGTTCTAATTCATCTTGTAAAAATTTTAAAACATCTTCCAAATCCAAGTTAATCATTATTCCTTCGGCTTCATCCTGCCCAGCTTGGTTTCCTTTTCCTCCCGACTGCTTTTTATCTCTTCCAATAACATCACCAGGTTTTCCATTTCCTCTACCGACCCCGGAGTTGTTTTCTCCGTACACGATATGAGGAATATCAATTTTTGGAATATTGATTGAAATTTTGCCATTCTTACCTCGGCTTCTGAAAATAGAGCCGGATTTGATAAACTTTTTAAGGGCCTTCCGAATCTTACCGGAAACCACATCACGAAACTCTTTGTGATCTTCGCCAATTTTTCTAGGCATAACAGCCCCTTTTCTCAATATTCAAAAAAAATTACTTTGTCTACCAAAAGAACATCCTGATTTTTTACATTTATTTTAATTCCATAAATTATTGCTAAAGAGTCTATATGTTTATTAACAAAAACTTCTGTATGCTGATTCTTGAACAATAAGGCATGTCTTTTATTAGTTATATTATTATTAGATAATTCTATAAATGTAAGCCTCTTGTTGCTCTCGCCAAACACTCCAAAAAAAGAATTATCATCACTCTTAGAAATTATATTTTGAATTATATGGGCATCTTGTCTTAACTCATAATTTGGAATAACCAAATTTATATAAATTAAAAACAAGATGCCCATCAAGAAACTCACTTAGAAGGCAGATTCAAAGAAATCTCAAATCCATCCTCAGTCCTGACAGGAACATTTAAAGTCAGGTTGAGAAAAGCTTTCTTGAGATTATCTGGCAAGCTATTCAAAAACTCGCCCATAGTAGCGTCAGATGCCCAAGCATTCATCAAATGCTCGTCAAGATCATCAACAAGTTGAAGGTTCTTGACGTTAGTCAACCAACTATTCTTCACATTCGCAACCATTTCAGATCTCCTAGTCTTGGTCTGCTAAATCACCACGGGCGAAAATTGAGCCAACATAATCCAACACATCTCTTGCAGATTGTTGGTTGTAGCCCAAAGACTTCATCCTTTCAATTATAGCATCAATTTTTTCTTGATGCTTATCGTCAACGACGCTAGCGCCACTAACATGCAAACTTGATAACTTGATATGGTCTTTGGTATCTTCGAATAATTTAGCCTCAAAAGCTTTCTTTAGCAAAGCATTTGAATCCCAATGAAACTGCTTCTTCTTATGGCTTAATTCACCAATAAAAGCTGCAATCATTCTTCTAAAGTCATCAACACCATTTTCTGGAATATCTATCTTAGATTCAATATTCCTCATAAACCTCTCATCTGGACTTTCTTCACGACCAGTATAAGGATTCTTTACTTTAGACTTGTTAATATATGCCATTATATTATCAATATAATTGGCACACAATCTGACAACAGCTTCTTCATCGCCAATCAAGGCCTTTTGTACCTCTGCTTTAAGAATATCATCTAACTTGTTTTTAGCAAAAGTAATGCAATCTGCATATCTCTTTGCTTGATCTTTATTAGTAATTAGACTGTGATTGTCCAATCCATCTTGCAAAGCATTTAAAACCATGAATGGGTTAATATAATCATGTCTGTCAGATAAGCAATTTGCAATTTTATCTTGTACATATCTTGCGCTTACCCCGCCATTCATGCCCTCATTTGGGAACTTATCTCGCAGTTCCTTTACGCTATCTTCAGTCCATCCTGGTAACATCTTGTCATTGTAAAGCTCTGCTTTTTCAACCAATGACAACTTTCCGTCTTTATCATCTTCCAACCTAGTCAAAATTGCCCATAGAGATGCAATCTCTAGAGTGTGTGGTGCAACATGTTGTCTAACCCTATCTGGACCGTAATCTTGCTCAAGCACCTTTAGTTCATCATTCCACTTCAAAAGATATGGAACATCAATCTTAACAGTCCTATCCCTTAAAGCTTCCATGAACGGGTTATTCTTAAGCTTCTCGAATTCAGGCTGATTAGTGTGGCCAACAATAGCCATATCAACCTGAATCTGACTGAACTTCTTAGGCTTAATTGACTTTTCTTGAGATGCTCCAAGCAAATCATAAAGGAATGCTTGCTCTAATTTAAGCATTTCGATGAATTCAACCACACCACGATTTCCAATACATAGTTCTCCATCAAAAGAGAATGCTCTTGGATCTGAATCAGAACCAAACTGGCTAATCTTAGAAAAGTTAATATCGCCAGTTAGCTCTGTGCTATCTTGATTCTTTTCATCTTTAGGTTGAAATGTTGCGATTCCAACTCTATCAGTTTCACTATGAACCATTCTAACAACACGGATGTGATTCTCAACAACCTGTTGCCAATCACCATTATACTTCTTTAAAAGATTCTTCATGAAAAACTTGCATCTAGGGTCAAGATCACCCTCAACATTGAGAGTGTAAAGAGTAGGCAAGCTATTTTCATCTGCTTGCTCTCTGTGAATCTTGTTCAACTCGCTTAAAACATTTTGTCGCAAATCTGCAGGAATTAGACGCAGAGGTTCTTCATGCATAGGACACATATCTGTATCAGATACATAAAGACCATCCGCTCCAGTAGGAAGGTTGACCCATTTAAAAGAATACCATGCGCCATCGTCAGTACGGCTGTATTTTTCCAAGCCTTTTTTCAAAAGCCTGCAAATGGTGCTCTTAGAGCTACCCACAGGCCCATGCAGCAACAAAATTCTCTTTTCTGTACCATAAAACCCTGCAGCACCTTTAATATGCTTGACAAATCTGTCCAAAGTCTCTTCCAATCCGAAAATTGGAATAGACAAATCATCAAAAAACTTATAATGTGTTATAACCTTACGATACTTTTCTACATCATATGAACCACATGACATAATCATGTCATATAGTCTTTGATATGATGTTCTAATAAGCTTCGGATTCTTGTAAATTTTATCTAAGTACTCGTCAAAACTAATCTCTTCATTAATAACTACGAATTGCTCTTTGTTGTAATTCTTTCCTATTTCACTAAGCTTGCTCATTAAACTCTCCCATCTTTAAATTATTCAACTTCCCCAAAATGCTCGCCACCACTAATATCATCAATAGCATTATAGGGGCTAGAACCAACGTGAGATGCCTTTTCTGCCTCTCTCCTTAGATTCTGAGCCTGCTCTAAATTATAGCCAGCACGATATTCGAAGTTATCAAATTTACTTGTATCTTTAGGATTAGTAAACTTAATTGCTGCTGCAGTTACACCCATCTTTTTCTTCTTAGAATTGCATGCAGGACAAGAAACATGCTTGTATTTTCCAGATGGATCAAAGGATTCTAAACTTTCATAATAATGATTGCATTTGACGCAAGTAAAAACATAAACCGGCATAATTAGACTCCAAAAAAAAATAACCGGAGGATTTCTCTCTCCGGTTAATAAAGTTAGTAAAAATTATTTTTTTACTTCTTATCAATAATTTTTTTCAAACTTTTATATGTACGAGCAATAATCTCGATCTTCTTTTTTGCACTCCTAAAACACCAAAACCAATCTTTGCTCGACAAAGCTATCGCATCATTAAGAATCTTCTCGTCTACATCCATTTTCATCAGATCTGTCTGCTCTTGCTGCGCCGCAAAAAGCTCATCTCTGAAATTAATTTCCTCGCTGCTGCTGTCATCGTCTTTCTTGAAGAATTCATCTTCATTGAAATCAAATCGCTTTGACATAATAACCTCCTATAACATAAACAAAATCCTTTCTTGCACACATCACATTCAGACCAAGCACTTCTATTATATATGATTTAAGACGAGTGTAAATAGCTATTTATATAGATATTTGGTATCTATTTAAACTAATCAATTAAAGTATTTATATTAAGCTGTTGGTTGTTGAAATTCAGCTTCGGCATCTTCTTCATGCACATGAGAATCTCTATAGTATTTCTCAATAGCTTTAACGAATTCCTGAACAGCTTTCTTGATATTTGCAGACCTTTCTTTGATTTGCTTTTTATCACCACGCCACAAAGCTAAATAGTTTGGAGCAGTAGTTGGATTGAAACCAAAGAAATTAAGAACAATAGATGCTATTGACTCTGCTTCAAGTTCTCCGATTTTATATTCTTCTTTAGTTTTATAATTTGGTCGATCAGGACCAAAATGCAAAAACTTATGTGCTAATTCATGAATTAGCACAGATGCCTTATTAATCCCATCAAAAGTATTATTTATTACCACTTTGTCTTTAGTTGCAAATCCCCCAGTCTTTATATCCATGCCTTCAAAAGTTACAGGAATTCCTTTTTCGCTTGCATAATTTAATAACGCTGTAACAATTCCTTTTAATTCCTCAACTGGCTCATTCTTATCTGTTCTATAAGATATTGGATCATATGCTTTTGCACCTGGAATTTGCTCTGTGTCTACAATATCGTAAACATAACCAATCTTATATCCATAAATAGTCGGCGCACCCTTTTGCTTATCCCTAAGCTCGATCTCCTCCCACGGTTCTATATTAGGGTCTTTTAATCTTTCCTCTTCTTCTGGAGTTAATTTTATCGCTTCTTCTTTTTTAGCTATTGGAATAAAGATTGCAATTCTATTCTTATCAGCACCTTGCTTTAGTCTTCTGCCAAGTTTTTGCCACTTAGTCATGCTTTGAACATCCGTAGCTTTAGGATTTTGAATAAATATTAGCCATTGGTTTCTTGGAGAATATTGATATAATTTAGCCGCCATAGCCAAGAAGTCCTTAACCAACTGACTCTTTTTGGCTTCGTCTGTCATTGTGCCAATATCATCGATAAGCTTTTCTAACATTTCATCTAGCTTATCAAACTGTTGATTTTTGCTCATCTTGGCAATTTTTTCAATATCTTCTTTTACTTTATCATCAGTAGTTTTTTCCATTGCTTCTTGTGGCAACATTTGCTCTCTGGGCATGTCGAAAGGATCAAAACTAATTCCTTTCTTTTCCAAGTTTGCTTTTACTTCTGGATTAATACTCTTATACTTCCACCTAGGCATACTCCATGTTTTTGTTGGGTTGTAAAATTGAAATCCAGCAGTTTTTAAATCATCTTTTACAGGAAATGTGTTCCCAGCTATAACCATAAAATCCTGATCTGGCTGATCTGGCTTTCTTGGATTTTTTTGTAGAAATGTATGTGGAGCACCACCAACTGCCATTTCTGAAAATAACAACCACTCGGCAAATCCAATATCTACAAACATTTTATTTTCCTCTTTTATTCTTAAAAGCATGTATGCTTCCCATATATGGCTTCTTACTTGTATGCAAAGCCTTTCTAATATGAGAACTCATAGTTTTCATCCTATCTCCACCATGATTATTCCACTTATGCTCATCCATATTTATAAATTCTTTGAAGGTCATTATAATGTTTTTCCAGCAGCAGTTGCTGCCATAACGGTATTCAATATATCTCCAAGACTTCCTTTGACTTTATTCTGTTTTGCGGCTGCATCTAAATTTTTCCCAAGCAAAGCCTTATAAGCCGGATTTTTAGGGTCTATAGCAGTACTAGCCGTCGTTGTCGTTGCTGTAGTAGCTGGCGCTGTTCCAGTAGCAGGCTGCTGTCCCGGCGCTGCTAATTCGTGGAATCGTTCTTCTATCCAAATTGAGAATTTTTTCATAGTAATAATATTTACTATAAATTTTTTATTTTTTTTATAATATCTGTTGTGGATATTCCTTTGATCATAGGAGCCAATTTAACTTCCTTAATAAAACTGCTGCCGACCACTTCCTTATTTTCATATTCTGTACCCTTGACCAAAACATCTGGCATAATCTTTCTTAGTGTGTTTTCTGGGGTGTTTTCATCAAAAACGACCACAAAATCGACCATGTCCAAACTCTTAATCATCTGTAATCTGTTATGAAGTGGCAAAATAGGCCTAGAGTCGCCTTTCAATTTTGCAACACTTTCGTCAGAATTTATTAATACAACAAGCCTATCCCCCTGTTGTTTCGCATAACGCAAACTTTGAAGATGGCCAGCATGAACTATATCGAAACATCCGTTTGTAGCTACTAATTTAAAATTTCGATTCTGTAGAATCTGAGGGGCAGTTATGTGTTTAATTCCTGCATGTATTAGTAGTTCGCCGGGACATATAGGTTTATTGAAATTCCTTTTAACATACAAAGAGCCAGCTACATATGCTATTTTTGCTGCATCTTCTAATTTGAAACCACGACATGCCGCCATCGATAAAAATGCTGCAAAACAATCTCCAGCACCAACCAAGCTTTCTGGATTTACAGATAAATCTTTTGGGTTGTATTCAAAATATTCTTCGTCCTTGCCAACTATTCCATTTCCACCTTGTGTGATAACAACATTTTTACATCTAATTGAATCAATAAAATATTCAATCTGATCTTTCCAATTTTTTCTTTCCGATAAGTATCTGGCTTCGATGCTATTTGGCTTAAAATAGGTACAATCTTGCCAAAAATCTATTTCTGAATTTTTTGGATCTACTAAACACGGAGCTTGATTAAAAAATTTCCTAAACCAAGGATAACTAAACAATCCTTTCGAATAATCAGAAAATATATTAAAATCACTTGGAGGAATGACCAAATCCATCAAATATTTTTTAATATCATCTAATCCAAAATTCTCCTTTTCAATATCCCACCTGACAAGCGGTATTCCATCAGAATAAATTCTCCGCTTGGTTGGAATTTGCATATTATCAATAATTTTGGAATGAGAAGTTCCAATATCATGACATTCAAAAACAACCTTAGCTAAATCGGTAATTAAAGATACAAGTTCAACATTTACGTTAAAATACTTCATTTGTGCAGCAACATTAGCTGCTCCACCGGGCAAAAGACCACTCGATGCAGATTCAGAATTAGACTTATAAACAGGTATTGGAAATTCTGGACTTATCCTTTTAACTTCAACATTATGATATTCATCAAACATTGAATCGCCAATTACATTAATTTTAATATTTGATTCGACATCTTTTGCTAAAAAGTCTAATAATATTTTTTCGTCCATAAAATAAAAAGAGCGTGTAATTCCGAAAAATTACACGCTCTGAGAGCAGGAGAAAAACATGGCAAGCAATTATTTCGCTTCCCAAATTCAATATAGTGTTGTGTAGGAAAAAATTCCATTTGGATACATACAATTAGTAAGGAGAGGCACCTATGAAAAACATCTTATCTATAGCCTTATTATTTTTACTTTCAGGTTTTGCTTTATCTCAGTCACAAAAATTAAATACTGTTCCCGGTCTTGAAATTACTCCAGATGTTAAAGTTCTTCCCGGGGCCAAAGACATAGTAATAAATGCAAGAACAGAAGGGTCTGTCAAATGGCTTGTAATTTCCAACAGACCATGCACATATAAAGAAGATGTTTCAAAAAAATCTCTTACTTTTAACAATGTTGATGGTTTATCAACAATAAATATTTTTGCTATAGCAAATTTAAAAACAGGATTAACTGATTTTGCAAATACAAAAATAACAGTAGAAGGTGCGAAATCACCAGAAAAACCATCAGATAAATATTCTGTAACTATTTATGTAAACTACAATTCTTTGACACCAGAACAAAATAAGATTATAAATGTTCCATATACAGACTTTAGCGGCAAATATAATGATATAACATTTAAAACTATTGATATATCATCTTTATCTGATGATCAATACAAAGATGCCGCAAAAGCATTCCCACAAGGAATGTTAATCGTAAAAGACCCAAAAAAACAAAATGTTTATTTTGGCAGTATTCCAAAAGACCTCAAACTATTCACGGATATTCTTGACAACTTACAACCGAAAGGCAATTAATCATGTCAGACAACAATGCAGAAAATAATGTGCAACCACTAGGTATTCTAGAAGCACAATCTCTAGGAATGTCAGCTTCAGATGTAGGAGAAATATTATCAAAATATGGCCCAACAGTTCTTTCTGTTGTTTCCTCCGCTCTAAAGAATGGGTTCAGTTTTCCATTTGTTATGGAATGCTTACGCTTATTTGGACCCACAGTTCTAGACTTTGTAGTCGCACTATGGAAAAGCAAAGAAGATAAGGCCAAAGGACTTGTAGCACAAGACCAAGACCCGCTGGCTGGCATAGGTGCAATTATTGAATCTGACCCAGAAGTAGCAAACCTTTTCAAAGACTTAGATATCAAAGGTCTAAATCCAAAGTTAATTAGCGCTATTTTTGAAAAACTATTGCCTTTCCTAATTGAGAAATATGGACCTCAGTTGCTTGATGCTGTAATCAGAGCAATAGAAGAATGGACAACCAAAAAAGACGCTCACGAACTACACAAACTATAAGGAGAAGAAATGTTTTTACAACTAGTAGCATCATTTTTAATTTTTGGCCAAGATATTAGTTTGCCCGAAACAATCAAAGGAGAACCATCTGTATTCATACCTATAACGGCAGTTACCAAAGGCGAAATAGTACAGTTCGTTCCTCTAGATAGCGGACTTTCCGTATTTCCTTCAAACTTGTTGACAGATAAAAAAACAACTGTTGTTGTTGCATCCAAGGCTGGAAGATACAGAGTTTTAGCCTACACCAGCATTGACAACAAACCTAGCAATCCAGCAATAACAACTTTAATTGTAGGAAATGCTCCAGAACCCGGACCTGTACCACCAGGCCCAGGTCCTGTGCCACCAGTTCCTCCAACTCCTCCTACACCACCAGATCAAGAGTTTAATGAAGCCATTCAGAGCATGTATGGAGGACTACAAGAATCAGATAAGGCGGCTTCTGTAAAAAAGCTCCTAAGCATCTACTCTTTTGCCCTAAAGGAAGTAGATAATCCAATGCATAAAACACAAGCAGATCTTTTTAATGCTGTCAAATCATTTTCAAGCAGAACTCTCGCTGCTGGAAAAATTGACTCTATTAGAGAAATGTGTGCCGACAAATCCGATGCTGAAATTGGAACTGATAGTAAAACTATTCTAACTCCAGAAGTAAGAAGCAAGATAAAAGCTAATTTTAACAAAATACTAACAGCTCTAGGAGGCATAAATGTCTAATGACCATTACCTAACATATATGGCCAATTTGGCCAATGAAGGATTTGATAGTTCAATAACATATGTTCCAGATGGAGTTGAATTTGGTTGGATTGACGATCCAATAGCTGTATCAGCGATAGTTGAAACTCTTCCGATTAAAGACTTTGCAGACACGCCAGCTTATGGATTTGCAGATGAAGAACTTCCAGATCATGTTTATCTCTGGGATTTTGCCAAGCAAGTTACTGGAGACTTATTGCCAACTCGCAACCAAGGACAAGTAGGAAGTTGTGTTGCATTTGGTTGTTGCTCTGCAGTAGAGCATGTTATGTGTGTAGAAATAGCACAAGGACAAAATGAAGAATTTCAACCTCTTGTACAAGAAGTTGTATATGGAGGTAGCAGAGTTGAAATTGGTAATGGATCACTAGGACGTGGAGATGGATCTATTGGCGCATGGGGTGCTAAATTCGTTAATACTTATGGCATTCTTAATCGTGGAGTATTTTTAGATGGAAAATACGATTTAACAAATTACTCTCAATCACTATGTCGCCAATGGGGAAGCAGCGGCGTACCAAATGATTTAGAGCCTTTTGTTAAAGAACATCCTGTTAAGTCAACTACCAAAATATCTGATTGGAACTCTTGCAAAAAAGCATTAGCCCAAGGATATGCGTTGAGCATCGCATCTAATCAAGGATTCACAACATCAAGAGATAAAAATGGAATATGTCGTCCATCAGGTTCTTGGGCACATCAAATGGCAGTTATAGGATATGCTACTATAGAAGGTCAAGAATATGGGTTTATACTAAACTCATGGGGTAACTACATGGGTAGCAGTAATCGTGGACCAGGAGACGCTCCAGTTGGCGGCTTTTATGCACATTCTTCTGTGATAGATAGAATGCTAAAACAAGGAGACTCTTTCTGCTACTCAGGGGTAGAAGGATTTCCTTTAAGAAAATTGAGATGGAAATTTTAATTAAACAAAATCATTTAAAAACTAACAAAAGCCTTGTATTAAAATGCAAGGCTTTTAATTTTTAACCTGTCCCTGTCCACGCTGTAACATAGCCTGTAACATTTTTGCTCTTTGTGCTGGGTCTGAAGGCAATTGTACTGTTTGATTACCTATTTTTACAGGAACAGTACCGCCATCACTTACCAAAGGCTTAGCCTGTTGTCCGGGTGCTGGTTTCTGTTGTTGCTGTTGTTGCTGTTGTTGCTGTGGTTGCTGTTGTTGTTGCTGCTGCTTCTGGGCTGGGAGTGTACCTTTAGCTACTTGAGGCTTGCCTTGCTGAGGGCCGGGAACCTGTCCTTTACCACCCGCTACTGTAGGCGAAGCCATAGGCTTAGTTTGAGGAGCAGCAATTTTAGCAGCATTAACTTGCTGTTCGCTTTGTATGTCCAATTTATCTGCATAAACTGCTTTGACATTATTAATAATGTCATCTACAGAAACAGAAGTGCTAATTTCTTCTGTGTTAACTTCTTTTTCTTTTTTTAGCCAATTAATAAAGTTTTCCATAATAACTATTTAGTATTCTATATATTAAAACCTAACTCTTTTGCCTTATTTGTCCATTCATTTTGTTCTCTTTTATTTTCTGTTTGTATTGGCCCTATCAAACCAGCAGAATTATTCTCCATATTATATTTCTTAATTGCGTCTTTCTCAAGACTAGTCAATTTTACTGCCCCACGCATAGGATGATATTTTTCCCAAGCTTCGATAGTCCAAGGACACAAATACTTTACTATCTCCAAAATAGCATTTCCATACACTTGAATTTCATATTGGGCATGAGAATCACATCTCAAAGCCATAAGATGCATCAAATTATGTAAATCTTGTTTCCAATACCACTCTGTATAAAGATTTACTGGAAGAATCATTCTGGCTTGTTCTCTAGAAACGCCAGAATTAATCATATTCTCATACCAAGCATAAGAATCTCGGCATATTTGCTTTATAACTTTAGAATAGTTTTCAGCTTCTTTCGGATCAACAACTCCATCACTTCCTTGTTTGTTTGTGGCAGATTGCAATCTTAATTCTTGCGGTTCTGGCAAGTAAAACTCGTCTTTCATAATGCTATATCTTGCTGAAATTTCATTAAGACTGCTAGATCTATGCCGTATCATTTGTCTAGCAACAAAGATAGGCATTTTCATGTGTAGTTTAATTTCTATTGCTTCAAAAGGAGAAGTATGCGCTGCTCTAAGAAGGTAATTAATCAATCCTTTATCTTCATTAATTGTTTTAGTGCCAGAACCATAACTCGTTCTAGCCATTTGACAAATAGCATAGTCGCAAGTCTGCCCATCTGGGACAATTCTTGGCATTACATCAACTAATTCAACAAATCCATGATCAAGACATTGAATTTTTTTATTAGGAACGAGATCGAGAGCGTCCATTTAATTCTCCTGTGCTATGGAGAATTGTAAGACAACTTGTATTAACAATCAAGGCAAAAAAAATTGGCGGGGTTTTCCGGAAACCCCGCCAGAACCGTGGCAAATATTTGCCCTAGTTGTAACCTTTTGTGCTCATATTTATTATATTATCAAATATTCAAAAAACAAATAAAAATAATAGTAAACAAAATTTAGTAAACAAAATAAAGGTTACACATTAATATAGTGCTATCGTTGATATTTTTTAGCAGGTTTTTCTGGCTTTGGACATCCACCGAGTCCACATTTTGTGAATTGATTTAAATCTGCGCTGCTTTTGCCGCCGATAGCAACTCTTTTATATCCAGCTATGTCACCACTATCTGTGCCAGAATGACCAACAACAGAGCCTGTTGAAGTGCCAGATTCTTTAAGTTCCAACCACTTTTTAAAGTTTTTCATCATTGTGCCTGTAGTCCCAAAGTTAAAAGTTTGTCTAAACTGTCTAATGAAATTCCACCTTGAATTTGTTTATTTCTATTGCTATTCAAAGATGAATTAACATATACATAAGATGGTTTTGAATGTTCTGGATTAATTTTTAAATAAGCGCCAACACATGCGCCATTGCGATAAACCGGCTTCACTTCGTATGGCGCTATTGAAACTTGCTGGCTTCCAAAAACCATTTGGGACAACAACTTAGGTTCAACCATGACTTCTGGAATGTCTTTTGGATCTATTCCTAAAAAGCTGGTAAGCGCCCCAACTGCATCGGCTCCATCGGCTTCCACAAAAAACCTTTTAAAATTTAGTTTTTGCATATAATATATATGTTAATATGAAAAACAATTATAAATTATTAGACTTTAGAACATTCATGTTTACTGAAGCCGATGCAGATTCAATTCGTTCTTTTTTTGATTCCCATAACTTAATAATGTTTTTCAAATTTGAAGACAAATATTATGCTGCTGGGGAAGATGACAGAATGGTATTTGCACAAATTATGGATAAAGATTCCAGACACAAACTAGAACCAGATGTAGTGTTTACTGCTGTAGATGTTGAAAAAGCACTAAATGATAAATCAAGCGATCCTGTAGTAAACAACTCTGTTGGATTTAACAAACCAAAAGCTGATAAAATAAAAATAGTTGATGAAGAAGAAGTTGTAAAAAAGTTGAAAAACAAACTCAAGGGCGAGCCAGTAGCTTCATCTGAGGATAAAGAGAATATTTTAACAGATGATCAATAAACAAAGATCATACACCTGTTTTGTATGCTTTGAATCCTTCGATAATCTTGATGGATTCAGAAATCATATATTAAATAATCATGAAGAAGGAACTGACTATATTTTATGTCCTGAATGTAAAATGCCATTAAGAGAACTCAAAAAGCACTATGCTATTAAACATCCTGATAAAACGATACCTAAAGATTATCCTCTTAGACCAATAATACTAAGAGATGCTATAAGAAAAAAGCCAAAAAAGATTACACAGTTTAAAACTGGTTTTTTTTATTCTAAAAAAAACAACAAAGAATTGTATTTCAGATCTGGTCTTGAGTGTCAGTTCTATCAAGTATTAGAAAAAAGAAAAGATGTAACAAAATATACAGTTGAGCCACTAGAAATAGACTATATCTTTGAAGGATATGGTCACAAATATATTCCAGATATTTTAGTAGAATATACATGCGGCAAAATACAATTATGGGAAATAAAACCCAAAAATCAAACTAAACTACCAAAAAATATTGCAAAGTGGTCGGCAGCAAGCTCGTATTGCAAAAAAAGAAATTGGGAGTTCATAATTCTCACAGAAAAAGGGCTACGACTTCTACGAGAAGGTAAAAACATCAATTGAATTAAGTTGCTCAAATTAGTACAATTTTCTATGTCTAGGAGAAAATGTATGGGCAACATCATCGCAGCATATGCTCAATTGGCCAATGGCAAAGATACCCTTTGCGATTATTTAGTTGAGGCTTTGCCTAATAATAAAAAATGGCAAAGAGGTGCGTTTGCTAATGCTGTTAAAGACACATACTGCAAAGCTTTTGGTGTTACAAGAGAATTCATAGAAGAATGGAAAAGGAAAGATGAATGCCCTCCTGGCATGATTATGAATGTCAGAAAGGGCCTTCAGTTTATTGGAGATGGATTCAGACAAATTGTGCCAAGTATTTGGATTGACATAGCATTAAGGACCGAAGAAAATCTTATCATTTCTGATGGCAGGTACATTAATGAAGCTAAGTCTGTACATGATAAAGATGGTTTGAATATATTGATTTACAGAGAAGGCTATTTAAATGACGATCCCAATCCATCAGAGGCACAACTCAAGCCCATAATTCAATACTGCATCGAGAATAATGTAAAAGAAGGTCCAATCAATTTGTTTGGCCATGCAGATTATCCAAAAGGCCTTGAATGTTTTGATTTTTTTATAATTAATAATGGAAGCAGAAATGATTTTTATGATAAAATAAATAAAAACCTAGTACCATTTATCTGCACATTTTTCTAAAGGCTTCAAAAACTACAAGATTTCAAATTTTTACATTTCTATCCGCTTCTGCGTGTGGGATGTAATAATTGATTTTCCCAAAGCTTTCTTGCGGATTCTTTTTAAACCATGCTTCAACTCCATTAGTAGCAATTTTTAATCTATAGCTATTTCTTCCTTTGTTAATAGTGCTTTTATAAGTTTCATTTGTAAAGTATGACCAAAAATCACCATTTGGAAACCATTCATTTTCTGCTTCATTTATTAACCTAAGTAGCTTTTTTGCACATATTATGCTTGCGTTATCAAAAACTCTTGAATTTTCTTTACTTTGACTTCCAGTAAAATACAAAAGCGTTTTTCCGTTTACCAATCCCTTGTAATCTCTGCCTATTACTAAAGATTCGTGATCAATTCCTCTAAATGGTTGATATCTGACTACTGGTATATCTTTTTTGCCTTTAAGCCGTGTTTTACATTGTATTGGAGCTGCTAAAAAATCTTCCATATCTACAAAGTAATCAATTCCTTCTTTATCCTCATCTAGTTGTGCTTTTACAAACTTTTTTATTGTTTTGTTTTCAAACAAAGAGTTCATTATTTGAAAAGTTTGATTATCTGATATTCTTAGTCTTTGTTCAAAAGGCAATTGCTCATGACGCATTCCAATACCCCTTTCTGTTATTATAACAGAAAGGTTATTTAGAAAAAACCATATCAGATGGTGTTTTAGTTAATAAATTCCGTAAAAAGTCTATAGAAATTCCTGCAGTATTGCTTATCCACTTAATATGTTCTTCTGTATTGAGAATATATGGTCCAAAATCTGTCTCAACCCACCATATTCTTTCGAATCCACCACTTTTTCTAAAATCTTTTGGAGCGCTGTAAAAAATAAAACTTTTATCATTTTTTGATCCATCATGCATTTTCCATGCTTGCGCAAAGTCAATAGTATGAGTTTCTGAAGAGTCGATATTCTTCAAAACCCTGCTAGTCCTAGATGTAATGATCATGGCTGCTCCTTTTGCTTCTGTATACCAAATCTTTTTAAAAAATCAACCTATAATTAAGCATGGAAAAGAAAGTTGAAAAAATTTGCAATAATTGCCTTTTGTATAACCGTGGAAATTCGTCTTGCAAAGTAGCAATATTGCTAAATGGAGAAGAATACCATATGCCGGTAGATGCAGGCGATAGCTGCCACATGGATGAATTAGGAATAGAAATTAAGCAAGTACGCTGGTGGGTAGAAGATGAAAAAGGCAATCCAACTACAGGAGATGGCGTAGTCAAAATTGAATACCCACAGGAGTTCTTTGGTAAAGATGATCCAAAAGATGTTAATTGATAGATTTAAAAAGAGTGTCTTTGCTCATACCTGCAACGGCAGCAGCCACATCTATATTTTTTAATATATCTTCTTTGCTTTTGATACCATTATTATAAAGTTTTTCAGCCCTTACTTTTCCTATGCCTTTAATTTCAATCAATCCAACTAGTTTGGCTGGTACGCCATAAACGGCTCGTTTTGCTAGGACCTTAAAAAACTCACCCCTATTCCACTTTTTAGACATGGTGTCAACAACTCTTAAAACTTCTGTCAGTCTTTGCAAATCATTTTGTAAAGTCTTATACAAAGAAGCATGTCTAACCTCATATCTTCCATTTAGAATTTTGTTGTACAAGTAACCAATTTTTAGAACATTATCTGGATATGCCAGTTTTTTGTCTTCTACCTTAGTTAAAAAAGCCTGCATATCTAATTTATCTTGTTTGCTTAAAGACCCAATTAAGTTACTAGAAGTATTAGCAAGTGTAAGACTTAACTCTATATCATCAAACTTTTCCATCTTGAAAAGTTTTGTAAAATTACTGCTTAAATTAGATAAGTCAAAAGGATTGTAATAAAACAACGCAGAAACTTTTCCTATAGTAGTTGTTTCATATTCTCCAGAAACCTCATCGACATAAATAATGCCACCCTTAATTAATCTTTCAATTGTAACATTTAACACATCGATTTTAATCTTCTGTTTCTGAAAACTACCAAAAGTCATATCGTAAAAATTTATAATATCATTTTTATTTTTTATTTTGCCAACTGATATCTCATATACAATGTGAAATGCTAAAACATCATATGTGCCAAAAACAGAAACATCGAGCATTCTGCTTTGTATTGGTTGTGGAGTTAATATAATCTTGCTTATTTCTCTGCTACGACTAGCTGGCAAAAATATGTGTGCATCACCCTCAGTATCGAATGGAGGTCTTCCAGCCCTGCCCATCATTTGAAGAATATCATAAGACGGGACAAGCTCTGGGCCTCTAGTTGCCCCGGCAATAACAACCCTTCTAGCAGCAAGATTTACACCCCATGCAAGAGTGCTTGTAGCAACCATAACTCTTGCTTCTTTAGTTTGTTTGAATTTAGATTCCAGATCTGCTCTTTGTGCAGCGTCTAAATTTGCATTGTGAAATCCGGCAACTATGTTTCTTCTTGACAAAGCTTCAACAATCATTTCTCCAATTTTTTTTGCATGAACAAATATCAAGAACTTATCTAACGAGTATTTTGAGACGCATTTACAAATACTATCAATTAATTCATGTATGCTTGGTCTTATAGATGAGTCATCATCATATTGACATAAATGAACCTTAAGAGGACATGGTCTAAAAGTGCTTCTTAATACATAAGTTTCTTTTTTGTTTATAACAGATGCAAACCACCCCGCAACTTCTTCTACGTTTGGCAACGTTGCTGAAAGCAATACAAATCGAGCATTTTGATTTACCAAGGAAAAATTTACTATAGCAGATTCTAAGTGATCTCCTCTTCCAGGAACTGTAAGAAGATGACTCTCATCAATAATAACACAATTAATATTTTCCAGCCAACCTTTTCCAGATCTAGTATTTCTTATCTTATGGTTTAACATTTCAGAAGTCATGATAATTATGTCATGCTTTTCTAATGTTTCAGAACTGGTTTCTCCACGATAATCGCCAGTATAAATACCAATATTTAAATCAGAAAAATGATAAGAAGGATTGCTCCAATCATTGTACTTTTCATTTGCCAAAGCTCTTAAAGGACATAAAAACAATATTTTCTTTTTATTTTTTCTGATTTCATAACTGCCAAACATTTCAGACATAACAGTTTTACCACTAGAAGTAGCAGAAGCTATTAGTATGTTGCAATCTTTTTCAACAATAGGTAATAAGGCTGATTGAACTAAATTAAATTCACTAAAAGAAAACTTAGCATATTCGAATGCAGAGGTCGAAACTGTAGAAACCGCATCAGAAATAGGTATTATTTGCATTAAGACATTATAAAACAACCCGGGCTAGAAGTCTAGCCCGGGCCTTGAGTCTAAAAGAAATCACCCCCTTCAAAGGAAACAGACTCAATTTCAAACGAGTTCTGCGAAAGTGCCGCCTCGCCTTTCGAATTCCTTATCAACAGAACTCTTAATATCATCAAGCACAATATAAAAATCATTTGATGATTGGACATCTTCAAGCCAACCCCTAATGATTTCTATATTTTCCGTTTGAGCCAATGACAAAAAGTCACAGACTTCTGCAAGATCATCTTGATAGTTGTAGTGCAATCTGCTACAAATAAAAGCAAGATCTTTGTCAGTCAGATTGTAGCTAAAGTTCCTTAGAACAGACTTGGTTTGCCTAGGAGGCATAGAAATCCCCATGCAAATATTAAGAAAAGAGAAGCTAGAAAATACTTTGACACAAAATTGGACAAAGTTTATTGATTACAAAGTTCTCTTAGATTTTGCAATCAACTCAATTAAATTATATGCAAGAAACTGGACTGTAGTCCAATCACAAATAAATTTTACAGGAAATAAAGTTACTGTGCAAAGCAGCAAACTTGACAACCTAGGACTTACTTTTAACGTGTCCTATGAAATCAAAATAGATGCAGCGGTAGCTATAGGCTACATGATCCTTTATATTGACTACGCTGGATCAGGCACCATAAAACAAATTGAAGGCAATTTGTTTGAATTAAACTACATTTAGTTGTCGTATCTGCATTCCTGCCGAGTCTATGAAACTATCTTCTAGTACCATAGCCTTGTCTTGGTCTTCAAAACTTATCCCAAGATTATAGCTGTCGAGGCAGGCTGCTCTGTTTTCTCTCTGAGCAATTACCCAACAGTACTCTTCTGATTTTTTATAATTACCTTGTTTGTCTTCTTCTGTTATTCCTATTTCTAAAACAACATTATCTGGAAGATTTAGTTGTATGTGTCCATACTTTTGAAGATGATTGATAAGAAGACACTGAATTTTATTAGATTTCATAAACTGTCCCTTTCTGTTAAAAGGTCCAATAGTATTTATGGTTTTAGAATGCAGTTATAACAGAAAATTGTTTACCCATATATTCATACAACTCTGTCTTCTGTTTTTTGATTTCTATATCATCTCCTGACAAATTTTCCATTCTACTCCATGAAGAAACTTTTTTACTATCTTTAACAAAAGTAAAATAAACTGTTGTAGGGTCGCTTCCTAGCAATATTTGCGATATTTTAAATGAAACATGAAATGGCAAAGCAAACAAATTAATTGAATATACTTGTAAATTCCTTAGAATGTTTCCATTTAATACTATTTCAGTATATTGAACACAAACATCATAACCATCAACATCCATTCTCCATGATCTAAATGGAGTTAATTTATACTCTAAGTTTAAAGATATGTGCGGATAACAGAAAGGCCTAAGAATTTTTCCTAACAATAAAATTTTGTCTTTACCTTCAAATATGTTTGCACACTTCAACATATCAGTTTCTCCTGCAGCTAATAAGTCTATCAATAACTTGAACCCATATTTTGCTATTCATGTCTTCTGTAGACTTATGAATTGTATACATATTATTAATTCTATTTTCTAGCCAGTTTTTCACTTCTTGAGAATCAAAAAAAGACTCTAATTCCAAAAAATTATAAAAATAACTTTCTTTTTTATAGTTTAAAGAATCAAAATCTACTTTTCCATTATTTTCTTTACATTTTTCAACAAAACATAACAATAACTTGCACCAATTCTTAGTAGTTTCTGATGATAAACATGCATCCCCACCCATTATTCTAAATTCAACTGTTCGTTTCTTTTTTTTCTTATAATTACATAAATTTATAGCGTAGTATTTATTTTCCTCAATGTTTTCTAATATATTATCATAAAATTTATTTTTACTAATATCAAAACTTAAAGATAAAGGCTTGCAATAATTATTCATCCATCTACTTGCTATACAGCAACCAAAAAACAAAGGTTCAAAAATTATCCAATAATGTAATAAACTTTTAATTGAATCGAGATCAAAGTCCTCAATTTCAACATGTACATGCAAACTACATCTATTATCTGCTTCAATAAAATTACATTTAGAAAAAGCATCTATTGCACATTCAATTTTTCTCAATATATGATGGTGAATTTTAGGAGGGCTACAAACTTCTATACCACAACTAGAGTCTGGTTTAACCACCCAAAGATTATTGTTATTAGTACTATGCCATTTATTTATTTCAACTTCTTCTTTAACAACATCAGACAAGATATCTGCTATATTATAGATGCCACTAGGCAGACCGTTAAAACCAACAGATCTGCTAAGTTTGTCAAAAGCATTAAATTCTATTTCAACACCAAATCTTCTATAACATTTTGAAAACATTAATTTTCTCCATATAATTATATGGAACTTAATGAGCACAAATCCATGAATGAATATATTTTTATTATGTTGCAAGATGAATCAGGCAAAAGATATTTTTGTAAAAAGAAACATTTCAATGAAATAAAAGAATTTGCAGAAAACTTTAACCTTAAAATGTTTTATGTAAAATCTAAAAAGCTAAAAGCCCTCACCATGACAGGTCTGGCGAGGGCTTTTTGTAATCCTAATTATGCGCCAAATACAGATGATTACATCGTAGTCTCTGCTGTAAAAGAATCCGCAAAAAGACCAGCGCTTTCTGTTCGAATCAAATCATCTAAACAAGCTTGACATTTCTTTCTATTGCATTAAAAACATTTTCAATAGAAAGAACTTCGCCAATATCTCTAGGATCTATTCTAGAAGGCAAGTCCAGCTTGTCTTCAACTTGATACAAAAAATCTATGCAATCGATGCTATCCATCCCATATTCAGTTACGGGAGCTTTAACATCGATCTTGGAAACTTCGGTATCTACCAAGTCTTCGAGTGATGCGTAAATAATTTTCTCAACTTCTAGACGATTCCTAGTAGCGTCCATGCCTAAACCCCCTTACCCAAGGATACTGTCAATCTCATCATCATCGCTCTCTCCAGCATCAAAAGCTTCCACATCTGGAGAGTTCGTAGCATCAATAGCAGCTTTGAATGGCTCAAGATATTTCTCAACTTCATCTCTGGAAGTACCATCTATAAGCGCTGGGCAATCCAATAAGACTTCAATTGGCACATCATTTCTTTCCATAGAAGATTTAAACTTATAATCTTCCTTTCCATCAGCATACTCTGGCTTCACTTTGAAGTTGCCAGCACCCAAAGCAGAAATACGATCTGCATCTAACAAAGCACCAAGAAGGCCACCAAGAGGATGAATGCCAGACTCAAAATAGAGAGGAATATTCTCAACTTCAATGAATGGACGGACACTCCGGTTCTTCTTATTCTGAATCTTGATATTAATCCCTATGGTCTTCTTCTTTGCTAATCCAGGAACTTTTTGTTCGATCTTCTTTTGTGTTTGTGTCCTGAACCTCAAAGAAGCATAAAACGGCAAAGCGTTTCCGCCACCTGCTGTAGTTTCAGGGTTGCCATACATAACGCCTATCTTATCTCTTATTTGATTCATAATCACGACAGAAACATTGTTTTCTTCCATAATAGTATTGAGTTTTCTCAACTCTTTGCTACAAATCTTTGCTCTTTCGCCCGGTTGTTCATTGCCACCAACAATTTTTTTGAATTGCTCTTTTGTGAAATCATCTGGCAGTTCTGTTTCCCTGAACTCTCTAGCACAAGGACTAACAGAAATAGAATCATAAATTATAACAATTGGAGCTTCTGCGTACTTCTTGTTTGTTCTAATATGTTCAATTGCACGATACATCACATGAAAACACTTCTCAAGTGTTTCTGGCGTATATCTTACAATCTTCTTAAGATCTGCGTGTGATGCCTTCTGGATAAAATCTTTGTTGATAGCATTTTCACTATCGATCAAAATAGGAACACCGCCAAGCTTTTGGCAACCAAATAACAAATTGGTTCCAAGAAGAGACTTGGAGCTTGCGCTTGGCCCATATATTTCTGTCAAACGACCACCGGGAATACCGCCAGTCATAAACTTGCCAGAACAACAATAATTAATTGCTAGGTTACCCGTATCAATAAAATACTTGGAAGCTTTCTCGCCTTCCCCAACTACCTCACCACCAGTTTCGCTGGCAAGAGAGGCAAAAATATCATCATCAGATTCTTTTTTCGACCGTGCCATATCATATCTCCTTTAAAAACTATTCTACAACTTTGTTTTTGCAAATCAACTAAAATTTTCAATCCGCACAGTTTTCACTTTTAGAAATTTTAAATTATTTTTAAAAAATTTCTTAAAGTTACAAGAAGGGGATACATTCTCGCCCCTCAATGTGTAAGAATACCAACTTAGATTATCATCTCCAACATACTTCCATTCATCAACTTTGGTATGTTTTGCACTATGATTTGATGATAATACAAAATGACTTCCATCATCAAAAATCAATATCACTTGATTGTCGTATGTTTTAACAGCCCTGTGTATGGGCCTTGTAATTATAGGGTTTTGAAACAATTCGCTTCGCTTGACCATTTAACATTCATCCATAAAAAAAGGGAGAGATCTTTCGATCTCTCCCTCAACTGATCAATTAAAATCATCCAAGATTATCAAGTACATTACTCAAGTCTGCATCCATATCAAGACCCATGCTCTCGATATCTGGCTGCTTGGGTTGAGAAGGTGCCTTTTGAGAAGCAGCAGCAGGTTTTGCTTGTGCTGGCGCAGCAGCTTGCTCCCAAGGAGGAACACCATCGGAACCACCTGACTTAAACTCACGAAGAGCTTCAATCAGTTGCTCCCTAGGACGAATATCACGAAGAGCTTCCAAATCGTGCAGATTTGCAAGCCACAACTTGATCTCTTCCTCGCTGCCAAGAGGACTGACATCCTCAAACACAGATTGAGCATAGTTGGGATACTCGAAGCCACCATTTCCTTTGGAAATGTTCTTAACGAGCTTGAAATCCCTACCAGTCAAAGGATGAAGAATGTTGCCAAGCTTACGAATGCCAGTAGTTTCATTACCAGCAATGTTATCAGCAATAATTGTTTGCACAACCTTGCCACAACTATAAATCAAAGGACCAACATTCTTCTCAGTTACATTGTTGCGAGTGTAAGTACGAACAACGCAGTTCCAGTAATAACGCTCGTTAGGCTTTAGGAGCCTAGCTTCGTTTTGGGTGCGCTGCTGTTCCTCGCCACTTTGGTTGTTAGAAACCTTCCACAATCGGCCATATTCTTGGCAGATTGGACAATCGTCCTTGGGATTACCACTAGCGTTAATCCACATAGGCCCCTTTGGGGTCTTGGTGCGGATTCGACTGCAATGGTAACTAGCAGTACCAAGTCGGTGAAGTCGGGTAGCTACAAAGTTAGCTTTGCCCTTGAGTGCTGGCAAAAGGCGCAAGAGAAGGAAGCCTTTGCCTTCGGGCATCTTGACATAAGAGTCCATTACCCGGTTGGACTTTTGGTTAGAGGAAGAGTCTGCAGCCATCTCTTCTTCATTGAAATCAGCAATACCGTAATCGTTTGACATGATCGTAACTCCTTGTAAAATAAAGTAACTAAAGTAACAAAAGGTTGTCTAGAGCACTTTGCCCTCGACTATGTATCTATTATACGGATGGAAGAAAATTATTCCACCGAAGTGTCAGAATTTTTTGTTTCTGCTTGATTTTCAGGAGAAGCTTCTTGAGAAGCTTCAGGCTGTGCAGCCTTGGCTTCAACAAGTTTTTGTGCCTTTTCAAGTTGCTCCCTCAATTCTTGAAGGGCAGCAGCCTTCTTATAATCTTCAACATCATGAGCTTCATTAATAGCTTCTAGCATCTTATAGCTATCAGCTATCTTTTGCTTTACCTGCTCTTCTGTTAGTCCGAAATTTTGTTTTTGAGCAAACTCCCTCTCTAATGCTTCCTCTCGCTCACGCTCAAGTCGCCTTTCCTTCCTCAAAAAAACTCTGGATTCTGCTATCCTCTTTTTGACAGCTTTCTCTCTGGCTTTTCTTTTTTCGAAATGCTTCTTCGTATCTTTCTTACTCATAGTACACTCCTGAAACGACCGTTTCTAACACCTGCTACCTACTCATCGCAACTTTGGAACATCACCTTTAATTACACCACTCCAATTCAACGTATTATCTGATAATCCGCTTTTAGATTCGCTAAACCCAGCTTCATTATCTCCTATTAAATTTGTATCAACGACCGCAAACAATTCGTCAGAAACATTAACAGGATTATTCAAATCATCCAAAGTTTCAATCAACATTCCTATTCCTGACGGTGATATACGCTCTCTATAAACAGGATATTTTTTGCCTGGTGTGAATTTATAAGGAAATTTTGCTCTTTCTTTTGGATTGATAGGATCAAATACTACCATTTTAATTACTTTACGAGGCTTAGGAGATGCTGGAGCAATATTAGGCTGAGATCTAATAGGAGGCGCAAGATTCACAGGCTCTTGTACTTGTTGTGTTACAGAAGGTAAAGCCAAATTTGTTTGGCAAGCTACACTAGTATTTACATGTATTTGTTCAGTATGCTCCTCAATATCAATATCTTCCAACGTTCCCGTCTTGGGAGAAAATCTTTTATTTTTAATAATCAAATCCATTTTGTTTTGTTTGAAACTTATTTTCTTTTTAGCAAATTCATAAATTTCAACATCGTATATCCATATATCTCTTCTGGCCATCTGTTGATATATGTTTACAGCAAGCTTGTCTAAGCTATAATCTTCTTGGGTTTTGCCATAAATCTTCTTCAAAGTGAGCGGATTTTCCTTATCGTAGTCACCGGAATCTTCCAGTCTTTCATAATATTTGTAAACAACTTCAAAACTCATTTTGCTACCGCCAGTAATTAGTTGAAATCTTCCTTATTATATTCTAGAATGTTCACTCCAGCTTTTTCAAAAAGATATCTGCTACCAATAGAATAATCTTTTGGCTCTTTAAAACAATGAACTTCTTTTATGCCAGAATTAATAATTATTTTAGTACATTCAATACATGGCAAAGGACACCAGCAAAACATAGTGCAACCATATAGATTTTGACTTGCATTTACAATACAATTTACTTCTGCGTGAGCACAGCTACATAACTCAAGCCTTTTGCCAGATTCTGCGCCAATCAATTTTCTAGGACAAGTTTTACAACCGGCAAATTTATTGATAAATTCTTCTTTAGTACTGATATCTTTCGATATGCAAGATTTTTCATCTTCAGTAAGTTGTGGCCAAACAATATTTTCCAAATGTTCTGCTGAGTCGCAATGAGGAGTTTGCCTAGGAGGACCATTGTACCCAGTTGCTACTATTTTATTTATTTTTGTATCAACAACTATGGCTCCAATCTTTCTTGAATAGCATGGATTTGACTCTTCACCAAATAATTTGGCTAGTCTTAAATACTTTCTAACAAATTTATCACTCAACATCAAACAACCTCAAACTCGTTGTACCTTTTTGCAAATCTAGTATTAACTATATTAAAATTATAACCAAGTCTAGTCAGAGACAAGTAAACTTTTCTCTGTATCATCATTAATTTATTATGCACTCCTTGTCTGGAAATGGTGTTGCCATCTTTTCCAGTGTTTGTATATTTCTTTCTATATGTTTTATTCCAATCATTATTTAATCCATCTCTATTCATGTATTCCATTAATAAAAATGTTTCATCTTCTTTTAAATTTGAGTCCTGAATAGCTTTCATGAATAAATAGTTCGTTTCAACTTGTTCAAGATTGCCTGAAGGATCGTCATAAACAGGACATATTTCAGAAAAACTACCAGAGTTTGAGCCATCAAAAATATCTGACTCTAGTCTTTCCAACCTTCTTTTCAGTCGATTGCGATATTGATGTAATTTTGATCTCTCGCCTTTCAAACGCAGAGAAACACCATTAAAACAATATGTTATAAATTTTACATTTGATTCATGGCTTCTATAACTCCATATAGATTGCCTCAAGGTATGAAGGCCAATTTCTTTATAATACTCATCTAAATCGGCATCAACTGATAGTTTTTTCATTATGTGTATAATTAAATAATAATATTGTTTTATTATTTCGTTTTCTACTTCCAAAGCATAAAACATAGTCTTGCAGTCTTGAATAAACAATTGTCTTTTATTTTTACTAAGCCTTCTACTGAATTTACTTTTATTTTTATATAATCCGATTGCGCTTGCAAGGAAGTTGTTTTTTTGAAATTTAAAATGTAACGACCATTTATAAAGTAAGTCATTTGCTTGGCGCAGTTTTTCAAGACTATACAGCGGATTTGAATCTTCAATACTTTTCATAGCTAATTCCTTTAGACTTATAGTAACTATACAATTTGTTTGGTGCGAATACGAGATCTATTTGAGATATCTTTGTCACGCATCAAATTAAATTTTTCCTTAGTATACCAAATTTCATTCCCATTATCGGCGTTATATTTAAAAAATACCAAACCAAGAACAGGATCTATATCACCTCTTCTGCGACGAATTTGAAGATTAGCCATTCTTTCTTTTTTGACAAATTTCATGCGTTCAACATAAACAACCTTCATCTGCCTTCTTTTTTCCTTATATTTATCTAATTGTTCTTTTGTGCCCCAAATAGGGCTAAGGTTGCCAGACTTACGAATAAAATATAATCCATTTTCTGGATTATATTGGCCAATCTTATATTTTTTATTTTCTGGCAAACTTCTATATTGTGATCGGCGCTTTTCCATGTAATCTTTACGCCACTTTTCAATATGGTTCCATTCCTCTTGGGTGCCCCAAATTTCTTTACCTCTTCGTTTGCGAAGATAGACCATCCCATCTTCCCTGACAGTTCCTCGCTTCATTTCGATCTCCTTAGAATCCGTGTGATACTATATCTGCGTTGAGTTTATCCATCTCTTTTCGTAACATATGACCACGATTATGTGCATCTTCACGAGCGCTATTCAAGGCGCTCAAATGTGCATATATTCTGTCTTTAGTATACTTCGCATTTATAATCCTTTCTCGCAATGCAGAAACTTCTATATCTCCTTCTGCATACAATTCCGATGTCTTGTCACTTTTTCCAGCTTCCTTGAACTCCTTGAATTTCTCAATATACTTTTGCTTATACGAGTGCTCCAACAAAGTATATTGCCTATTTGCTTCCGCATGAGCAACGCCTATGTAATCAATTATTCCAGAAACATTTTCAAAGAACTTGTTCAAAGTTCCATCGGTAAACTTTAGATTTTGTGGGTCCAAAACAAACTTTTGCTCCCCAATCACAAACTCTTCACTCTGCATAATCAACCTCCTCTTCTTTAGATTCTTTTTTCTTTGAGCCTTGCCGTCCATCAACATTTGCAACGTCTGCTTTTTGATTGTGTACGTTATGCAAAGCTATTCTATATTCGCCTTCTGAACATTCATTAATATCTAATGTTTCCTTATCATACTTTACTGGAAATGCAAATTTTGCTTTTCCATTACGATGTTTGACAACAAATATTCTACCATACCCTGCTGTTGTCTCATCGTTGGTCTGATTTATACTCCACAAACCATCTAAGGGTTTCACTTGGTCGAAAGAACCACCAATACTATTTTCATCAATGTACTCCTCCATAGTATGGCTTGCAGCCAGCTTATTTGGCTGAATTGCCACATAAACACACATCTGATGTATTATTGCAAGACCTCTTAAATCCCTCATGATTCTATACTTAGATTCCCATGTTGATATACCAGGAACATCTTTCATTTCACCAGGATAATCTACAATCAATAAATCGGGTTTGAAACCACTTATCATAATTTGTTCTAAGTAAGATCTTATTCCAGCTATATCTAAAGTACCCGATGGAAATTGCTTAATAATAAAACGATTCTTATCTACAAATTCTCTGGTATTGATGTCTATTAAATCTTCAATTTCTTTTTTGTGTTTTGCAAGATGAGCATGAGGCACCATAGCAAACTGGCTGGTAAACCTTCTTGCGATAGACATGCAGTCCATTTCTAAAGAAAGATACACAACCTTTTTACCCATCTTTATATTTTCTACAGCACTTTTGACAAGGCAAAGAGACTTGCCCTTGCCTGGAAGACCTATGAAAGAATATAGTTCCCCTCTTCTGCAACCACCGAAAGACAAGCTATCATCTATCTTTGAAAACCCAGATGTAAACTTATCTTCTGGCCTAACATCCTTATCCAAGTCTGCAAAAATGTCATTTATATTATTGAAATATTCAAAACCTATCTCAAAATTTTTATTAACATTCAATGCATTTTGAAACCTTTCGCAGATGACAGTCCATGTAGCTTCCTCTTCTGGATTGTTGGTTTTTAAATCCTTTTGCGATAAATCCATAGCAATTCGCAAGGCTTGCATTTTGGCAAATGCAAGTAGCTTATCTAAAAGCGCAGGTTTTATTTCTGATGGAGGAATAAAAGATTCATATATGTTTTCTATTTCATTTTTATAGTACAATTTAACCGCATCAGATCTGCCTTTTATCTTTTCAAAAATCAAATGTTTCATGAACTCTTTGTCTGGCATCGTTTTGTAATTGTCAAAATACGAATACAAAACGGTAGCTATTTCGACATGAGCATCATTGGAAAAATATTCTGGTACTATTAAAGCTCTAGCTTGAACCAAGAAAAAGCTATCTGTCAAAATGAGAGCTAATATTCTTCTCTGAAAATTATCATCCCACTTAAACTTTATTTTCTGGGTATCGTTGCTTATGAGCGACTTGAGTGTTTGCTTTTCATCGTCACTCAAATCGCTCACTTTTCACCCATCTACTAAATAGTCGTGATCAGACAAGCTTACCTGACCACCTCTTAATGGTTTTTCTCTTGTAATCTTTTTACCTAAATTTCTTTGACAATTCCAGACGATTTGTTTGCAATATGTTGAAAATTTCAAATCAAATTGTAATGACCTAGACTTATCAGGTCTTTCATTGTTTTTTAAAAAACTATTACATATTTTTTCAAGAACAATTTCTTGATAATCGCCAAACGTTTGTCTGTTCGCTCCATGCCTTGTTCTGTTCTTCCATAAGTTTATTAATTCTTGCAAAATCATTTTAGAAACTTTATCTAATTTTTTACTAAGTAGAGCTTCAAAACAAGAATTCAAAAAAATTTGTCTTTTGTAATAGCTTCCAGCCCTTAAAACCGCCAACATCAATTCTTGTTGAAAATCATCAAGATCATATTGGTGATTGTTATTGCAATTTTTTCTAGTTAATTGCCAAGCCGCATAATAACAAAGCTGACCAAACTTTTTTTCTAATCTTGTATACTCATCGGATGTTATAGGAAAGTTTTTATATATAGAACTCATGTTTTTCCTTTCTGTCTTTCTGTTGTTTGCATACCATCAAGTTTTAAACCTATTTTCGAACTTACTTTTAATCTAAGCCCTGCTATCAATTCGTTCTCGCTCTCAAGTATATTTTTTGCAACCCTATAGCCACTCTGTAGATTCTCTCTGGAAATGGCCATAAAATAACCGTCATGTACATGAAAGACTAAAGAAAACAAATTTTTAGTACCCTTGTATAATTGTACCAAATAATATAAACAAATCAATGATGCAGGAGATTGTACAACAAAATTTCTTGCTTTGTAATAGCTTCCTTCATCAAAAATCCTTTTGCGTCCGAAATAATCCACGCAGCAACCTTGATTTTTAGCATCGTTGGCAGCTTTTTCCACAAAATGGAATGAGGCTGGAAATTTATCTCTCAAATTGTTTATGAATTTTTCGGATTGGTCTACTGATATATCTAAAACTTTTGACAGACTGTTTGCTGTCTGTCCATATATAACCGGCAAAAACATTTTTTTACCAAATTCTCTTGCATTTTCAAAATTTTTATCTCCAGTAACTTGATAAAAAATTTCCGAATACACATCTTCACTATTCTTTACTATATCAAGAAGATAGTTATCTTTTGCTATTTCTGCCAGTACAGATACTTCCATATTCTTGTAGTCCATTTGCATGAAATACTTGAATTTGGGAGGTAGAGCCAAAGCAGATTTATCCTCGCCCAAAGAGTGCGGGTTGTAAGAGTATTTCTTTTCGTTATTGCACAGCAATCTTCCGTTCTCTTGGCCCTCAACCAAATAATTGGGATAAACAAGCACACATTTAAAATCGTGCCTTAAAATGAAAGATTCCATAGCTGGCAAGGCTTGCTGAATTAATGGCATGTAAACAAGCTTGTAAAACCTAATTGCAGATACATCTTTTGTAAAGTTTATAAAGTTTTTAGTTGCAATAGTAGTATTGCCCATCGAACTTGGCAAAGAGTTATAAGATTCATACCAATACAAATCATAAAAAAACTTAAAAAATAAATTCTTACTACAAATTCTGCCAAAAAAAGTAAATAAATTTTTAAAATTATAACCTACTATCATAATATTTTTTTCATTAATAACAGAAGTTAACATCGTAGCAACTGACAAAGCATTATCTGGATTTATATTAAATATTTGATTATATCCTTTAAGGCCAAATAATTGTAATTTAATATTGCAATCAACAAGAGTTGTAGAATCTGGATCTACTGGAGTCCATGCACAGAACAGAAACTTTTCAGAACCGCAAGCTTCGTACAGATTGGCAGTCAGATCAAAAAGATTTTTCATACTAAGACTTTAGCATGTTTCCTAGCATTAAGCAAACAATTCAAGCCATTACATTTTATGTAAATCTCAGTCCGGACTGGGGGGCAGGCCAAGGGGGGTTAAGACCAAAATAAAAGGAATTAAGTAATGTTTACTTAAAACCTTTTAAAGTCTATTCCACTTGGTTTCGCCTAAGTTGTAAAAACAACTTAGATAAAACTTATGTGTCATTTTTGACAGAATCTTAACCTTTACCCTGTTATGCATAAAACAAAAGAATAAAAATCAAAAAGATTTTATCTTTGTTCTTAGAGAATATTTGCTCTCAAAACTTTAACGCTCTAAGAGAAACTTCTCACATAACTGCCTGCCGAATTAGGCAGGTAAAGGCTGACCTCATCTGTGTTGCTGGATCGTTAGGATCCCAGATTTCCTAACGGGCCGTGACAGGGGGTACCGTCCCAGCAGGGTTTTAGTTCTAAGTGTTTAAATAAATTTAAGCACTTAAAACCGTCAAGCTAGTTCAGGCAGACACTTCGCCCTACTCCTTGACTTAATCTAAGTATAAGCTCTTGTAAAAGATGAATTCAAGCCATAGACTGGAAAAAATGCAATACGACCCTCAAATCGCTGTCGAAGGTAATTTCACACCAGAAGAAACTCTGGCATACCAGCTTACTTGCCATTGGGTTGAATTAAGACACAAGATATTTCCAGATTACAGGCATCAAAGAATAAGTGGAAGAAAAGGAGATGTTCGCACCACATACCTTTTTAAGAATATTCTAAAATTTGTAAGAGACAAAAGAAAAACATTTAAAGGCTTTCAATTTGTTTTGTATATGAGAGCACAGTTAGAGATATTAAAAAAAATACAAAATGATGGCCACCAAGTTGTAGTTGAAGCAAACTGTCTACATGGTGAACAAGCAGAGAAAAGATGGTGTCTTTGGAAAAAGAAAGTAGCTGTAGAAAATGCGACTACTAAGATTGAATATGCTGTTGTTCCAAGCAATATTGAAATCGAACTAGATAAAACTAAAAAAACAATATTATCTATTTTACAGAATGATATAACAAAAGAGAAATACATTAACTCATCTCTTGACATACTTAAATTTGTAATATTGAGAAAAATAAGTCCCTTGTATATTCTAGTGTCTAATTGGTTCGGCTTACTTGATGATACAATTAGACAAGATATCAAAGATTTAGCAAATGTTAAAAAGTATGAGGACTATAATATTAATCCCATAAGAGAATATTATGCTAAACTATTCACTTTTGAAATTTAATAAGTTGAAAATGCATTTCTTATTGTTTCAACGATTTCTTTATTTGTTTGAGAAGGAGCATAATACTCATCCCACTCACTAGGTTGCAAACGCCAAAGTCTTTGTTTGATTGGACTTAAAATGTCATTGCCCCAACATCTAATAAGGCCTTTTTCTGGGTAATATGCGAGGTTTATATTAAATTGTTCTGCCCTGTTTGATCCAGGAGCCTCTACACCTTCGCCAGTAAATGAAAAGTAAATAGTATAATTATTTGAATTGTTTTCAACAACGCCATTATAAATCATCACATGAGGATGTCTAGCTCTAGTTTCTGCTGCCAAATCTAATGCAAGTTTTCTAAGTCCAGTATATTTGTTATAAGGCTTTTCAAGAGGAGTTTTATCAACCTCTTCTAAAAAAGTGTTAACATTAACAGCAATTCTTAATTCTTCTTCAATATCATGTATACCAACATGGTTGTAATCATTAATTAGTGGTAATATTTGTTTACAAACAGCTACTGTTTCTCCTTGTAAGTCAGCTATCTGTCTTCTCAAAACTATTTTTAAAGATCCATAAGGAGAAACTTCTACAACATAATTTCCTATGGGATTAATTGCTTCCCCATAAATTACTTTGCTTTCAAACTTTCTAATTGGAATTTTAGTACCAATTTTTCCTAAATTTACAAGTTCAGATAAAATTCCAGATACTCTTAGTGGTTCAAGTGGTTCTTGTTCATAAAGGTTCTCAGAACTTTTTGGCAATTTGACAGAGGATGGAAAACCAAAAAGAGCGGCAGGACTCTTGCCAAACCATTCCTTAAAATAAAGCTTATTATACATAAATATATTTATCATGATTACATTTAAAATTTGGCTTGAGAGAAAAGATTACCCAGAAGCCAAAAGAAGCTTGCTTCAATTAATACAACCTAAGATGGGAGAAAAGGGAATATCAAGCAAGGATTTTAACTCAAAGCAACTCAAAGAATTTGATGATGCTACCATTAAAATGATAGAAGAAATAATAAAAAGCAACTTCATGTATGATAAATTAGATGATGAAAAGAAAAGAAACATAGATATTTGCATTACATCTAAAAATTGCACATTATCTACATTAGCAAGAAATTTAGAAGATTAATCTAATATTTCAACATCATGACCTTCATCTGTAAGTATTTTAACTCTTTTCTTGCTGTGCTTGTAGAGATATGGATTTATATCAAATATAAAATCATGATAATTTAAAATATTTTTATCATCCGCAGTTCTTAAACCTCTGCCCATTCTTTGAATAATTAAATGTTCGGCTTGTCCACCGGCAGCATTTATAAGATTGTGAACAAACACGTTAATTCCTGTATTAAATATACCATGAGTAGCAATTGCAACACAATCTTCAGATTTCTGCAATCTATCAATAACTTCTTTCCTTGTCTCGTTGTTGTCTTCACCTTTGACCCAATACGCATGTGGAATCAAAGCTTTTAAGGCATCGCCATGCGCAATTCTTTCAACTAATATTAAACTTCTACCTTTCATGTCCATTACTAGTTCGACAACTTTTTGATGAAATATGTCATTTTCAACAAGACCTCTAGTAATTGCATCGATGTAAATATCATAATCCAAGGAAGGTTCTTTGATAGTGTGGAAATAACACTTGCTTTTTGAGAGTCTACCTCTATCTTGTAGTTCTTTTGTCTTAAGAATGCCACCTTCGGCGGATTGTATTTTAAATACTGGTCCAAAAAATCCTTTCACATAAAATTTTTGTATTTTATCTTTTTCTCCATGCTTGAATGGAGTTGCGCTAACAGCAATTCTTACGCTGCAATTCTTGAGTTTCCTATAAACATTTTTTGGGCCAGCACTCATCATGTCGTGTATTTCATCAACAAGAAGAACCTGAGTGTCGGCTAAAATATGTTCTGCTTTTTCAATTGATTGAACTGTAGAAACAGTAATTATATTTGGATCATTATGTCCTTGCCAAATTCTGCCAACATTTGGAAGACCGTATTTAACATATTCCTCGTAGTTTTGTGCTGCAAGAGTTTTTCTATTCTGCAAAACCAAAGTCTTTGTGTCTGGCGGAAGACATTTTAATATCGATAGCATTATCTTAGACTTGCCTGCAGAAGTTGGCGCAAAAATAATACCTCTTTTGTTTTTTACAGCTTGATTAGCAAGTTCTACTTGATAATCTTCTAATGTAATTATTTTATCACCTTCAGGTGTACAATCTTTGAAGAAGTCTTTGTCTATTTCTTTAATAGCAAAATCTACTCTGGTTCTATTATCTTTGTAAGTCGGTTGTTCACCAAAATGTTTGCATGCACCAATTACTTCTGGAAGTAAACCACTCAAAAACTTGCCATTGTTTTTATTGAAAAAGTTTGTAAAGCCATCCCAAAGTTTTGCTTTGTATCTTGGATTGTGAAAATAAGATCTGTCACGAAAACGAAGTTGTTCATACAAGAACTTTAGCAAATCCTGATTTTCGGTTTGCAATACGCTTATATCATTGTTTACTATTATATGAGTCATATATTTTCCTTATATTGCCCAAACAATCTGTTCTCTTGCCCTAGATGCAGCGGTGTATGTCCATCTCTTATGGTCCCACAGGCTGCTTTTTTCTTCTAATACAAGAATCTTGTTCCACTCATCCCCTTGACTTTTGTGGCATGTTATGCAAAATGCATAATCAAAATACCCTTGATCAGTATTATTATTAGCCGACTCTAGTAACTTTTCAGTACCAAATTGATTGGTGTCAATTAAAATATCAAATTTTTTACCAATATCATTTCTGAAAATTACTCGTTTGCCACGGACTGAATCGACAACTACTTGCATGCCGTTGAATATACCAAGATTTCTGTTATTTTTCAAGCAAATAATTTTCTCACCTGGATTTATTTTGCCATCAAAGTTATATTGTTTTCTCATAAAACTGTTTATTGCCAGTCTTGTTTTGTTGTATGCACAGATAATTTGATCAGATGACTTCATCTCATCTGTTGTTACAGCACCTTTTTTCTTAATTACAACCGTATTGTCTGGCGACTTATAATTCCCAGCCTCTCCACCTTTCCTCAAATAGTCAGCAAATTTTGCAATATTATTCGCATTCCTATGAATTTTCTCCAGTTTAATATCTGGATTTTTCATAAGATTAAAATCTGTTCCTATTGGTTCTAGCTGACCGTGATCGCCAATAAATATAATTGGCAGTCCATACCATAAAAGGTTATCAAATATTTCTTCTGAAACCATACTTGCTTCATCTACTATGAATCCACCGCATCCAATGTTATTTTTTCTTTTTAATGTAAATATAGGTTCGTTGTTGTCATCTGTTTTAACATCATATATTGTTGAATGTATTGTTTCGGCTGTATGAACACCTTTTCTTTTTAATACATTGCAAGCTTTTCCTGTGTATGCACAAATGGCAAAAGTTGGGAAAAATTTAGCTATCTCTTTAAGACATGTGCTTTTACCAGTACCGGCATAGCCTCCCATGCTTATAAACTTGGTCTTTTTGTAGTTTTCACGGACAAAAAGTATAGCATTATTTTGTTCTTCTGTCAACTCGATTGCGGACATATACGGTTCCTTTTACTACCAAAAGTATCAATTTTCATCGTACACAAACATAAATACTCTGTCGCTTTTTTTGGGAGAGAGTTCAATGTCAAACGAGAAAATTGCCGAGGCGGTAAAAATCTTAGGGGTGCTTGAAAAAAAATTCCAAAGAATTGAAGATAGCCAAACGATGCTACATGAAAAAATAAATAAAACAATAGAAAAAACAATTGAAATAATATCCCATAAAGAAAAAGAAGAAACAACCACATTAATTATTTGTTAATCAGTCTTACCACGATCTTTAACTTGTAAATAGAAACTATAGCTGTTTCTATTTCCTTTAATAAAACTTTTTGGTGATTGTCGATATGAAACGACCAGCTTCTCGTTTGGATTTTCAAAAGTTAAAAAGTCTTTCAGTCTACTCAAAACGCTGGCAATAAATTCTTTAGATCCTGTTATTCTAATCCCATCTTCTTGAATAGTAGTGCCTTTGTGATCCGCAGGTATTGGTTGCAAAGCCAAAGGCAAGTTTCCGGCAATACTCTTCCAAAACTTCATAATCTCGTCTTTGCCAGCTTTCCACGGTTTCACTTTGGGTTTTAGGGTTGGCTTTTCCTTTATCTCTTCTGGAGAGGTTAGCAGCGGTTTTGCTTCGGCTGCAGAAGAAGAAGGGGCAGGCTGTGCGGTATTTTGTACCTGTATGGGAAGTACAGATTCTGAAATTTTACGCCATTCGCTGTAATTTATCATATAAATTATTTATTAATGAACATAAATAAAATGTGATTACATTTACAGAATTTATGCAACATATGTTTACCGAAGCTGATGCACCCGGTGCAGCGCCAGCGGCAGGAGGAGCACCAGCAGGAGGAGCAGCACCTGCTGGTGGAGATTTAGGTGGTTTAGGAGGAGCAGCAGCGCCAGCAGGAGGAGATTTAGGAGGATTAGGTGGGGGTGCTGATTTAGGTGGCATGGGTGGGGGTCTTGGAGGTGCAACCGCTTCGGTACCTGCACCAAAGATAAAGCTATTTAATGTTTGGTCACTCCTTCAGGATGAAAAAGATGTGGCTGAAGGCAAAAAAGAACCGGAAGAAGAATCGACTGGCCAGCCTTCTCCAGGTGGGGCTCCTATTTAGTTGTTTTCTACAGCGTTGCCCCTATAATCATGGGCATGGCACGAATACTCTTATTCTCTGATATCCACGTCCATCCTCACAAGAGGAAGGCTGAACGCTTGCACGATTGCTTGAAAGCACTCGATTGGGTGTTTTCAGTTGCAGTCAAAGAGCAAGTTGATGCTGTTCTATTTGGAGGAGATCTTTTGCATGAAAGGCAAAAGATTGATTCTTTAACATATACAGAAGTATTCAAGATTCTTGAATCTCATAGCAAGCACAAGTATAAAACTTGGTTGTTGCTTGGAAATCACGATATGTGGTTTTCTCATAACTGGAATGTGAATAGCATTTATCCATTTGGCGCATTAAACAATTTTGAGACAGTTACTGAAACGAAAGAATTGCAAATATGTGATTCTACTTGGCATTTTATACCATATACTCACAATCCTTTAGAAGAACTTGATAAACTACCACGCAAAAATATCGAAGATATTTATTTGCTTGGACATCTTTCTATTGATGGGGCCAAGCTTAATAGCGCAGGTTCTATTGCTGATGTAAGCGTTGAACATGATGGCGATATGATTAAAATGGATAGGAGAGCTTTCAAAGATTACAAACATGCATTTTTTGGCCACTATCATGGCGCTCAAAAGCTAGCGTCTAATATGGAATATATTGGTAGCCCCCTACAGCTATCTTTTGGAGAAGCTGGAGAAGAGAAACATGTAATAATTTTAGACACAAAAACCAACGCCAAAAAGTACATATCAAATGACTTCAGCCCCAAACATCATTACATAAACCAAAGTGATCTCCACAAGTTCACAAAAGAAGAGCTTGAGAGGTCTTTTGTTACACTTATAGCTGATGTTGACAACACCAGCCTTGATAAAAAAGACCTTGAAAACAAAGTTCAAGAATTAGGCATAGACACAATCAAAATTCGTCAAAAGCCTAAAGATGTAAGTGAGCACATATTAGAAGATGCAAAAGCTATATTGTCTGATGAAGATAAGCTAATTGAAAGATATGTTGAACAAGTAAGTCCGGAAGGACTTGATAGAAACATACTTGTGAACTTGGGGCAATCAATTACACAATACGAGGGATCGTCACATGAAAAAGATTAATTTTAAGAAGCTTGCTGCAAAAAATTTCTTTTGTTATGGCAAGGAAGGTTTTTCTGTAGACTTCACAAACTATGGAAATGTTGTAGTAATCAAGGGTAAGAACTTAGATGTTTCTCCTGACGTAGACGATGAAAAACACAGCAGCAATGGTGTTGGCAAATCTAGCATTATTGATGCTATAGTTTATGGTCTTTTTGGCAAAACTGTCAAGAACCCAAGCAAAATTAAACAAGCAGATGTAATCAATAACCAAGTTGGTAAAAACTTGGAAGTTGAAGTTTTGTGGGACGATTACAGAGTTGTGAGAACTCGCAAGCCAGATTCTTTGCGCTTGTGGAAGAGTGATACTGCAACATGGAACGATACCACCGAAATCACACTTGGTGGAATGCCAGCAACTCAAAAAGAAATTGAAAATATCCTTGGTCTTAATTATGAGACTTTCATAAACATAGTTGTTTTTACAGATGATTCCACATCGTCTTTTCTTGAGTGTGATGCCCCTAGTAAGCGACAGATTGTTGAGAATTTGTTATCGCTTGAGAAATATCGTAATTACAATGAAAATGCCAAGAAGATGTACAAGGAACACAAAGAGAAAATAAAAGTTCAAGAACGGGAGTGTACATTTGCCGAAAGGTCGGTTGAAGAAGAAAACAAGAATATACAGAACTTAGAAACATCTAAGAAAAATTGGGTAAAGCAAAAAGAAGATGAAATAAAAAGACTCCAAGATTCTGTTTCTTTATTGGAAGCAGAAATTAAAAAACTATTGGAATCAGATAATGGTTTGACTCAATATGAGTTTGAACAGGCGAAGATTCCAGATTTGGAAATAAAAGTACAAGAACAAACAACTTTGATTGAAAAGATTGAGAAAAAGATCGAAGAAGTTGTTTCAAAGTTCGAAGAAGAAAAAGCAAGCAAGTCTATTTTAGACGGAGAGTTGTCTCCATTAAATCATAGCCAATCAAGTCTGAAATCCAAGCAGACTGAAATTGTATTGGCTCTCAAAAAGCTCAACAGTTTGGAGCCGGGGGTTAAGTGCAATCATTGTCATTCGACAATTGATACTAGCAATTATCAGCAAACTATTGATTCGCACAAGAAGGAGCAGGAAGAGATTTCTGCTTCTTTGGAAGATATTAATAAGTCTGTTCAAGAAAAAGTTCTTGAAATTAAAGTAAAAAATGACTCGATGGCTTTGCTTGCAGAAACTCATAAAAAATTGAAAGCGGGTCTGGCCAAGACTCAGCAAGAAAAAAAGGCCAACACGGATCAGATTGATGCCATTCGCAGAATGAAAAAGCCTGAATCTGAAACTAAGCTTGCTGGATTAAATAGTCGCAAAGAAACAATAACTGAACAGATTAAAGAAAAAGAAATCGAAGTTGCTGGTAGCAATCCATATGATTCGCTACTTAGTGCCTCTATACAAAAGTATGAAGCAGCCTGTCAAAATCTAAGTCAAAAAAAGGACGAATATAATAAGCTGAATAGCATGAATGCTTATTATGATTTTTGGATAGAAGCATTTGGTGATTCGGGTATTAGAAAGTATGTGATTGACGAAATTGTTCCTGCTTTGAATGAGAACATAAACTACTGGATGCATTTCCTTATTGAAGGAAATATGAAAATTGATTTCAACAATGAATTCGAAGAGACAATTACAAAGTCTCCCAAGTTTGAAAAGGACATTAAATACTATGCTTTGAGCAGCGGACAAAAGGGCAGAGTCAACTTGGCCCTTTCACAAGCCTTTGCTCATATTATGTCTTTGAATACTGGCAGGACACCAAGTCTTGTATTCTTGGATGAAGTCACTTCTAATATCGATGTCCAAGGAGTTAATGGTATCATAAATATGATACAGGAGCTTGCTAAAGACAAACAAGTATGGTTGATAACACATAACGATGATCTTCTTGATGCTCTTTCAGGATGTGACACAGTTAAATTAATTTTAAAAGATGGAATAACAAAGATGGAAAAATAAGCAGTTTACTTGAATGGCAAAATTTTTTGGAGTAGAATTTTAGTCCCAAGACTAGATACCTATCCCAGAAAATTTTGCCATTCGGAGGAACAATGTCTTCAAAGAGAAATATATTTGCAAAAAGAGTAGCATTCAAACCATTTGAATACCCCGAAGTCACAGAATATAAAAACGCTATTTCACACAGCTACTGGCTTGTTAGCGAATGGAATTTCATAGGTGATATTCAAGATTTCAATGTTAAGTTGACAGATGTACAGCGTAACATTTTAAAGAATGCAATGTTGGCTATATCTCAAATTGAGATATCGGTAAAAAAATTCTGGACCAAGCTTGGAGAGAGGTTTCCAAAAGCAGAATTTGATCAAGTTGGCGTTACCTTTGGAGAAAGTGAAGTAAGGCATTCTGATGCCTACTCACATCTTATTGAAATACTTGGAATGAATAATGAGTTTGATCAGTTATTACAAAATCCTGTAATACAAGGTCGTGTAGACTATTTAACAAAGTATTTAAAAGGAGCATCTGACAATAGTGACGAAAATTATACATTAACACTCACCTTGTTTAGCATATTCATAGAAAATGTTAGTTTGTTCTCGCAATTTTTAATTATTAAATCATTTAATAAGTATCTTAATTGTTTGAAAGATATTGATAATGTTGTTCAGGCTACTCAAAAAGAAGAGCAAATTCATGCACTTCTTGGTGTTTATTTGATTAAGACTATTCAAAAAGAATTCCCAGAATGGTTCAATGAAGATTTTTACAATAAGTTATACAGAGCTTGCAAGAAAGCATACGAAGCCGAATCCAAGATAATCGATTGGATATATGAAGCCGGGGAACTTGAATTTTTGCCCAGAGATTGTGTCAAGGAATATATTAAGAAAAGATTTAATGAAAGTGTAGAGATGGTCGGTGGACAAAAAGTTTTTGATGTGGATTCATCCAAGGTCGCTGAGTTAAAATGGTTTGAAGACGAAATTCACGCAGAAGTGAATACAGACTTCTTCCATAAGAAGCCAGTCACATACTCCAAAAAGGTTAAACCAACAACAGCAGAGGACTTGTTCTAATGAGCAGCAATTATCGTTGGCTTACTGAGCTTTCTCAAATCTTTTTGGAAAGAGATTATTTGGTTGATGGTCAAACCGTTGATCAAAGAGTAGATGAAATTTGTTTAACTGCTGAAAAAATATTAGACAAAACGGGTTTTGCCAAGAAGTTTAAAGCCAATTTCGAAAAGGGTTGGTATAGCTTATCAACTCCTATTTGGACAAATTTTGGTAATGATCGTGGTTTACCAATTTCATGCTTTGGCTCTACGATAGGCGATAGCATGGAATCTATTGCTTATACATGGGCAGAAGTGGCCATGATGACCAAGTATGGCGGTGGCACATCTGCTACTTTTGGCAACTTGCGTCCTAGAGGAGCAGCAATCAAAAGGAATGGAGCAAGCTCTGGTTCTGTGCATTTCATGCAGGCGTTTGAGAATTTAATTCAGATTGTCAGCCAAGGATCTACAAGGCGAGGAAATTTTGCAGCATATCTTCCTATCGATCATGCTGATATTATGGAATTCCTTCAGATAAGAACTGAAGGATTTCCGATTCAAGATCTTTCATTCGGAGTCTGCGTTCCAGACTACTGGATGAAAGAAATGATTGGTGGTGATGCAGACAAACGAAAAGTTTGGGCTAAAGTTCTCGAAATGAGAGCAAACTTTGGCTATCCTTATATATCGTTTATTGATAACGCAAATAACAATACAGCTAATTGTTATAAAGATCAAGGTTTAAAGATAACTCATAGCAATTTATGCAATGAAATATATTTGCCAGATAATGAAGAAGAATCTTTTGTCTGCGATCTTAGCAGCATGAATATTCTTTATTACGATGAGTGGAAGGATACCGATGCAGTAGAATTATTAGTTTATCTCCTTGATGCTGTAATGACAGAGTTCATTCAAAAAGCCAAGAAGATAAAATTCATGGAAAGGGCGGTTCGATTTGCAGAAAGGCATAGAGCCCTTGGAGTTGGTTGGCTTGGCTGGCACAGCTATCTTCAAAGCAAGATGATTGCTTGGGAAAGTATGGAAGCCAAAATCCACAACACTCAAATAGCTAATAACATCAAAGAGGCTGCTTATAAAGCTAGTGAAAAGCTTGCACAAGAATACGGAGAGCCCGAAGTTTGCAAAGGTTATGGCAGAAGGAACACAACTCTCTTAGCAATTGCTCCAACTAAGTCTTCAGCGTTTATTCTTGGTCAGGTTTCTGAGGGCATTGAGCCTCACAGAACTAATTATTACATAAAAGATCTTCAAAAAGGTAAGTTCACAATAAAAAATACTGAACTCGAAAAACTATTAAAATCCAAGGGTCAAGATACCGAAGAGGTTTGGAAGAGCATTCTTATGAATGGCGGTAGCGTTCAACATTTGGAATGCTTAACCGAAGAAGAAAAGAATGTATTCAAGACCTTTGCTGAAATATCTCCAAAAGAGATTGTAATTCAAGCAGGCCAAAGGCAAAAATATATTGATCAAGGTCAAAGTCTAAACCTAATGATTCATCCTTCTATTCCTACAAAGGATGTTAATGCCTTGCTAATTGAAGCATGGGAAATGGGTGTAAAAGGTTTTTATTATCAAATTTCAGTTAATGCAGCCCAGAGTTTTGCAAGAAATATCCTGACTTGCACTTCTTGTGAAAGCTGATGGATAAAAAATTAATAGAACTGGTCCTCATTCGATTGCCTTCTGATTTTGAACCTTGGGGTTTGAGATCTAGGACAAACGATTGGGGACCAGATTGTTCTTGTGGTTGTAAATATTTTTTAGAATTAAAAGACAATCTAGGTTACGATTGGGGCGTTTGCACCAATCCAGATAGTCCCAGAAAGGGACTGTTGACTTTCGAACATCAGGGTTGCTCTAATTTCGAATCCGACACTCAATTAAATTAAACGAGTCTATTGAATAGGATTCGTTTTTTTTGTATTTTATGGTGTCACTCAAGGGTTCAAAAATGGCTAAATATATTGTAGTTTGTGGCGGGGTCATTAGCGGTACAGGCAAAGGGGTATCTATAGCTAGTCTCGGGCTTCTATTAAGCCTGAGAGGCCTCAAAATAGTTCCTATTAAATTTGATCCATACTTGAATACAAACGCTGGTATTCTTGCCCCTAGAGAACATGGGGAAGTATTTTTGTGTGATGACGGCAGTGAAACAGATCTTGATCTTGGAACATATGAAAGAATTATTGGCTGTCAAGTTAGTTCTAAAAACATATTAACCTCTGGTACTGTCTACAAAGAAATAATCCAAGAGCAAGAAGAAGGCAAATACTTGGGACAAACTGTACAAGTTGTTCCCCATGTTACAAATAAAATAATAGACCGTTTGAAAGAACTTGGAAAAGACGCAGATATCGTTTTAGTTGAAATTGGTGGAACGGTAGGCGATTCTGAAGCCTACCCATTTTTAGAGGCCATTAGGCAATTCAAACAAAAGAATGTCAACGATGTTATTGTTTCATTAGTTGCTCCTGTGCTTTGGATTCCTACTATTAAGGAGTTCAAAACAAAGCCTTTGCAGCAAGCTGTTCAAAGCATGCAAAGTAGTGGTCTTCAGCCTGAAATACTATTTTGTAGAACTGATAGGCAAATACCTAATCAGATTATGGAGAAAATTTCTAATATAACAAATGTGCCACGATCTGCTGTTTTTGAAGCTCCAGATGTTCCTACTGTTTATCAAGTGCCTATTGAATTTTACAACAGGCATGTTGATGATTTAATTATTGATAAATTTCATCTTACCAGAAATGGTGTGCGCATTCACAAATACAGGGATTTGGTTGAAAAATATGTCGGTAACCAAGAACTTAAGACTATTAAAATAGGAATTTTAAATAAATACGATAACTTTGATGAGGCCTATTTAAGTCTTAAAGAAGCTGTTTTCCATGCTGCTGTAAACAAGAATGTCAAAGTGGATTTGGTATGGATTAATGCGGCAGAGGTAGAAGACTGCAAAGACTCCAAATGTCTTAAAGAGTTTTTCCATGATATTGATGGCCTTATCGTTCCTGGTGGTTTTGATAGCAGAGGTGTAGAAGGCAAAATTAGAGCTATCAAGTATGTTCGTGAAAAGAAAATACCATTTCTAGGAATTTGTCTTGGCTTGCAATGTGCTGTCATTGAATTTGCAAGGCATATAGGCTGGGATAGCGCAAATTCTGAGGAGTTTGATAAAACTACCAAGTTTCCTGTCGTACATTTTATTCCCGGCCAAGAGTCAATTAAAAAGAAATCTGGTACTATGCGCTTAGGATCTTATGCTTGTGAATTATCAAAAGATTCAATAGCAAACGAGTATTACAAAAAAAAGAATATATCAGAAAGACACAGACACAGGTATGAAGTAAATAATGAATTAGTGGAAAAAGAAGAGTTTAAATCTAAAGGTTTTATAGTAACTGGAAGAAATCCAGAAACAAATCTTATTGAAATAATGGAAATAAATAAAGAAATTCATCCTTATTTCGTTGCCACTCAGGCACATCCAGAATTTAAATCTAGGCTTACAGCAGCTAGTCCTTTATTTGTTGGTCTTGTAGAAAGTGCTGCAAAGAAGAAGGGTGAGGCACTAAATAATATTACATCATAGTAAAGAGTTGATTATGTATAATAAAGTGTTAAATTTCAGAAGATTTATAGTGTTGGAAAATCTCCAATTACTTGGAGACAAAATAGGGACATTGCTCAAAAATTTGCAAGAATTACAAGAAAACTATAAAGATATAGGCATGGTTACAACTTGTAATACTATTGAAGTAATGATATCAGATATTCAATCTATACTTAGAGGGCATTGGGACTCGAGCAGCAAAAAGCATTTTAAAGAACTGCAAAAAGTTGGCATAGCACTTTCAAAACTCCTTGAAGAAAAAGACGATTTTGAAAAAGTCTTGACAGATTGTGTTGAAGAAGTAAAAGCTATAGCTACTAAACTGAACGTACCTTTGAATGATCTGGGTAATTCTGGAATGGATTCGCAAACAAGTCAAACTCCTGACCCAAACAACACAGATAAAGAACCTATTGATATAGACCCACAGGCGCAGCCAGTTTCGGGATTTGATACATCGGGAGCGCCACCTTTGGGCCAGCCTTCTGAAATACAAAATCCCAACGCTATTTAATTATTATGTGTGGAATACTTGGATTTATTGGTCAGAGTTCGGATCAGTTCAAAACAGAACAGTTAATAACTGAGCTTTTTGAAACTATGCAAGTTCGTGGAACGGACGCTGCAGGTTTTTATTGTGTAAGTTCTGAAAATCAAATACACCATTACAAACAGCCAGGAACAAGCACTGAAATAATAAAAACAGAATTATATAAGAACTTATGGAGCAAGAATCTCGAGCTAGGCATATTTCATTGTCGTGCCGCTTCGGTAGGTGTGGGTCCACCGAGCGAAAACATAAACAATCATCCTTTTGTAAGTGATGATTATAAAAAATCAATAATACACAATGGCCTCATCAATTCGAAAGAATATGAATTTTTGAAGCAGTTTTTTGACGTTCAAACTGAATGCGACTCAGAAATAGTTTTGAGAGTTTTAGAGAAAAATGATGATATTATAAAAAATATTAAGTTTTTATTTGATCATACAAAATCAAGTTACTTTGCAATCGCATATGCAGAAATTCAGGATAGCATTAAACGTCTAATACTTACAAGAAACAAACATAGACCTTTATTTTTTGTCGATGTAAGGCAAGAATGTGGTCAAATTCTTTTTTTCAGTACTTTCGAGATTTTCCTCTCAGCGCTTAATACTCTTAAAGCTAAGGATATTGATATAGAAATTTATAAAAATTTTTATAATATTAAACCATATGAAGTTTTTGCTTTTGAATTATCTGATAATAATCAAATATGTATGAAAAAGTATTTTGCAGAAGAGAAAATAATTTTGTCTCAAGAAAATATTAAGAAAACCGCCAAAAGTTTACAAGAACAAGTCGTATTAGATTATATTTCTACAGCAAAAGAAAAAATTAAAGAAGTAGAAAATGGAATAAAAATTATGATTGAAAGCAAAAACTTAAAAGAATCAGATTTATCTGATATAATTACTCATGTAGATCAAATAAATATAACTCTAGACTCTATTAATACAGATTATTTATCACAATAGGAATACCATGAATTTTGATGATTTAGACGAAACATATCACATTGAGAAGTTAAAATCCAAGAAAAAAGGAGTCAATGGAAATCGTAAAGGCAAAAGAGTTGAGAGGGAGCTTGTTTCTGTTTTGAATGATAGATTTAAATGTTCTGAAGAGTCTTTCAGTCGAAGTGTGGGAAGCGGAAATAGATGGGGGCAGGTTAAAAATATGCCAACTCATGCCAAAGAAACATTTAGCGGAGATATATGCTGCCCAAAAGGTTTCAAGTTCGTTTTAGAATCCAAAGGCGGCTATAACAAGATTGATTTAAATTCTTTATTTGAAGATGGAATATCTGATCTAGACGGCTTCTTAGAACAAGCTCAGGATGAGAGTAAAAGAACTAATAAAATGCCAATGCTGATTTGGAAAAAAGATAGAAAACCTTGGATTGCTTTTTTGAAAACAGCAGACATTCAAGGAGAATATAAATACAAAATAATTTACAGGGACTGGACAGCAGTAAAACTAGCAGAGCTTTTAAAGTTGCCGGATAAATTCTTTTTTAATTAAATATTTGAAGTTGATTTCTATCCGATATATAGACATTGTCTCCAAGGTTTAGTTCAAACCAAATATCATAAATTCCAACTTCCATTTCTGATGTGTCTATTTGATAATATCCATACATCATTTCTCTGAATGTTACCGGTACCCTTTCTACGACAGTTCTCAAATCCGCTTCTTCTGGCAGGCAAGCACCAGTTCTTTGTTCAATACTCACAAACAAATTACCCACAATAGCTAAATTTTCGTAATATCTTTGCAGATCTGTACCTTTGGGCACATTGGGAGTCACTTGAATTATAATATATCGTTTTGAGCCCTTGCGTAACCTTGCTGGCCTGAATTGAAAATTGAAATCATAAACTACTGGTATTGGTGCTGTATACCATAGATTGGGATAAATTGTAAATACATTAGTAATTTGTTCTGTATCATTGAAATCGCCAGTAAAATTTACTGTCCAAACATCAACATAATTACCTATTTCAAAATCAATTGAATCTAGCAATACTTCTATGTAATATTGTCCCGTGCCATCTTGAATTACGCTTGTCCCCGGAATCGTTTTCTTAAGAGTTCTAGCGCTGGCATCATCAGCAGAACTCCCCTTCGCCACTAAATATAAGTCAATTTGATCAATGCTGCTAACATTAGAAAAGTTATTGCTGTTGTAGAAAAAAAGGCGAAGAATTACAGTATCGCCTTGCACAGGATTTTGATAGCGTTCTTTTATGGCACCCATTTAATCACCTTTTTTTCCTTGATTCCTTCTCTAAATGTTTTTGTTCCATGTCTTTTTGTTGGATATACTTATCTATTAAGTATTTTCTCTCTATTATAGAATATTTTTGCCATGTGAACTTATCAATCCGCAAATGATACTGAAAAAAGAAAATCTCATCCATGAGATTGCGCCAAAGCACTATGCTTGGGTCTTCTCCTTTTTCCGATTGCGGGGGAAGAAAAAATTTGCTTCAAGAGGCAATTCAATACTGAACTCGTCAGAAGTTACTGGAGAAATTATTGAAACTTGAGTATCCACACCGAAAGGAGGTTCTGTTACTAAGTTTCTCAAATAAGTCAGATCTTGAATTGGAAGGTTTCTTAGCAAAGTCATAATCTCTGTTTTGTTTCCGACTCCTTCAATTTGTTCCACAAGTTGAGCGGTTCTATAAATTAAACTATCATCTGAACCAGAGTCTCCAGAAACCTTTAGCTTTCTGTCTCTGTATTCTTGTAGTTCGGTTTCATCACGACCTCTTGAGAATCTGTAAGAAAATCTAAATCCGCTTTTTGGAAGAACTCCTGATAGATCTGTACCGAAATCATCGGGACATCTTTCTACTGGAAGACTGTCTAAATCAATAATAGTAGTGAATTTTCTATCAGAATCTGGGTCTTTAATTTCTACTTCGTACTCTGTACCATATGAAATTCCTCGAAGATAAATTAACAAAAATGTTCTATCTGCAGAAAGTAAGTCTGCAACTTTAATTTGCTCCTGAATGCATCGAGAGAAAATCATATTTATAGCCTGTCCCTTTTTGACAAATCTTGGGGTGGCTAAAATTTGTTCGTCCTCGCCGGTCATCGGTCTAATATGAAGAACCCCATTCTTAGGGCCATCAATTCCATCATAAAACTTCCCTAAAGATGGAAGCGTTATTTCCTCATAAACATAATTTTGACCTTTAAGGCGTTCCAAAAGGTTGTGTAAATTGGGGTTGCCTTGTTGCGAGTAATTTGGAGCAGCATTTGGCTGAGCAGGAGCTTGATAACTTGGTTGAGGAGGATTTTGATAATTTGGTTGTGCATAAGTTGGTTGCTGTGGGGCAACAGGCGGGATAGATGGAGGAATGGCTTGTGCAGCCGCAGAAGGATCAGAAACAGTTGGTTGCGAATTCAAAACAGCTTGCAAAGCTGCTGGAATCTTTCCAGAAATCTTTACACCATCTGGCATTGGATTGTTTGCAGATGGATTCATAGGTGGGATGTCTGCTGGATTTGCCCCAGGAATATGTGGTCTGAAAGTATCGTCGCTCATTTAAATATTCTCCTTGTATTACATCACTAATATAGTGTTATGGAATTAACTTTAAGTTTTGATAACATTGAGGAATTAATATTCCAAAATAAAAATGTATATACAAAATTAGATCATTATAAAGAAATATTTATAGATTACAAACTTGGAATAATAAGTCCTGAGTTTAAGCCTTTGAAAAAGAATGCCGTAACCAGATTATGTATGATTCTTAATAATAAAGATTTAGAAATAATTTCTGAAGTTTTAGGAACTAAATTGAAATTTTCTATGGATTTCAAAAAAATTTTTACAAACATTTCTTCAACAATAGATAACTTGCATGTTGATTTACCCGAAGTCTATAATATAATAGATATTACAATTTACAGAAATAAAGAACAAGTTGAGGTAACCATATGGAACTGAATAGTTTATTTCAAGTGGTGGTTTTTATATTCGGCAGCATTGGTTTCACTCAAATTGTTGTAGATAGTGAAATAGCCAAGCCAGTAAAAGCATTTCTTGGCAAGTTTATGCCCACATTCTTTATGAAACTAATAGACTGTTATCAGTGTTGTGGTTTTTGGTCTGGCATTATTTGCGGTCTGTGCTGCCTTGATTATAACATCTTGATTACAGATTGGACTGTTTTACGATTTATTTTTGTTTGCGGTTGTGCCGGATCATGCTTGTCGTACTTTTGGGCATACTTTTTAACATTTTTAGAGGCAAATACTGTATTAAGATCATGAGTGCCAGAATATGTTTTTGGTGTGAAAAGTGTAGTAAAAAGTATTTTGTTGAAAATACAGAATGCCATACAGCAATTAAAAGAACAAGGATTATTGCTAAACTACCTTTTTATGACACAGAAAAAAACAAAACACAGAAAGCTTTGTTTTTACCAGAAAAAACTTATTACAAATGTCAAGTTTGTGGAATGTTGTTGAAGGAGATAAAAAATGATGAAACCAAACAATCCTCTTAGTCTTCTTGATATTAAAAATGCTATGAAAGATGATGCTTTTGTAGCTAAGTTGCCCGAAAGTCTTGCCCCCGATGTTGCAAAAGTAAGATCTAATATTAATTGTGGTTGCAACATGAAATTTTTTGAACGGTTAATAGCAGAAGCCCCTGATGTTTTGCAACAATACTTCCCAGATAAGCAAATTGTTAAAATTGAACCAACGCAGGCACAAGAAAAAGTTGTCGCACAAAACAACTCGCCACCTCCGCAAATTATTAATAATTGGTCAGTTATAAATTGTAGTGTTCATGAATTGGAATCAAGGTTGCAATCTTTGAGAGAAGGTAGAAAACAAGTTACTCTTTCAAGATATGAAGATCAAGTTACAGTTGTAATTAATCATCTGGATGTAATGTAACAATTTTTTTTACATTTCCATATTTTGTTCTGATTAATTCAATTTGATTTTTAGAGTATTCATAACTTCTTTTTTGGGAACATGGGAATATGTCTCTCATGTTCCTTAATTTAAACTTTTCCAAAGCCATCTCATACGCAGATATAGCCAAATCAAATTTATTATTTTTTAAATAAATGTCACCAGCAATAGTATAAAATTCGCTAAAATCATTTTTATATTGTATTCCTTGCCTTACAAAACTTAATCCCATATTATGATCTGAATTAATTAATCCGCTTATAATAGCATTATAAAATAGAAGCATTATGTTGTTTTTATTTATGCCTTCTTTTTTTAATATATTTTGCGACTCTTTTTGAAAATAACTATAGTCTTTGTTTCTAAATGCTAAAATTAAATTTTCTTGTTCTTCGTTTAAAAATGGATGATCATGGTTTTTAGAATCAATTTGTATATTTTGACACTCTCCATGATGTATAGTATGGCTAATTAGTCTTTGCTTTTTGTCAATCCAATCATTAGATTTTATACAAATATAAGAACTTTTAGATGGATTAAATGAAATAGGTAAAATTAATCTTTCGCCAGATTTAATTCTTATAATACAAGATAAATTATTTTTCTGCAAATAGCTATTTTTTATATCCTTTACAGGTGTCGAAGTATCTAAAACTCGAATTGAAGAAGTATTCAAAACTTCCGACGTAATATCAGACTCATGGTCAAAAATTATTCCAATCATACAATTAAAATAATAACATGAACACTAATTTAAGATACAATTACTAATAAGGAGCTAAATGTCAAGCGAATATCTTAATAATAAAGCTTTTGAAAAAATAATAATGAAATACCAAAATGCTCAACGCATAAAAGAAAAAATAAAGATATTAAGAAGCGAAATAGAATGGCAAAAAAATAACTCCAAAAAGCTAAAAAATCCATTAAATATTTGCGAATCAATTTTAATTGAAGCAGAACAAGAATATAAAGATGCTCAATCAATTTTAGCAACTGCTTTTTATACTCTTAGCCATAACATAGTTCGTTATGCTAAATTTAGCCATATAGATGATGATGATGCAGTTCAAGAAGGAGTTTTAATTTGTTTTGAAAGAGCTGAAAAATTTGATCCACAAAAAGGCAAAGCTTTTAACTATTTAACAACTTGTATTTTGAATCATTTTAGACAACTTTGGAGATCTGCTAGAAATTATAATGATTTAAAACGTCGATATAGTGATATAATCAAAATTAAATTAGGTTTCGATGTAGTTACAAGAAATAAAGATAACCCAAACGCAGATGTGGACAATAATTTTGAAAATTTTTATCAAAAAAGATAATGTTTTGAATAATTTTGAATATAATAATATATGAGAAAAAGTTTCCTTGAAATATTGGAAAAGCAAGAATTATTAGATATTCTTGAAAAAAATGGATTAGGAAAAGAAATAGAAGCGCTTTTGTTGAATGAAACAAAAGCCTACACAAAAAAGGGCAGATTAAATAAAAGTGGTGCTTGTAGAATATTACAATGCAAGCCAAAAGAACTCGAAGACTTCTTGAAAAAGTGCCGTGATATTGTAAAAGCAGAACAATTCTTAGACTAATCCAAGATCAGGACTGTTCTGGTTGCAAACTACACAGTATGCTCTATCGTATCTCATAGTACATGTAACACGGCAAACATCCTGATCATTCATATCTAAATCGCCAAAATCTATCTCAGTAGGGTAGCAGTTGGCGTAAGCCCATCTTTCAATCTCGCTTCCATATCCATCAAAAACATGTATTAACATATTTCTTTTTATTCTGCTTTGTGATTGTCCGTTTACACTTTGCAAATATGGGGCCGGACTATTATAAACAGGGTCATTATAAGATGTTGACATATTGCCTTTAAATGCATTGTAATAATAATTTAACCATATCCACATTGGATGCGGCGTGTTAGAGTTTCCTCCAACTGAGTAAGGTATATAATCAAAAAATGTAAACTGAACAGGTTTCCATTCAGGTCTGCCGGGATAATAAATTGTTTCTGTCGTGTGTTCTGCCTTTAATTCATTTATTGTTATAGATGGCCTCGCAGCTCTTTCAGGGATTATTGGTAGCAAACTTGTGGGGGCTGCGAAATTTTGTATTGATACAAAAAACCTAAATTTTCTTTTGAACACCGCTCCTGGTGCCCAGCCTATTCCCATATTAAAGTTACTTATTAGAGCCATTTTACAGCCTTATGTGAAAATACTCCTGCATATTATATTTAATATGCAGGAGTATAAATTTAAGATAAAATTATTATTAGACTCTGCCGCCGTTCAATCCTGCTGGAGCATTTAGTCCAGGAGGTAGATTTGCTCCGCAAGTAGAACCAAAGCAAGGAGCGGGCTGCGCACCGCAGAAGTTCTGCCATTTTGCGAACTGATAACGAACAGTAAGTTCGATTGTTGCCTCATCTTGTGTGGCATAATCTAAGTCGCCAAAGTTTACAGCTTGAGGCCAGCAATCATACAAAGTCCAAGCTTCTAATGCCAAGCCGCCACCATCAAGCATGGTAAGAACGCCTCTGCCGCCGTAATGGGCTCTTGCGCCAACATCGTAAGCTCTAGCATTCATACGAGGATTAGTGATTCCCCCTGTTGGGCTTAGGAAGTCGTACACATTGGCAATCCAGCTATAAAGAGGTACCAAAGGAGATGTCTGATCATTTGTAACATCATAGTAGGTTACTGTGATGGATTCAAATGTAGCCTTGCCAGGCAAATACATCTTGCCATGAAGGAAGTTGATTTCAGTTTCTTCGAAAGTGATATTAGGACGAGCCGCAGATTTTACAAAAGACTCTGGTACTCTACTAATACCCCCAGCGGAGCAAATGTCTTCAACGCTAAAAAGCCATCTAAATTTTCTCTTAAACATGATGCCTGTGGAGTTACCCAAGGCTCCGATACCCATATTATAAGACATGTTTATCTCCTATCTAAAATCATGCGGTGCTCAAAGTTGTGCTTTCGGTGAAGCTGCCAGTTCTGTGCAAGCTGAATTCGATGAATATGAATTCAATTGCACGGGTAGGCTGAACACCGATTCTTGCTCTCAATTCGTTTCTATCAATAACGTCTGGTGTGTTAAGTTCTGTATCACACTTGATGAAGTAATCATAAATACCATTGTTAATCTTGACGTTATTTAACACGCCAGCACAGAGTGATACGAAGTTTGTTCTAACAGCTTCTGTGTTTGGTTCAAAAAGAATATTCTTGGCCAATAGCCTGATTTGCTTTTCGATATAAAATAACATTCTGCGAACATTGATTCTATCTAAAGCAGAAACGGCTCTTTGCAATGTCTTTTGTCCCCAAATTACGAATCCTGTTATATTTGGATCTGGATAGATGACGATTGGGTTGATGGCATTTCTGTTGCCATACATAGCGTCTCTTTCTGGTCCTGTTGGGATGGCTGCAACATCCTTGATGCCAGGAACGATTCCTCTTGTTAATCCAGCGGGAGCATACCAAGGGAAGCTGATGCTATCAGAATAAGCGATGGTAGCTAATACTGCGCCGCTAGGTGGTACTGTTACATCAACTTTGTTGTAATAGTCCCTAATAACGACCCAAGGCCAGTATAGAGCGCCGTAGTCACTGTTTAGTCTTTCTGTCTGATATGGCATCATTCCATTTGACCATTGCTGTACCTCTGTCGGAGTTAATCCGGAAGGAGGATCCACAATAGCAAGGCAGTCCTGACGATAATTCTGACAAAGATTGAACATGTTAATAATAACATTTGTCGAAGAGTTGCCAGGAACCGCTAATAGATCAATATCAATTTGTTCTGGATCAGAGTAAGCGAATAGACCAGAGCCAGCGGTGTAACTACCTACTATTAAAGCGTCTTGATCATCGGGTGATGTTGGAACTCCGTCTGAACCACCTGATAAAGAATATCCTGTAGAAGTTGGAGCAGGTGGAGAAGTAATTGATTGATTATCAACAATTCTAATATAGCTGCTCAAAGCATTGACATATGTTGGAGCGTAGAAATAGGAGTTTTGGTTTTTAGTTAAATTACCAAAAACTTCCATCTGCTCTCCATTTACATAAACACCAATATTAAATGAGCCTGCATCACCATTTTGTACTGTAACTTTTGTATAATTACCTTCGATACCGGGGCTATCAGCATATATTGTCATAGATGTTGATGTGGATGGAGTTATTGGTCCATTAATTACTCCATATGTTGTTGGTGCAGGAGCAGTATCGTCTGAAGCACCAGAAGGGCTCACGCCGGAATTAATATTTGAATTAAAACCAAATACAGTTAATACTGTGCTGGCACTTGTGATTGCAAACTTGCAAGATGCTCCAGCAACTGTTCCTGTGATTTTAACAGCATTTGCACTTGTTGTGCCTGCTGAAATTGTTAAGCCCTGAACATTCGCTGCTGTGAAAGCTGCTTGCAAAGCTGTTACTAAAAGAGCTGTAGTAGCATAGGTATTTCCATTTAGGGATGACAAGGAAACTGTTTGTATGACATCATCAATGGCTGTATTGCCATACCCGCTAGCAATTAGCGTTAATGACATGTTTGTTAATGATGTGAAATCCCATGTGCCTGCTGCTCCAGCACCATATTTTACTGCTGTTCCTTCTTGAGATGCCACTGCCATGCCTGTTCCAAGTCCGAGCATGTTGCTAGCAACGCCTGCTACGTTATCTGTGAAAGTGACAGGCCCGCCAATTAGTGGATTCTGAATGCTTAATATTTCCAACTTAGCTGTTGGCCCATAAGCCCATGTGGTTTTGATGCCAACATTTCCGCCGCTTTCATAGAATTGAATGCCATCAAGATCTGCATCAATCTGAGAATTAAGTTCTGTTACAATTGCTGCAGCAGTCCATCCATTTGCTACTACGTTGACAGGAGTTGTTGGACCATCGGTATATTTTACTAATGTCAAAATTCTGCTTGATTTAATACCATTTAAAGACCATGTGAAAAATAAGTCATTTGTATTTTTGCCATTAGCGATTGTTTGTGTACCCAAAACATCAATAACATTACCAGCAGATAAAACTGAATAGCTGGCAGTCTTAGCACTTGTTGGACTAAGTGGATCAGTGTCAGCAACACGCACGATGTAGACAGAGTTTGCAGTTTGAAGAGCAGTTTGTGCAGCATAAAGCATGTATGGCTGATACGACTGGTTGAGACGAGGATTGCCGAATATTCTTGATAATCCTGTCAAATCGGTTACTTTTGTGGGAGTGTTAATTGGTCCCTTGGAAGCAAAGCCGACTAATCCAATATCATTCGGAGATGGCTCTGTTGTAAGAAAAGTAAGATCTTTCTCAGTAAACTTTACTGAGGGGCTTATAGTATTAGAAGGTGGAAACCCTTTAAGTGTTGCCATGTTTTTCTCCTGTTCTCAATATATTACTATCTACATATCTAGTTTTTATCAAACCAGATTGCTCTGCTCTCTGTATATATTCAGTAGCTCTCTCTTCTTGCAAATAAAAAATATTTTTTCCTGCTCCAGCACCAGGAATTGTTAAGCTTGTACCGTGACCGGGGGCTCTTGCTGATTTGATAAATAATGAAACTGGCGTTTGTAACAAATTTGTTATTTCAATCATTTTTAAATTCCCTACTGCTTTCTTCTATTCTGCTCACTATTTCGCTAATTTGTTCGTCTATTGCTGAATTACCTATTTCAACTCTGGTTTCCAATATAGCCTTCTCACGTCTAATGGGCTGGGCAACGTAAGTTTCGGCGGTCAAACCAAATTGAAATTTTATAACTCGCAATGCTTGATCTCCAGGCTCTGTCTCCAAATTGTTTGCAATAGAATTCAGTTTTACGCCTGTTTCCCAAGTGACTCCCCTTACTTTTATATATGCCATAGGGCTAAATTTAGTTACTATTTGTTCAATTATTTGATTCATATCTTCTAATTGCATAGTCCATGCAATCAAGTTATAGCCAATATCAATAGGAATTCCCCTAGCTACACCAAACACAGTATCTTTGTTATATTTCTCTGACACGGTGAAGGTTGGCTTGCCTTTTGCATCAGTCAACCAGTTTAATGCTTTGTGATAAGTATATCTCTCTTGATTAAAAGTGAAGTCTGTGCTGCTTATTGCTAGCATAGGTAATTTTATCCTATCAACAACGAGTGTGTCATCTTTTCTGACATTTTCTTGAACCACAGCAGCTACTGCTCTTTCCTGAGTTGCCCAAATTACAGGCACAGGATGTGCTTTTCCATCGTCATCAATAACAACAATATTTCTAAATAAATCCATAACAGCTTCATCTGTACCACGAATACTTTTTGCATAACGATAAATTGTATTTCTATTTGGTACATTTAAATCATTAACTATTTGGCCACGTTGAAAAGGGTCTGAATTATTTTCTTGACCATTTCCAGTTTTGTTTATAAATAAATCTTGCATCCAATCATCTGGATTATTCAAACCTATATTGTTTTGATTGTCTGGTGGTTGATCACAAAAACCAGGTGGTGGATCAATATTTTCTGAGCGATTCTGAAAATCCAAATCTTTCAGATCATTAAGAGAGCCACCATAACTGTTAACATTTGGGCCTATAGGCTTCATTTTTTACCTTCGATTTTCTTGAATGGTTTCTTATTAATTGTAATCAATTCAGGAAAATTTCTTCTAATTAAATATTCTTTGAAAGTAATGTGATTCAATATTGTTCTATTTCTTTCCATACAATATATATGAAAAAACATGCAGAGATTATTAATCTCTGCATGTTTTAATAAAATAAAAATTTAATTATTTCTTTTTGCGATTCTTCTTAGCCTTTGGAACATAAGACTCAGAAGCCATGCCACCGGGCATAGGCATTTGAGGCATTCCACCGCCCATTCCACCCATATCACCACCAGCGCCACCACCACCGAATGATGGAACGGCTTGGTCACCCATAGGAGGGCCTTCTTCACCCATAGCTCCAGAAGGAGGACCGGCTTCTTCTGTGCCTTCGCCTTCGGCTCCCTCTTCGCCTTCCATACCTTCTGCCTTCTCAATGTTCTTCTTAATCATTTTAAGCAAGTCATTAATAGTATCGGCTCTTGCAGCAGCGTCTTCTCCCTTACTGCGTAAGAAATCCAACTGTGCTTCAATGTCACTAACAGCTTTTTGCATAACAGCTTCGGGGCCTTCTGCATCTGCTCCTACGCTAGCATCAACATTCTCTTCTCCTTCGGCTTCTGGAGGAGCCATTCCACCTTCTTCTTGATCTGCTGTCTTTGGACCTTCATCCATAAATCCTTGTGGAGACATGCCGCCACCGGATGGCATTCCACCACCAGGAGGCATGCTGCCCATGCCACCCAAACTTGGAGCAGCAGGCATATCGCCACCAGTTTGTCCAGCCATAGGAGGCATAGACATACTTGGATTCATCGGCATGCCACCTTGTTCAAACAACTTGTTGGCTTGAATTCTTCTATAAAACTCATAAAAACTTTTCATTTTTTCACCTTTTAAACTATTTTGAAGTCAACTGTTTGGTTCTTACCAACAGAGGTTCCGCTAACATCGTCTTCTTGGAATCTCTGACATATGAGTTGTAGTCTAACAACCCCATACATTTTGAATTCGCCTGTCTTTCGCTCAATTATAACCCAATTCTCTTTTAAAAATGGTGTGAATATTCTGGAGCCAATTTTTGGTGCATGGCCCACCGTATTCAATACACTTTTATAGTTCAATTCAAATATCATTTCATCAGGGGAATCAATACCAAATGCAGTTTGCATATTCTGAGAAGGAACTGGCTCGTATACTGCCCACAATTGCACAGGAACGGGGCTAAACATCTTTGTTCTTGTTTCTAGGTATATTGGATCAACATTGTTAGTATCAATAAATAGTTCATAATAAAATATAGGAGAGCCACCTTGTTTAATAGACTCTTGGTCCCAATCATTGAACAAACTATGTTCTGGCAATCCGTCATCGAATTGTTGCATCGATCCAGTTGGGCAATACGGTTTGCCATCGTTTCTGTAAATCAAATTCTTCTCCTTGGCTCTTCGTCTTCTCCAGGCCTGTCAATTACACGCCCACCCATAATATCTTTTACTTCTGCATCGCTTTGATATGGCATATCATCTTCATCTTGATCTACTTGTTGATATGCAGGATTGTTGTTTTTATCATGGTCTATAATAAAGTTCATTAGTTCTTTCGTTAAATATTGTGCAGCAGATTTCAAATTTGCACCATAGTCAGCTTTTAATTTTTCTATTATTCCCTGTTCATCTACAAGTTCTCGTAGGAAAGGACTTTTAGGACTAATGAAATTTTGAACTTCTTGCTTTTGCTTGACTGGATCTTTTTCTCGTATAACCTTTTTATAATATCTATCTACTACTAGTTTTTCAAGTCTAGCTATTATTTTATTCAAGGATTCTTGTTCATCCGCAGATAGACCACCAGAAAGCCTTAAGGCTACAGCTTTATGATGCTCTGGATCATGTTCATAAACGAATCCAGCATCTTTTCTCTTGACTGCTAATTTGCCACATTGTTCGATTGGAGGCCCTTCTTTTCCTTGATTCTTAGCATCCCACACATAAAATGCATGGAAAATAACATTTTTCAAATTGTCCGTATAGAACCCAATAGATGTAGAATCTGGCCACATACTCGTAAGCCATATCTTTTCTGCCAAGTTTGCCATTTTCTCGTGATCTGTATCACCACCTATACAAAACTTATTTCCAGAATCACATGCTTCTTTTAATAACATAAAATCATCAAATCCAAAAGATTCAACAAGCTGATCTTTTGTAATATTTGATGGAAGCATTAATAAAGCATCTGCAGAATTTACTTTGTTATATGCATTAAAACAAATGGAAGCCGCAACTCTTAGTAGTTCCATTTCTGGATTCTTAACAAAAGAATCATAAAGATCATTAATATTTAGTATTGATTTAACGCTAGGTCTTTTTCCAGCAACAATATCAGGCATTTCTTTTTCAACAAAGTTAGTCAAATCGCTTACAAAGTTTTTCGTGTCCTTTTCAATTCTTTCTAGCAAATATCTAAAACAAAATGCAGCTTTTAGAATTGCTAATTTTGCAGACAAAGAAACTTTAGAATTTAGTATATTCTTGGAATTTTCAAGGAAAACAAAAATACATCGTTGCAATGTGTTGATAAGTGAGTTTGATTTATTAGTAATAGCAGCTTCAATTTGCCCACTCATTGACATCCCAGACTCTGGGGCAAATGGTTTGTCGGGCTCGCTAGCATGTATCCTATGAATGCCCCCAGATTTTTCTCCACCTTTAACAAATGTATCTGCATCTGCTCCTATATCGAGTTCTTCTCCCTCGTCATTTGTTGGGCCAGTAGATGTTTTTGCACCAACATAATAATTTTTATTTCGCATGTTGCCAAGCGTAGTTTGTTTGATGCAATTAACTAAAAAGTTAAATAAGGTATAAATTAAATCTGCTTTTCCAGCATAATGCTTTACAAATTCTGATGCTATGTATTCTACTCTATTTTCTTGTGATTCAATATCTTGAGGTTCAAATGAGCTTGAAATACCCAAAGCGTTTTTTTGTTCATCTTTAATTCTTTGAAGTCCCGCTTCATAATCAGCTTGGCTTATTTCGCCATTCTTCATCTTGTTGCCAAGATTTTCTGCTTCTCTATTCAATTCGCCAAATTTCATAGCATATTTTTCTCTTGATTGTTTATCACGCAAGGCAATATTTCTATGACCTAGAGACAAATAAGACCTGAATCCCGTACCGGCATAATTTATTAACTTGTCCATGAAGTCTTCGAAAGTTCCAGACTTAATTCTATTAATGAATTCATTCAAAGCAGCATGAGATAATTTAGATGCACTAAAGCTTCTTTCCTCTTTTGACTTGGCCAAACGAGCAGCACTCATTTTTACATTAGCTCTCTTGGCTTTTTGTGCAATTTCTGGTTTATATTCTTCGCCGCTTTCCATGCCACCTTTCATTCCATAAATGCAAGAACTTGTAGCATCTGTAAAAGCTTCAAAACTTATCTTTTCTAGATTAATATTTGGAATTAAAAATTTTACTATATATTTGTCATCAAGTCCTGATGCCTCGACATTAGCCAAAGCTGTCTTCTGTTCATCGCTAATAAAACCATCAATACTGTTGCCTTTATTCAGCAGCATTTTTGCAAAATTCTTAATAGATGTATCTACTATGCTTTTATACTTCTCGTAATGTTCAGAAGTACTAGCACTTGTTTCATTTACTAATAGCCATTTGTTAAAATTATAAGATATCATCTGTCCTCTTATTCAAGATTCATGGTTGGTGTAATTGCAATCTGACCTCCTGCTCCAGGCACAACAAAAGGAGCAGAAGTAAATCTTTCTACCAAAACAAGAACAGATCCATCTGTTATGTAATAACCATACACAGTTGCTGCTCCAGTAAAATTAAATGTTTGCTGTGGATAAGATGTAGAAGTCTGTCCAGAAACAGTAGTTGGTACTGCCCAGCTAGCAGCCGTCAAAGATATTGATGCATATCCAGCAGCAGTGCATTCAGTTAACATTCCAACAGTCGTATCTTCATCGATTGTTGGATCATTTTCATATAATCTCAAAGTCAAATTGCCATTTGTTGTACCGCCAATACCTAACAACCTCTTTAAAAGTTGTACTTCGCCAACACTAGGCACTGTAAAAGCCATAAAGCCTCCGTAGATAATTTATCTATATAATATATAATGGAAATGGTCATAAAAAATAAAGACGGAACAGTTTATAAAGTCAGAGGTCCAAATCCCATTATGATTGCCCAAGACCTTTGGAACGATTTTGAACTTCATAATATGGAGTTTCCAGACGATCTAGTTTCTCAAAATTCAGCTAAAAAACCGTCAAAAAATAAGATAAATCTTGGTCAGACAATAATAACAAAACAGGATGAATCTCGATCTGAAGTTAATGTAGAAACAAAGCCTCTAAAACAAGATAAAATATTGCCAAAAAAGCAAGAATTTTCACTTCCAGAAATTATAAAAACCGAAGAAAAACCAAGTCCTGTAGAAAAAGTTGAAGAAAAAGCTAAAGAAGAGGATTTTGTAGAAAAACCAAAATCTGTTAACAGCAAGCTGCTTAATTATCCTAAAACAGTTTTATGCTGTCTTCCCACCGATGTTCAAGAAAAAAAAGACATGCTTTATGGAGAGGTTACAACTAAAATAACTTACGGCAAAAAGTTTACCTTTGAGGCAATATTAATAGAAGAAACAGACATGCACTTATTATTTTGGACACATTTAGACAAAATAAAAAGGTTTGCAATATTTTATCCAAAAAACCAAGAAAAAAGATGGTGGCAAGCAGACGCTGTCAAGCCAGCCCCAGAAGGTTTCATTGTGAAGTGCATACCAAGTATGCATCATCCTAATTTTTAACCTGTGCCACTAAACCTAATTTTTTTAAAGACTCTTTGTGAGCTTCTACAGATTTATTGAATCCAATCTCATAAATTTTGGCTACCAAACTAATGAAACCCTGTATTTCATTTTCATTAGTTAAATTACCAACAATCTTGTATAAAATTGGATAATAAACTTTCAAATCGTCTCCCATTATCTTTTCAAGATAACTTAAAACCTGTTGCGAATTAACAAAGTTTATATAATTATATTCCATTATATCACCTTTTCTGAGATGCCTCAAATCTTTGTAGTGTTTTGGTTAATCTATCTGCTTGTTCTGCAGAACTGGTGGGTATCGTAGATTTCAATTTTGCTATAGCTATGCCCAAATCAGTCATGGATAATAACTTTGGATTTACTTCGTGGATTCTATTTAAATCCTTGGAAACTTTAGTATGGGCAACAATTAATGCTAATAATTTATTTAATATTTGCTCAAGAATGCCACCAGAATTATCAATCAATCCATTCTTGGCCATCTCATCATACTTTTTCTTGATTGCAACATGATTGTGTGGGTTGTTCTTCAGTTCGTTCTTATAATCTTCGATTAGTTCGGCAGAAGTCTTTTGTGGCATAGGCACAGAAGGTTTATACTTTGAAACATCTTCTTCCTCTGGAGATAAAACCTCGCCAGCCCTGCCGCTGTATTCATCGTCAATTGAAGACTCTAGTTGTTTTATTTTTGCTCTTACTTCATTTGCAAACATATTTGCATCAATACCACCTCCTGTAGTCTCTGATTTCATAACTATGCTTTCTACGAATTCTCTTACTTTGTATTCTGCATCAAGAATTTTATTTATTCTGAATGAATGATCATCATAAGAATCTTTATCTGGAGAGCTTTCAAATTCAGAACGGTAAAAAAGAATTGCTAAGGTCATTAGCATAGATGAAAATTCTCTTCTCAAATCTTTAATTAACAATTCTTGTGTATTGCTATTTTCTGTATCATCAAGTTCTTTTTCTAGAGAGTATATCGAAGCTGTGCTTGAATCAACACCTTTGATAAGGTTGCCAATTCTATATTTAAAACCACATCTGGCGGCTCCTAGTCTACGCATTTCTGGATCAATATTACAACTGTAACTGTTTGCATACGCCTGCAAGCTTGGAGAGCCAGAGGAACCCATTTGACCAATATTTTTTCTTCTTCTTCGACTTCCTCTGACCAAGTCTTGCTGCTCAATACTTTGCATCATTTTGCTAATCAAATCTGTAACAGTCTTTGGACTTTCTTCAATTGCATCCAATCCCAAATTCTCAATTATTCTATGCATTCCCATATCAACAAGCTGATCCAAAAAGAATAATAATACAGATCTTTCAAGAGCAAGACTCATGGTGTCTTGCTTTTGTTCCTTAAACTTTTTGCTGGTCAATCTCTTGAATATTATATTTCTTATAAATTGCTTTAGACTCATGCCATCGACAAATTCTTTGCCAAAAATTCTGGCTATTTTGTTTTCATAAGCGTCATTTTTGAATTTGTTTACAACACCTTTGGAATCGATATCAACATTGTATCTACCCAAAGCAATCCTTTCAGGAGTTTCTGCAGCAGGGAATAAACCGCCAGCTTTATAGTGTTCTGCTCCTTGTTTCTGTGATGTTGGCTCATGCCAAGAATCAATAAAAATCGGCCTATATGAATCACTATCATAATCGTAGTGACTTCCTCTTAAATAGTTTATATGATTTCCAAGTTCGCCAAATACAGCTTTGTAATCGGCTTCTTCTTTCTCGCTTAAGCCCTCTCCGGACTCAAGCTTCTTGATAAGTTCCAATTCTCTCGGCTTCAGCCTTCTAAATGTTGTGCCGGGTACTATGATTGGAGCATCGAATTCTTCAATTTTAGGATCGCCTGCAACAACATAATTTCCTTCAGAGTTTTTTGTCATTTTTTGCATTTTGACAAAAGTCTTTTTATGTGGAAGTACTAGATCAGGATGGACAACATTTTTTAAGTTGCCAGCCGAATCAAAACTACCTTGCAATGTCATTCTTTCCCTGCTTGGATCATCAAAGCTAGCTGGGGATTTTATTTTTCCCAGTTTTATCAGACTTTCAATCCTTTGTTTGGCAAGTTTTTTTGCATCTGAATCAAGTTGACTTCTGCCACCTGGATATCCTTCTTCGTCTAACATATCTTTATAGTCTTTAAGCAAACCTCCCCTTGCCTTGATTTGAGCTTTCAAATCATCAATTCTTTTTTGCTCTTTTTGTTCATGATCTCTTTTGAGTTCGGCCCTTGCTCTCTTAAATAAGTCATCCTCTAAAAGCTCAAATGTCATTGTATCTTTGTATAGGTTGCTGGGAATGTACTCCGCATTCCTGATTGTTCTCTTGCTTTCATCTGGATGGTTATCTTGATAAATTAAATCTTCGTCATTATATGGAAGAATCTTATGGCCTAATAACTTTATGTAATCACGAATCATCGTCTGTATATTCTTCTCTTCTGGAAGCAAAAACCCATCTGTTTGCCTTCTTATTTCTGGATCACCCTCTCCAGTTGATGATTTCTTTTCAATCTCTACAGGATTATGTAAATCAAATCCATCATGTTTGCCCCTAGTACCAGTAAGTTTTTTATATAATTCTTCTATGTATGGATTTGCATAAACTCTGATGAAGTTATCTCTACCAGTTCCAACAAAATCAAAAGTAGAATTTGGATCATCATTAAAAGGGATTTCAATTCTGTCTGAATACTGTTTTGCTATATGTCTTGCATTGTCCATAGCTATTCGTTTTTTTGTTTTTTTGTCTAAAGAGCTGTATTTGGGATCGTCTTCAATTGTTTTCATCTCATCATCAAGCTCTTCTTTATATTTCGGCAAATAAACTTTGTCTCGCTCATCTTGAAGCTTATTTAAATAATCCCAGAAATAAACATGATAGCGTTGATAAAGAGCTTGAGCCCAATACCTAGGAGGGAATTGCTCTAAAAACTTTGCATCATTTCTATCAAGGTAAATTAAACCCTTGTAGATATTGTTAATTTGAGCTTCTGTTAAAAGATCAACATTTTCAAGCAAAACTTCATTCAAAGGTCTATTCTTAGTCCTGTTGAACTTATTGTAAATACTCAAAAGTTTATTGTCCGATGGCATTTTTTCACCAATTATAAATAAAAAGTTCTATACATATATGTATTATGAGTACTAATTCTTCAAATTTTATTTATCTTCAAAAACCATCTGCAAACCAATGCTGTAATATTGCGGGAGGCAGCAACCTTGGAGTATCCGATCCTTTGGATATTTCCAAGCTAGGACCTAGACCTAATAGGGGTAAAATTAGAGGGCAACTCAAGGATTACATCCTTTTGATGTTAGGTGCTCCAGTTATTAATATTGAACTCGATGAGCAACAATTAGATGCAGCAGTTGATGTAACTCTTCAAATTATGGAAGAATGGGCTCCAAGAGAATATTTTCAGTATTATGTATTTAATACAATACCTGGACAATCAATTTATACTATGCCTCCTGATGTTGGATATATTAGAAACGTTTACTATAAAGAAACAGGAACATTCTCTTTTCAATCATCTGATTTGGGAGGTGCAATACCAGTTGAATACTTTTATCCCGGCGGGGCGTACGCAAGCATACAAGGTGGTTTAATTGATCCTGTACAACCAATATGGGGCCGTGCTGGAGAATGGCAACTCTATAAAGGATATGAGCAAACTTATTCACGTATGGCTAGTAATATAGGCGGTTGGGAGTTTTATGGAGGATATCAAAATGTTAAAATTTATCCTATTCCATATAGAGCACATAGAGTAGTTGTACACTATTTGCAAAAAAACTATGATTGGGGAAGAGTTCAACAAGTTATGCAAGATGGCGCACTAGCACATGCTAAAATAATGCTTGGAAGAATTAGAAGCAAAATCAAGAATCCTCCTGGTCCTAATGGGGGTGTGCAGCTTGATGGGGATACTCTTTTGCAAGAAGGAAGAGAAGATAGAGCTAAATGGCTAGAAGATTTAATTAACAGATATGGTGATGTACTCGGTCCAACTCTTGATTAAAAATTTTTAATTTTTGTATTCGCTCTTGAAACAAATAAACGAAATGTTAAGATAGTTTTTATTTATTTTGTGAGGCTGTGACATATGTTAATGAGCGAAAAACTTATGGTTCCTTTTGATCAGATACCTGTTTCCCACAAAGTTTGGTGGAAGTGTGATTATTGCGGCAAGGAATTTGAAAGAGAAATCAAAGTAATTAATCGAGCATGTAAAAATAGCCCAACGCATAGTTGTGGTTCCAAAGATTGTAAAGCGAAAAAAAAAGAAGATGGCTGTATTGCAAAATACGGGGTTAGTCATATTTCCCAATTGCCAGATGTGGTTGCCAAAAGAGTAGTTAAAATAAAAGAAAAAATGCCAGTAACTCTGGAGAAAATGAAAAAAACCAATTTGGAAAGATATGGCGTTGAACATGCTTCTCAAACAGATTCTGCCAAAGAAAAGATGAAGGAAACTTGCTTAAATAAATATGGATCAGAATGTTCTTTGCAAAACAGTGAAGTAAAAGAAAAATCAAAAAAAACTAATTTGGAAAAGATTGGTGTTGAATTTCCAATGCAATCTGAATTAGTGCAAGAAAAAAGGAAGCAGACAAATCTGGAAAGATTTGGCTGTGAACACGCTTCTCAATCAGAAGAAGTTAAACAAAAAATAATTGAATCTAATTTAGCAAATTATGGTGTTCCATATTCTGGTATGAGGGAAGATGTAAAACAAAAAATTGTACAAACAAATATTGAAAAATATGGTGTTTCAAATCCTTTGCAAAATGAAGAAGTTAACAACAGAAGGAAAGAAACAAATTTAAAAAGATATGGGCATGAGAGTCCATTTGCTAATGAAAATGTTATTGAAAAAATAGAAGCTACTAACATACAAAAATACGGACATACAAGAGCAAGCAAAAACCAACAAGTAATTAATAAAATGATAGAAACGAATATCCAAAAATACGGTGTTCCAGCAGCTTGCATGCTTGAAGAAAATAAAAATTATGGAAAAACACAAACTGAAATTGGAGATTGGATTAATTCATTCGGATTCAATTTTGCTAACGACTATACAATATTAGAAGGCAAAGAATTAGACCTATATGATAATAATCTCAAAATTGCATTCGAATATTGTGGTTTGTATTGGCATAACGAAATATCGCCAGAGCCAAGATTAAGAAGATATCATTGGGACAAGTATAAACTTTGTAAAAATAAAGGTGTAAGGCTAGTAACCATATTTGAAGATGAATGGTTGCATAGAAACTTCCAATGCAGAAATTTTATAAAATCTATTTTAAATAAAAATAAATTAAAGATATTTGCTAGAAAATGTTCTATAAAAGAAATTAGCAAGGAATATTTTAAGGAATTTTGTGAAAAATACCACATTCAGGGTTCAAACAATTTATCAGTTATTTCTTACGGTTTATTTTATCAATCTGAAATGATTGGTGGCATGTCTTTTGGAAATCATCACAGAAATATATCTGAATTAATTTTAGATAGGCTTTGTTTTAAAGATGATGTAACAGTAATTGGAGGCTCTTCGAAATTATTCAAAAGCTGTTGTAATTGGGCAAAATCTCAAGGATTTTCACAAGTAAGTTCGTGGAGTGATAATAGGTGGAGTAGTGGTGGTGTCTATGAAAAACTTGGTTTTATTTTATTTGCCGAAAGTGGGCCAGATTATTCTTATGTTGATTTGAATAATAAAACCACAAGAAGAAGTAAACAATCACAAAAAAAACAACCAAATGAAATTAGAAGTGAAAAAGAAGTATCTTTAGAAAAAGGATTGGCAAGAATATGGGATTGTGGAAAAAAGAAATGGATATATAACATATAAATATTCAAAGGGCACATCGAATTTAAAAAGAAGAAATAGGACTAACCCACTTTGAATACTACAGTCGAAAACTTAAGATCTAAGTTATTATGGGACAATCCTTATGGAAGCTTTAATTATCATGAATACCCTCATGATATTATTGGGTGGGGTGGCACAGACCCTATTTTCAGAGAACTAATAACTAAAAAAAGACCACGTATGATTGCAGAGGTAGGCACATATAAGGGCCAATCTGCCATACATATGGCAAACATATTAAAAGAACTGAATATTGATGGTCATATTTTGTGTATTGATACTTGGCTTGGGTCTGTGGAGTTTTACTTGAATCCCACTCCTGAAAGGCAATTTAATTTCAAGAATGGGTATCCTTCATTTTATTATAATTTTTTGGCAAATGTCTGTCATTCAAAATTTGAAAATTATATAACCCCGCTTGCACTCCCTTCTTCGCTAGCTGCAGACGTACTTAATCATCATCAAACTAAGTTTGACATGATTTATATTGATGGTGATCATAGTTATAAAAGTGTAATATCAGACTTAGAATGTTATTATCCATTATTAAATGATGGTGGAGTATTTTTTGGACATGATATAGATTGGTGGGGAGTAAATGACGCTGTTAATGAATTTTGCGCAAAATACTCTCGTAAAATACGCAAAACCCAGAGTAATTTCTGGGTTTTGGAAAATGATACTAGTTCTGCAAAAATTTTAATTTAATTAACGAGTAGCAAAATATACTGCTGCTGTTGCTGCTGCTCCTAATACTATCATGGTTAAAACAACAACTGCTGCTACAAGAGCTGTTGTTGTTGCATTATTAGAGCTAGGTTGCGGATTTATATAAACAGGAGCTGGTACAGGTTGTTCATTTTGGCTTGCAACTCCTGTAAATGTTGTACTCATTGAAGTTCCTGTTACTGGCAATCCAATAGGAGCAACTGGAATTCTTTCTAGAACACACAAACCGTTGCAGTTTTTGTAGAATTCCTTTACACGCCATTCTGGGTTTTCTTCTACAAATTCTTTAACAGCAGTCATAACACCTTGTTTATCTTGCAATTTTCCATATAGATGAAGAGCTTCGCCTGTTAGCTTATCAACTGGTACTGGTCCTTCATTTGTATTTCCATATGTTACAGCATTGGTAATAATAATAAACTTTCTTACTTTTCTTGCATGAAGCTCTAATTCCAACTTAACTTGCTTATAGCTATGAAGGGTATCTAGTAGAAGAAGATCTGTTGGCTCTAATTTATCTGTTGTCAAAACATTTTCTTCATAGAAATTAAATTCTGTTCCTTGGCTAGATGCTGCATCATTAATTTTATTGGCTGGAACACCGTGCCTCATGTAGTGTATGACATCAAACGAGTTTAGCTTTTTGGGACCTGCGGCCAATAGAGCCCATGTGCTTACGACCCATCTAACACCTAGCTCTGTAACATGCTCGCATTTTTCTGCATATTTCTTGATAGTGTATAGGTGTTCTGAAAGATCACCCTTTGCATTTACCGCTTCGATTAGATACTTTTCTGACTGGTTCATTTTTCACCTTTCGTGTGTAGAAATAATATAGTTAAGATTTTGGTAGATACTCATAAAAATTGTATCTAAGTTTTGGTTCCAATAGAATTTTGCCTGTTTTTACATGTCCTTGTTCTATTTGCATTTGAACTATTTGTGCTGCCGAATCTGAAATGTTTTCATTTGTAGGACCCCATCCTGAACCGTGATATGATCCTGCTCCTCCCCAAACATAAATGTACCATCTATCTTTTATATCCATATCTTGTTGGTAATGGCCAAGTTCTTTTCTAAACTTTTCCATAATAGAAATATCAATACTACATTGATCTGCTTCTGTGTAACCGCCGACTTTATTAAATAATTCTCTTGTAAACATGTGAGTGGAGTGGAAAATATTTTGAGCCAAGATAATATCTTTTATTCCTCTTTCAAAAAATGCTTGAGGAGTATGAAAAATTCCATTCTTCATATGTTCAAAACTATAAGACAATCTGTTCTTTAGAAATACATCATCATCTTCCCAACAAGCCAAAATATCATATTTACAAATTGATATATTTTGATTAAATTTTTTACCTAAAGGTTTAATTCTTTCTCGGTTATTAATAATTCTTACTTCAGGATGGTCAAAAACAAGTTCTTGTTTATCGAAATCATTTAGTATTACTAATTCTTTTGGACCGTCATAATCTTGTTCCAAGAAGCATTGAATTGAGTTTTCTAGTAAATGTGTTGGTCTTCCATACGTACTGCAATAACAAGAAATTCCAGGTTTTGACATAATTATTTCCTTATTATATGAATTATCACTATAATGATTATAGTAAAGGAGAAAAAAATGTCTAAATATAAACTAACAATTGGTTGGGCTTGCCATGATGATATTGAGGGTGCTTTTTGGACAGCATCCTGCTTGAGACTATATCATATTGGAAATTCTAGAAGTTGTCCTGATGTGCAACTATTGATGGTAGATGATTTGCCCAAGAAAACTGAGTCCCTTGAAAATTTATGTGCCTTATCTGGAGCAAAGTATGTTCATGCTCCAAAAGAGAAGGGTCCAGCACACGCCAAGAATAGTGTATTTGAACATGCTGATGGCGAATATGTATTGTTGTTAGATAGCCATGTTATTCTTCAGAATGGTGCAATCGATTACATTATGAATGGAATTAATGGAGGTTTTATTGGTAAGGATATGTGGTGTGGACCACTACTTAATGAAAATAAGGATGTTATTGCAACACATATGGACCCCAAGTGGCGTGGCGACTTCTTCGGTATTTGGAATACTAAGAATCCAGTTCCTGAAGTATCTGAAATACCTATGCATGGCACTGCTATGTTTTTGATGAAGAAGGAACATTGGCCAGGATTTAGTCCTAATTTCTCTGGATTTGCTGGAGAAGAAGGATATGTCCATGAGCTTGTTCGAAAGAATGGCGGCAGAGTCATGCTGCACAGAGCTTTAGGTTGGATTCACAGATTCTTGAGAAGCAAGCCTATCACTTATCGTTTAGACATCATCGATAAGATTTACAACTACATGATTGCATATTTTGAAACTGGAAAGAATCCAGAAACTGTCGCAAATTGGTTTTTGAAAAGTCATCCAAAGGATTTTGTCGAAAGAGCTAGAGTTAGAGTACTAGAAGTTCATCCAGATGCTTTTGAAAAGTATAAGGATCTTACAGATGTTCCAGATGAAGCGAAATAAAATAAAAAAAGCCCCGTGGTGACACGGGGCTTTTTTTAGAACAATTATTTTTATAAAATATTGCTATACAATCCAAACATCTAATGTTACTGGGAATGTTGCTCCTGCCGGTATTTCTATGCTAAAGAATGTTGGGTTGGTTGTTAATCCATTTTGTCCATCGCCAGCAATTATATTATTAAAGCCCATTTGGTTACAAGTACCGTTGTATCCTTTTCTTGTTACTGTGTTTGATGGATTATCAATATAAAATGTTCTTGTTGTTGAATCAGATTGGAAGAATTGTGGAGTGGCAGCAGCAGACCAAGTAACTTGATATTTATTTGCAACGCCATAAGCTGGCCAAGCAACTCTGTTAGCACAAGTCGTCCCCCCTGTTAGTGCGCCAGCTCCACCACTTGGAGTTGTTGTTGTTGTTGTTGTAGGTGCCGGAGTAGTTGTTGTAACAGAAGTAATATATTTTACTGTACCTGTCAATTTGTTAGCGGCTATTGTTACATCTTGCGCAGCAACAACTTTTACCCAATCAGAGGAAGTCAAATTGTAGTTTCTTATAACATTTGTTCCAGTGCTTGGAATGCTTTCATTAACACCAGTGCTTGTTATAAGGGTGCAAGGATAGCCAGTGTCATTATTAATTTTGACTTCTACTTGTCCATCGCAATCTATATCAGCGTAAATTGTTGGTTGTGCCATTTTTTCCTCTTGTTATTCAAACCAAACTACATATGGGCCGGGTGCAATACTTGATGTTGTATAAGCAAGTCCTATTAACTGCTGAGGAATTGATTTTCCCGCACCTGTTAAATCACTATATTTAAGTCCCTGTCCACCAATTGGATTGCTTGGAGTTGGGCATCCACCGGGATCATCTCCAATATATGTGCCTGTTCTTACTCCAGCAGCATCTGTGCCTTCATCGACAACATTATCGATATGTAGAAGTCTTCCTGAACTATCCAACTGGAACCAAACAAATGAGGATGGATCGCCAATATTTGCCGAGCTTAGTGTTACATTCATCTTAAATCCTGAACCATATCCAGTAGGTGTGGATGGAGCACAAGGATCGGTACTGAATCCAGACGGGGCAGCAGTTGTTGTAGTTGTAGTTGTTGTTGGCGCTGCAGTTGTGGTTGTTGTTGTAGTAGTTGTTGGCGCTGCAGTTGTGGTTGTTGTTCCAGTTACAGCGGTATTAGCATAAGAAATTCCATCATCTGGGCTTGCTAAAGGTGCATGTGTCATATCACTTGTGTTTCCGGTATTTACAACAATGCAGCTTGGAGCAGGAGTTGTAGTTGTGGTTGTAGTTGTAGTCGTAGTCGTAGGTGCAGGTGTTGTAGTAGTTGTAGTTGTAGGTGCTGGGGTAGTAGTGGTTGTAGTTGTAGGTGCTGGGGTAGTAGTGGTTGTAGTTGTAGGTGCTGGGGTAG
>CAYVOK010000001.1:262116-271226 GCA_964453335.1 uncultured Acidimicrobiaceae bacterium
TAGTAGTTGTAGTTGTAGGTGCGGGTGTAGTAGTTGTAGTTGTAGGTGCAGGTGTAGTAGTTGTGGTAGTTGTGGTAGTTGTGGTAGTTGTGGTAGTTGTGGTAGTTGTAGGTGCAGGTGTAGTAGTTGTAGTAGTTGTGGTAGTTGTAGGCGCAGGTGTAGTAGTTGTGGTAGTTGTAGGTGCAGGTGTAGTAGTTGTGGTAGTTGTAGTTGTAGTTGTAGTTGTAGGTGCTGGCGTAGTAGTAGTTGTGGTTGTAGCTGCTGGTTGTACTGTTACTGTATAAGGCTTTGAATCTGTAGCTGTAACAGTATCTGTGGCTGTAATTGTAAAAGAAACAGCTCCTGCTGTTGTTGGGGTGCCACTTATAACGCCAGAAGCGCCTGTTAGGCTTAATCCTGCTGGTAAAGATCCAACTGTAACAGAGAATGTCTTAGATCCAGTGCCACCTGTTGCAGAAACTGTTTGATTGTAAGCAGTTCCAACTACTGGATCAGGCAGACTTGCAGTAGTGATTGAAACAGGAGAATTTATAACAACTGTATAAGCTTGATTTCCTGTTGCTCCTACTGTATCTGTTGCGGTAATTGTGAAGTTATAAGTGGCAGCAGCAGTTGGTGTTCCTGTAATAGCTCCAGAAGCAGCGTTTAAGCTTAAACCTGTTGGTAGAGAACCAGCAGTAAGAGAGAATGTCTTAGCTCCCGTGCCGTTAGAAGCAGATACTGTTTCGCTATAAGCAACACCTTGTGTTGTATCTGGTAATGTTGCTGGAGATACTGTTATTGCAGAATTTATTGTTACCGTATAGGCTTGGCTTCCTGTTGCTCCTACTGTATCTGTTGCGGTAATTGTGAAGCTTGAAGCCCCTGTTGCAGTTGGAGTTCCGCTTATTACTCCGCTTGCAGCGTTTAAGCTTAAACCTGTTGGTAGAGAGCCAGAAGTTACGGAGAATGTTTTGGCTCCTGTTCCATTGGAAGCAGATACTGTTTCGCTGTAAGCTGTATTTATTGTTGTATCTGGCAAGGTTGCTGGAGATACTGTAATAGCCGAGTTTATTGTTACTGTGTAAGCTTGGCTTCCTGTTGCTCCTACTGTATCTGTTGCGGTAATTGTGAAGTTTGAAGTTCCTGTTGCGGTTGGAGTTCCACTTATTAAACCTGTTGCAGCGGTTAAGCTTAGACCTGTCGGCAAGGAACCAGCAGTCACAGAGAAGGTCTTAGCTCCAGTACCGTTTGAAGCAGATACTGTTTCGCTATAAGCTGTATTTATTGTTGTATCTGGCAAGGTTGCTGGAGATACTGTGATTGCAGCATTTATTGTTACTGTGTAAGCTTGGCTTGCTGTTGCTCCGTTTGCGTCTGTAGCTGTAATTGTGAAATTTGAAGCGCCTGTTGCAGTCGGAGTTCCAGTAATAGCTCCAGTAGCAGCATTTAAACTCAATCCTGTTGGTAAGGAGCCAGCGCTTACTGAATAAGTTATAGGAGCGGTTCCGCCTGTAGCTGTAACTGTTTCGCTATAAGATGTGTTTATTGTTGTATCTGGTAAAGTTGCTGGTGATATTGAAAGGCCGGGGTTCACAACTATTGAGTATGCTTGGCTTCCTGTCGCCCCTACTGTATCTGTTGCGGTAATTGTGAAGTTATAAGTGGCAGCAGCAGTTGATGTGCCACTTATTACACCAGTAGCAGCATTTAAGCTTAAACCTGTTGGTAAAGACCCCGAAGTTACAGAATATGTTTTTGCGCCCGTTCCATTTGATGCTGTAACAGTTTCGTTATAAACAACACCTTGTGTTGTTGTTGGCAAGGAAGCAGGAGCCAATGTTATTGCAGGATTAATTGTTACTGTATAGGCTTGGCTTCCTGTTGCTCCTACTGTATCTGTTGCGGTAATTGTGAAGTTTGATGTGGCGGCACTTGTTGGGGTTCCGCTTATTACTCCGCTTGCAGAATTTAAGCTTAGACCTGTTGGCAAGGAACCCGAAGTTACGGAGAATGTCTTGGCTCCTGTACCATTGGAAGCGGATACTGTTTCGCTATAAGCTGTATTTATTGTTGTATCTGGCAAGGTTGCTGGAGATACTGTGATTGCAGCATTTATTGTTACTGTGTAAGCTTGGCTTGCTGTTGCTCCGTTTGCGTCTGTAGCTGTAATTGTGAAATTTGAAGTAGCTGCTACTGTTGGTGTTCCACTTATTACACCTGTTGCAGCGTTTAGGCTTAGCCCTGTTGGCAAAGAACCAGCAGATACCGAATAGGTAATAGGAGCAGTTCCGCCACTTCCTGTTATTGTTTCGCTATAAGCTGTGTTGATTGTTGTGTCTGGTAACGTTGCAGGAGATATTGATAGTGGAGCATTTACTAATATTGTATATGCTTGGCTTACAGTTGCGCCTACTGTGTCGGTGGCAGTTATTGTGAAGTTATAAGTAGCGGCGGCAGTTGTAGTTCCTGTTATTGCTCCACTTGAGGCATTCAGGCTTAATCCAGTTGGCAAAGAACCAGCGGTAACAGCATATGTTTTTGAGCCTGTTCCATTTGATGCAGTGACAGTTTGGTTGTAAGCAACACCTTGTGTTGTTGTTGGCAAGGAAGCAGGAGCCATAGTCATGGCTGCATTTATTGTTACTGTATAAGTTATTGTTGCTGTTGCTCCTACGGTATCTGTTGCTGTAATATCAAAGGTATAATTTCCAGCAGTAGTAGGAGTTCCACTAATAACCCCAGTAGCAGCATTTAAGCTTAAACCTGTCGGCAAAGAGCCTGCAGATACTGCAAATGTCTTAGCTCCTGTGCCGTTTGAAGCTGTTACGGTTTGACTATATGCCACATTTTCTGTTGTTGCTGGTAAAGTAGCTGGGGTCAAAGTAATTGCAGCATTTATATTAACATTATAAATAGTGTTTCCAGTTGCGCCGACAGTATCGGTTGCTGTTATTGCAAAATTGTATAGCCCTGCAGTAATAGGAGTTCCTGTTATTGCTCCAGTAGCTGCATTCAAGCTGAGTCCTGTTGGCAAGGAGCCAAATGTGACTGCATATGTTTTTGCGCCTGTTCCACCAGTAGCTGTTACTGTTTGTGAGTATGGTATTGTAATTGTTGTGTCTGGTAGGCTTGCTGGAGTTACTGCTACTGGAGGATTTATAACAACAGAATATGCGTTGCTTCCAGTTGCACCAACAGTATCGGTTCCTGTAATTGTAAAATTGTATGTTCCGGCTACAGTAGCTGTTCCACTTATTACTCCTGTTGCAGCATTTAAGCTAAGTCCTGTTGGCAAAGAACCTGCAGAAACAGAGAATGTTATGGCCCCCGTTCCTCCTGTAGAAGAAACGGTTTGGTTATACAATTCGCCTTCTGTTGTAGGAGGAAGTGTAGCTGGCGAAATTGAAACTGGATTATTAATTACTACTGAGTAAGACCTGCTTCCTATATCACTGTTTCCATCAGAAGCTTGTATTGTGAAGTTATATGTGCCTGGAGTTGTTGGTGTTCCAGTAATAGCACCTGTCGTTGGATTTAAACTCAATCCTGTTGGCAAAGACCCAGCTATTATGCTATATGTATATGGTGCAAGACCGCCAGATGCTGTAACTGTTTGGTTATAAGCAATAGACTGAGTTGTTGGTGGCAATGATGCTGGCGCAAAAGCAATTAATGGTTTTACTTTTATTCTATATGTCTTCGTTGCGCTATTGATGCCATCGCTTACTAAGATAGTAAACTCATAAGACCCAGAAGCAGTAGGTGTTCCACTTATAACTCCTGTTGGGGAAATACTCACACCAGGAGGAAAAGTTCCAGAGTCAAGAGAATAGGTATAAGGTGATTTGCCTCCAGTAGCTGACATAGCTACTGATAGCGGTGTGCCAACTTGCTGAACATTTATACTTGCAGGATCAACTTGAATTAAGCATTCGCAAGTACAATCATTTGTTGGAATACCATAATATCCAATAACAAGTTTTCTTTTTGTTTCTTCTACATCTGTAATATAAATTTTTTGAACTTCTAATGCTTCTTTGCCATACAAAGTGAAACAATCACCATGTCTTTTTTCATAAGGGACATATAAAAACCAAAATGTTGTTTGCTTTAGTAAATTTATTTCAACATCATAATTCTTACCATTTACAGGAGGTTGCTTAATCAAATCCTGCATATTGATATTGTTTACAGAAAACGTTATTTGTGGATATTCTTGTGCCATAATTTTATTTATCGACAAGAAATTATTTTTATTAAGTAATAATTCTTGAATCGACCCTTATATTCCATGTTCCTGTTGATATTGTGGCTCTCAGTTTGACATAGTTGCCCTGTATAATTACAGAAAATACAACTGGATCAGTATTGCCTTGTATGTCATTTGTAGATGTTTCTGTATAATCAACTACATTTGTTGATGCATCCCAAATTGCCATAATAGTGCCCATTCTCGCTGCACCACCAGGTCCAATTACAGCGTATTCATAAACAGCGCCATAACCAGAAATATCTGAATCTGCAGTCAAATTCCATACTCCCGGCCCATAAGGAGGAGGAGTTGTTGTTGTTGTAAATGGTGAAATTGTAGTAGTTGTAGTAGTTGTAGTAGTTGTAGTAGTTGTTGTGCTTGTTGTTGTTGTGGTTGAAGGAGCTATAGTTGTAGTAGTCGTTGTTGTGGTAGTTGTTGGTGAGCCTGTATTAATTGTTATTAAAAAAGGTTTTCTATCTGTTTCTGGAGGTATGCTATCATCAATAACTTCTATTTCAAAATTAAAGTTGCCAATAGATGTAGGAACTCCCATCAATATTCCTGTATTAGGATTTAGGCTAAGTCCTGGTGGTAAAATTCCATTTGCTAAATTCCATAAATATGGTGTTTTACCACCAGCAGCTTGAAAAGTTGAAATATAAACATTATAAGTAGAACCAGATCCAGGGTCTGTTGTTATTATCGTTAAAAATGGAGGAGGAGTTGTAGTTACCGCACCATAATAGAGAACTTTTAATATATCATCATCTATTTTTTGAATTATATAATTTTTGTATGTTTGTATTGCTTGGTCCCCATACAATGTAATTAAGTCGCCTTTTTTTACTGGATATGAAATATATGGAATCCAGTAAGATGCAGAGTTTTGCTGCAGAATCAAATTCTCTCTATTCATATCTGGCATTGAATATGAGTCTATTTGCTTAATTTTTGGATCTACCAAAAATGTTATTTGTGGATACTGATCAGGCATACATAATATTTATGCTGCGTAGTATAAATCCCTAATAATGGTTAGGAAAATGCCACGAATATTAATTCGTGGCATAATATCAACCAAACAATCCAAAACTTGTAGTTCTAGCTGAAACAATATCGGTCCATCCAGTATAGATTGCTTGCACAGGACTATATGTGGTAGCGTAGTAGGGAATCTTTTTGCCGCTTCCAAAAATTCCATTAGCATTATATCCCCATGACCAAATTGTTCCATCTGATTTTAAAGCCATTCCATTATCATGACTGGCAGCCACTTTGGTCCATCCTGTTGATGCAAATAATTGAACTGGTGAACTATAGCCTTGATAATTATAAGGATATCCATTCTGCGGTGCGGTGTTTGTAATAGCTTGCCCGTCGCCCCATCCCCATAATGTTCCATCAGATTTTACAACCATAGTTGAATCAAATCCATCTGATGAAACATATATATAAGAACCACTTATTTGTGTTGGAGAACTTCTATGTATTTCATCATTTAATCCAAGCATTCCGCTGTAGTTTCTTCCCCAAGACCATAAAGTTCCATCTGTTTTTATTCCGAACAAACAAGAACTGCCGACAATCATCTTCCAAGAACCAGTAATTGTTTGTGTCGGCACTAATTTGATTGTACTACCTGCCGTATTATCACCCCACAGTCCATAACCATTATCTTGTCCCCATAAGTATGCTGTATCATCGTTTTTAATTGCGGCAGAAACATATTGATTTCTAAAAACATATTTCCAGTCTGTATCTATTCCAATTTGTATTGGACTAGAACTATTGTTATTTCCTGGTAGGTTGCCCCACGCCCACAATGTTCCATCAGACTTAATAGCATTAACTGAGAATCTATAAATTGATAGTTCCGTCCATGTTCCGCCTACGCTTACTTGAACAGGCGAAGATCTGTGAACCAACAAATTAGTATTAGTGTCCAAAATGTATCCCCATGTCCAAAGAGTGCCATCTTTCTTGATTGCTCCCACACATGAATCGTAATAACTTAAATCCCCACTTGGTAATTTTGACCAAGATGAATTTGTAAATTCTTGTGTTGGGAAAGATTGTGGGTCTTTTGAATTGATACCAATTTCACCATATCCATTAGACCCCATTCCTAATAAACTTCCTGGTTGTGGAGTTGTTGTAGTGGTGCTAGTCGTAGGCACAGGTGTAGTAGTTACATATGCAGCGCTTCTTGTTGCATAAACTCCATTTGAGTTGGCAGATAAATCTATCCAAGAGTTATCATTCGCTAAAGTTTGTATTGGAGATGATACTTCATACCCAGCAGATGGATCTCCAGTTTGGTAATAATAATTTGAACCCCATGTCCATAATGTTCCGTCTGTTTTTGTTGCTGCAGATGAATACTCTAGAGCAACGGGTTTTTTCCAAGTTGTTTCTGTTCCTACTTGGATAGGAGAGCTAATTGCCCTACCAGGTATATTTGTACCTAAACTGCCATATGCATTCCATCCCCATGCCCATAATGTGCCATTAGTTTTTGTAGCAAGCACATGATATCTGCTTGAACTTACATACGCCCATCCAGTTCCTCCTATTTGTATGGGGCTTGAATAATTACCGGTACTGTCATTATTCCCAAGTACACCCCAAGTAGAATTAGCACCCCAAGCCCATAAAGTTGTATCAGATTTTATAGCATGAATAGCACTTGATTGACCATTAACATTAACAAAAATCCAATTATTTCCTCCAGCAACTGTTTGTGTTGGAGAACTTTGTAAGTTATAAGATATTTGGTTATTTCCAAGTTGTCCTGCCTCATTTCTTCCCCAGCACCATAAAGTTCCATCTGTTTTTATTCCTGCTCCATTTGCTCCAGAAATATTTACATATCTCCATGTATCTGTTCCTATTTGTATAGGAGAACTATAGTTAACAACAGAATTATTTGGAAGATATTGCCCAAAACCCCATCCCCACAATGTATTATCACTTCTTATAGCAAGAGTTGCAAAAGAACTTGAAGATACTATATTCCATGTGTTAGAAGTAATTTGAACAGGAGAAGATCTATTTTGTAATGTTCCATCTCCAAGTGCTCCATAATAAGCGTTCCATCCCCAAGCCCAAAGAGTTCCATCTGGTTTTATGGCAAAAGAGGATGCAAATCCAGTTATGTTAAATGGTAAATCTTGGTATTGACTTGCGTCAATTGCTTGTGTTGGAGATTGATATATAACATTTCCGCTGTTATCTGCTGCGGATCCATAATACCTATTTCCCCATGTGTATAAAGCCCCAGGAGGTTGAGTTGTTGATGTTGTAGTAGTTGTAGTAGTTGTTGTTGATGTAGTTGTAGTAGTTGTTGTTGATGTAGTTGTAGTTGTTGTTGTTGATGTAGTTGTAGTTGTTGTTGGAATAAAAGACCTAATTTGAGTAAATCCTGCGTTACCCAAAGACTCAACATCAAGCCATGCAGTATCTGCAAAAATAGTTTGTGTTGGAGATGATATGGTTCCACCAAAAAGCTTATTATTACCTAAAGCCCCTTGTCCTCCTTGTCCCCATAACCATAAACTTCCGTCTGTTTTTAATCCAGCAGCAGCACCATTTGATTCAGGGACAACTTTTTTCCAATTTGTTGCACCAAGAGGATTTTGTACTGGCGAACTATACTGAATATTATTGTCTGCAATAATCCTGCTGGTATTATATCCCCAGCCCCATAGTGTCCCATCTGTTTTTATACCAAAAACATCTATAAAATTAGAACTAATATATTTCCATGTTGTTCCTGGAAGAACTTGCACCGGAGAAGATCTGTGTACTGTAGTTCCATCACCTAATATTCCATGATAGCTTCTACCCCAAGACCATAGTGTATCATCATTTTTAATACCAAATACAGCAAATGGTGTAATTATTGCTTGTTTCCAAGTTCCAGTTACTGTTTGTGTTGGAGAATTATAAGCCACAGAACCAATATTATTTCCACTTTGTCCATTTTTCAAATCTCCCCACATCCACAGTGTTCCATCTTGTTTCAAAGCAATTCCGGTGTATTCTCCTAAAGAAACCGAACTCCATGTTGTGTCTGGACCAACTTGAATAGGAGAAGACGACCCAGCACCAGGAATTGCCCCAGAGTGATTTCTGCCCCAATACCATAATGTTCCATCTGTTTTAATTCCTGCAGCATTATATGTTCCTGTTGAAACAGATTTCCAAGATGTTCCTGTAGGAAGAATCATAATTGGTGAAGATTTATCATTAAATCCGCCAGATGTAAGTATCCAATTATCATTACCCCAACCCCATAATGTTCCATCTTCTTTTATAGCTAAGTTAGTTCCATATCCACCTGTACAAAGTGCTATACCGATCCAATTGCTAAGTGTTAATTCTTGTGTTGGAATACTATTATTTGTTGTTTTATTATTACCTGCACTTCCATAACCGTTATAACCCTGAGTAACTAAAGGTCCAAAAATTGGAGCTTCTGTTGTAGAGGTTGTAGTTGTAGTTGTAGTTGTGGTTGTAGTAGTTGTGGTAGTTGTAGGTGCTGGAGTTGTGGTTGTGGTTGTGGTTGTGGTTGTGGTTGTGGTTGTGGTTGTGGTGGTTGTAGGTGCTGGAGTTGTAGTAGTAGTTGTAGTAGTTGGAACTGGTGTGGTAGTAGTTGTAGTAGTTGGAACTGGTGTGGTAGTAGTTGTAGTGGTAGTTGTTGTGGTTGTTGTTGTGGTTGTTGTTGTGGTTGTTGTTGTGGTTGTTGGAACTGGCGTGGTAGTAGTTGTAGTTGTAGTTGTAGTTGTAGTTGTAGTTGGTACTGGCGTAGTAGTAGTTGTACTAGTCGTTGTGGTTGTAGTTGTACTAGTCGTTGTAGTTGTAGTTGGTACTGGTG
>CAYVOK010000002.1:0-143401 GCA_964453335.1 uncultured Acidimicrobiaceae bacterium
CGCTTGAAGTACAGGTGCGCCGGGTGCTCCCAGGTGAAGCCGATGCCACCGTGGATCTGGATGTTCTCGGCCGCGGCGTGGAAGTACGCCTCCGAGCAGTACGCCTTCGACAGCGAGGCGACCGACGGCAGTTCGTCGTTCACCTCGGCCGCGCACCACAGGCCGTAGTAGGCGGCCGACTTGGCCGACTCGACCTCGAGGAGCATGTCGGCGCACTTGTGCTTGATCGCCTGGAACGAGCCGATCGGGCGACCGAACTGCACGCGCACCTTGGCGTACTCGACGGCCATGTCGAGGCAGCGCTGGGCGCCGCCGACCTGTTCGGCCGCGAGTGCGACGACGGCGAGGTCCAACACGGTCGACCAGTCGGCCCAGGAGAACCCGGCCTTGGCGATCGGGGTCGCGGCGACGCCGTTGAACTCGAGCTTCGCCTGCTTGCGGGTCTGGTCCATGGTGGACAGCGCCGTGCGGGTGAGGCCGGCTGCGTTGCCCTCGACGGCGTAGAGGCCGAGGCCGCCGCCGGAGGACTTGGCGAGCACGATCACGAGGTCGGCGACGTGCCCGTCGATCACGAAGGACTTCGTGCCGGTGAGCTTGCCGCCCGACTCCGTCATGGTCACGCCGGCTTCGTCCCAGCGGCCGTTCTCCTCGGTGAAGGCGACCGTTGCGATCGTCTCACCGGAGGCGATGCCGGGGAGGTACGCCTTCTTGGCGTCCTCGCTGCCGGCGTGCAGCAGGGTGTTGGCGGCGAGGGCGACCGTGGAGAAGAACGGTGCGCACAGCAGCGCCTTGCCCATCTCCTCGAGGACGACGCCGAGCTCGACGTAGCCGTAGCCGGAGCCGCCGTAGTTCTCGGGGATGATGAGGCCCTGCAGGCCCATCTCGGCGCCCATCTGCTGCCAGACGGCGGTGTCGTAGCCCTCGGTGGTGTCCATCAGGCGACGGACCTCGGTCTCGGGCGACTTGGCGTCGAGGAACTGCCGCACGACCTTGCGGAGTTCCTCCTGTTCCTCTGAGAAGGCGAAGTTCATGGCTGGGACCCTAGCGGTGGGTGCGACGCCCGTCGACCCGACATGTGTACACATGTGCTACACCTGGGGCATGGATCTCGAGGACGACGCCGGACGGGCCCGGATCGGGGTGCGGGACCTCCGCAACCACGTCGCCGCGGCGCTGCGGCGCGCCGAGTCCGGCGAACGGATCGTGATCACCGTCGACGGACGACCCGTCGCCCAGCTCGGCCCGTTGCGCCCCGAGGGGGGTGTCCCGACCCTGGCCGACCTCGCCGCGACCGGTCTGCTCGAGCCGCCCCGGGTCGACCGTGCCGACGTCGCCGACGTCGAACCGGAAGATCCCGCCGTCGACGTGCGGGTCGACCGCATCCTCGACGAGCTGCGGGGGCGCTGAGGTGGCCGCCTCCCCCGCCGACGACGCCGGCCCGCTCTACGTCGACCCGTCCGCGCTGGTGCGCCGCTACGTGCGCGCCCCGGGCAGCACCCTCGTGGTCGACACGATGCGGCGGCACCCGGACTGGTGCGGGTCACCCCTGTGCCGCACCGAGACCCAGCTCGCGCTCCGCCGGGCGTCGGCCTACGCCGAGCAGCAGCGACGGCTGTGGTCGCTGCTCCAGGCCGACTGGGACGCGTTCTGGGTAGTGCCGCTCGACGGGCGGGCCCTCGCCCGGGCGACCGAGCTCGGCGCGGCGTTCGGACTGCGCACGATCGACGCGCTGCACCTCGCGTCGGCGGACCGACTGCCCCGGCCGGCCGCCTTCCTGACCTTCGACCGCCGGCAGATCCCCGCTGCGGCGGCCCTCGGTCTCGAGGTCGTCTCCCCCGTCGAGGACTGAGGACGGGGGCTAACGTGCCCCCATGGCGCTGCCCCGCACCCTGCACTACGAGGACGCCCGCTGCGAGATCCACCGCACGGTGGTCGGGCCGTATGCGAACAACGTGTTCGTGCTGCGCTGCAAGCGCACCGGCGACGCGGTCCTCATCGACGCGGCGAACGAGCACGACCAGCTCCTCGAGCTGTGCCGGGGGCTGAACGTCCGCAAGGTGCTCGAGACCCACGGCCACTTCGACCACATCCAGGCCGTGCCCGCCGTGCGTGCGGCCGGTATCGACGTGGGGATCGCGACGGGTGACCACTTCCTCATCGACGGCACCTACGACTTCGTGATCGCAGACGACGACGTGTTCGAGGTCGGCGACCTGCGGCTGCACACGATCGCGACGCCCGGGCACACGCCGGGGTCGATGTGCTTCGCGCTCGAGGGGGCGCCGGTGCTCTTCAGCGGTGACACCCTGTTCCCCGGGGGCCCGGGCAACACGAGCTGGGAGTACTGCAGCTTCGAGCAGATCATCCGGTCGATCGAGGACCGGCTCTTCCGCAAGCTCGACCCCCGCACGATCGTGATGCCGGGGCACGGTGTGGACACCACGATCGGGCGCGAGATGCCGAGCCTCGACGCCTGGGTCGCACGCGGTTGGTGAGGGTCGCAGACCCCTCGCACGACACCGTCGAACCATTTCCACTACGCGCGTAGTGCGAATTAGCATCGGCGGCATGGCCGGCGCACCGCTGTTCGAGATCCGCAACCTCCATGCGCGTACCGCCGAGGGCGGCGTGCCCATCCTCCGCGGGGTCGACCTCGTCGTGGGCGAGGGCGAGGTCCACGCCCTCATGGGCCCCAACGGGTCGGGCAAGTCCACCCTGTCGAAGGTCCTCCTCGGCAGCGGCGAGTACGAGATCACCGACGGGACGATCCTCCTCCGCGGCGACGACGTGACCGACTGGGACACCGAGGTACGGGCGAAGGCGGGCATGTTCCTCGCCTTCCAGTACCCCCAGGAACTCCCCGGCGTGTCGGTGACGAACTTCCTGCGCCAGGCGATGTCCGCCCGCAAGGGCATCGATCTCTCCGCCCTCGAGGTGCGTCTCGCCCTCATGGAGTGGATGCAGCGCCTCGAGATGGACCCGGCGTTCGCCGAGCGGTACGTCAACGAAGGGTTCTCGGGCGGCGAGAAGAAGCGCAACGAGGTCCTGCAGATGGCGCTCCTCGAACCGGAGTTCGCCATCCTCGACGAGACCGACTCGGGCCTCGACGTCGACGCCCTCAAGGTCGTCGCCCGGGGCGTGCACGAGGTGCGCGCCGACCGGCCGACCCTCGGCGCACTCGTGATCACCCACTACCAGCGGCTCCTCAGCGAGCTGCGCCCCGACCGGGTGCACATCCTCGTCGACGGCCGGATCGTCACCTCCGGCGGCCCCGAGCTCGCCCACCAGCTCGAGGCGGAGGGGTACGAGCGCTTCCGGGTGCCGTCGTGACCGTCGAGGGCGCCGCACCGCTCGACGTCGCCCGCATCAAGGCCGACTTCCCGCTGCTCACCGAACGGCTCGAGCGCGGTCACCCGATCGTGTACCTCGACACCGCAGCCTCCTCGCAGAAGCCCCGGTCGGTGCTCGACGCGATGCGGGAGTACTACGAGCGTCACCACGCGAACGTGCACCGTGGCGCCTACCAGCTCGCCGAGGAGGCGACCGACGCGCTCGAGGCGGCACGCCGCAAGGTCGCCGGGTTCATCGGCGCCGCCTCCCCCGTCGAGGTCGTCTTCACCCGCAACGCCACCGAGGCGGTGAACCTCGTCGCCCACAGTTGGGGGCGGGCGAACCTCGTGGCCGGCGACGTCGTCGTGCTGAGCCTGCTCGAGCACCACGCGAACATCGTCCCCTGGCACCAGCTCGCCGCCGAACGCGGTGTGCAGCTGCGCTGGATCCCCCTCACCGCCGACGGCGAACTCGACCTGACCGACCTCGACCGGCTCCTCGACGGGGCACGACTCGTGTCGGTCACGGCGGCGTCGAACGTGCTGGGCACGCTCCCGCCGGTCCGGTCGATCGCCGACGCCGCGCACGCGATCGGTGCGAAGGTCCTCGTGGACGCGTGCCAGTACGTCCCCCACACCGCGTGCGACGTCACCGCGCTCGGCGCCGACTGGATCGCGTTCTCCGCCCACAAGATGTGCGGCCCGACCGGTGTCGGCGCCCTGTGGGGTCGCCAGGAGATCCTCGACGCCATGCCGCCGTTCCTCGGTGGCGGGTCGATGATCGTGAACGTGACGACGGAGGGGTTCACCCCTGCGGCGCTGCCCGCGAAGTTCGAGGCGGGCACGCCCGCGATCGCCGAGGCGGTCGGGTTCGGCGCGGCGGTCGACTACCTCGAGGCGATCGGCATGGACCGGGTCACCGCCCACGAACGCCGCCTGAACGCCTACGCGCTCGAACGGTTCGCCGACCGGTTCGGCGACGACCTCGTCGTGCACGGTCCGCAGGACCCGACGCGCCGCTGCGGGATCGCGTCGGTGGTCTACAAGCAGGTGCACGCGCACGACCTGTCCCAGGTGCTCGACGAGCGGGGCGTGTGCGTGCGGGCGGGCCACCACTGCGCGAAGCCGCTCATGCGGCACCTCGGCGTGCCCGCCACCGCCCGGGCGAGTTGGTACGTGTACAACGACGAGTCCGACATCGATGCGATGATCGAGGCGGTCGGTGCCGCCGACGGACTGTTCGACTGGTGAGGCGTTGATGTCAGGACTCGAAGACCTGTACCGAGAGATCGTTCTCGACCACTACAAGAGCCCGCGCAACCGCGGCGAGCTCGAGTCCCCGCCCGCCACCCGGGTGGAGGGGCTCAACCCGCTCTGCGGTGACGAGGTCGTGATCTACCTCGACCTCGACGGCGACACCGTGCGTGACATCCGCATCGGCGGGCAGGGGTGTTCGATCAGCCAGTCGTCGGCGTCGATGATGAGCGCCGCGGTCAAGGGTCGCAAGCTCGCCGAGGTCGACGACCTGCTGCGGGCGTTCAAGGCGATGCTCAACGTCGGCGACGAGTCGCCCGACGACGTCCCCGCGGTGAAGCTCGGCGAGCTCGAGGCGCTCCGTGGCGTGATGAAGTTCCCGTCGCGCATCAAGTGCGCGACGCTGTCCTGGAACACCCTCGACCAGGCGATCACCGAGGCGACCGCAGGCGCCTGATCCCCGCGGTCAGCCGAACAGGCCGTCCGCCATCGCGGTGGCGATCCGGTCGGCGTCCCAGCCGAGCAGGTCGCCGTACACCTCGAAGTTGTGCTCGCCGAGCGCCGGTGAGCCGACGTAGGGCCGTTCGAGGGGTCCGTGTGTGTCACGCAGACGGGCGGGGAACCGGTCGGTGCGCTGGGTGCCGTCGAACATCGACGACGGGACGGTGAGGAACACGTCCCGGTGCGCGATCTGAGGGTCGGTGTCCTCGAGCTCGGCCGCACCCTGGATCGCCGACGCAGCGATCCCGGCGGCCTGCAACGCCTCGGCGGTCGCCTCGGCACCGGCGATCGTGCCGACGAGCGCTGCGGCACGGGCGACCTCGTCGTCGGTGCGGGCCGTCCACGCGACCCAGGTGCCGTCCGCGCACCGGTGCACCCCGTTGCGCACCGTTGCGTCGAAGGAGTCGGCGATGCCGGCCGCGACAGGCTCGTCGCCGGTGGCGAGGTGCTGCAGCAGTGCCGGCCCGACGAGGTGCGACGCCACCTCGAGCTGGCTCATGTCGAGGTGCTGCCCGGCACCGGTGCGGTCACGCGCCTCGAGCGCGGCGAGGAGCACCACGGCGCCGGCGATGCCGGAGAGGTGGTCGTTGAGTGCGACGCCAGCGCCGACGTCGATGCGGCCGACCGGGCCGGTGAGCGCGGTGAGGCCGCACAGCGCGTGCACGGTCGGGGCGAAGGTGACGTAGTCCTTCCACGGGCCGTCCTCGCCACAGCCCGTCATCGAGATCGAGATGATGCGCGGGTTCCACGCCTCGAGCTCGGCCGGTCCCGCCCCCCACTCGGTGAGCACGCCGGCAGAGAAGTTGTCGATGACGACGTCGGCCTGCTCGACGAGGGAACGGAGCACGCCGACCGCGTCGGGGTGCCGCATGTCGAGCGTGACCGCACGCTTGTTGCGGTTCCACATCGCCGGATAGGGGTAGTCGGGCGCGTAGGCACCCTGGCACCGGTCGTCGGTCTGCAGCTTCACGACGTCGGCACCGAGGTCGGCGAGGATGCGCGTGGCGAACGGTCCGGCGAGCACGTGGGTGAAGTCGAGGACCCGCAACCCCTCGAGCGGCAGCTGCGGTGCTCCGTCCACCGGCCCGGCGACGGGCACCCCGACGCGGGCGGCACGCGCCCCGGCCCACGACGCGAGCACCTCGGCGACGGTGGCGTCGACCGGCGCGGTCGGGGCGGGCGACGGCGTGGCTGCGAACCGGGACAGCCCGCCGGGCAGACGCACCCGGTCCGGTGCACCGTCGACGGGTCGGAAGAACCCACGGGCGACGAGCTGGGGGGACCGCACCGCCTGCTCGACGGTGAGCGCCTCACCGAAGGGCACGTGCAGCGCCTGCCCGCGTTCGTACAGCTCGGTGGCGTCCTTGGTGAGCGCGAACCGCCGGATCTCCGCCATCACCGCGGGGATCAGGGCGAGCCATTCGGCGGCGGTCGCCTCGAGGGGGATCTCGGTGGCGAACCCCTCCGACCGCATCCAGGCGAGGAGGTCGGGCACACCGCCGGCGGACGGCGACACCATGCACGCGCCGCGGGCGCACGGCACGACCTCGTAGCCGCGGATCCAGTGGAGCGACGCCTGGCGCACGGCGGAGGGGGCGCCGAGGTGCCCGAACCAGTCGCGGTACCACCAGAACATGAACAGGTGCTCGGTGCAGGTCAGCACGGCGTGCTGCTGGGACAGGTCGGCGTAGATGCCGTCGCCACCGGCCCGCACCCGGGCGAGGCCGGCGAGAGCGACCGCTGCGGCGTAGAAGCCCGTGATGTTGTCCATCTGGCGGCCCCAGATGGTGACCGGCTCGTCGGGCAGGCCGGTGACCGACAGGATCCCACCGGCGGCCGCCGCGACGAAGTCCGAGCTGCGCCAGTGCGCCCGCGGCCCGTCGTCACCCCACGGTGTGGCCCGCACGTGCACGATGGCCGGGTTCGCCGCGCGCACGTCGTCGGGGTCGAGCAGGTCCGCGGTGCCGCTCTCGAGGAGGACGTCGGCGTCACGCAGGAGTTCGACGACTGCGGCACGGCCGGCCGTCGTGCCGAGGTCGAGGGGGACCCGCCGACAGTTCGCGTCGAACCACCAGTCGGTGAGCCCGCCGACCGTGTCGGTGTCCGGACCGAGCGAACGGCCCGGATGGCCCGGGCGGACGCGCACGACGTCGGCCCCGAGCTCCGCGAGGAGCTTGGCCCCGCTGCGGCCGATCTCGGCACACGCGTCGACGACCCGCACGCCGCTCAGCGGTCCTGTCCCCACGGTGCACCTCCGACCCCGGGCCCGACCTCGTGGACCGGGCTGCCGCAGTCTCGCGCCGCCGTCGCCTCAGTGCAGCGCGTCGACGCGGCGGGCGAACTCGACGTCGAGCGTCGTGATCCCGCCCTTGTCGTGGGTGACGAGGTCGATGCGGACCGTGGACCACACGTTCGACCAGTCGGGATGGTGGCCGAGCTGCTCGGCGATCAGCGCGACCCGGCTCATGAACGCCCACGCCGCGGAGAAGTCGGCGAACCGGAAGGTGCGCCCGAGTCGACCCTCGGTGACCTCCCAGCCCCCCAGTTCGGCGACGGCCGCGGCGAGCGCGTCATCGTCGAGCAGTTCTGGTCGCACGGCCACGGACCCGTCAGGCCGCGTCGGCGGGGAGGAAGGCGGCGTAACCCTCGGCCTCGACCCGGTCGGCGAGCTCGGGGCCACCGGAGGCGACCACGAGGCCCTTGGCGAGGATGTGGGTGTGATCCGGCCGCAGTTCGGTGAGCAGGCGGTTGTAGTGGGTGATCGCGAGCACGCCGAGCGACGACTCGACGGTCGCCTGCTGCACGCGGCGGGACACGGCGCGCAGTGCGTCGATGTCGAGACCCGAGTCGATCTCGTCGAGGATCGCGATCTTCGGGGCGAGCACGGCGAGCTGCAACGTCTCGTTCCGCTTCTTCTCGCCGCCGGACAGGTCGACGTTCAACGACCGTTCGAGGAGCGCCGTGTCGAGGCCGATGCGCGCCGCCTCCGCCGCGATCGCAGCGGGAACGCCGGCGACGTCGCCGCCCGCAGCGCGCCGCGCCTCCACGAGGACGGACTCGACGCTCACGCCGGGCACCTCGATCGGGTACTGCATGGCGAGGAACAGTCCGGCCTGCGCCCGCTCCCACGCGGGGAGCGCCAGCAGGTCGACGCCGTCGAGGGTGACGGTGCCGCCGAGCACGGTGTAGCCGGGCTTCCCGGCGAGGACGTGCGACAGGGTCGACTTCCCGGAACCGTTCGGCCCCATGACGGCATGGACCTCACCACTGCGGATGGTGAGGTCGACGCCGCGCAGGATCTCGATGCCGGCAGCGGCGGCACGCAGGCCGCGGATCTCGAGCACGCTCATCGGGGCAACTCCTCGGGGTCGAGGTGGACGTCGCCGTCCACGACGGTGACCCGGTAGGTCGGGACGGGTCGGGTGGCGGGGAGCCCGGAGGGCTCACCGGTGCGCAGCGAGAACGCCGCGCCATGCTTCCAGCACTCGAGCTCGCAGGTGTCGGGGAGCAGGTCCCCCTCCGACAGCGACACCATCGCATGGCTGCAGAAGTCGCCGATCGCGAACACCTCGTCGCCGACGCGGGCGACGGCGATCAGGCGGCCGTCGACCTCGAAGCGTCGTGCCCGATCGGTGGGGAGCTCGTCGAGCGCGCAGATGCGGACCATCAGGCGCCCGCCGATCGGGCGAGCTTGTCGGCCACACGGGCCCGCACGTGCCCGGCGGCGCCGGGGACGGGGAGGCGGTCGAGCACCTCGTCGAAGAACCCGGTGACCACGAGCCGTTCGGCAGCTTCGGGCGGTACGCCGCGGCTCTCGAGATAGAAGCGCTGGTCGTCGTCGATCGGGCCGACGGTGGAGGCGTGCGAGCACCGCACGTCGTTGTTCTCGATCTCGAGGTTCGGCACCGACTCGGCCCACGCGTCCTCGGAGAGCTTGATGTTCCGGTTCGTCTGGTAGGCGTTCGTGCCCTTCGCGCCCGGTCGCACCCGGATCAGCCCCGAGTACACGGAATGGGCCCGGTCGTCGACCACGCCCTTGAAGAGCAGGTCGGACGTGCAGTCCGGCGCCCGGTGGTCCTGGCAGGTGCGGAAGTCGACCATCTGGTCGCCGTCGCCGAAGGACACGGCGACGAGGTCGACGGTCGCACCGGGTGCCTCGAGGCGGGTGTCGAGACGCTGGCGGGCGTAGCGGCCGCCGAACGCCGCGACGCCGACCCGCACGGTCGCCTGCTGGCCGGCGCGGGCGACGAGCGAACCGACGGCGTCGGTCGCGGTGTCGAGGTCGCCGAGGGTGAGGTACTGCACCCGGGCGTCGCGTCCGGCGACGATCTCGGTGGCGGGCACGGTGAGGGGGGCGGAGGGGGCGGACCGTTGGACCTCGAGCACGGCGACCGCCGCACCGTCGTCGGCGACGACCGTCACCCGGGGGAAGTTCACGGTGCCCGCACCGTCGGACCACTCCACGATCAGCACGGGGCGGTCGACGTCGAGGCCGCGGGGCACGTGCACGAGCACGGCGTCGGTCCCGAACGCGAGGTTCGCGAGGGCGAACCGGTCCGCCTCGTCGTCGGCGGTGAGGGCGGCATACGCCGCGCCGTCGGACGCGACGTCGGCGTGCCTCCCGACGACGAGTCCCTTCGCCGCCCAGGCGTCGTCGACGGTGCAGTGCACCAGCCGTCCGTTGTCGACCACGACCACGGCGACCGGGTCGAGTGCGGTGAACGCCGCGGCGAGCGCAGCAGGGTCGGTCCCGGACGCCTCGGCCGGTGTCAGCGCGTCGAGGTCGACCCGGTCGATGCGGCTGTAGCGCCACTCCTCGAGCTCGGCGGTCGGTGCCGACGCGGCGGCGAAGAGGTCGGCGGCGGCGGCCCGGCGGGCACGCAGCCAGTCGGGTCCTCCGAGCGCGGCGGCGTGGGCGGCGGTGAGGGCGGTCACGGTGATCGTTCCTGGGGGGTCTCGGGGGGTGGGGTGTCGGGCGGGTCAGCCTCGACGCCAGAACTTCCAGCGGGGGTTGCGGGCCATGCGGGCCCGTTCGGCCTCGACCTCGGCGAGCACCTGCGCACCGACGGCGTTGACGATGTCCTCCGCCTCGTCGAGGAGGCGGGCGACCCGGTCGTCGTCGGCGTCGAGGCCGGGCGGCTCCGGCGGGGTGGGCGGGGTCACGAGCGTGCCGTACTGCCAGTCGACGTCCGCGAGACGCCGCTGGAAGCCCGGACACGGGTCCGGGCACCGCCACGGTGCCTCGGGGGCGAGGTCGAGGTTGCACTTCCGCACGGTCTCACCGTTGGCGTAGGTGCGGGACTCGAACTGCTTGCAGTCCTGGCGCATGGGCATGGCGATACCCCGGGGACGGCGCCGGCGGTCAGCCGACGCTGCCCTCCATCTGCAGCTCGATGAGACGGCTCCACTCGACGGCGTACTCCATCGGCAGGGTTCGGGTGACGGGCTCGATGAAGCCGTTGACGATCATGCCCATCGCCTGCTCCTCGGAGAGGCCGCGGCTGCGGAGGTAGAAGAGCTGCTCGTCGGCGACCTTGGACACGGTGGCCTCGTGCCCGATGACCGCGTCCTTCGAGCCGATCTCCATGTAGGGGTAGGTGTCCGAGATCGAGTCGTCGTCGAGGATGAGGGCGTCGCACTGCACGTGGGACTTGCAGCCGTACGCCCCGTCCTCGACCCGCACGAGGCCGCGGTAGGAGGTGCGGCCACCGTCCTTCGAGATCGACTTCGACACGATCTTGGACGTGGTCTCCGGTGCGGCGTGGACCATCTTCGCCCCGGCGTCCTGGTGCTGGTCGGCACCGGCGTAGGCGACGGAGAGGACCTCGCCCGACGCCTTCGGGCCGACCATGACGACGGCCGGGTACTTCATGGTGAGGCGGGAACCGATGTTCCCGTCGATCCACTCCATATGGCCCTCGGCCTCGACGCGGGCCCGCTTGGTGACGAGGTTGAACACGTTCGTCGACCAGTTCTGGATCGTCGTGTAGGTGACACGGGCCGACGGACGCACGACGATCTCGACGACGGCGGAGTGCAGCGAGTCGGTGGAGTACACGGGGGCGGAGCAGCCCTCGATGTAGTGCACCTTCGAACCCTCGTCCGCGATGATCAGCGTCCGCTCGAACTGGCCCATGTTCTCGGCGTTGATGCGGAAGTACGCCTGCAGCGGCATGTCGACCTCGACGCCGGGCGGCACGTAGATGAAGCTGCCGCCGCTCCACACCGCGGAGTTGAGCGCCGAGAACTTGTTGTCGTTCGGCGGGATGACCTTGCCGAAGTACTGCCGGACGAGTTCGGGGTGCTCACGCACCGCCGTGTCCATGTCGCAGAAGATGACGCCCTGTTCCTCGAGCTCCACGCGGTTGCGGTGGTAGACGACCTCGGACTCGTACTGGGCGGTGACGCCGGCGAGGTACTTCCGCTCGGCCTCGGGGATGCCGAGCTTCTCGTAGGTGTTCTTGACCGACTCGGGGAGCTCCTCCCACGCGTCGACCTGCTTCTCGGTGGGCTTGATGTAGTAGTAGATGTCGTCGAAGTAGATCTGCGACATGTCCCCGCCCCACGACGGCATCGGCCGCCGGTGGAAGTGCTCGAGGGACTTGAGGCGGAAGTCCTTCATCCAGTCCTTCTCGGACTTCATCCACGACATCTCGCGCACGAGGTCCTCGGAGAGGCCACGGCGCGGCTTGAAGACGTAGTTCTCCTCGTCGGACCAGCCGAGCTTGTAGCGGCTGAGGTCGAGATCGAGTCCGGTGTCGGACATGCGTGCTCCTCGGTGCTGCGACGGGTCGTCGGGGCGGCGGTCGCCACCCGGGGTATTTCTCCCATGAGGATAGGAGAAATACCTCCCCTACCGCTAGGCCCGACCGGAGCACGGCCGCGGCCGGTCGCTAGCGTGACCGCCGATGGCGCACCGCATCGCCGGGACCCTCCACCGACACCCGATCGCAGGACCCGTCGCGGCGTCCGCGGCGGCCCTCGTCGGCTGCGTCGCCGTCGCCCGGTGGGACGGCGAGTCGACGCTCCTCGCACCCTGCCCGTTCCAGCTCGTCCTCGGGGTCGACTGCCCGGGGTGCGGGATGACCCGCGCCGTCCGCGCCCTCACCCGTCTCGACGTCGTCGCCGCGGCGGACCACAACCTGCTGCTGCTCGCCGTGCTCCCCTTCGCGCTGTGGGCGTGGGTCGCCTGGGTCGGTCGTGCCGCCGGCGTCCCGGTACCCGTCCCACGGATCGGGACGCGCACCACGATCCTGCTCGTCGTGGTCATCGGCGCGTTCGCCGTCGTGCGAAACCTGCCGGGCCCGCTCGGCGACTACCTCGACGCGCGCGCCTGACGGCGTCGGTGCGCTCGTCGGCTCAGACCGGGCGCAGCCCGGCCTTGTAGCGGCGCACCCGTTCGACGTACTTCTCGACGGGGTCGAGCACGTCCTCGGGGTTCGCCGCACCCTCGCGGATCGTCGCGGGGATCCCGACGGCGAGTGCGCCACGCGGCACTCGCTTGCCGTTCGGCACGAGCGCACCCGCACCGACGAGCGCGTAGCTCTCCACGACTGCACGCCGCAGCACGATGCACCCGGAACCGGCGAGGCTGAAGTCCTCGAGGATGCAGCCCTCGAGGTGCACGAGATGACCGACCGTGCAGTTCGACCCGATCACCGTCGGATGCGGTTCCCACGTGTGGATCACCGCACCGTCCTGGATCGAGGTGCGGTCGCCGATCGTGATCGGCCCGTCGTCACCCCGCAGCACCGCACCGGGCCACACCGAGGAGAACGCCCCGATGGTGACATCCCCGATGACGGTCGCGTCGGGGTGGACGAACGCGTCCGGATGGATGCGCGGCACGAGGTCGCCGAGCGCGAAGACGCCCACGGCGGACTACTTCGTGAAGCGGCCGTAGCCGCCCTTGTAGAACAGCGCCGGACCGGCGTCACGGTCCGTGGCGTCCATCGCCTCGACCGCGCCGACGACGATGACGTGGTCGCCGGCGTCGTGCACCGCAGCGATCGTGCAGTCGATCCAGGCGAGGGACCCGGGGATCATCGGCGACCCGGTGACCGGTGCCGGCGTCCAGTCGACGCCGGCGAACTTGTCGTCGGACTTCCCGGCGAACACGCCGGCGACCTCGAGCTGGTCGTCCGCGACGACGTTCACGCAGAACCGGCGGCTGCGTTCGATCGCAGCCCACGAACCCGACGTCTTCGTCGGCAGGAACGCGACGAGGGGCGGGTCGAGGGACACCGAGGTGAACGAACCGATGACGAGACCGGTCGGCCGACCGTCGTCGACGGTGGTCACGATCGTCACGCCCGTCGGGTACGCCCCGAGGACCTTGCGGAAGTGGGCGGGATCGTTGGCCGGCGGACGCTCGCTCATGGCGGCAGACCCTAGCGGCCGGGGCATCCGGGCTTCAGGCGTCGCAGGGGTCGAAGGTGCACCGGAGCCCCTCGGCCGCGGCGATCACGCAGGGACCGCCCTCGGCGGCGGCCGCACCCGCCTCGGCGAGCAGCGCGTCGAGGGTGTCGTCGTCGTGCGCCGGGTCGTGGTGGAACAGCGCGAGGGTGCGCACCCCGGCGGTGCGGGCGACCGTCGTCGCGTACCCGACGGTCGAGTGTCCCCAGTGCGGGCGGTCCGCGAACTCGGCGTCGGTGTACTGCGCGTCGTGGATCAACAGGTCGACGCCGTGGGCGAGCGCGACGACGCCGGCGGGCACCGCGCTGCTGCCGTCGCGAGGCTGCTGGTGGTCGGGGACGTACGCGATCGACCGGCCCCGCCAGTCGAGACGGAACCCGATGGTCGGCCCGGTGTGGGGGACCTCGGCGACGGTGACGCGGACGTCGCCCTCGGTGAAACTGCCCGGGCCGACGCTGCGGTAGGTGATCGCGCAGGCGAGGTCGTCGAGGCGCACCGGGAAGAAGGGCGGGCGGTAGCAGCGGTCGAACGCCTCGGCGAGCGACGCACCGGTGCCCGGGTCCGGGCCGACGACGTCGATGCGACTGCCGGCGCGCAGCGCAGGACCGAAGAACGGCAGGCCCTGCACGTGGTCCCAGTGGAGGTGGGTGACGAGCGCGAGGCCGTCGAAGGGGCAGTCGGCGTCGAGCGTGGCGCCGTAGCGGCGCAGCCCGGTGCCGAGGTCGAGCACGATCGGTCGCGTGTCGGGGGCCTCGACGACGACGCAGGACGTGTTCCCCCCGTAGCGGACCAGCTCCGGGCCCGCGCACGGCGTCGAGCCACGGACCCCGTGGAACGTCACGGCGAGCTCCGCTCCCCCGCTGCGCATCGGCGAACGGTACCCCCGGGTCGCCACCTCGTGAAGTCGCTGTGACACCGATCACGGCGGCGGCGAAGGGGGGTACGCTGCCGCGGTGGCCGACCTCGAACCGCCCCCCGAAGCCGCCCTGCCCGACGGGATCGTCGCCGTCGTGAAGCGGGCGTGCCCGACCTGCGAGCTCGTCGAAGGCGTGCTCGGCGCGCTCGACGTGGCCGGGGTCCCCCTCACCGTGTACACCCAGGACGACCCGTCGTTCCCCGACGGCGTGTCCGACCGGCGGGACGACACCGAGCTCGTCGTGTCCTGGCATCACGACATCGACACGGTGCCGACACTGCTGCGGGTCGAGGGTGGCGTCGTCACGGAACGGCTCGAGGGCTGGTCGCGCATGCAGTGGGAGGCGTTCACCGGGGTCGACGGTCTCGGTCCGGGCCTGCCCGAGTGGCGTCCCGGCTGCGGTTCGCTGTCGGTCGACCCGGTGATCGGACCGAAGCTGGCCGTGAAGTTCTCCGGCAGCGTGCTGCAGGCGCGGCGCGTCGAGCTCGCCACGCTCGAGGACGAGATGGAGGCGATGTTCGAGCGCGGCTGGTCGGACGGTCTGCCGCTCGTCCCGCCGACCGAGGAGCGCGTCCTCGCGATGCTCGCCGGCACCGACCGTGCGCCCGACGAGATCGTCGCCGTCGTCCCTCCGCAGCTCACGCCGTGCACGGTGGAGAAGGTCGCGATCAACGCGGTGATGGCCGGCTGCCGACCCGAGTACCTGCCGGTCGTGCTCGCCCTCGTCGAGGCCGGGTGCACCGACACGTTCAACATCCACGGCCTGCTCTGCACCACGTACTTCTCGGGGCCGGTGATCGTCGTGAACGGTCCGATCGCGAAGGCGATCGGGATGAACAGCGGCCACAACTGCCTCGGGCAGGGGAACCGTGCGAACGCGACGATCGGTCGGGCGTTCCAGCTCGTGATCCGCAACGTGGGCGGCGGTCGCCCGGGACGGGACGGCATCGACCGCGCAGCGTTCGGAAGCCCCGGGAAGCTCACGTTCTGCTTCGCGGAGAACGAGGACGACTCGCCGTGGGAGCCGCTCTGCGTCGACGCCGGGTTCCCGGCGGGCACGAACACCGTGTCGATGTTCGCCGGGCACGGCCCGTCCGCCGTCGTCGACCAACTCGCCCGCACCCCCGACGTGCTGATCGACGCATTCGTGCGCAAGGTCGCGTCGAACTTCGACCCGAAGTTCTTCGCCCGACGGCTCGACAACCTGATGCTCGTCATCGGCCCCGAACACGCCCGCGTGTTCGCCGACGGCGGGTGGGACAAGTGGCGGATCCGGGCCGAGCTGAACGAACGACTCTTCGCCTCCGTCGGCCGCACCGCCCCCGAACCGCGGTGGGACTCCCCCGCCATCGTCTTCGCCGGCGGTGACGCCGGACTGTTCTCGGCGCTGATCGAGGGTTGGGTGTCTGGTCCGACGGGCAGCCAGATGATCTGCCACGCGCTACGTTGAGCGAACCGCAGCGAAAGGCACGCACGTGACGACGCTCCTCGATCCCACGAACGAACTCCAGGTCGCCACCCGGCCCCGGGTCGAGCGACCCGCCGTGATCGAGGGCATGACCGTCGGTCTGCTCGACATCACCAAGCCGCGCGGCAACGTGTTCCTCGACCGGCTGCAGGAACTGCTCGAGGAACGCGGCATGCAGGTGCGTCGCTACGCGAAGCCGACGTTCACCAAGCCTGCGCCGGCCGACCTGCGCCACCAGATCAGCCAGGAGTGTCAGCTCGTCATCGAGGCGCTCGCCGATTGAGGCAGCTGCACGTCGTGCAGTGTGCACGACACCGCTGATCTCGAGACCCGCGGCGTCCCGTCGGTCTTCGTCGCCTCCGACGTCTTCGTCGACGCCGCCCGCTCCCAGGCCGCGGCACTCGGGCTCGACGTCGCCCGCGTGTTCGTCGCGCATCCGATCCAGGACCGCACCGACGACGAGATGCGGGACCTCGCCGACGGCATCGTCGACGACCTGCTCGCTGCGCTGCGCGCCTGAGCCGACCTAGTCCGGCAGGCGGAGGACACCGCCGTCGGTGACGGCGAGGCCATCGGCGACGAGCGTGCGCGCCACCCGCTCGGCGCGTGCCGCGTCGTCGGGCCACCCCATCACCCCGGCGAGACCGGCGACGGGCACGGGTCCGTCGCGCAGCGCGTCGACGAGCCGGCCCCGGCCCTGCCGGTCGGATCCCTCGAAGCGCGACTGCCGGCCGGGGACGCCGGCGGACCCGACCGCCGGATCGGGCTCGGGTCGCCCGGCCGCCGCCCACACGCACCAGCCGGCGACCGGGCAGGCGTCGCAGCGCGGCACGCGTGCGGTGCAGATCGTCGCGCCCAGGTCGAGCAGCGCCTGGTTCCACGCCCAGCCCGCGCCCGGGGGCACCGCAGCGTCGACGGCCCGACGGGCCTCGGCTGCACCGAGCCGCCGACCGGTGGTCCGGGCCGCCACCCGGGCGACGTTCGTGTCGAGCACGCCGACGTCGGCCTCGTACGCGAACGCGAGCACCGCCCGCGCGGTGTACGGCCCGATGCCCGGCAGGGCGAGCAGCGCGGCGAGGTCGGCGGGGACGACGCCGTCGTGGCATCCCACGATCTCGGTCGCACACCGGTGGAGGGCGAGCGCTCGCCGGTTGTACCCGAGGCCTCGCCATGCCGCGATCACGTCGGCCGGCGTGGCGGCGGCGCAGGCGGCAGCGGTCGGGAACCGTGCGAGCAGGGCCGGCCAACGCTCGAGCGCCCGGGCGACCTGGGTCTGCTGGAGCACCACCTCGGCGACGAGGACGGCCCACGGGTCGCGCGTCGCCCGCCAGGGCAGGTCGGCGCGGCCCGCGATCGCGAACCACCCGAGGACCGCGGCGCGGACCGCCGCGTCGCTCAGCTCCAGATCGCGTCGCTCTCGTAGGGGCGACCGCGGCGCGGGGCGGCGTCGCGCTTCCACACGAGCACCTTGCGGCGGAAGAAGCAGACCTCCTCGCCGCGCTGGTTGATGCCCTTGGTCTCGACGGTGACGACACCGCGGTCGTTCTTCGACTTCGACTCCTCGACACCGAGCACCCGGGTCTCGGCGTAGATGGTGTCGCCGTGGAACGTGGGGGCCTTGTGCTGCAGCGTCTCGATCTCGAGGTTCGCGATCGCTGCGCCGCTCACGTCGGGGACCGACATGCCGAGCACGAGCGAGTACACGAGGTTGCCGACCACGACGTTCTTGCCGTGCACCGTCTCCTGCTCCGCGAAGTACGCGTTCGTGTGGAGCGGGTGATGGTTCATCGTGATCATGCAGAACAGGTGGTCGTCGGCCTCGGTGATGGTCTTGCCGGGCCAGTGCTTGTAGACGTCCCCGGGCTGGAAGTCCTCGAGGTAGCGGCCGAAGGGGCGGTCGTGCACGGTCATACGTGCAGCGTACGGCGACGCCGCGACCAGGGTCGAAACGGCCGTCAGGGTCCCGCGACGAACGGCGGGGGGCGGTCGACGGTGCGCTCGGGTACCGGCCCCTCCCACCGTGTCACCTCGACGAGACAGCTCTGCGCCGCGGGTGCCTGGGCGAGCGACGAGGTCGGTCGGTCGGAGGTGAGCACGTTCGGATTCCCCGCCCGGCAAAGGCCGCCGGGCTCGACCGGGTCGTACCACGCACCCGTCGGCAGCACGACGACGCCCTCGACCACCCCGTCGTCGACGACGACACCGGCGAGACAGGCACCCCGGTCGTTGTGGACCCGCACCACGTCCCCGTCGCCGAGCCCCCGGGCGGCGGCGTCGGCGGGATGCATCCGCAACGCCTCCCGCCCCGCGACCTTGCCGGCCTGCGACGCCGCACCGACGTCGAGCTGACTGTGCAGGCGGGTGGCGGGCTGGTTCGACACGAGGTGCAGGGGGAACCGGGCAGCGAGCGGTGCACCGAGCCACTCCTGCGGCGCCCGCCAGCACGGCCCGGCGGGCACGTCGGGATGGTCGAACGCGGCGAGCACCTCGGAGTGCAGTTCGATCCGGCCGCTCGGCGTCCGCAACGGCGCCCCGTCGGGGTCGGCCCGGAACGGCGCGAGCAGCACCCGGGGCTCCGTCGGACGCGGCAGGTCGACGGAGCCGACGGCGAAGAGGCCCTCGAGGTCGGGCAGTGTCACGCCGTCGCGCGCCGCCCGTTCGACCGTCTCCGCCCACACCCACTCGAGCCAGGCCCGGTCGTCGCGCCCCTCGTCGAACTGTTCACCGACGCCGAGACGATGCGCGACCCCGGAGAGGATCTCCCGGTCGGTGCGCGCCTCGCCGAGGGGTTCGAGGATGCGGGGCATCGCCACGATCGTGCCGGTCTGGGGTGACGAACCGACGTCGTCGCGTTCGAGGAGCGTCGCAGCGGGGAGCACGATGTCGGCGTGGCGGGCGAGCGCGTTCCACACGTGTTCGTGCACGACGACGCACTCGGGCAGCTGCCACGCCCGGGCCAGCCGACCGAGGTCCTGATGGTGGTGGAACGGGTTGCCGCCCGCCCAGTACACGAGCCGCGTGTCGGGGTAGTGGTGGATGGCGCCGTCGTAGGTGAACGACGCACCCGGGCACTCGAGCGCCTCGGTGACCCGGGCGACCGGCACGAACCCCTTCACCGGGTTCACCCCGGCGGGCACACGCGGCAGCGAGAACCGGCTCTCGGCGGAACCGACCCGGTTCACCGACCCGTACCCGACACCGAACCCGCCGCCCGGCGTGCCGATCTGGCCGAGCAGCGCGGCGAGCGCGATCACCGCCCAGTAGACGTGCTCGCCGTGGTCGGCCCGCTGCAGCGACCACGACGCGGTGACGAGGCTCGGGCCCGCGGCGAGATCACGGGCGAGTGCACGGATCTCGGGGGCAGGCACACCGCAGATCGGCTCCGCCCACTCCGGCGGACACGCAGCGACGGTGCGCAGGAACGGTTCGACCCCGCTGCAGTACCGGTCGAGGAACGCCCGGTCGGCGAGGTCCTCGGCGACGAGGGTGTGGGCGAGCGCCAACAGGAGCGCAGTGTCGGTGCCCGGGCGGATCGGGAGCCAGCTCGCACCGAGCGACGCGTCGACGTCGCCGCGCAACGGGGACACGTTCACGATCCGCACCCCGGCGTCGCGCAGGGCCCGCAGACCGCCCGGGGCGAGGTGACGATACGTCCCGCCGTTCTCGACCTGGGTGTTCTTCGACGGCAGGCCGCCGAACGCGACGACGAGTCGGCCGTGCCGGGCGAGTTCCTCGAAGGGTGTGTGGTTGCCCAACACGTCGAAGAAGTTGCCGACCACGTGCGGGAGGATCACCTCGGCCGCCGCGTAGCTGTAGGAGTTCACGGTGCGCGTGAACCCGCCGGCGAGTCCGAGCATCCGGAACAACCAGGTCTGCGGGTTGTGCACCCGACCGGCGGACGCCCAGCCGTAGCTGCCGGCGTAGATCGACGCCGGACCCGCCTCGGAGCGCACCCGGTCGATCTCGGCGGCGACGAGATCGAGGGCAGTGCCCCAGTCGACCTCGACGAACGCGTCGTGACCGCGGCCCCGGTCGGATCGCCGACCACGCCGGCCGGACGCCACCTCGTCGAGGAACCCGCGCCGCACCGCAGGACGACGGACCCGCACCGGATGGTCGGCGAGCGCGGCGACGTTGGCGCCGAGCGGCGAGGGGTCCGGGTCGTCCGCGACGGGGCGCACGTCGACCCGCCGGCCCCCGAGGACCGTCACGTCGTAGGCGCCCCAGTGGGTGAGGGTGACGGGCACGGCGCAAGCTTGGCAGACGGCGGTCCGGGCCGGTGCGGCCGAGTGTGAGCAGCGTCGCGAGCGGCGGTAGCGTCGCTCCCCATGAGCAACGTCGACCTGCAGGAAGTCGCCTCCGTCATCGACCTCGCCTCCGGCGCGCTGCGGCGCACCGTCGAGACGCTCAAGGCGCTGCCCGACCCCGAGGACCGCCAGCAGATCGTCTACGACCTCGCGCACGCCGCGTCGGCGGTCGAGACGGCACGGGGCCTGCTCGACTACGGCGCCAAGGGCGAGACTGAGGCGCGCATCACCGCCGCGTTCGTCGCCGACGCCGTCGCCGACATGGTGGGGCGCACCTACGGCCGTGAGGCCGAGTGGGGCATCGAGCCCGGCACGTTCGACGCCGCCCGTGACTTCGTCGCCCGGTACCGTCATCCGGAGTTCCTCGCCGAGCTCGCCGCGACCCCGGGCGACCGGCACCTGAACGAGGACTTCGAGCTCGTGCAGGACACCTTCCGTCGGTTCGCCGAGGAGAAGGTCGTCCCCATCGCCGAGCACATCCACCGGCACAACGAGGACATCCCCGAGGACCTCATCACCGCACTCGGTGAGATGGGTCTGTTCGGTCTGTCGATCCCCGAGGAGTTCGGCGGCTTCGCGTCGGGTTCCGAGTCGGACTACTACGGCATGGTCATCGCGACCGAGGAGCTGTCCCGCGCGTCGCTCGGCGCCGCCGGTTCGCTCATCACCCGGCCCGAGATCCTCGCCCGTGCGCTCGAGGCGGGCGGCACCGAGGAGCAGAAGCACCACTGGCTGCCGCGCCTCGCGAACGGCGAGGTCCTCGCCGCCGTCGCCGTGACCGAGCCCGACTACCGCTCCGAGGTGGCGCACCCGGAGGTCACCGCGACCCGCACCGAGGACGGTTCGGGCTGGTTGATCAACGGCGTGAAGACCTGGTGCACCTTCGCCGCCCGGGCCGACGTGCTGATGCTGCTCGCCCGTACCGACCCCGACCGCTCGAAGACCCACCGTGGTCTGTCGCTGTTCATCGTGCCGAAGCCCCGTGGCGACGGCCACGGGTTCTCCTTCACCCAGGACGGCCCGCACGCCGGCAAGCTCGAGGGTCGCCCGATCGACACGATCGGCTACCGGGGCATGCACTCCTACGAGCTGGCGTTCGACAACTGGTTCGTGCCCGCCGAGAACCTCCTCGGCGGTGAGGCCGGCCTCGGCCGCGGCTTCTACTACCAGATGGCCGGGTTCGAGAACGGCCGCCTGCAGACCGCAGCCCGCGCCGTCGGCGTCATGCAGGCCGCGTACGAGGCGGCCCGCGACTACGCCGACAACCGGGTGGTGTTCGGGCGTCCGATCGCCGAGTACCAGCTCACCCGGGCGAAGCTCGGCCGCATGGCGGTGACGATCCAGGCCGCCCGCCAGTTCTCCTACGAGGTCGGCAAGCTCATGGCCAAGGGTGAGGGCCAGATGGAGGCCTCGATGGTGAAGGCCTACGTCTGCCGTGCCGCCGAGTGGGTCACCCGTGAGGCGATGCAGATCCACGGCGGCATGGGCTACGCCGAGGAGTACTCGGTGTCCCGCCTCTTCGTCGACGCCCGTGTGCTGTCGATCTTCGAGGGTGCGGACGAGACGCTCTGCCTGAAGGTGATCGCCCGCAAGCTCCTCGACGCGTGAGCCGCCGCGGCGTCAGCCGCGGAGCAGCGTGACGAGGTCGGCGACACCGCGGATGCGGACGACGTCGAGGTCGGGCCAGTCGTCGTAGGGGTCGACGAGCACCGGGACCATCCCGGCGGCTCGTGCGGCCGCGACGTCGGTGCTGACCGAGTCGCCGACGTACGCGACCCGACCGGGTGCGATCCCCCCGAGCGCCGCGAGCGCAGGGCGGAAGATCGCCGGGTCGGGCTTCGCCACGCCCACGTCGTGGCTGTCGACGACGAACCGCACCGGCGCACCGGGCCCGTCCCCGACCTGACAGACACCGACCCGGGCGAGCACCGACGCGATCTGACCGGACGCGTTCGACACGACGCCGATCGGGATGCCGGCCGCGTGCAGGGCGGCGAGCCCATCCCGCGCCCCTGCGACGGGCGCACGCCAGAGGTGCGCGTGGCGGGTGCGGCCCAGCACGAACGCCGCCTCGGCCTCCTCCGCTGCGGGGACGCCGACGTGGCGCACGTACGCGAGGTCGTAGCTCGCCCAACTGTCCTCGGCGTCCCCGGCGCGTGCCTTCGCCGCCATGCCGCCGTAGTGGGCGCGTTCGTGACGCGCCACCTCGGCCGCACCGCCGTAGAGGTGCAGGGTCGGCGCGAGGACCGCCGGGTCGGGGAGCACGAGCACCCCGCCGGCGTCGAAGAGCACGGCGTCGACGGCGCCGCGCACGAACTCAGCCCTTCGGGGTGCGGACCATCCGGTTGCGCTGGCCGCGCATCCGGATCTTGAGCGCCACCTTGCGGGACGCCTCGTCGATCATCTCGTCGCCGAACATGACCGCGCCCTTGCGCTCACCGGTGGTGGTCGCCTCCTCGTAGGCGTCGAGCACGTCGAGCGCCTTGTCGAACTCCTCCTGCGTGGGCGAGAAGAGGTCGTTGAGGACGGTCACCTGGTCGGGGTGCAGGGCCCACTTGCCGTCGAAGCCGAGCGTGTACGCCCGGGTCGAGTACTCACGGAAGCCCTCCTGGTCACGGACCTTCGTGTACGGGCCGTCGATGACCTGCAGACCGTTCGCACGACCGGCCATGAGGATCTTCATGAACACGTAGTGGAAGTAGTCGCCGGGGTACTCCGGGATGAGGGTGCCGCCACGCAGGTCGGGCATCTCCATCGACGCCGAGAAATCGACCGGGCCGAGGATGATCGTCTCGAGGCGCTTCGACGCCGCGCAGATCTCCTCGACGTTGATGAGGCCGCGGGCGGTCTCGATCTGGGCCTCGATCCCGATGTGGCCGATCGGCAGACCGCAGTTCTTCTCGACCTGGGTGAGGAGCAGGTCGGTGGCGACGATCTCGGCGGCCGACTGCACCTTCGGGAGCATGATCTCCTCGAGGCGCTCACCGGCGTTGCCGACGACCTCGATGATGTCGCCGTAGGTCCACTTGGTGTCCCACGCGTTCACGCGGACGCACATGACCGTGTCGCCCCAGTCCTGGGTGCGGATCGCCTCGACGACCTTCGCCCGGGCGGACTCCTTCTCGAGGGGGGAGACCGAGTCCTCCATGTCGAGGAACTTCATGTCGGCGGGGATGGTCGGCCCCTTCGTGAGCATCTTCTCGCTCGAACCGGGGATCGACAGACAGGAGCGACGCGGCAGGTCGCGGGAGCGTGCGGACATGGGGCGAGAGGCTACGACGACGGCGCGGCGCGCACCAAGGCAGGACCCGAAGCCGGCGGTGCGCTCAGACGAGGCCCTCGCGGAACAGTTCGGTCGCGATCGGGCAGTCGGTGGCGGCGACCGCGGCGGCGACGGGGGTGCGGCCGTCGGGGCCGACCACGTCGTCGACGAGGTCGAGCGGCACGACCTCCTCCTCGGCCTCCCACGGTTCGTCGCCCGACGCGTCGAGCCTCGATGCCACCACGTCGAACACCCGGCCCGGCACGAACCGACCGACCCCACCGACGAGCCACACCGCGACCCCGGCGTGCCGGGCGGTCGCCGCGGCGGCCCGTGCGCCGGCAGGGGCGACGAACCGGTCGGGCCCGGCGACGGCAGCGTCGAGCAGCACGACGGTCACGTCGGCCGCAGCGGCGCCGAGACCGAGCGGATCGACGAGGGCGGCATCGACCTCGGCACGGTCGAGTCGCCGCACGAGCGAGGCGGCAGCACCGTCGTCGCCGTCGAGGACGAGCACCCGCAGGTCGCCCCGGGCCCGCAACGCCCGACCGACGGTGTCGGTCGCGCCGACGACGAGCACGGTGGCGTCGTCGGGCAGTGCCCGGGCGAGGTGCCGCGCGGTCGGGTCGGCGTCGACCGCCTCGGCGCACCGCCAACCCTCGGCCGTGGGTTCCGGTGCGCAGCACACCCGCGAGGTGAGCCACCACAGCGGCCCGCACGTCGGGTGGCGGACCAGCATCCGCCGACATGCGGCGACCATCCCGGCCGGGTCGTCCCGGAACGCGCCGAGTGCGGTCGCGGTCTCGCGCACCAGGTCCACCGCGTCGATCGCCGAGGATCGGGCGACCGCACGGAGACGTTCGATGGGGTGCACCCGACCACGGTACCGGGCCGCCGGGAGAAACTTCACCGCCGGGGACGGGAGCCGGTAGCGTTCCCGCCGTGGCCGCCTCAGAAGTCCCCGCCGGTCTCCAGCTCACCTCCCTCGACGGGCAGACCCGCCCGGTCGAGGAGTGGCTCATCACCTTCCAGCTGCTCGGCGTGGTCCTCGATCCCTACACCTACGAGAGCGCCTGGCTGCTCGACACGGCCGGCCGCATCCTCGCCGGGTTCCGGGGTGCGAGCGTGCGAACGGCGATCGTGGTGACCTGCGGTGCCGAGGAGGCGAAGCAGTTCCTCGGTCCCTACGTCGACCAGGTCCTCGTGCTCGTCGATCCCGACCGTGCGTTCGTCCAGGCGTGCGGCCTCGAGGAACTGCCGGCGTTCGTGCACGTCCGCCAGAACCGCCGCATCGGCGGCGTGGCGCAGGGCTGGGACCCGGCCGCGTGGAAGGAGATCGCCGGTGTGGTCGCAGCCGAACGGCACTGGAGCCGTCCGCTGATCCCCGCCGCCGGCGACCCCGCCCCCTACCGGGGCAGCGCCGCGCTCACCTCGACCGGGGCCTGAGCCCCGCTCAGGCGCTCTTCAGCGCGTCGAGGACCCCGCGCCACCGGGCCGGGTCGCTCTTGTACGGCGCGTAGAAGCTGATCCGCTGGATCACGTCGCCGAACCGGCGGTGCAGTTCGGGGGCGAGCTGTTCCGGTTCGCCGACGACCGCGAAGGTGTTGAGGATCTCGTCGTCGACGAGGTTGCCCATCTCCACCCAGCGCCCCTGCTTCGACAGCGTGTTCAGCTCGTCCTGCAGACCACCCCACCCGTGCAGGTCGAGCACCGGCCGGTACGCGGGCGTCGAGCCGTAGAACGCGATCTGCTGGCGGGTCCCCGCCGCCGCCTCCGTCATCTGCTTGTCGTCGCCACCGGTGACGACGAAGCTCGGCCCGACGATCTCGAAGCCCTCCATCGTCTTGCCCGCCTTGGCGCGGCCACGCTCGAGCGCCGGGATGGTGACCTCACGCAGGTACCGCTCGGTGGTGAAGCCGTGGCAGATGAACCCGTCGCACACCTCACCCGCGACCTCGGTCATCTTCTCGCCGACGCCGGCGAGGAAGATCTTCGGGTCGCCGTAGGGGTTGGGACCCGGGTCGAAGAACGGGGTCATCAGCGTGTGCGTGTAGAAGTCGCCGCGGAAGTCGAGCTTCTCGCCCTGGTTCCAGCACGCCCAGATCGCCCGGATGGCGAGCACCATCTCGCGCATGCGGGCCGCCGGGTGCGTCCACGGCATCGAGAACCGCTTGGTGATGTGCGGCTTGATCTGGCTGCCGAGTCCGAGCACGAACCGGCCCTTGGAGTAGGCCTGCAGGTCGTAGCCGATGTTGGCGAGCACCATCGGGTTGCGGGCGAACGCGACGGCGATGGACGTGCCGAGCTCGACCGTCTCGGTGTGCTCCGCCGCCAACAGCAGCGGGAAGAACGGATCGTGCGACGTCTCCGCCGTCCACACGCCGGAGTACCCGGCCTCCTCGAGTTCCCGTGCGCTCTGTGCCGCGTTCGGGAGATCGAACCCGCTGTACCCGATGCCACCGTCGACCTTCATGGCGGCGACGCTAGCGGGCGGACGACCTCAGCGCAGTTGGACCGGCGACTGGTTCACGGCCTCGAAGAAGTCGTTCCCCTTGTCGTCCACGACGATGAACGCCGGGAAGTCCTCGACCTCGATCCGCCACACGGCCTCCATGCCGAGTTCGGGGTACTCGAGCACCTCGACCTTGCGGATGCAGTCCTTGGCGAGCTTCGCGGCCGGACCGCCGATCGATCCGAGGTAGAAGCCGCCGTGCGTGCGGCACGCGTCGGTGACCGCCTTCGACCGGTTGCCCTTGGCGAGCATCACGAACGATCCGCCCGCCGCCTGGAACTGGTCGACGTAGGAGTCCATGCGCCCGGCGGTCGTGGGGCCGAACGACCCCGACGCGTAGCCCTCGGGCGTCTTCGCCGGTCCGGCGTAGTAGACGCACATGTCCCGCAGGTAGTCGGGCATCCCCTGGCCGGCGTCGAGGCGTTCCTTGATCTTGGCGTGGGCGATGTCACGGGCCACGACCATCGGACCGGTGAGCGCGACGCGCGTGCGGATGGGATAGCGCGACAGGGTCGCCCGGATCTCGTCCATCGGCCGGGTGAGGTCGATCTGCACGACCTCGCCGTCGAGATGGTCGTCGGTGACCTCGGGCAGGTAGTGCGCCGGGTCGGTCTCGAGCTGCTCGAGGAACACGCCCTCGGCGGTGATCTTCGCCTTCGCCTGACGGTCCGCCGAGCAGGACACCGCGATGCCGACCGGGCACGACGCGCCGTGGCGCGGCAGGCGGATGATGCGGACGTCGTGGCAGAAGTACTTGCCGCCGAACTGGGCGCCGATGCCGGTCTGCTGGGAGACTCGCAGCACCTCGGCCTCGAGCTCGACGTCACGGAACCCGCGACCGGCCTCGTTGCCGGTGGTCGGCAGGCTGTCGAGGTAGCGGGCGGACGCGAGCTTCGCGGTCTTGAGGGTGTGCTCGGCCGACGTGCCGCCGATCACGATCGCGAGGTGGTAGGGCGGGCAGGCGGCGGTGCCGAGCGTGCGGATCTTCTCGTCGACCCAGCGCAGCAGCGTCGTCGGGTTCAGGAGCGCCTTCGTCTCCTGGTACAGGTAGCTCTTGTTCGCCGACCCGCCGCCCTTCGCCATGAACAGGAACGAGTACGCGCTGCCGTCGACTGCGGCGATCTCGATCTCGGCGGGGAGGTTGTTGCCGGTGTTGCGCTCCTCGTACATCGTGATCGGCGCCATCTGGCTGTAGCGCAGGTTCGACGTCTGGTAGGTGTCGAACACCCCCCGGGCGATCGCCGCCTCGTCACCGCCACCGGTGAGGACGAACTGCCCCTTCTTGCCCTTCACGATCGCGGTGCCCGTGTCCTGGCACGACGGGAGCACCCCGCCCGAGGAGATCACGGCGTTCTTCAGCAGTTCGAGGGCGACGAACCGGTCGTTGTCCGACGCCTCGGGGTCCTCGAGGATCTTCGAGAGCTGGCTGAGGTGACCGGGGCGGAACAGGTGCGCGATGTCGCGCATCGCCTCACGGGTGAGCAGCGTGAGCACCTCGGGCTCGACGACGAGGAACGTGCGCCCGGCCGCCTCGACGGTCGAGACGCCCTCGGTGGTGAGCAGCCGGTAGGGGGTGTCGTCCGGACCGAGGGGGAGCATGTCCTGGTAGGAGAAGTCGACCATGGCGGCACGGTACCCCGCGTCACGGCGACGGGGCGATCCGCGCGGTGCCGCTAGCGTGACCCGCCGTGAACGCCCTCGAAGAAGGCCTCGACCTCACCCTCGACTTCGACAAGCTCGCCAAGATCGGCCGGGCCGGCCAGCAGGTCGTCCCCGTCGTGCTGCAGTGCGCGGACACCGGCGAGGTGCTCTACATCGGGTATGCGAACGACCTCGCGGTGCGGGAGACCCTCGCCAAGCGCGAGGCCGTGCTGTGGTCGACGTCGCGCGACGAGCTGTGGCACAAGGGGGCGACGTCGGGCGACGTGCTGGCCCTCGTCGAGATGCGGGTGAACTGCGAGCAGAACTCGCTGCTGTACCGGGTGCGTCGCACCACGAGCGGTGCGTGCCACACGAAGGACGCCGCCGGTGCGACACGGCCGACGTGCTACTACCGCACGGTCAGCGACGAGACGACCCTGCGGTTCGCCTGACCGACGCCCTCAGGCGAGTTCGGCGGCGACGACGTCGCCGTCGCGGCGCCACAACCGTTCGGTCGCACCGAGCACCGCTCCCCCGGCGCGCACGCTGAACTCGGCGAAACGCGGGTGTTCGTCGTCGAGGATGTTGCCGAGCACGGCGGCGACGAGTCGCATCGTCGTGTCCGACACCATCGCCCCGGCGAGCAGCACGTCGAGCAGCCGGGGTCGGGCGATCACGTGGGCGAACCGCCGTGCCGTCCGGAAGAACGGGTCGAACCGGGCGGCGAGGACCGCCTCGTACGCGGCCGCAGTGCCGTCGGGTCCGGCGCCGCCGAGGAAGACCTCCGCAGCGATGCGACCGGACTCCATCGCGTAGTCGATGCCCTCGCCGTTGCAGGGGTTCACGAGCCCGGCGGCGTCGCCGACCGCGACCCAGCCCGGACCGCAGCGCCGGTCGACCTCCATCGGCAGGCGCCACGCCCACGATCGTTCGAGGTCACCGAGCCCCCACGCCTCACGGACCGACGCGGCGTACTGGTCGAGGAGGTTGCGCAGGTTGAGCCGGCCTTCGGTGCGCATGGTGGACAGCACACCGAAGCCGATGTTCACCGACCCGTCGCCGAGGGGGAACACCCACCCGTAGCCGGGCATCGCACGACCCTCGGCGTCGCGCACGGCGAGGGACGCCTCGAGGTGCCGGTCGGTCGAGCGGGTCGACGGCGCGTACGCCCGGATCGCGAGGCCCTGCACCCCGGACCGGGGGCGGGTCGCCCCGAGCGACGCGGCGACCGGCGAACCGGCGCCGGCGGCCACGACGACGAGGTCGGCGTCGATCCGGCCGTCGGGGGTGTCGACGCCGACGGCCCGGCCGCGGTCGTCGCACACGACGGTCGCCTCGGCCCGTTCCCGCAGGTCGGCGCCGGCGGCCACGGCGAGGTCGACGAGGCCGGCGTCGAGGTCGACACGACGGATCACCGCACCGCAACCCGGGAACCCGGCCCGTTCGGGCCAGCGCACCTCACGTTGCCGGTCGCGGGCGACGATGCGCAGGCCGTCGGTGCGGTGGTGCGGCGTCGGGTCGTAGCCGAGGCGGGCGAACTCGTGCATGGCGCGCGGGGTGAGTCCGTCCCCGCAGGACTTGTCGCGGCCGCGCACCGCACGGTCGAGCAGCACGACCCGGGCACCGCCCCGGGCGAGGTGGGTGGCCGCAGCGGACCCGCCCGGGCCCGCACCGATCACTGCGACGTCGTAGCGCACCGGACCACCGTCCCACATCGGGCGCCGGAGCGGCGACCCCGGGACGGTGGTCGGTGCGACGACGTCAGTTGACCTGCCGCTCGAGGCCTTCCCAGTAGGGGGCGCGCAGGATGAACTTCTGCAGCTTGCCCGTCGCCGTGCGGGCGAGTTCGCTGCGGAACTCGACCGACGTCGGGCACTTGTACCCGGCGAGGCGGGACTTGCAGTAGGCGATCAGGTCCGCCTCGGTGAGCGTGGAACCTGCGGTGGTGACGACGAGCGCCTTCACCGTCTCGCCCCACTTCGGGTCGGGCACGCCGATGACCGCGACCTCGGCGACCTCGGGGTGGCTGAAGATCGTGTCCTCGACCTCGATCGAGCTCACGTTCTCGCCGCCGGAGATGATCACGTCCTTCTTCCGGTCGGCGATGTTCACGTAGGACTCGCCGTCGATGTAGCCGCCGTCCCCGGTGTGGAACCAGTCCGGGCCGTCCGTGTCGTCGGACGCCGGGTGGATCGCCGCGGCGGTCGCCTCGGGCTGTTCCCAGTAGCCGCCCATGATCACGTTGCCCCGCACGAGGATCTCGCCCTCGGGGGACACCCGCTGCCGCACACCGAGCGCCGGCGCGCCGGCCCGACCGAGACGGGCCGCCCGCTCGGCGGGGGTGAGGTGGTCGTACTCGGCGCGGCCGCGGTTCATGACGAGCAGCGGGGAGGTCTCGGTCAAGCCGTAGATCTGGATGAACTCCCAGCCGAGTTCGGTCTCGACGCGTTCGATGGTGCGCGTCGGCGGCGGGGCGCCGGCGACGATGATCCGCACCCGGTCCCGACCGGGGATCGGCCCGTCCCAGGTCGCGGCAGCGTCGAGCACCGCGGCGACGACCGCCGGTGCGGCGCAGAGGTAGGTGACGCCGTGGTCGCGGATGCGCCGCAGGATCTCGGCCCCGTCGACCTTGCGCAGCACGACGTGGGTGACCCCCATGCCGGTCGCCGCGTACGGCATCCCCCACCCGTTGCAGTGGAACATGGGCAGCGTGTGCAGGTACACGTCACGGTCGGTGACGGTCGCCTGCCACCCGAACGTCGCCGCGTTCACCCACAGGTTCCGGTGGGTGAGCTGCACGCCCTTCGGGCGGGCCGTCGTGCCGGACGTGTAGTTGATCGACGCGGTCGCGTCCTCGTCCCAGGACCACTCGCGCGGTTCGACACCGTGGAGGTAGAGCTCCTCGTCGCTCTCCGCACCGAGCAGCATGGTCCGCTCCGCCTTCACGTCGCCGAGGCTGTCGGCGAGCTCGGGGTCGACGAGGAGCAGGCGGGCACCGGAGTGCTCGACGATGTAGCGCACCTCTTCGGCGTGGAGCCGGAAGTTCACGGGCACGACGGTGCGGCCCCAACCCGACACGCCGAAGAAGCTCGTGAGCAGGCGGGCCGAGTTGTGCGACACGATCGCCACCCGGTCGCCGACACCGAGCCCCATCCGGTCGAGCGCCGCAGCCTGCGCGCGCGCCCGGTCGTACATCTGGGCGTAGGTCATCGTCGGCCACGGCGCCGCCGGCTGGTCGGGCTCGTCGACGATCGCCACCCGGTCGGGGTAGACGCTCGCGGCCCGGTCGAGGTGGTCACGGACGGTCAGCGGGACTCGCATGCCTGGACCCTTTCGTGGTCGGTGGGTTCGTTGAGATCGGTGGGATCAGCGGATCGTCCAACCGCCGTCGACGACGACGGTCTGGCCGATCACGTACCGGCTCGCGTCGGACGCGAGGAACAGCAGGGCGCCGTCGAGTTCGGCGATGTCGCCGGCCCGGCGCATCGGCGTGTTCCGCTCGATCCACGCCTGGCCACGGGCCTCACCGCTGAACATCTCCTCGGTGAGCTCGGTGGCGAAGTAGCCGGGGGCGATCGCGTTCACCCGGATCCCGTGACGGCACCACTGCAGCGCGAGTTCCTTGGTGAGACCGATGAGGCCGTGCTTGGAGGCGACGTAGGACGCCTGGTTGTTCGGCGAGCTGCCCACGAAGCTGTGCACGGACGCGATGTTGACGATCGATCCCCCACCGCCGCCGATCATGTGCTTCGCCGCGTACGACGACAGCACGAAGCAGGCGTTGAGGTTGACCTCCATCACCGCACGGAACGCGGCGGGGTCCTCGTCCTCGGCGCGCTCGGGCGCGTCGGACAGGCCGGCGTTGTTCACGACGATGTCGATGCGACCGAAGCGCTGAACGGCGGCGGCGACGACGGCGGCGAGGTCCTCGTCCCGGGCGACGTCGGCGCGCACCGGCACGACGTTCGGCACCTCCGCCGCGAGCGCCTCGAGACGGTCGAGTCGGCGGGCGCAGGCGACGACCTTCGCCCCCGCCTCCGACAGCACCCGGACGAACCGGTCACCGAAACCGGAGGAGGCGCCGGTGACGATCGCGACACGGTCACGGACGTCGAAGAGACCGGGGAGGTCGATCGGGGCGGATGCCGGCGAACCGGAGGAGGAAGTGGCCACGGGCGCACGATAGCGACCCGACCACGGGCGCATCCGGCCCGTGGGACAGCGGGTAGCGTGCGCGCCATGAAGATCCGGATCGGCTACGGCCTCGGGGTGAACAGTCTCACCAACGACATGGACCGGTTCGGTCACTTCGTGGACGAGCTCGAACGGCTGCGCTTCGACTCGCTTTGGGTGAGCGAGCGCATCGCAGGGAACTCGCCCGACCCGGTCGTGGCGATGGCGTTCTGCGCGGCACGCACGAAGAAGCTGAAGTTCGGGATGTCGGTGATGGTGCTGCCGGGCCGGAACCCGGTGCTCGTCGCGAAGTCGCTCGCGAGCCTCGACCGGCTCTCGAACGGGCGTATGCTCCCGGCGTTCGGTCTCGGTGCGCCGACGCTCGCCGAGTGGTCGGCGTTCGGCATCGACCGGAAGGCGCGGGCGTCGATGTTCGACGAGGCCCTGCCGCTCATGCGGCGCCTGTGGACCGAGGACGAGGTCACCCACCACGGCACCCACTACAGCTTCGAGGGGGTGCGGGTACTGCCCAAGCCGGTGCAGACGCCGCCCGAGGTGTGGCTCGGCGGTTCCGCACCGTCGGAGCTCCGCCGGGTCGCCCGCCTCGCCGACGGCTGGCTGCCGTCGTTCACCACACCGGCCGAGGTCGGGACGGGGATCACCGAGATCCGTCGCCTGCTCGAGATCGAGGGACGGGAGATCGAGGACGAGCACTACGGCGTTCTCCTCCCCTACACGCTCGGCACGCTGTCGGACGGCTACGTCGCCGCGTCGAAGGCCCGCCGCCCCGAGGTGGAGGTCACCGACATCGTCGCCGTCGGCATCGACGCGATCGCCGAGAAGATCCGGCAGTTCATCGACGTGGGTGCGTCGAAGTTCGTGCTCGTCCCCGCCGCCGAACCGACCGACGCGTGGACGCCCGAACTCGAGACCCTCGCCGAGCGGATCCTGCCGATGCAGACCCGCTGACCTCTGCGGTCAGCGGCCGTCTGCGGTCTGCTGCACGAGCCCGGCGAGCGGGGACTGCAGGAACAGGTCGACGAGGCGGGCGATGCCTTCGATCGCGGCGAAGAGCCGTTCGCTCTCGGCCCCGTCGGGCACGAGCCGCCCGAGCAGCTCGATGCCGAGGAAGAGGGCGCTGACCGCGTTCGCGAGCTCCTCGAGCGGCAGGGCCGCACCGAGCGGACTGTCGCCGAGCACCCGCCGCAGTGCGCGTTCGACGGTCGCCACCCAGGGGCGGATGACCTCGCCGAGCTGTGCGGCGAAGACCTCGTCCGCGCTCGCCGCCGCAGTCACCTGGGAGAGCACGTGGATCGTGCCGCTCTCCACGTCCTCGCGGTGCAGGTCGGCGGCGACCCGCACGAGCTCGGGCAACGACGTGACACCACCGAGGAGCACCTCGTACCGGGCGAGCTGCTCGTGGCTCATGTGCTCGATGGCGGCGATGACGGCCTCGTTGATCGAACCGAAGTGGTAGTAGATCGACGCCTGGTTGAACCCGCCGGTCCGCGCGATCGCCCGGGCGCTCGCGCCGAGCATCCCCTCGGTCTTGATCGTCTCGAGCGTCGCCTCCACGATGCGGGCGCGTGTCTCCACGCTCGGCCCGGTCGTGCGGGCAGCCGTCCCCCGTGCACGTGCCACGACCTATGTTCCCGCGTCTGGACCGGTGTGCGAGAACTCGGAACCGACGACGGCTCCCACCGATACACTCCGCGCATGACGACCGGAGCCCGCACGACAGGCCTCGACGCCCTCAACTTCATCCCCGGCGCGACCCCGCCGCTCGTGGTCGGCGGGGAGGGGAACCACCTGGTGCTCGCCGACGGCCGCCGCGTCCTCGACGCCGCCGGCGGCGCGATCGTGACGAACATCGGCCACGGCCGCCCCGAGATCGCCGAGGTCGCCGCAGCGGCGACGTCGTCGGTCGACTACGTGATCCCGCCGTGGGCGACCCCGGCGCGGGTGGCGTTGCGCGACCGCCTCGTCACATCGTGGTTGCCGGCGGGTCTCGAACGCGTCGGGTTCGTGTCGGGCGGGTCGGAGTCGACCGATTCGGCGATCCGGCTGGCCTGCGCCCACCACGTGACCTCCGGCCGACCGGAACGCACGATCGTGATCGGGCGGGTCCCCTCCTACCACGGGGTCACGCTCGCCGGTCTCGGCGTGGGCGGCCACCTCGGTCGGCGGGCCGGCTACGACGGGATGCTCCCCGACTGGCCGAAGGTCACCTGGGACGACGCGGACGCGCTCGAGGCCGCGATCCTCGCCGCAGGGCCCGAACGCGTCGCGGCGTTCGTCGCCGAACCGGTGATCGGCGCCGCAGGCGGCGTGCTCGTACCGCCGGACGACTACTTCCCCCGCGTCGCCGAGATCTGCCGCCGCCACGGGGTGCTGCTCGTCATCGACGAGGTGATGACCGGGTTCGGGCGGACCGGCCGCAACTTCGGCATCGAACACTGGGGCGTGACGCCCGACATCATGGTCGGCGGCAAGGGGCTCTCCGGCGGGTACGCGGCAATGGGCGGCGTGTACGCGACGGACGCGGTGACCGCCCCGATCGCCGAAGCGGCGCACGGGTTCATGTTCTTCACGTTCGGGGCGCAATCCTCGGCGTGCGCGATCTCGGACCGGGTGCTCGGGATCATGGAGGAGGAGCACCTCGTCGACCGTTCGGCGAAGCTCGGCGCCTCCCTCGCGACCCTGCTGCACGACCGCTTCGACGACCATCCGCATGTCGCCGAGGTGCGCTGCATCGGCCTGTTCGCCGGCATCGAGCTCGTCGAACGACGGGATCCGCACACCTGGTACCCCAAGCACGTCGGGTTCGCGCAGCGGGTGGTGCAGGAGTCCCTCGCCGAGGGCGTGTGGGTCTACCCGGCGGGTTCGGGTCCGCTCGCGCAGGACGCGGTGATGCTCGGACCGGGTTTCACCATCACCGAGGACGAGCTCGACGAAATCGTCACGAAGGTCGGCCGGGCGGTCGACCGGGCTGCTGCGTCGGTCTGACCGGCGCCGGGCAGCAGTCGAGCGGGCACACGTCGGGTCGCGGCCCCAGCAGGCCGATCACCCGTCGCTCCGGCAACGCGGCACGTCGTTCCTCGACGAGCTCGCGCACCATCGTCACGAACGCCGGGTCGCATCCCACGGTCGCCGCGCGGCGGGCCCACAACCCGAGCTCGGCGGCGCGCGCAAGCGCCTGCGTGTCGAGGTCGTAGATGACCTCCATGTGGTCGGACACGAAGCCGACCGGGACGATCACCACCGCGCGACGCCCCCGTGCGGCCACGGTGTCGAGGTGTGCGACGACGTCCGGTTCGAGCCACGGCACCTGCGGCGGACCGCTGCGGCTCTGCCACACGAGGTCGTGGGGGTGGGCACGGTCCAGACCGTCGGCGACGAGCCGCATCGTCTCGCGGAGCTGTGCCTCGTAGTCGCACGTCGTGGCGGAGGCGAGCGGCAGGGAGTGCGCGGTGAAGACCAGTTCGACGTCGTCGACGAGGTCGTCGGGCACCTCGGCGAGCGCGGCGCGGACGCGGTCGATCATCGGTTCGACGAACCCGGGATGGTTGAAGAACGCCCGGATCTTGCCCACCTGCGGTGCGTCCGGGCCGATCGCGGCGCGTGCCGTGGCGATGTCCTCGCGGTACTGGCGGCACCCCGAGTAGGAGCTGTATGCCGAGGTCACGAACGCCACGGCGTTGCGCACGCCGTCGGCGGTCATGGTCCGCATCGTGTCCTCGAGGTAGGGGTGCCAGTTGCGGTTCCCCCAGTAGATCGGCAGATCGGCGAGCCCGTGCGCGTCGAAGTCGGCGCGCAACGCCGCGAGGAGCTCCCGGTTCTGGTCGTTGATCGGGCTCCGACCGCCGAAGAGGTGGTAGTTCTCGGCGACCTCGGCGAGACGCTCGGCCGGGATGCCCCGCCCACGCGTGACGTTCTCGAGGAACGGCAGGACGTCGTCCGGACCTTCGGGGCCACCGAAGGACAACAGGAGGACGGCGTCGATCGGCGCAGGTTCGTCGGCGGACATGCGGTCATCCTGCCCCGGGACGCCCCCCTACCGGGAACCACGCGCGCCGGTCGCGACGCGGCGAGACTGCTCGGGTGACCCGCCGTGCCCTGTCCCGTCTGCTGCTCACCGTGGCGCTCACCGTCGGCTCGCTCGCCTGGGCGGGGGTGACGCTGCAACGCACGGTGTTCGACGAGTCCCGTCCGGCCGCCATCGCCGCGGAGCTGCTCGAGGACGACACGTTGCGCCGCGAGCTCGCCGAGCGCATCGTCGACTCCCTCGACGGCGTGCTCCCCGCCGAGATCATCGACATCGTCGGCCGGGAGACGCTCGTGGAGATCACCGACGAGTCGCTCGGGGACGACGCCGTGCGCGCCCCGCTGACGGACACGCTCACCGGGGTGATCGCGTACAGCCTCGGGTCGACCGACGTCGCGCCGACCTTCGACACCGGGGTCGTCGACACGCTGTTGCGGGCACGAATCGCCGGGTTCAGCCCCGTCGTCGCTGCGATCCTGCCCCCGCTGCCGGCCCGCCAGGTCGAGGTCCCCGCGCCCGAGATCGCACCCCTGCGGACGGCCCGTTCCCTCGTCGAACGGGGCACACCGATCGCTGCGGTGCTCGCCGGCGTCGCCGCGCTCGCCGCGCTCGCCGTCGCCCCGGCCCGGTCGGTGGTGCTGCGCCGGGTCGGCTGGTGGGGGCTGTCCACGGGCGCGGTGTGGGTCGTGCTGCGGTACACGGGACCGCTCCTCGCCGACGTGTTCCTTCCCGGCGCGTCGGGGATCACCGAGGCGTTCTCCCGCGCGGCGGTCGGTTCGATGCTCACGCCAGGGTTGCTCCTCACCGGGGTGGGCGGCGCGCTCGTGCTCGGCAGCTACCTCCTCGGCGGCGGGTCCGCCGGCGGGTCGGCGTCGGAGCCGAGCTCGTGGTCGGTGCGCAACCGGGCGGCGAACATCGCCGACATCGCGGGCCTCGACGTCGTCGCCGACGTCCTGCACACGACCGACGACCTCGTCGACCTCGTCGACGTACGGGGCGGGTGGTCACCGTCGGCCCCGGCTGCCGCTCCGGCCGACGCCACCGTCGTCGACCCGGGCGCGCCGCGGTGGGTTCCCGGTGTCGGGTACGTGTACGACGCCCCGCCGGGACCGAACGCCGAGTGGGTCGACGGTCACGGTTGGGTGGACCGGCCGAACTAGGTCGGCGACGATGGGCGGGTGCCCCGGACCCCGCCGCCGCAACCCGAAGCGAAGACGTGCGCGTCGTGCGGCCGGACCATGACATGGCGCGCGGCGTGGGCACGCAACTGGGCGCAGGTGCGCTACTGCAGCGACGCGTGCCGTCGCCGTCGGGTCGGGGCGACCGACCGGGAGCTCGAGGCGGCGATCCTCGACCTGCTCGACGGTCGGGCGGTCGGAGCGTCGATCTGCCCGAGCGAGGCAGCGCGCGCCGTCGACGCGACCGGGTGGCGTGACCTCCTCGAGCCCGCCCGGGCTGCGGCACGCCGCCTCGTCGCCGCCGGTCGGGTCGAGATCACCCAGCGCGGTGCGGTGGTCGACCCGTCGACCGCGAAGGGGGCGATCCGGATCCGTCGCACCCCCGAGCGACCGCCCGAACCGGAGCGTCACCGCCGGACCCGCCGGGGCTGATCAGCCGAACGCCTCGCTCGGCAGGTCGGTGTCGTCGCCCTCGACCGCGTCGACGATCCGCCGGGCGACGGCGGCCGGGTCGAGTCCGACGGGCATGCGCGGCGCGGTGCCCTCGATGGCACGGTGCACGAGACCGGTCTCGGTGTGCGGCGGACGGGCGTCGATCACCCGGATCCTGCGGCGGCGCGCCTCGCGTGCGAACGCCTCGTCGAAGGACCGCACCGCGGCCTTCGACGCGCCGTAGGCCGCCATGCCGGGCAGGTTCCCTTCGGCGATCACCCCGGAGACGTTCACGACGACCCCGCCCTCGCGCACGACCTCGAGCGTCGCCTGCGCGAGCAGGATCGGCAGGAAGGTGTTCGTGAGGAACAGTTCCTCCATCGTGTCGACGGTGAGGTCGGCGACCGCACCGAACGCGACGACACCGACCGCGTTGACGACGACGTCGAGACCGCCGCCGTGCGCGACGGCCGCGGCGACCGCGGCCCGGCACGCGTCAGGGGTCCGCAGGTCGACCGGGACGCGGTGCCCCGCCACGTCGAGCGCGTCGAGGCGTGCCGGGTCGCGTGCGACGAGGGTGAGGGTCGCTCCCCGTGCGGCGAACGCCCGGGCGACGGCCGAGCCGATCCCGCCGGTCGCCCCGGCGACGAGGACCGAGCGGCCCTGCATCGAGCTGCCGTGCGGATGGTCGGCGGTGATGGTCACGGTTCCTCCCGTGGTGCGATGCGGGCCGCGATGCGGCGGAACGGGGCGACGCGCACGGGGACGCCCGGCGAGTAGAGCGCACGCGGCGGTCCGACCGGTACGGGCAGGCCGGCCGCCTCGACGACCGTCGGGTCGACGACGACGTCGTCGACCCGGCACAACGGCCAGCGTGGATGGTCGACGGCACCGTGGAGGAGACGTCGACCGCGTGCGGTCACGAGACCCCAGCGCGCGGTCAGGAAGTGGTCGAGGTCGGTGACCTCGGCGGGGTCGACCCGGGTGCCGACGGTGAAGGCGACGCGCGCCGTCGCCCCACGGCCGTGTGCCGACCGACGCGTCATCCGGTACTCGTGGCGTTCGCCGTCGACCGCATGGGTCGCCGCCGCCCAGCGGTACGGCAGGGAGAAGATCGTCCGGGTGACGGCGACGACGGCGAGGCGCGGCACGTCGAGGGAGAAGAACCACACCGAGCGCCGACCGGTGGCGTCCACCACGTAGGTGCGCACGTTGATCTCCACGAACCGGCCGACGAGCGGCAGCGGCGGGAGAGGGCCGAGCCGCACGTCCCGCATCTCGAAGGGGATGAGGCCGACCCAGGCGACACCGTCGAAGGTGTCCACGGTGAGGCCGTCCGGGAGGAGCCGCTGGACGACGTCGGGGTCGTAGGGCCAGTGCAGGTAGGCGAGCTCCGCCCACTGCTGGCGCAGCAGGGTGCGTCGGGTCCACACCGGCGGGTCGGCGCTGACCGCCTCGATCCCGGTGGGCGCGCGGTCGCCGCCCGGTTCGTCCGGCTCGCCGCCGATCCGTTGCACGACACCGGCGCCGGCCCGTACCTCGACCTCGTCGCCGGTGGTGAGACCGCGTCGCACCCCGCGCACGTTCGTGACCGCCGGGAGCCCGAGTTCCCGCACGAGGATCGAACCGTGGGACAGGTCGCCGCCGGTCTCCACGACCGCCGCGGCGACCTGCGTGAGCGTGGTCACCCATCCGGCGTCGATCGAGCGGGCGACGAGGATCGTCGAGGCCGGATCGAACCCGTTCGGGAGTTCGTGCGCCGGCTCGTCGAGCACCCACGCCCGACCACGGACCGTGCCGTCGGTGAGCGCGAGCCCACGCCAGGTCGACCCACCGGCGCCGACCGCGTCGGGCGACCACGACGCCGGGTCGTCGGAGCGGCGGACCACCGGCGGCGGGTCGAGCACCGCCAGCCGGTTGCGTTCGGCCGCCCGGGCGGCGGCGTCCGCAGCACTGACCACCGCGCCGGCGTCGAGGGCGCGCGCCTCCTCCGCCGTGAGCGTCCACAGCACCTCGACGGTGGGGAGGCGTCCGTCGTCCACGGCCGCCGTGGCGAGGTCGACGAGCGCGGTGCGCACCGCAGCGAAGGCGCGCATCGACTCGTGGCGGAGCTGCTCCCGCGCGCTGATCGGCGCGCGCGCCGCCCACCACAACGGCAGCGTCAGCACGACGCGCAACGAACGGCGACGCAGAGGGGCCGAAGCGGCCGCCGGGGCGCCGGGTGGTGCCGTCGCCGCGGCGGGCAGCACGGACGGGTCGTCGGCGTAACGCGGACAGGCGACGTCGCTCTCGTAGACACCACGGTGCCCGAACCGGGCGAGGAAGGCGCTGCGGTCGAGCGTGCCCGCACCCACCGCGGCGACCGCGTCGGCGAGTTCGGTCGTGACGGTGCGGTGACGCGAGGCGTGGGCCTGCAACGTGCCGGTGCGCCGCAACAGCGCGAGCGGCGGACCGATCGCGGACGACAGCGGGAACATCCCGGTCACGAGTGCCACGTACGCGTCGTGCAGCACCCGGAGCGCGTCGGCGAAGGTCGGCATCGACTGCGCGCCGAGAGCGACGACCGCCGCCTCGTTGTGCCGCGCCCGCCGCACCGCGGTGACCTGAGCGGCACCGAGCCGGAGCAGCGACGGCAGGGCGCGGGCGACGCGGAACGGCCGGAGGGGGCGTTCGACCTCGGGTGGACCGCCGATCGAGTCGGCGACGAGCCGGGTGGGGAGCCCGAGGTCACGCAGCATGTCCTCGAGGAGGGACAGGTTGATGAACGGTCGGCCGGCGATGACCTCGAGGAAGTCCCGGTTCGCCGGGAGGGACGGCACGGCACGGCGGTACCACCCGAACAGTTCGGGCCCGGCCCCTGCGATCACGCTCGTCATCAACGTCGACGGCAGGGGCGGGAGGATCTCAGCGTGGTTCGCGATCGTGAACGACTCGTCCCGGCGCGTCGGCCGGGTGATCCGCCGGATCTGCACGAGCCAGCAGACGCGCCCGTCGTCGACCCACTCGACGTCCCACGCCTCGTCACCGAAGGTGGCCCGGACCCGGCGCAGGAGCCGCTGGAGTCGCCGCTGCCAGCCGGCGGGTACCCGCTCGAGGCGCGCCAGCAGGACCCGGGTCCCCTCCTCCTCACCGGCGACGAGGCGTTCGGCGGTTCCGGTCGTCGCGTTCACGACGTCGTCGTAGGTGCCCGGCTCGCTGAACGCGACGCCGGCGGTGCGCCCCTCGACCATCGCCATGACGAGGACGTCCCGACGGAACGTGCCGGCGCGCCGGTCGGCGGAGCGTCGGACGACGTCGACAGTGGCGGGCACGTCCGCCGGTGCGACACGCAGCCGTGAGTCGAACCAGCCCGCGAGGCTCGCCGCCGCACCGTCCTCGGCGGCGAACGCCGAACGGACGGCGAAGGTCCCCACCGTCGGCCCGGCGCCGTCGACGATCGACGTCGGGGGCGCCACCCCGTCGAGGACGACGACCCCGGGCGGTACCGGCAGCCCCGCTGCGGCCGCCCGGTCGAGCAGCGCCGCCTTCGGTCCCGTCCCGTGGGCGGCGACGGTGCCGCTGCCGAGTGCGACGACGCCGACGGTTCCGTCCGTGCGGTCAGCGGGCCAGGAGGTCGCGGGCGATCGTCGCGATCGCATCGGCGTACTCCTCGGGTTGTTCGATCATCGGGAAGTGGTCCCACCCGTCGCGGACCACGACAGCGGCCCCGGGCACCTTCTCCCCCGCCGCATCGGCCTGGCCACGCCGCAACACCCGGTCGTCTGCACCCCAGAGCACGACGACCGGCACGTCGCGCACCGGCGTCAGCCCGTCGAACCAGGTGGCGGTGATGAGGTCGAACATGTCGCCGAAGGCTGCACAGGTCCGGTACGCGTCGAAGAACTCGTCGAGCACCGGCTGCGGCGCCCCGTAGGGGAAGAACAGCCGCTGCCAGATCGGTCGCAGCAGGCGGGACGAGATCGCCCGGCGCACGAACGCCCGTGCGGGCCGGGTGGTCATCAACCGGGGGAACAGCCGGGTGTCGAGGTGGGCGCCGACCGGGGCGTGCAGCACGAGGCCGCGCACGAGCTCGGGGTGCCTGCTCACGAGGTCGAGGGCGATCGACCCGCCGATGCCGTGACCGAGGATGACGGGCGGGACGCCGTCGTCGAGTGTGACGGCGCGGACCTCGTCCGCGAGCCGGTCGGCGTAGTCGCCGAGGGTGCGCAGCGCCGGGTCACGCGGTCGGTCCGAGAACCCGGGGAGCGTCGGTGCGACGATCCGGGTTCCGGCCGGCATGACCGCTGCGCTGCGTGCGAACCGTTCCCCGCCGCCACCGTTGCCGTGGACGGCGAGCACGGTGACGACCCCGGCGCCGGCGGTCATGCCCCCGCCACGATGTCGGCGAGTCGTGCCACGTCGGGGTGATCGCCCGGATGACGGCCCCGGTGCTCCCAGACGATCGTGCGGTCGCGCACGGCGAAGATCGTCGGCATCGTCCACGGGTCGCCGATCTTGCGCCCGATGCGGTGCCCCTGGCGCACGGCCCGGATGCCGCACGACCAGGAGGACGGGCCGAACATCGCCCGCAGGTCACCACGTTCCACGCCGAGGCGGCGGTACAGCTCCCCCGTCGGATCAGCGATCGCCATCGCGCCGGGGAACAGGCGGTCGAAGAACATGGGCCCCTGCTCGACGGTCCCCTGGTACACGAAGACGACGGGTGGGTGATCGGCCCGCTGGGCGACGGCGTCGGCGAACTCGTCGACGAGTTGTCGGTAGAACAGTCAACCGTGGTGGCGGAGGAAGACGAGCAGCGTGAGCTGCTGCCCGAACACCTCGGCGAACGTGCACGGTTCGAGGTTGTGCCCTGCGACGGCGAGGTCGAGGGTCGATCCGTCGAGCGGCATGGGAAGGCTCATACGCGTGCCACCAGGACTGCGGCGAGCACGCCGCGCACGGACCATCCGACGGTGCGGACCCAGTTGGTGCCCACCAGGCGGTCGACGAGAGGTCGACGGGCGACCGGGTCGGTGACGACTGCGAGACGGCCGTGGAGCGGCACCTGCAGGAACACCGTGCTCGTGTGCACGACGCCGAGCACCCCGAGCGCGACGACGGGGAGGAGCCGCCCGACGGAGGTCGGCGGGTCGACGACGAGCCAGAGGGCGAGGACGCCCTCGATCGCCATCGGCGGTCCGACGACGAACCCGGTGCGCCGCTGGTGACCGGCCTCGTACGCGACGAACCGCTCGTCGCCGACCGCACGGAACAGCGGGTAGTGCACGACCTGCACGAACCAGATCAGCCCGACCATCGCAACGGTCGCGCACAGGTGCGCCAGGGGGACGACCATCGGGTGGAGACCCACGGCGGCGAACCTACCGTTCCCCCCGCGCTACCGGACCCGAGCGCAGCGACGCAGCCGCCGCAGGGCGGTGGCGAGCACACGTAACGGTGCCGTGACGCGCCACGACCGACTGCTGCGCATCGCAGCCAACTCACGGGCCGTCCACCGCCGGAACTCGGTGAGCTCGTCCGCACAGATGGCCGACACCACGTTGTGGTCGACCGCCGAGCGCCACAGCGCCGCCCGCACCATCAACCCCCACTCCTCGGCGAATCCCGGGTCGCCGAGGCGTCGCCACCAGGCGTCGACGTCGGCCCGTCGTGCACCGGGAGTGAGGTCGTCGCGGGCCTGCGCCATCAGCTTCAGCGTCGTCGCCTCGGGGCTCGTGACGCCCGAGAACCAGTCCTGGGTGAAGAACTGCTGCCACATGTAGTGGTCGGTCCAGCGACCCTCGGGTGTCGCACGCCAACCGTGCGGGAGCCGCAGGTACGCCGCCCTGGTGTGCACAACCCCGCTGAGCGAGATGGTGTTGCGAGGGATCTCCGTCAGGTGCCAGAGCACCGACTCGGGGCGCTGCAGGTCGGACGGCATGAAGAACGGCACACCGTCCGCACCGATGAGAACCGGCAGCGGATGGACGAAGTCGTGGTCGCCGAGATGGGCGAGCGACGTGGCGAGGTGGTGTGGGAACCACAGGTCGTCGTCGCAGTTGTAGGCGATGAACCGTGACGTCGAGGCGCGGATCAGCCGGTCGCGGAGCAGCTCCCCCCGACGCGGGCTCTTCGGATGGTCCTCGAAGAACACCCGGTCGTCGCTGTCGCACAGCGCACGGGCCTCGGCCCGCACCTCGGGGGTGACACCGTCACCGATGATGACCACGCACAGGTCCGCCATCGTCTGCGCGAGCACGCTCCGTACCGAGTACGCGAGCGTCTCGGCGTGATCGTGGGTCGGGACGACGACGGTCACGAGCGGCCAGGTCGTCGGCCGCGTCGACGGCCTCACGTGCAGTCCCGGTCCTTGCCGCCGGTCCGTTGGATCGGGAAGTACGACGCGAGGTCCGTCGGGATCTCCGGGCTGTCCCACGGCAACAGCAGCCGATCCGGGTTCTCGTGGTGGTAGGGCTGCGTCGGATGATTGACGAGGAACACCTCGTCGTCACCGAGACCGACGCTCGCGTGCCACACCCCGGTCGGGATGCGCAGCTGGCGCACCCCCTGCGGTGTCAACGTGATCTTCTGGACCACGCCGTGGGAGGGCGAGTCGAGTCGGGCGTCGTAGAGGACGACGAGCAGTTCGCCGGAGATCAGCGTGTACCGGTCGTCCTTCTCGAGGTGCAGCCCCCACCCCTTCACCCGGCCGGCCCGGACGGTGAACCCGTAGCTGTAGACGACCGGATCGACCCAGAACTCGTTCCGGCCCGGGTAGATCTCGAAGACCCGGCCGCGGTGGTCGACGTGGTTCACCGGTGCGAACGTGCGGACGCCGTCGATGACCGGCGCGACCGGCACCCCGGCGGCGGTCACGGTCTGCTCGTCCCGGAGGGCGGCCTCGACCGATGCGTCGAATCTGCTGTCCGTCATCGTCCTCGTCCTCCGGCAGGTCGTCGGCCTCGGATCGTAGGACGGTGCCCGGGGAGGGGTTCGAACCCTCACTCCCCTTGCGGGGACGGGGGGTTTAAGCCCCCTGCGTCTGCCGATTCCGCCACCCGGGCGCCGGTGTCACCGTAGCGGCAGACCTCAGGCAGCCACGACGGTGGGGTCGGCGTCCTCGCCGAGGGCCTGCGGGTCGCCGGCGAGACCGGCCCACAGCTCGGCCCGGCAGCGTGCCGCCGCCGAACCGTGCAACCGGTTCGCGGCCACGACACCCTCGACGAGGTCGCCGAGCACGGCGTCCCACGCACGATCCGTCACCGCCACTGCGACCACCACACCGTGCGGCGATCGACGGATCGTGCGTGTCGCCCCGGGGACCCGGGGCGGACACCGGAATGCCGGCACCGACCAGCTGCATGCCCGGGCGGCCGCGCCGATGCGCCGAACGGCCTGGGCGAAGCGGAGCGATGCGACATCCATGCGGCGAGGATGCACGACGCCTGTGACAACGAAGCCGACGGAGCTAGCAGTCGAGGCCGACGTCGACGTTGCGCACGGAGTGGGTGAGCCAACCCGTCGAGATCAGGTCGACCCCGCACCCGGCGACCGCACGCACCCGCTCGGGGGTGATCCCGCCCGACGCCTCGGTCACGAGTCGGCCACCGACCCGACGCACCGCCTCGGCGAGCTCGTCGAGGTCGAAGTTGTCGAGCAGGACGGCGTCGACGCCCTCGAGGCCCAACAGCTCGTCGAGCTGGGCGAGCGAGTCGACCTCGACCTCGACCTTCACGAGATGCCCGACCGTTGCCCGGACCCGACGCACCGCCTCGGTCACCCCGCCGGCGACGGCCACGTGGTTGTCCTTCACGAGGACGGCGTCGTCGAGACCGAACCGGTGGTTCGAACCACCGCCGACCCGCACCGCGTACTTCTCGAGCGCCCGCAGTCCCGGCGTCGTCTTGCGCGTGCAGACGATCTCGGTGCCCGTCCCCGCGACGAGTGCGACGAGGTCGGCGGTCGCGGTCGCGATGCCCGACAGGCGACCGAGCAGGTTGAGTGCCGTGCGTTCGGCGGTGAGCAGCGCTCGCATCGGACCCTCGATCCGCACGAGCACCTCCCCCGCACCCACCCGGGTGCCGTCGGGGACCTCGGGCACCACGCGCACGGACGGGTCGTAGAGCGTGAACGCCCGCGCCGCGACGTCGACACCGGCGACGACCGCGTCGTGGCGGACCCGGATCACACCCGTTCCGATCTCGTCACGGGGGACGACGGCGTCGGTCGTCACGTCACCGGCCCGCCCGAGGTCCTCGAGCAGCGCCGCCCGCAGCAGGTCCTCGTACAGGAGCGCGGGCAGCGGCCCGCGGCCGACGGTCACGACCGCACCGACGACACTGCGGCGACCTCGGCCACCGTCGCGCCCACGCCGAGCGTCACCGTCGCCACCGCCGTCGGCTGCACCACCCGCCGCGACGCCTGTGCAGGATCGGCCGTCGGGTGGTCGCTGCGGAAGTGCGCACCCCGGCTCTCGGTCCGGGCGGCCGCGGCCTCGAGCACCGCCCGGGCGACGACGAGCGCGTTGCGACCGGGCACGTCCTCCGGTTCCCCCTCCGCCTCGAGCGTGTCGATGGCGGCGAGACCGGCGGTGATGCTCGCACCGTCACGCACGACACCGGCGTGGTGCCACAGCACCTCGCGCACTGCGCCGAAGACCGGCCCCGGGTTCGTCCCGCGCACGAGCAGGGTTCCAGCGGGCACCTCGACACCGTCGACGTCGGGCGCGACCGCACCGGCGAGGAGCGGAGCCACGCGGCGACCCATCACCACGCCCTCGAGCACGGAGTTGGACGCGAGCCGGTTCGCACCGTGCGCCCCCGTCGACGCGGCCTCCCCGATGACCCAGAGCCCCGGAAGGCTCGAACGTCCGTCGACGTCGGTGGCGACACCGCCCATGCAGTAGTGCGCGGCGGGTGACACCGGCAGCACGTCGGTGCGCGGGTCGAACCCGTGGGCACGGGCGAGCGCGAACACGGTCGGGAACCGGTCCGGGAAGTCGGGGCCGATCGATCGGGCGTCGAGCGCCGGCGCACCACCCGCCTGCTGGACCCGGTAGTTCGCCCGGGCGACGACGTCACGGGGCGCGAGCTCGGCGTCGGGGTGCTCGTCGGCCATGAACCGGTGGCCGTCCCGATCGATCAGCGTCGCGCCCTCACCGCGGAGCGCCTCGGTGAGCAGCGGCAGCGGATCGGCCCCGGGAGCGGCGAGCGCGGTCGGGTGGAACTGCACCATCTCGAGATCGGCGACAGCGGCACCCGCCCGGCACGCCATCGCCACCGCACCGCCGCGCACCACCGGCGGTGTGGTCGTGCGGGCGAAGAGGTGCCCGTATCCGCCCGATGCGAGGAGCACCGCCCCGGCGAGGTTGAGCACCTGCCGGCCGCCCTCGAGCGCAACGACACCGACGACCCGGTCGCCGGCACACACGAGGTCGACGGCGACGCTGTGCTCGCGCAGCACGAGGTTCGGCGTCTGCCGCGCCACCTCGACGAGGGCACGCATGATCTCCGCACCGGTGGCGTCGCCGTGGGCGTGCACGATCCGGCGTGCCCGGTGCCCGGCCTCCCGGCCGAGGGCGAGCTCGCCCGTGGCGTCGACGTCGAACCTGGTCCCGAGGGAACGCAACCATGCGACCGCGTCGGGGGCGCCAGCGGTGAGCACGTCGACCGCGGCGCGATCGCCGAGCCCGCCCGACACGGCGAGGGTGTCCGCGGCGTGCGACGCCGGGCTGTCGGCGGCGTCGACCGCGGCGGCGAGGCCACCCTGCGCCCAGGGGCTCGAGCCACCACCGATCGTCGTGTCGACGAGCACGGTCACCGTGCCACCGGCCGGACCGCCCGGCACCGTCGCCGCGGTGATCGCCGCAGCCAGCCCGGCCACGCCGGCGCCGACGACGACGACGCCGTGCCGTTCGACGCGCATCGTCACCGCTTCGCCCCCACCGCCAGCATGCGGTCGACCGACCGCCGCGCCCGTTCGGCGACGGCGGGGTCGACGACGACCTCGTGCGTCATCGTCCGCAGCGAGTCGAGGATCTTCTGCAGCGTGATCTTCTTCATGTGCGGGCAGAGGTTGCAGGGGCGGACGAACTCCACGCCCGGGGCCTCCATCGCGACGTTGTCGGCCATCGAGCACTCCGTGACCATGACCACCCGCTCCGGCACCGGCCGCCCGCCGCGGCCGGTCACGAAGTCGATCATCCCCGCCGTGGAACCGACGTAGTCCGCCTCCGCGAGCACGTCGGGCGGGCACTCGGGGTGGGCGATGATCTGCACGCCCGGCGAGTCGGCCCGGTAGGCGCGCAGCTCGGCGCCGGTGAACCGCTCGTGCACCATGCAGGCACCGTCCCACGGGATGATCTCGACCTCGGGGAGCTGGGTGGCGACCCACGCGGCGAGGTACTTGTCGGGGATGAAGAGCACCCGGTCGACCCCGAGGGAGCGGACGACCTCGACGGCGTTGCCGGAGGTGCAGCAGATGTCGACCTCGGCCTTCACGTCGGCCGAGGTGTTCACGTAGGCGACGATCGGCACACCCGGGTACTGCTCCCGCAGCCGACGCACGTCGGCCCCGGTGAGGGACTCCGCGAGCGAGCACCCCGCCTGGGGGTCGGGGATGAGGACGGTCTTGTCCGGGCAGGTGATCTTCGCGGTCTCCGCCATGAAGTGCACCCCGGCGAACACGATCACGTCGGCGTCGGTGCGGGCCGCCTCGCGGGCGAGGCCGAGCGAGTCGCCGGTGATGTCGGCGACACCGTGGTAGATGTCCGGCGTCATGTAGTTGTGGGCGAGCACGATCGCGTTGCGCTTGCGCTTGAGCCGTTCGATCTCGGCGATGAGGGGGGCGACGGCGTCCCACTCGAACTCGGGCAGGGTGTGGGTCGCCCGCTCGAGCGGGGTCGCGCCGTCCTCGGCCCGGACCAGAAGGGGTCGCTTGGTGGCGGTCATCGCCGTCCTCCGTTCACCTGGCGGCCACCGGGGCTCCCCCGGACCGCCTAATACTCACCAGGAGCATAAGAGAGTGTAGGGACAGCGGAGACGCTGCGCAAACGCGTCAGGCCGGTCAGCCCCTCGTCCAGGGTGTACCCACACCGGGTCGCGGGCGCTCGCGCACCACGTCGCGGCGGAACCGGTACAGCGCCGCAGGGCGCCCCCCGGTCGGCGCGGTCGTCCCCGTCGCCTCCACGAGACCCGCTCCCTCCACGAGCCGGCGGAAGTTCGGCTTGTGCAGACGCGCCCCCGAGAGCGCCTCCACGAGACCCTGCAGCTGCGAGAGCGTGAACGTCTCCCCCAGCAGCTCGAACACCACCGGCCGGTAGGTCAGCTTGCCGCGCAGACGACCGAGCGCCGTCGCCACGATCCGCCGGTGGTCACCCTGCAGGGCGAGCGACGCCACCGGGTCGGTGCCCCGACCCGGCGACTCCTGCAGCAGACCCGTCTCGTACAGCAGCTCGAACCGTTCGAGCACCCGCACCCCGTCCCACGCCACCCCGCCGAGACCGAACACGACGTGCGCCCGTTCCTCACGGCGCGCCCGCTCGGCGGCCGACCGGGCACCCGCCACCCAGGCGTCGAGCGTCGGGGCGATCCGATCCGCGATCACCGTGGGACGACCCGCGCGATGGTCTTCCCACGGGTACAGGTCGTACCAGTCGACCCAGGCCGCGTCCGCGGACGGGGCCGCCTCCCGCACGAGTGCCAGGTAGGCGATCGACAGCAGCCGTTCGCCGCCCGGCTGCCGTTCGCTGTCGCCGAAGGTGTAGAGCTGCTCCACGTAGCCGACGTCGAGCCCGGTCTCGTCGACGACGAAGCGGCGCAACGCCGCCTCGAGGGTCCGGTCGTCCTCGCGCAGGACGCCTGCGGGCAGTCGCGGCACCGCACCAGCCGGCCCCGAGACCGTCAGCACCTTGGGCCGGTCGTCGGTGACGGCGACGATCACCGCGTCGAGCGTGACGTGCACGGCGGGCAGGCTACGCCGGAGTCCCGGCCACGGAACGGCCGAGGAACTGCACCACCGACGCCGTCCCCGAGTGGAGCTCGCCTTCGACGACGAGTCGCTCGCCCTCCCAGACATGCTCGCAGCGCAGGGCGGCGAACCGCCGCAGCAGGTCGGCGCCGGTCTCGAGCAGGTCGACGTCGCGCGGCCCGCCGGTACCCCGACCGATCTGCGCGGGCGTGTACGACTCGACGAGGACCACACCGCCGGGCACGAGCCCGGTGACGAGACGGGGGAACAGCTCGTCGCGCAGCACGGCTGGGAGATGGCAGAAGATCGACACGATCCCCGCCCAACACCCGACCCCGACCTCGACGTCGGCGAGATCGGCCTGCACGGTGTGCAGCTGCACCCCGCGTTCCGCCGCCAACCCCCGGGCCTTGCGGAGCCCGACGGCCGACAGGTCGACCGAGGTGACCTCGTGGCCGAGCGACGCGAGGAACACGCCGTTGCGCCCCTCCCCGTCACCGATGCAGAGCACCGGGCCGGCCGGGATGTCGGCCGCGCGTTCCCGCAGGAAGTCGTTCGGTTCCGTCCCGAACGCCCACGCCACCGACCCGTACCGTTCGTCCCAGAAGGTCACGACCCGAGCGTACCGACGGGTCGCGCCCGGGCCGCCCGCCGGAACCGGCGGTACGCTGCCCGCCATGTCCCGTGTACTCGTAGAGATCGCCGACCGGGTGGCCACCGTCACCCTCAACGACCCGGCCCGCCGCAACGCGCTCGACCTCGCGTTCTGCGACGAGATGATGGCCGCCTTCGACGAGATCGAGGCCAACCCCGCCGTCGGCGCCGTCGTCGTCACCGGTGCGAACCCCGCGTTCTGCGCGGGTGCCGACCTCTCCCACCTCGGTGCATCCGCCGAGGAGGGCCTGCTCGCCATCTACGAGGGGTTCCTCCGGGTCGGTCGCTGCCCGCTCCCGACCATCGCCGCGGTGAACGGGGCGGCGGTCGGCGCCGGCATGAACCTCGCCCTCGTGACCGACCTGCGCGTCGCCGGGCGCAGCGCCCGCTTCGACTCGCGCTTCCTCCAGCTCGGCATCCACCCCGGTGGTGGCCACACCTGGATGCTGCGTCGCATTGCCGGCCCCGAGACCGCGTTCGCCGTCGACCTCTTCGGTGAGATCCTCGACGGCCCCGCCGCCGAGCGTGCCGGCATCGTGTGGAAGTGCGTCGAGGACGACCAGCTCCTCGACGAGGCCCGTCGTCTCGCCGGCGTCGCCGCAGCCGGGCCGCCCGAGCTCGTGGCGAAGATCAAGACGAGCCTGCACCACGTCGCCACCATCGACGAGCACCGTGACGCCGTGATGTACGAGCTCGTCCCGCAGGCGTGGTCGGTCGGTCAGCCCGACTTCCAGGCCAAGCTCGCCGTGCTGAAGAACCAGATCACCTCGAAGAAGTGATCACGCGTTGACGGCGGGGTGTGCGACCGGGTCGGTGCGATCCGGAGCCACCCCGTCGATCCAGGCGCGCAGCAGGTCCGGCGCCCGCGACGCCCACTCCTCGGCGACCATCGCGAACTGCAGGTGGTCCTCCCAGGTGCCGGCGATCTCGAGGTAGCCGACGGCGGTGCCCTCGCAACGCACGCCGACCTTCTCGACCACCCGCCGGCTCGCGTGGTTGCGCGGCACGATCGCCACGAGGACCCGGTGCAACCCGAGTTCCTCGAAGGCGAACCGCAACGCGACCACCAGCGCCTCGGGGCACAGTCCGCAACCGGCGAACCGGTGGTCGACCCAGTACCCGATCGACGCCGACTGGAACGGGCCGCGCTGCACGGCGGACACGTTCATCTCCCCGCAGAACGCGTCGTCGACGAAGATGCCGAACCCGTACCCGGTGCCGAGCTGCCGCTCACGCTGGCGGGCTGAGCACCGGGCGACGAACGCGTCGTAGCTGCGTGCCGGATCGGGCTGACCGGGCAGCCGCCGGGGTTCCCAGCGGGTCAGCCACTCGACGTTCGCCGTGCGGGACTCGGCGTAGGCGCCGAAGTCGGCGGGGCCCAACGGCCGCAACACCACCCGACGCCCCCGCAACACCGCCACCCGGGCATCGTACCGGTGGGAGCACCCGGCGGGCGGGACGATCAGCGCAGGTCGGCGACGATGCCGTCGAGCAGGTCGCGGCTGGTCACGACCACCGCATCGAGACCGAGGAACCGGTAGGTGGCGACCACAGCGGTCGCCCCACCGAGGATGTGCACCGCCCGGTCGGGGGGCAGGCCCGGGTTGTGCACCCGGTCGACGAGCGGTTCGGTGACGAGGGTGCGGAACACGTCCTCGGCGGCGGCCCGTGTGAGCGCGAAGCCGTGGACCGCGTCGTCGTCGTAGGGCTCGAGACCCAACTCGACCGCGGCCATCGTCGTGAACGTGCCGCCGAGTCCGACGACCCGGTCGGCCGAGGCCACCTCGGGCAACCCGCGGACGAGGTCGTCGAGGTGCGCCTCGACGATCGACAGCGCGGCGACGAGATCCTCGGGCGGCGGCGGGTCACCCTGCAGGAACCGCTCGGTGAGGCCGACCGCGCCGACCGGCAGCGACCAGGTTGCAGGCGGCGCACCCGCACCGCCGACCGCCACGTCGATCGACCCGCCGCCGAGGTCGACGGTGGCCGTCGTCCCTGCGATCGGGGGCAACGCGGTGAGCGCCCCGCGATGCGACAGCGCCGCCTCGGTCGGCCCGTCGACGACCTCGACCGGCGCACCCAGTGCCGCACCGGCGTTCGCGAGGAACGACGCAACGTCGTCCGGTGCCGCACCCCGCAACGCTGCGGTGCCGACGGCGCGGATACGGGCGACGCCGTGTTCGTCGCACTGCGCGCGGAACGACCGGAGCGCGTCGAGGGTCGCGACGACACCGTCGGCGGCGAGCCGACCCGACGACGCCACCCCGGCACCGAGACCGCACACGACCGTCGACCGGACGAGCGTCCGACCCGACGCGTCGGACACGAGCAGGCGTGCCGACGCCGTCCCGACGTCGACCGCTGCGACGACCTGCCCGTCGGTACCGCTCACGGCCGACCACCCCCGGGTGCGTGCCCACCGCGCCGGTAGCCGTCGATGCGATCGTGCACCCAGGCGCCGACCGGGTCGTCACCGCCGGCGAGGAACCAGGCGTAGTGGGCGTGCAGGCACTTCACCCCGGTACGCGTCCCTCCGACACCGCCGTAGGGGCGCGGGCCGACGTGGCCGGCAGGGATCGCCGCATCGCGCTCGGCGGCGTACCGATCGTGTGCCGCGGTGAGCGCGGCCGCGTCGACGACGGCCTCGACCTCGTCCACCGCACCGGTCGCCTCGAGACGACCGACGGCGGCGCGCAGCGTCGGATCGACCAACCAGAACCGGGTCGGCATCGGTGTTCCGTCGGCGAGCAACGGATCGTTCCGGATCACCATCGGCGCACCGGCGCCGTCGCGCACGACGACCGCGAACCGGCCCTGGGGGGCGCGGCCCAGCAGCGCGGCGACCGCCTCGACGTCCGCCTGCTGCGGCGGGCCATCCCCCGCCGACACCGTCAGCTCAGCACCCGCCAGAGGACGATCACCGCAGCGATGACCGCCGCCACCGGGGCGAGGCGCTTCAGCAACGGCGTGCCCGTCGCGGACAGCAGGTTCACGGCCTCGACCGGCTCGGTCTGCTCGATCTTCCGGGGACCGGCGGCCGGCGCCTCGGCCGGCGCATCCGCCGCCGGCGCGGCCGCAGCCGGCTCGGGCGACGGCTGCGACAGCACCTTCGCCTCGAGGTTCGTGACGAACTGGCCGAGCAGCTTCTCGCTGACGTCCGCCATCACCCCACGCCCGAACTGGGCGACCTTGCCGGTGACGGTCAGATCGGTCGACACGACCACCTTCGTGCGGCCGCCGAGGTCCGTGAGCTGCGCGGTGATCATCGCCGCGGCGTTGCCCTGGCCGCGCGAGTCACGCCCCTCGGCCTTGAGCACCGCACGGAACGCGGTGTCGTCCTTCTCGACGAAGGTCGCCTTGCCCTTGTACTGGGCGGTGATCGGACCGACCTTCACCTTCACCGAACCACGGAACTCGTCGCCCTCGATCTCCTCGAGTGCAGCGCCGGGAAGGCAGGGGGCGATGCGCTCCACATCGGTGAGCACGGCCCACGCCTCGGCAACAGGGCGATCGACCTCGAACTCGTTGTTCAGCTCCATGGGGGCCCTCCGGGGGGTGGCGTGGCCGACCGCAGGTCGTCGGACGTGTCGATGTCGGCCGGATCTCCGCTGCAGGGTACTTCCGTCACGAGTTCCGGACGTAGGCGGATGAGCGACCGTGCACCCTCGTCGCCCTCGGTGGGCAGCAGCGGCCAGACGGCAGCCGCGAGCCGCACCGGATTGCGGCGACGACCGTCGTAGGTCGCGACCGCGACCGGGGTCGCGGCCGCCAGGCCGACCGCCCGCCAGGCGTCCGCCGACACGAACGGCTGGTCCCCGAGCCCGACCACGACCGCGTCGTGCCCCGCCGCCGCGGCCGCTGCGACCCCGGCCCGCACGCTCGACGCCTGCCCCTCCGCCCAGCGCGGGTTGTGCACCACCCGCACGCCCTCGGGCACGAGATCGTCGACCGCCACCGCGCCGGTGACGACGACCACCTCGTCGAGGCCCGCACCGAGCGCGGCGTCGATCGCCCAGGACAGCACCGCCCGACCACCGAGCAGGGCCCGCAACTTGTGCGCCGGACCGTCGAAGCGCGATCCGGCCCCGGCCGCGAGCACCACCGCCGCGGTCGTCACCCCGACCGGCCCCTCAGTAGGACCGCGGGAGACCGAGCACGTGCTCGGACACGAAGTTCAGGATCATCTCCTGGCTGATCGGCGCGATCCGCATGAGGCGAGCCTCACGCCAGTAGCGCTCGACGTGGTACTCCTTCGCGTAGCCCATGCCGCCGAGCGTCTGCATCGCCTGGTCGGCGGCCTGGAACCCGGCGTCGGCGCACAACCACTTCGAGATGTTCGCCGCCTCGCCGACCTGGGTCGACGGGAAGTCGTTGTCGATCATCCAGGTGGCCTGGCGCAGCACGAGTTCCGCCGCCTTCAACCGGTTGTACGCCTCGGCGAGCGGGAAGGCGATGCCCTGGTTCTGGCCGATCGGCCGACCGAACACGACCCGCTCCTTCGCGTACGCCGTCGCCCTCGCGAGCGCCGCGTACCCGCAACCGAGCGCCTCCGCCGCGACCATCACCCGCTCGGGGTTCAGGCCGTCGAGGATGTAGGTGAACCCCATGCCCTCGTCCCCGATGCGGTCGCCGACCTCGACCCGCAGGTCGTCGTAGACGACCTCGCAGCTCACCACGGCGTTGCGCCCCGCCTTCGGGATCGGCGTGATCGTCACCTCCGGCTTCTGCAGTTCGGCGAGGAACAGCGTCATGCCCTCGGTCCGCCGCTTCACGTCCTCCCGCGGGGTGGTGCGCGTGAGCAGCAGCACCCGGTCGCAGTAGGGGGCCTTCGTCGTCCAGACCTTGCGACCGCGCACGATGTAGTGCGAACCGTCCTCGGCGAGACGGGCACGCGTCGTGATCGAGGTGGTGTCGGTGCCCGCATCGGGTTCGGTGACACCGAACGCCACGTGCAGCGTGCCCTCCGCCACGGCGGGGAGGTACTTCCGCTTCTGCTCCTCCGACCCGTACCGCACGACGGGGTTCATGCCGAAGATCGACAGGTGGATCGCCGAGCAGCCGTTCATGCCGGCACCCGACTTCGCGACCTCCTCGAGCACGATCGTGGCCTCGGTGATCCCCTGACCGCCGCCGCCGTACTCCTCGGGGATGCAGATGCCGACCCAGCCCCCCTCGGCCATGGCCTTGTAGAACTCCCACGGGAACTCGTGGTTCTCGTCCTTGTCGGCCCAGTAGGTGTCGGGGAAGTCGGCGCAGATCCTGCGCACTCCCTCACGGATCGCCTCGTGATCGGGATTCCGTTCGAAGTTCACGTCGCCACTCCCCCTGCGGTCCGGCCCGGTTCCGAGCACGGACGCTAGCGGTCGACGCCCGTGCAGGTGGAAGCGGGAACGACGCCGTTCCTCAGTGGATCGACCCGGCCGAGTCCCGCAGGTTCGGGGCCCGACGGCCGGTGCGCGCGGCGATGATCTCGGCGCAGATCGACACCGCCGTCTCCTCCGGAGTGCGCGCCCCGATGTCGAGACCGATCGGCGACATGACCCGGTCCAGTTCGGCGTCGGTGACACCCTCGGCCCGCAGTCGGGCGGTGCGGTCGTCATGGGTGCGCCTCGACCCCATCGCCCCGAGATAACCGACGTCGGTGCGCAGCGCGGCGATCACCGCCGGCACGTCGAACTTCGGGTCGTGGGTCAGCACGCAGACCGCGTCGCGGGGGCCGAGGGTCGGACCGACCTGCTCGAGGAGTCGGTGCGGCCAGTCGACCACCACCTCGTCGGCCATCGGGAACCGGGCGGTCGTCGCGAAGACCGGGCGGGCGTCGCACACCGTCACCCGGTACCCGAGCACCTTCGCCACCTTCGCGAGACCGGCGGTGAAATCGACCGCGCCGAAGATCAACATGCGCGGCGGCGGGGCGAAGCTCTCGACGAACACGGCGACGGTGTCCTCACGCGCCTGCCCCTCGGCGCCGTAATGGCGCACCAGCGTGCGCCCTGCGGTCAGCTCGCCGAGGGTGTCCCGGGCGACGACACGGTCGAGATCCGGGTGGCCGAGCGACCCGAGGGTGTCCTCCCCGGGTCGCACGAGCAGCTTCGCGCCGACGCTCGGGCCCTCGATCACCGTCGCGAGCGCGACCGGGCGCTCGGCGCGGATCGCCCCCTCGAGCAACTCGTACAGCGATGCCACGCCGCTCACCAGTCGAGCGGCTCGACGAACAGGTGGATCGTCCCGCCGCACGTCAGGCCGACGGCGAACGCCTCGTCGTCGGAGAAGCCGTAGGTGACCCGGCGGCGCTCGCCGGTGGCGAGCACGTCGAGCGCCTCGGTGACCACCGCACCCTCGACACAGCCGCCCGACACGGAACCGGCGACCTCGCCGTCCTCGTTCACCGCCATCGCGGACCCGGGCAGGCGGGGACCGGAACCGGACACGTCGATCACCCGGGCGACCGCCACCCGGCGTCCCGCCGCCCGCCACCGGTCGATGTCGTCGAGGATCTCGCGCACCCGACCATCTTGCCCGGTCGTCAGACCCGAGCCGACACCACGCGGGCGAGTTCCTCCAGCGAGGCGAGCGAATGCCCCTCGATGAACGCGTCGACGTGCGGCAGCGCGGCCGCCATGCCACGCGCCAGCGGGGCGTACCCCTCCGACGCCTTCAGCGGGTTCACCCACACCACGCGGTACGCGACCCGGTGCAGGCGCGCCATCTGCGCACCGAGCAGCTCGGGTGACCCGCGGTCCCAACCGTCGGAGAGGATCACGACCACGGCACCGCGTGCCATCCCCCGCACACCCCAGGTGTCGTTGAACGCGCCGATGGTCTCCCCGAGCCGGGTCCCGCCCGAGAAGTCGACGACGGCGTCGGCGGCGCGGGACAGCGCCGCGTCGGGGTCACGTGACTGCAGCTCGCGGGTGAGGCGGGTCAACCGGGTGCCGAGCGCGAACGCCTCGACCTTGGTCCGACCGACGATCGCCGCGTGCACGAACCGCAGCAGCGCCCGGGAGTACGCCTCCATCGAACCGCTCACGTCCAGGAGCAGGACGAGCCTGCGGTGACGTTCACCGTGGGTCCGGTGCACCCGACGGATCGGCTCCCCGCCAGACCGCAGCGCGTGCCGCACCGTCCGCCGGAGGTCGAGCGGATCGCCCGAGCGGTGCGCCGGCCGCCAACGGCGCGACGACCGCGTCGCACCCGACAGCCGCAGCTCGGCCATCAACCGACGGGCCTCGTCGAGCTCGGCGGCGCTGCAGCGGGCGAAGTCCTTGTGCCGGAGCGTCTCCGTCGCGGAGAACCGCACCTGCAGCAGCGGACCGTCGAACGGTTCGGCGTCGTCACCCTCGTCGTCGCCGTCGTCGTCGGCCGTGTCGTCCTCGTCGTCGAACGCGATCGCGATCTCGACGGTCTCCTCCTCGACCACCACCGGCGCCGGCGCATCGGGGGACCAGAACGCACTGAACACCTCGTCGTAGCGGCCGATGTCCTCCGGACGTTGCACGAGCGTCGCCCGGCCCGCCCAGTAGGTCGCCGAACGGGTCACGATCCCGACCTCACCGAGGGCCCGCAGATAGGTGATCGCACTGCCGACCGGGATCCGCAGACCCGCAGCCCGCAACGACCGGACGAACGCGACCGCAACGCGGTCGAGCGCCGGTGCGACCTCAGCGGCCACGCTGCAGCGCTTCAACGACGAGCGCCTCGACCCCCGACGACCGCACCCGCTCCTGGTCCTCGCGGTACTTGAGGACCGTGCCGAGCGTCGCCTCCACCGTGCGGGCGTCGAGCGCAGCCGCGCCGAGGAGCGTGAGCGCCTGCGCCCAGTCGAGCGTCTCCGCGATGCCCGGCGGCTTGTAGAGCCCCATCGCCCGCATCGCCTCGGTGGCAGCAGCGACCTGCCGGGCGAGGACGTCGGGGACCTCGGGCGCCTTCAGACCGACGATCCGCACCTCCCGCTCGAAGTCCGGATGGTCGACCCAGTGGTAGAGGCACCGACGCTTGAGCGCGTCGTGCACGTCGCGCGTGCGGTTCGAGGTGACCACGCACACCGGCGGCACCGCTGCCGTGAACGTGCCGAGCTCGGGGACCGTCACCGAGTAGTCCGACAGGATCTCGAGGAGGAATGCCTCGAACTCGTCGTCGGCCCGGTCGACCTCGTCGACGAGGAGCACCGGCGGCGGACCGTCGCCGTGGTCGACCGCGGCGAGCAGCGGGCGCCGCACGAGGAACCGTGGCGAGTACAGCTCGTGCTCGAGCGCGGCCTCGTCGGTCCCCGACGTCCGACCGACCGCCTCCGCCGTCCGCAGGTGCAGCAACTGGCGGGCGTAGTCCCACTCGTAGACCGCCTGCGCGGCGTCGATGCCCTCGTAGCACTGCAGCCGGATCAGCGGGCCGCCCGTCCATCGGGCGAGGGTCTTCGCGATCTCGGTCTTGCCGACCCCCGCCTCGCCCTCGAGCAGCAATGGCCGACGGAGCCGCAGCGCGAGGAACACCGCGGTGGCGAGCCCCTCGTCCGCCAGGTACCCGTTCGCCTCGAGACCGGCGACCACGTCGTCGACGGAGGTCACCACGGGCGCATCGGAGGACGTCACGGCGAGCAGGTTAGAAGACCCCGCAGCCTTCGGCGGCACCGACCCCGGACGCGCCACGGGGCCGCCGTGGCGGCCCCGTGCACGAACTGTGGACGTCGGCTCAGGCGCCGGCGGCCTCGAGCGCCCGGCGCACCAGCACCCGGGCGAGGTGACGGCGGTACTCGGCCGACGCGTTGAGGTCGGCGCTCGGCTCCGTGCCCTGGTCGGCGAGCTGTGCCGCATCGGCGATCGACGCACCACCGGCGAGCGCCTGCTCGACCGCCGTCGCACGCAACGGCGTCGAGCCCATGTTCACGAGCGCGATGCCGGTGCCCGACGCGGAGCGGGTCACCGCACAACCGACGATCGCCCAGTCCTGGGCACGCCGGTTGAACTTCTGGAACCCGAACCCCGAACCGGGCGACTTCGGCACCCGGATCTCGGTGAGCAGCTCGTCGGGCTGCAGCGCCGACTCGAGGAAGCCCGTGAAGAACTGGGCGGCGGGGATCGCCCGCTCACCGTTCGGACCCTTCGCCACGAACGTGGCGTCGAGCGCGAGCAGCGTCGCCGGCAGGTCGGACGCCGGATCGGCGTGGGCGACCGAGCCGCCGATCGTGCCGCGGTGCCGCACCTGGTTGTCGCCGACCTCGGCGGCCGCAGCGGCGAGCAGCGGCTGCTGCGCCCGCAGCAGGTCGCTGATCTCGACGTCACGGTGGCGGGTCAGCGCACCGATGGCGACGTGATCGCCGGCGTCACGCACGTAGGAGAGATCGGTCAGACGACCGACGTCGATCAGCACCGACGGTGCGGCGAGCCGCAGCTTCATCAGCGGGAGCAGCGAGTGTCCGCCCGCGAGCAGCTTCGCCTCGTCGCCGTACTCGGCGAGCAGCGAGATCGCCTCGTCGGCCGATGACGCACGCTTGTAGTCGAACGCGACGGGGATCACTTGCCCGCTCCTTCCGCAGCGGCGAGCACGGCCTTCACGATGTTGTGGTAGCCGGTGCAGCGGCAGAGGTTGCCCTCGAGGCCGAGCCGGACGTCCTGCTCGGTCGGGTTCGGGATCTCGTCGAGCAGCGAGCAGGCCGCCATGATCATGCCCGGGGTGCAGTACCCGCACTGGAGCGCGTGGTTCTCGTGGAACGCCTGCTGCATCGGGTGCAGCTCGTCGCCCTTGGCGAGACCCTCGATGGTCGTGACCCGCTGGCCGTCGGCCTGCACGGCGAGCATCGTGCACGACTTCACCGACTCGCCGTTGACGTGGATGGTGCACGCACCACACGACGACGTGTCGCAGCCGATGTTCGTGCCGGTGAGCCCGCAGTGCTCCCGGAGGAAATGGACGAGAAGGGTCCGCGGCTCCACGTCGTGCGATTGCGACGAGCCGTTGACCTCGACGGTGACCTTCACAGGGGCCCCCTGGGGTGTTGCGGTGGAAGGACGGATGTGACCCGAGGTCCCCGCAGGGACGTGCCCCCGGTCACGCAGGGGACCTTAGCGCCCGGAGCCGCGTCGTGTGACCCCGACCGACCATCACCTCCCCGGGCCCACCGCCTAGGGTCAGCTTGATGGACCACGAGATCGGCACCCGAGCACGACTGCTCGTGCAGGAACTGCTGCATCCCGGCGAGATGGACACCTTCGTCGCAGGGTGTCGGCCGACCACGGCGGACGAGCTCCACGACCTCCGGCTCGTCGTCACCACCCACGTCGCAGCCGTGCGGATCGCCGCCGAACGCTTCCCGGCCGCCGACGTCGAGACCGCCGAACGCATCGCCAGCGTCCTCGACGACCTGCTCGACGAACCCCAGCGGTGGCAGGACGACGAGCGCGCCCTGCTGCGCGGTGTCGTCGCCTACTTCGTGCAGCAGTCGGACGGCAACGACGACCTGACCGACGCCATCGGCTACGACGACGACGCCCGGGTGCTCAACGCGGTGCTCGACGCGCTCGGACGCAGCGACCTGCGCGTCGAACCGGCCTGAGAAGCCTCAGGAGATCGGGTCGACGAGCAACGGCCATCCGTACGGCAGCGGCACCGCCGCGGCCGACGGCGTGATCACCCGGTACGACTCCACCCCCGGCGGCACCCAGCCGTAGCGCTCCCGCGCGAGGCGACGGATCTCGTCGGGGTCCTCGAGACGGTCGATCCGCTCCTGGGTGCGCTCGATCTGGTCGTCGAGGGACGCCTGCCGATCGAGTGACGCCTGCGTCTCGGCCCGCTGATCGAGGATGTCGCGCACCGGGAACGACACGACGAACGCAGCGACGCCGACACCGACGACCACGCCCAGCACACCGACCAGACGCCGGTGCCGGCCCACCATCAGGCCGTGCGCCCCCGCCGCAGTGCGGCGTGGCCGAGGTACGCAGCCGTCTCGCCGAGCTGCTCCTCGATGCGGAGCAGGCGGTTGTACTTCGCGACCCGGTCGCTGCGCGCCGGGGCGCCCGTCTTGATCTGCCCGCAGTTCGTCGCCACGGCGAGATCGGCGATCGTCGTGTCCTCGGTCTCGCCGGACCGGTGCGACATCACCGACCGGTACGAGGACGCCGTCGCGAGACCGACCGCGTCGAGGGTCTCGGTGAGCGAACCGATCTGGTTGACCTTCACGAGGATCGCATTCGCCGTCCCGGTGTCGATGCCACGGGCGAGCCGTTCGGTGTTCGTGACGAACAGGTCGTCGCCGACGAGCTGCACGCGGTCGCCGACACGCTCGGTGAGCAGACGCCAGCCGTCCCAGTCCTCCTCGGCCATCCCGTCCTCGATGGAGACGATCGGGTAGCGGGCGCACCAGTCGGCGAGCAGGTCGACCATCCCCGCCGCGTCGAACGACCGCCCCTCACCGGCGAGGGTGTAGCGGCCGTCCGCGTAGAACTCCGTGGACGCGACGTCGAGCGCGATCGCGATGTCGGCGCCGGGCTCGAAACCGGCTGCGCCGATCGCCTCGACGAGGAGCTGCAACGCCGCCTCGTTCGACGCCACCGAGGGGGCGAACCCGCCCTCGTCGCCGAGCGCGGTGGCGAGGCCGCGGTCGTGCAGCAGACGCCGCAGCGTGTGGTAGCACTCGACCCCCCACCGCAGGGCCTCGGAGAAGCTCGCCGCGCCGACCGGCATGAACATGAACTCCTGGAAGTCCACGTTGTTGTCGGCGTGTGCACCACCGTTCAGCACGTTCATCATCGGCACGGGGAGCACGTGCGCGTTCGCGCCGCCGACGTAGCGCCACAGCGGGAGGCCGACCTCGTCCGCAGCGGCGTGCGCCACGGCGAGCGACGTGCCGAGGATCGCATTCGCACCGAGACGGCCCTTGTCGTCGGTCCCGTCGAGATCGAGCAGCGCCGCGTCGACCCCGCGCTGGTCGAGCGCGTCGAACCCGCTGATCACGTCCGCGATCTCGTCGTTCACGTGGCCGACCGCCGTCCGCACACCCTTGCCGAGGTACCGGTCACCACCGTCGCGCAGCTCGACCGCCTCGAAGGCGCCCGTGGAGGCACCCGACGGCACCATCGCCCGACCCGACGCACCCGAGGAGAGCACGACCTCGACCTCGACCGTGGGGTTCCCACGGGAGTCGAGCACCTCGCGCCCGATGACCTGCTCGATGAGACTCATGGCCGGGAACGCTACCCGGCGCCCCGCCCCACGACGCGCCGCACCTCGGCCCGCACCGCCTCCTCGGCGGCGTCGAGCGCAGCGAGCAGGTGCCCGAAATCGACCTCGATCCCGGCGGCCGCGGCCCGACGCTCCACCTTCGCCACGGCGAGGCGGGGCGGGAACGACGCCGGGATCCCGTCGAAGGGGCCCGAGCGCCCCTTCTCCTCGGCCTTCAGCCGGTCCCACGCCGCCTCGACCGCCGCCACGTCGAGCGCAGCGTCGGCAGCGGGACCGAAGACGTGCGGATGCCGTCGCACCAGCTTCTCCCGGACCACCCGGGCGACGTCCGCGAGCCCGAACCATCCCTCCTCCGCGGCGATCGTGGCGTGGAGGAGCACCTGGAAGAGCAGGTCGCCGAGCTCCTCCTCGAGTTCGTCGACACCGGCACCCGAGGTCGGGTCGAACCCAGCGATGGCGTCGACGACCTCGTAGGCCTCCTCCACCGCATAGGGGGCGAGCGAGGCGTGGGTCTGCGTGCTGTCCCACGGACAGCGTTCCCGCAGCGCCCGGACGACCTCGACGAGCTCGGCGAGCTCAGCGCCGACCGGCGCGGCGAGCTCGGGGATCCACACGCTCGTGAGATGGTCCGCCTCGACGACCCGGTCGAGGTCCGCCCAGGTGACGTGCTCGACCCGTTCGTCGGGCAGACCCAGCCGGGCGAGCACCACGACCCCCGACGGCGGTTCGTCCTCGACGGCGAGCTTGATCGCCGAGAGCACGTCGACCGTGTCGCACTGCGCGACGAGCAGCGGGCCGCGCTCGCCCGCCGCCTCGATCGCGAAGCGGTGACCGTCGACCACACGAACCGACACCGCGAGCGGGTCGACCCCGAGCCGGTCCCAGGCGAGGTCGAGGAACGACAACGCCGGCACCAGGACGACCTCGACCCGATCGTCCGTGCGCAACAACTCCACGGTCCGCTCCGCCACGAGCGGCGAACCGGGCACGGCGTAGAGCACCGACCCGTGGCGGCCGGCGAGTCCGACGAGGCGCTCCACGATGGTCGGGTAGACGTCACCGATCCGCTCGGCCGACTCGTAGACGTCGTCGAAACTGCCGTGCGGACCGAGCACCGACACCGACGGATGCCGATCGGTCCGAGACCACCGGGCCTCCGGCGGATGTGCGGCGACGGCGTCGAGCGTCGCCGTCGTCGTGAGGGAGGGATCGGCCGGACCGAGCCCGACCACCACCACCCGGGGACGCGAGGCCGCCGTCACCGGAGGGTCACCGGGTCGTGGACGGGCCGACCGCTCCGGTGGTCGACGAGGAATCCGGCGTGATCTCGAGCCCGGAGGCCTTCGCCCCGACCGGGATCACCTCGAGACCGTCGGGATCCCAGCTCCCGAACCGCGGGTCGATGGTGACGGCGAGCTTCGGCACGTTCTCGTTCAACCAACCGCCGAGCGCCGTGAAGGGCTCGAGCGTCGAGAGCTGCAGGAGCTGCTCGCGTGCCTCCTCGAAGGTGAGGGTGCCACGCTTGGTCACCTCGAGCACGTGCCACCCGAACTGGCTCTCGATCGGGCCCTGCAGCACACCGACCGCACCGGTCCAGGCCGCGGTCTCGAACGGTTCGACGAACAGACCGCGTTGCGTGCAACCGAGATCACCGCCCGCCGTGCCCGAGGCCGTGTCGATCGAACGCTCACGGGCAAGGGTCGCGAAGTCCGCACCGCCGCGCAGCTCGGCGGCGAGCGTGTCGGCGGCGGCCCGCTCCTTCACCAGGATGTGCCGGACGCAGGTCTGGTCCCATGCGGTGAGATCGGCGTCGTAGACGGCACGCAACGTCGCCTCGTCGGGCGGCGGTGGCGTGAGCAGCTTGTCGAGTGTGACGTACGCGGCGTAGCTGTCCACGAGGTGCGTGCGCAGGTCGGGCGCAGCGTCGAGCGAGGTGCCGAAGACTGCGGAGGTCTGGGTCTCCGCGATCGCCCGGTCGCTCTCGGGCACCGTGACGCCGCGGCGCGCGAGCTCTGCGGTGACCACCTGCTCGTAGATCAGGCTCTGCAGCAGCGTCGCCACGACCGCCGGCATCGGCTGGTCGGAACCGGCCTGGTTCAGCGTGTCGCTGCCGATCGCGAGCTGCAGGGCGCCCGGCGCCTTCCGGAACCCGTCGATCAGCGTGCGGAGTTCGGACGCCGGGACGCCGACACCGCCGACGGACGCCGCCGAACCGGTGAACTCGAACCGGACGATCCCGGCAGCGCCGTCACCACCGCCGCCACCGCAGGCGACGAGACCCGCCGCCGCGCACGTGACCCCGAGGACGACCGCCGCGCCACGCAGGAGGCGCCGCACTAGCGGGCCGCCGCATCGGGCGAGACGACCGAACGAGCGAGCTTGTCCCACGTCCCGAAGCGGGGATCGACCTCGATGTCGCGCTCGACGAAGAGCGCGTCGAGCGCGAGCGCACAGGCGTCCTCCGCCGTCGCACCCTGACTCGTGCAGTACGTCTGCTGGCCGACGAACACCGCGGCGACGTCGGTGGCGAAGGCACGCACCCGCTCGTCGACGGTGATGCCGAGACCTTCGAGTTCGGTGGCGAGATCGTTCGCGACCGTCGCCACCTGCTCCTCGGCGGGGAGGACCCCGGCGCGGGCGTTCGCGGCGTCGAGCACACGGCGGTAGATCTCGATCCGGAGGAGGTACGAGGTCAGCTCGGCAGGGGCACGACCGTCGGTGATCCGGTCGACGAGACCGGCGTCCTGCAGCAGCACGTCGGCGAAGTCGGTGTTCTCCCGGAGCATCTCGACCCGGTCGGCGATCCGGTCCGCCGGCACGGCGGCCCCGTCGACCTCGGCAGCCGGGGGACGCCAGCTGCAGCCGACCGCCACGAGCACCACGATGCCGAACACCGCCAAGCGCCTGAACCGCACCGTCACCTCACCTCCGACCCGGCATCGGCGCCGGGAAGGGGAACGATACTGCGCAGCACCTCGACGACCGCCGCAGCGGCGTCGGCGGCACGGGCGATCGGCACCTGCACCTCGCCCGACTCCTCCTTCACCACCGCCCCCTTGTAGACCCGCTGCAACTTCATCGTCTGGGAGACCCGCAGTTCGAGCGGGGCGATCCGTGCGACGAACTTCGCCCCACCGAACGCCGGCGACTTCGTGACCGTCACCTCGGTGACCCCGGTCCGCACACACTCCGCCCGCAGACGGGCGACGCCGAGCAGCGCCTCCGCCGCAGCGGGCACCGGGCCGAACCGGTCGACCCACTCGGCCCGGATGTCCTCCACCGTGTCCTCGGCGCGCACAGCGGCGAGCCGCCGGTAGGCCTCGATCCGCAGGTCCTCCCGGGCGATCCAGTCGGCGGGCAGGTGGGCGTCGATCGGGAGCTCGATCTTGATCTCCGCCGGCGGCCGGACCTCCTCACCGTTCAGCTCCGCGATCGCCTCGTTCACCATCTCGCAGTACAGGTCGTACCCGACCGCCGCCACGTGCCCCGACTGGCCGGTGCCGAGCAGGTTCCCGGCACCGCGGATCTCGAGGTCGCGCATCGCGATCTTGAACCCGGAGCCGAGCTCGGTCGCCTCGGCGATCGTGCGCAACCGCTCGTAGGACTCCTCGGAGAGCACACGATCCGGCGGGAAGAACAGGTAGGCGTACGCCCGCATGTCCGCCCGACCGACGCGTCCACGGAGCTGGTGGAGCTGCCCGAGACCCATGAGGTCGGCGCGGTCGACGACGAGCGTGTTCACCGTCGGCATGTCGATGCCGGACTCGATGATCGTCGTGCACACCAGCACGTCGTAACGACCCTCCCAGAACGCGAGCACCACCTGTTCGAGCGAACCCTCGTCCATCTGCCCGTGCGCCGTGGCGATACGGGCCTCGGGCACGAGCTCGCGGAGCTGCGCCGCGTGCCGTTCGATGTCCTGCACGCGGTTGTGCACGTAGAACACCTGACCCTCACGCAGCAGCTCGCGACGGATCGCCTCGGCGACCGCCCGCTCGTCGTAGCCCCCGACATAGGTGAGGATCGGCTGACGGTCCGCCGGCGGGGTGTTCAGCACCGACAGATCGCGGATACCGACGAGGGACATCTCGAGGGTGCGGGGGATCGGCGTCGCGGTCAGGGTGAGCACGTCGACACCGGTCTGCAGGCGCTTCATCTGCTCCTTGTGGTGGACGCCGAAGCGCTGCTCCTCGTCGACCACGAGCAGCCCCAGGTCACGGAACCGCACGTCCTCCGACAGGAGACGGTGCGTCCCCACCACCACGTCGACCTCACCCGAGGCGAGCCCGGCGAGCACCGTGCGCACCTGTGCCGGGGTCAGGAACCGTGACAGCACCTCGACCCGCACCGGGTACCCGGCGAACCGGTCGGCGAAGGTCGCACCGTGCTGGTTCGCGAGCAGCGTCGTCGGGACGAGCACCGCGACCTGGGTGCCGTCCTGCACCGCCTTGAACGCCGCCCGCAGCGCGACCTCGGTCTTGCCGAAGCCGACGTCGCCGCAGACGAGCCTGTCCATCGGACGCGGCGCCTCCATGTCGGCCCTCACGTCCTCCACCGCCCTCGCCTGATCGGGCGTCAGCGCATAGGGGAACGCCGCCTCGAACTCGCGCTGCCACGGCGTGTCGGCGGCGAACGCGCGACCCGGCGTGTGGAGCCGCCGCTGGTACAGGACGACGAGTTCCTGGGCGATCTCCGCCACCGCGGACCGCACCTTCGCCTTCGTCCGGGCGAAATCGGTGCCACCGAGCCGGTGCAACGCCGGCGCCTCGCCACCCGTGTAGTGGCGCACCGCGTCGATCTGGTCGGACGGGACGTACAGCTTGTCGCCGCCCTTGTACTCGAGCAGCAGGTAGTCCCGTTCGACCCCGCCGATCGCCCGGGTCACCATGCCGCCGTAGCGCGCGACGCCGTGGTGGTGGTGCACGACGTGGTCGCCGACCGCGAGGTCGTCGAAGAACCCGGCGGAGGCGCGGGCCGGGCGCGGGCGAGGGCGTCGGTGGACCCGCCGCCGCCCGGTCACGTCGGACTCGGCGAGCACGGCGAGCCGCGCGCCGGGCAGCACGCACCCCGCCTCGAGGGGGAGCACGGTCACCCGGCCACCGGGACGCACGTCGACGTCGTCGGGGTCGACGACCGTGAGGTCGACCCCCTGGCGGACGAGCAGATCCCGGATCCGCTCGACCGAGGAGGCCCGGTCGGCGCCGACGACCACCCGGTACCCCTCGTGCAGGAGACGGACGAGCTGGTCGACGAGCGCAGCACCGTCGGCGCCGACCGCCGACCACGGCATCGCCGACACCGTGGCCACGTCCGGGCCCTCCGGGATCGACTGCAGCGTCCACAGCGCCGCCGGGCAGCGTTCGAGCAACCGGTCGAACGGCACGTGCAGCGACGGCAACCCGTCCGGGTCCGCACCCCAGGACCGGGCGAGCGAACGGGCGAGATCCGCCTCCTCGGCCGCCACCTCGGCGGCCCGGTCCCGCACCCGCCGCGGGTCGACGAGCACGACGAGTGCGTCGGCACCGAGCAGGTCGGGCACGACCGTCGGCTCGCCGTCGAGCCACGGCAACCACGACTCGAGACCGTCGAAGGTCTCCCCCTCCGCGACACGACCCCACGGCTCCGCCCCCCACGGTGCGGACACCACGAGGTCACGCGCCCGGGCGCGCACCGCCTCGTCGGGGACGAACTCCCGGCACGGGAACACCGTCACCTCGTCGAGATCACCCGTCGAACGCTGTTCGGCGACGCTGAACGTGGTGAGACGATCGACCTCGTCACCCCACAGGTCGATACGCACCGGCACGTCGGCAGTCGCTGCGAACACGTCGACGATCGACCCGCGCACGGCGAACTCGCCCCGGTTCTCGACCTGGTACTCACGGCGGTACCCGGCGGCGACGAGCGCCTCGAGCAGTTCCTGCTGATCGACCCGGTCACCCCGGGCGACCCGCACCGACGGCGGCGACGCCGACGCCGGACCGAGCCGTTGCACGAGCGCCCGCACCGGTGCGACGACGACCGCGAGCGAGGCGTCACCGTCCGCGAGTCGGGACCGGACCCGAACCCGTCGCCCCATCGTCTCCGCCGACGGGCTCACCCGCTCGAACGGCAGCGTCTCCCACGCAGGCAGCGACTCCACCGCAGCGGCGCCGAGGAACGCCGCCAGGTCGCCGGCGAGGCGGTCGGCGTCCGCACCCGTCGGGGTGACCACGAGCATCGGCGACCGACGCCCCGTCGTCGCCACACCGGCGAGCACCAGGGCACGGGCCGCCTCGGGGACCGACAACGTGGCCGTCGACCGGCCGAGCGTCGCGGCGAACGCCGGGTCGTCACGGAGCAGGCCGGGGAGATCGCGGAGCGCCACCCTCGCCTCAGACGTCGTCTCGGTTGTGGACCGCCATCGCTGCGTCGATGCCGCCCTCGAGCACGGCGAGGACCGCGTCGGCCGCACGTTCGACGGCGACGTCGATCTCCGTGCGGTCGGCCCGACCCGGCCGACCGAGCACCCAGTCGACCCCCTTGCCGGCCGGGGGCTTGCCCACGCCGATCCGCAGGCGCAGGAACGCGTCCGTGTGCAGGTGCGCCTTGATCGACCGCAGACCGTTGTGCCCGGCGAGGCCGCCGCCCCGCTTCAGCTTCAGCCGACCCGGGGCGAGATCGAGTTCGTCGTGCACGACCAGGAGACGCTCGGGGTCGTCGACACCGTGGCGCCGACACAGCAACTGCACCGACCGGCCCGACTCGTTCATGTACGTCTGCGGGAACGCGAGCACCAGACGCCGACCACCGGGGCGCGCCTCGGCGACGAGCGCGAGCTCCTTCGCACGGCGCAGGGTCTCACCATGGCGACGCGCCAGCAGCTCCACCACCTCCACGCCGACGTTGTGCCGGGTGCCGTCGTAGGTCGCACCCGGGTTCCCGAGTCCGACGACGAGCAGATCGGCGGCAGCGCCGCGGCGGGCGGAGCCGTCAGGCTTCGTCGTCGCCGTCCGCATCGTCGTCCGCGGCACCGGCCGACACGACGACCGTGGCACCGTCGGCGACGATCACCGACCCGGCGGGCATCTGCAGGTCACGCACCCGGACGACACCGGCGGCGAGCACCGTCTCGGCGGCGATCTGGATGTCGAGCGGCATCGACGCCGGCTTGGCGTCGACCTCGAGGGTCGCGCACACGAGATCGAGACGGGCGAGCACCGACGGCGAGAGCTCCTCGGTGCCGGTGAGCACGACCGGCAGCACCGACCGCATCGTCACGTCGGGGTCGATCGCCATGAAGTCGACGTGGAGGACGTCGCGACGCACCGGGTGCCGCTGGATCTCCTTGATGATCGTCACGTGGTCGACACCGTCGACCCGGAGGTTCACCGGCGCGGCGGCGGCACCGCCGTCGTTCAGCGCACGGCGCAGCGACGGCCAGTCGACCTCGAGCGAGGTCGTCTGCAGACCGAGGCCGTAGAGGACGCCGGGCACGGAGCCCGAGCGACGGAGACGTCCAGAGGGGCGCGACCCATGCGTACGACCGGTTGCGGCGACGAGCACCTGGCTCATGTTCGGGGTGTCCTTTGCGGGTACCGACCGCGGAGTGGGCCGGGACGGGTCTGACAGCGGCTCGCCATGCTAGCGACCGGGGCCCGGGCGGACCACTTCCGGGTGCGGCCGAGACCGGCCCGGCTCCTCAACTCTGGTTCTTGCCGTCGAAGATCTCGCTCACCGAGCTGTCCTCGAACACGGCCCGGATCGCATCCGCGATGATCGGCGCAACCGAGAGCCGTTCGATCTTGTCGAGCTGACGGTCCGGCCCGAGCGGCAGGGTGTCGGTCACCACGACCTTCTCGATCGGGGAGTCGCGGAAGCGCTGGATCGCCGGACCCGAGAACACGCCGTGCGTGGCCGCCGCGTAGACGTGTGCGGCACCGTGCGCCTTGAGCTGCTCGGGCGCCGCGACCATCGTCCCGCCGGTGTCGATCAGGTCGTCGATGAGCACGCAGGTCGCACCCTCGACCTCGCCGACGAGCGCCATCGCCTCGACGGAGTTCTTCTCCTCCTTGCGCCGCTGCTTGTACACGAACGCAAGCCCTGCGTGAAGGGCGTTCGCGTAGCGGGCGGCGACCTTCACCCGACCGGTGTCGGGCGACACGACGACCAGCTCACCCTGTACGTCGCGGAAGTAGTTCTCGAGCACCGGCATCGCCGTGAGATGGTCGACCGGACCGTCGAAGAAGCCCTGGATCTGACCCGAGTGCATGTCCATCGACACGAGCCGCTTCGCGCCGGCGGCGGCGAGCAGGTCCGACACGAGCTTCGCCGTGATCGGTTCACGACCGTTCGACTTCCGGTCCTGGCGGGCGTAGGGGAAGAACGGGGCGACGACCGTGATCCGCTTCGCCGAGGCGCGCTTGGCGGCGTCGACCATGATCAACGTCTCCATCAGCGCATCGTTCAACGACCCCTCCGGCCCGTCCGCATGCGTCTGCACGATGAACAGGTCGTTGCCGCGGATCGACTCGTCGAAGCGGCAGTGGATCTCGCCGTTCGCGAACGCACCGAGGTTCGGTTCGAGCAGTTCGACACCGACGCAGTCGGCAACCGCCTCGGCGAGCGGGCGGTTGAACCGCCCGGAGACGATCTGCAGACGCTTCGACGCAGGAACGAGGGCGGTCCGGGGCTGCACGACGGAGAGAATGTCAGATCCGGTCGGTCAGGCGCACGGCCGTGCCCGGGACCACCCGTGCACCCGCCTCCACCCGGGCCCCCGGATCGAGCACGACGAAGGGTCCGACGACCGCGTCGTCGCCGATCTCCGCGTCGGTGGCGACCGTGTGCTGCACCCGTGCCCCCGCACCGACCACGCAGTCGACGAGACGGGCGTTCGGGCCGATCTCGGCACCCGCCCCGACCACCGTGCGCCCCTGCAGGAGCGTCCCCGGGAACAGGGTCACGTCGCGGCCGAGTTCGACGGTGGCGTCGACGTAGCAGGTGGACGGATCGAGCATCGACACACCCGCCGCGAGCCACGACCGGTTGATCCGCCGCCGCAGTTCCGCCTCGACCTCGGCGAGGCTGAGGCGGTCGTCGACCTCGACGACCTCGGCTGGCTCGACCTCGACCGCAGCGACGAGGTGACCCGCCCGGGCGAGGACCTCCACGACGTCCTCGAGTCGGTAGGTGCTGTCGTCGTCGGACGGGGTGACCCGTCGGATGGCCGCACCCAGCAGGCTGCGGCGGGCGCACAGCACCGACACCGCCACCTCGTCGATCGACCGTTCGTCCGCGAGCACGTCGGCATCGCCGGCGAGACGCACCACCCGGCCGTCCCGCCCCCGCACCACACGCGGCGACCCCGTCGGATCGGCCGACCGCACGGTGAGCACCGTGCACGCCACGTCGCCCGCCCGGTGCGCCTCCACGAGGCGCCGCAGGCTCGCCGTCGACAGCAGCGGCATGTCGGCCGGGACGACGAGCACGTCGTCGTCACCGAGGTCGTCGTCGGGCAACGCCCCGAGCGCGGACTGCACGGCGTCGGCCGTGCCCCTCGGTACCGGCTGTTCGACGAAGTCGACGAGCGTCCCGTCGACGTCGCGCAGGATCCGCTTCGTGACCTGCTCGGCGGCCGCACCCACGACGACGACCACCCGGTCGACGTCGGCGGCGACGAGCGTGTCGACCATGTAGAGCAGGAGCGGACGACCGCACAGCAGGTGGAGCGGCTTCGGCCGGTCGGACCGCATCCGGCGACCCTCCCCGGCGGCGAGGACGACTGCAGCGAGCGAACGTGACGTCATGGCTGGCGGGGCAGGAATCGAACCTGCAACTTCCTGAACCAAAGTCAGGCGTTCTGCCAATTGAACTACCCGCCAACGGGCACGCCGCCGACGGTAGCGCCGGGCGCACGACAGGGCGGGACCGACCTGGTTCGCCGTGGGCGGGCCGGCCCGCTAGGGTGACCGACCTCATGGGCTCGCTGATCAAGAAGCGCCGGAAGCGCATGCGCAAGAAGAAGCACAAGAAGATGCTGAAGCGCACGCGGTTCCAACGACGCGCGAAGGGCAAATAGACCGCGCGTCGGCGGAGCCGACCGGTCAGGACGTCGTCGTCACCACGACACGGCCCGGACCGGGGAAGGCCCCGTCGACGAACCACGTCGACCCGCTCCCCGCCAGTTGGGGGCGGGTCTTCGTCGCGTCGGCGAGCACGTCACGCCATGCGGCGAGTTCGGGCACGACCTCGACCGCCGCACGCTCGAGGTCGTTCGACCCCGGCCCCGTCGGACCGCCGAGCCGGTCCCACGCCCGGTAGACGTCGATGGTCGGACACGACAACGGCGGGAGCACGAGCGTGAAACTGCGACGGACCGGCGACAGGGGCTGCACGACGTCGCCGATCCCCCCGACCCGGGCCCGGCCACCCAGCAGGCAGAACGGCACGTCCGCCCCCAGGCGGGCGGCGAGGTCGAGGTCGTCGCACCCGGCCCAGCGCAGTACCGCCGCGGCGTCGGCGGAACCCCCACCGAGGCCGGCACCTGCCGGGATCCTCTTCGTGATCCGCACCCGGGCACGGCGGCCCACGAGCTCGAGCGCCCTGGCGACGAGGTTGTCGGGGCCGGTCGACACGGCGAGCCCCGGGTTCGCCGCCGCCGGCCCCGCGTAGACGAGCTCGATCCCCTCACCCGACGGGTCGAACTCGAGCGTGTCGGCCAGGTCGAGCGTGACCATCTCGGCGTCGATCATGTGGTAGCCGTCCGCACGCACCCCCGTCACCCGGAGCGAGACGGTCAACTTCGCGGGGGCCTGCACGACCTGCACGACGCCACCGTACCGACCGGGCGGGCCGCCACCTGCGCTCAGACCGCTCGGGCGACCGCCGCCAGGCGGACCCAGGCCGCCACGTCGAGCTCCTCGGGGCGGGCCGACGGTGCGACACCCGCAGCCGCGAACCCGGCCTCGTCGACCCGGTCGCCGATCGTGCGCCGCAGCATCTTCCGGCGCTGCCCGAATGACGCGTCGAGGAGGGATCGCACGATGGCGAACGTGGCTACGTCGGCGGCGGGAGCGGCATGTCGTTCGACGGCGAGCAACGCCGACTGCACACGCGGTTCGGGGACGAACACGGTCGGTGGCACCCGGCCGACGATCCGGGCCCGGGCGAACCACGCGAGCTTCACCGACGGCAGGCCGTAGGTGCGCGAGCCCGGCGGAGCGGCCAGCCGTTCGGCGACCTCGAGCTGCACCATCACGAGCATCCGTCCGATCGCCGGCACCCCGGCGAGGAGGTCGAGCACGATCCCCGTCGCCAGGTTGTACGGGAGATTCGCGACGAGTGTCCACGACGGCTCCCCCGCCGCCGGCCCCGGGCCGAGCAGGGCGGACCAGTCGAGCGACGTCGCATCGCCGGTCACGACCCGGGCGTCCGTGCCCGCGAGCACGTCGGTGAGGACCGCAGCGACCCGCTTGTCGACCTCGATCGCGGTGACGGCGGCACCGGTCTCGAGCAGGGCGAGCGTGAGCGACCCGACGCCGGCCCCGATCTCGACGACCCGGTCACCGGGACCGACCTCGGCCAGCCGGGCGATGCGCCGGACCGTGTTCGGGTCGGCGACGTAGTTCTGGCCGAGGGCCCGGCCGAGCACGATCCCGTGGCGGTCGAGCAGGTCGACGAGCGCCGAACGGCTGTGGGTCACCCGTCCAGCCCGTAGAACCGGTTCGTGGTCGCCCAGGCGGCTGCGGCCACCTCGGCCACCGGCCGGTCCCGTTCCGCGGCGACGGCGGCGCCGACGGCGCTCACCCAGGCAGGCTGGTTCCGCCGACCCCGGTGCGGCACCGGGGCCAGGTAGGGCGAGTCGGTCTCGAGGAGCAGGCGGTCGTCCGGACAGAGCCTGGCGGCGGCCCGCACGTCGTCGGCGTTGCGGAACGTGACGATGCCGGAGAAGCTCAGGTGCGCCCCGAGATCGAGGCAGCGGCGCGCCTCTTCCGCACCACCGGTGAAGCAGTGGAAGACCGTGCGTTCGGGGATGCCCTCGCCGACGAGCACGTCGAAGGTCTCCTCCCAGGCCTCGCGCGTGTGGATGACGAGCGGCAGGCCGAGCTCGTGCGCGAGCCCGATCTGCGCCGCGAACACCGCGCGTTGTTCGGCACGTGGCGAGTGGTCGTAGTGGAAGTCGAGCCCGCACTCCCCGACCGCGACCACCTCGGGGGCGGCGAGGAGGCCCCGCAGCGCGTCGAGGTCGGCGCCGGCGGCGTCGTGGGGGTGGACGCCCGCGGTCGCCCACACGGTGCCGGGGTGGGCCCGGGCGACGTCGATCGCCTCGATCGACCGCGCGACGTCGGTGCCGACGGTGACGAGCCGGGCGACCCCGGCCTCGAGCGCGGCCGCGACGGTCCCGACGCCCTCGGCGCCCGCCTCGATGTGGCAGTGGTGGTCGAACCAGCGCATCAGGTCCGCACGCGCGGGAACAGGGCGTCGCCCTTCATGACGGGGAGGCCGCCGGGGTAGCCGCCCCAGACGGCGGCGTCGGGCAGCCGTTGATCGGCGACGGCGCCGGACATGCCGATGCGCTCCCACACCGCCTGCGCACTGCGGGGGATAGCCGGGGCGGCCAGCACGGCGACCACGCGGAGCGCTTCGAGCGCGTCGCCCATCACCCGGTCGAGATCGGCGCCGGGCGCCATTTTCCACGGCTCGTGGGCCTCGAGGTGGGCGTTCGTCTCCCGGACGATCCGCCACGTGGCCTCGAGCGCGACCGAGGGCTGCACGTCCTCCCAGGCGCGTGCCGCTGCGGCATAGGCCTCGGCGGCGACGGCGGCCAACGGGCTGTCGGCGGCGGGGGCGGGGCCGACGCCGCCGCAGGACTTGCCGACGACGGTCGCGACGCGGGACAGCAGGTTGCCGAGGTTGTTGGCGAGGTCGGTGTTGTACCGCACGACCATCCCCTCGTAGGAGAAGTCGCTGTCGGGGCCGAAGCTCGGGTCGCGCAGGAAGTGGTAGCGGTAGCCGTCGACGCCGAAGTCGGCGACGAGGTCGGCCGGGGCGATCTGGTTGAGCCGCGTCTTCGACATCTTCTCGCCGCCGACGAGCAGCCAGCCGTGCACATGCCAGTCCGCGGGCGGCTCGAGCCCCGCCGACAGCAGCATCGCCGGCCAGTAGACGCAGTGGAACCGGATGATGTCCTTGCCGATCAGGTGCCGGGCGGCCGGCCACCAGGTGCGGAAGCGCTCGTCGTCGTCGCCGTAGCCGATGGCCGTGATGTAGTTCGTCAGCGCGTCGAACCACACGTAGGTGACGTGGTCCGGGTCCCACGGCAGGGGGACACCCCAGGTGAGGGAGGTCCGGGAGATCGAGAAGTCCTGCAGACCCTGCCGGATGAAGCCGAGCACCTCGTTCCGACGGGTCTCCGGGGTGATCGCGTCCGGATGGCGCTCGTACCAGTCGAGGAGCCGGTCACCGAAGCGCGAGAGCCGGAAGAAGTAGTTCGGCTCCTCCATCTCGATGACGTTGCGCCCGCGGGCCCGGTACTCCTCGACCTCGTCCGCGGTGATGTACTCCTCGTCGGAGACGGAGTACCAGCCGCGATAGGTGCCGAGCTCGATGTCGCCGGCGGCACGGCACGCCTCGAGGAGCTTGGCGACCGCGTCGTAGTGCCGCCGTTCCGTCGTGCGGATGAAGTCGTCGTACGCGATGTCGAGCAGGTCCCAGACGTCGCGGTACCGCTGCACGACCGTGTCGGCCCATTCCCGCGGGGTGACGCCGTTCGCCTCGGCGGCCTGGGCGACCTTCAGACCGTGCTCGTCGGTGCCGGTGAGGAACCAGACGTCGTCACCGAGCATGCGGTGCCACCGGGCGAGCGCGTCGGCGGTGACCGTCGTGTAGGCGTGGCCGATGTGGGGTGCGTCGTTGACGTAGTAGATCGGCGTCGTCACGTAGAAGCGGCCCACGGCGGGCGATGCTACCCGGGACCCCTGCGCAGCCATCACGCCCGGTCGGCCGCTCAGTCGCCCACGGCGCGCAGCCCGTCCGGCACGACTGCGCCCGGGGCCTCGAGGCCACCCGCACGGTCGAGCACACGCTCGAGCTGGCGACGCCTCGGGCCGTCGAGGTCCTCGAACGCCTTCTGCGCGGACTCGAGCCGCTTCCCGAGCGTGTCGAGCGCGCCGGAGAACTTCTCCCATTCCGTCGTGAAGCGCCGGAGCGTCGCGACGACCTCGTCGGAGGTGCGGGCGAGGTCGAACTGCTCGACGGCGTGCCGGATCACGCTCACGACGGCGTAGAGGGTGAAGGGCGAGCACAGGACGACACCGCGGCCGAGTGCCTCGTCCGCGAGCTCGGGAGCCGTGTCGTGGAGGAAGCCGTAGACCGCCTCGTTCGGCACGAACAGCAGCACGAACCCGAGCGTCACACCGGGCTCGACGTAGCCGCGCCCCCCGAGCTCACGGATCCGGTTCCGCACGTCCCGCACGAACAACTTGCCCGCCTCGTCGCGTTCGGCATCGGTCGACGCGTCGAGCATCCGGCCGTAGTTGTCGAGGGGGAACTTGACGTCCATGTTGAGCACGAGGCCGTCGGGGAGCAGGAACGTCACGTCCGGCACCGTGCCACCGGCGATCTGGCGCTGACGGACGTAGGAGACGCCCTCGACGAGGCCCGACAGCCGCAGCACGTCGTCCGCGATCCGCTCGCCCCAACGACCGCGGGCCTTGGGGTTGGCGAGCACGGTGCGCAACGCTTGCGCCGTCTCGCCGAGCGAGGCCGTCGTCCGGGTGTGCGCCTCGAGCGTCGCCACGAGCTCACCGTGCTGGCGGGCCCGGTCGCCCTGCAGGCGGTCGGCCGCCTCCTGCACCGCCCGGAGCTGTTCGCCGAGGACCGCGAGCTGGGCCTGCACCGGATCGGCGCCGACCACCGGTGCAGCCGCGGACGCGGACGCGCGCCGACCGGTGACGACGACCAGCACGGCTGCGACGAGGCCGGCCACCACACCTGCCGCCACCACCACGAGGACGAACGTCGAGACCGTCATGGCGCCACACGCTACGGGCGGCCTGTGACAACGGGCGTCGGACGCTACGGTGCCGGACGACGGCCGGCCGCGCCGCCGTCACGGACCGGGGGAGGAACGACATGCTGCGCTGGAAGATCGGTGCGTTCACCATCACGTCGGTGGTCGAGTCGGAGGCGCCCACGTCGCCCCGGTTCCTCTTCGCCGACCTCGACAAGAAGGCAGTGCTCGCCATCGCCGGACGCAAGCCCTGGCTGAGCCCGAACTTCGTGAGCCCCGAAGGGTTCCTCCTCCAGAAGATCCACGCCCTCGTCATCGACGGCGGCGGGCGGCGGATCATCGTGGACACCTGCATCGGCAACGACAAGGAACGCCACAACCCGGGCTGGGCACACCTGCAGGGGCCGTTCCTCGACGACCTGACCGCCGCCGGGTACCCGCCGGAGTCGATCGACACGGTGATCTGCACACACCTCCACGTCGACCACGTCGGCTGGAACACGAAGCTCGTCGACGGACGCTGGGTGCCGACGTTCCCCAACGCCCGCTACCTGTTCGTGAAGCCCGAGTTCGAGCACTGGCAGGTCGCCCCCGACATCAACGGGGACGAGACCTTCGCCGACTCGGTCGCCCCGATCCACGAGGCCGGCCTCGCCGACCTCGTCAGCACCTCCCACGAGGTGTGCCCGGGCATCCACTACGAGCCGACGCCCGGTCACACACCCGGCCACGTGTCCCTCGTCATCGAGTCGGAGGGTCAGCGGGCCGTCATCACCGGCGACATGATCCACACGCCGCTGCAGATCGCCGCGCCCGAGCACTCGAGCATGTTCGACACCGACCCGGACATGGCGCGCCACACCCGCAAGGCGTTCCTCGACCGGTGGTCCGACGCGTCGACGCTGATCATCGGCACGCACTTCGGCAGCCCGACCGCCGGGACGCTCACCGCCGACGGTGACGGGGCGTACACGCTGCACTGCTGAACGGCATCGGGCCGACCCGCCGGGACCGGCCGGCCGGTGCTCAGACCCCGACGCGCAGGTCGACGACGACCGCCTCGCCGCAGCGGCGGCCCGAGAACAACGCGCCCTGGATCGAACCGGTGTCCCGGTGGTCACCCGCCACGTACCGCCCCGCACCGAGGCGGACGGTGCGTCGCGGGTGGAACGGCGGAACGGCCACCGGCTGACCGTGCGGGATGACGTCGGTGCGCAGGTGCTCCCAGTCGGCGACGACCGCGCCGAACCACCCGCGCAACTGCGTCCGCACCGCAGGTTCGACGGCACCGTCGGCCACGCCCGGCACCGCCGCTGCGACGAGTGCACGCCCGGGCGGCGCGTAGGACGGGGCGACCTCGCTCATCACGGCCACGTTGCACGCCGGGCCCCGGCCGGTGCCGTCGAGCAGCAACGAGCGGCCGCGCACCGGCGGCTCCGGCGCGGCGAACCACACGCAGGACGCCGACTTCGACCCGACCTCGGGCAGACCGAGCAGACCGGCGGCTGCAGGTCCGTCCGTGGCGACCACGACGGCACGGCCGCGGATCCGTTCGCCGCCACCGGTGCGCACCGTCGTCCCCTCGATCCCCTCGACCCGGACACCGAGCCGGACGACCTCGTCGCCGAGGTGGGCGGCGAGCTGCGTCGGGATCGCCCCCATACCCCCGGCGGGGACCGCGGCATCGCCATCGGCGAGCGACCGGAAGATCACCTCGAACATGCGCGACGAGGTGCGGAGCTGCGGGTCGAGCTGGATGCCGGCGAGCAACGGGCGCAGGAACCGCTCGATCGCCGCACCGGAGAAACCGCGGCGGCGCAACGCCTCGGCGGTCGAGGTCTCCGGTCGCCGGAGCAGGTCCGCCGGCGCGACGGAACGCACGTCGGCCCGCAGGAGACCGATGCGGAGCTTGTCGAGCGGTGAACCGATGCCCGCCCGCACCGTCGCGAACGTGTCGGCGGGACGCCGGATCGGGTCGGAGACGAGATGGAACCGGCCGCCGTGCCACACCCGGGCACCCGGGTCGAACCGGCACAGGCCGAGCGCGTCGACGTCGAGCTGGCCCTGCACCTCGGGATACGCGGTCAGCAGGATCTGGAAGCCACGGTCGAGGAGGAACCCGTCGACCCGGTCGGTCCGCACCCGGCCGCCGACCCCGTCGGAGGCCTCGAGCACCACGGTGCGCAACCCCGCCGCCGTCGTGACGCGCGCCGCCGCGAGACCCGCGAGGCCCGCACCGACGACGACCACGTCGACGTCGACGTCGGGCTTCTTCGCGGTCGACCGACGCTGCGCGCACATGCACGACAGCCTGCTGGCCCGACTCGGAGAGGGCAAACTCCGGGGATGGCCGGCACCGTGCTCTACGAACGGAACGGTCGCGTCGCGACCATCACCTACAACCGACCCCATGCGATGAACGCCGTCGACCGCGAGTTGCGGGCCGACCTCAACGCAGCCTGGCGCACCTTCCGCGACGATGCGGACGCCTGGGTCGGCATCGTCACCGGGGCGGGCCGGGCGTTCTGCGCCGGTGCCGACCTCCACGACCCGACCGGGGCCACCTCGACGGGGAACGCCGACCCGACGTTCTGGGAGATGCCGTCGATGGCGTCGCTCGAGGCCGGCCTCGAGATGAACAAGCCGGTCATCGCCGCGGTGAACGGCCACTGCCTCGGATTCGGGCTCACGCTCGCGACGGCCTGCGACTTCGTCATCGCCTCGGACCGGGCGACGTTCGGGTTCCCCGAGGTCCGCCTCGGTGTCCCCACCGTGCAGGGCGCGGTGCGCCTCCCCCACCGGATCGGGTGGCAGCACGCGATGGAGCTCCTGCTCACCGGCGAACGGATCGACGCCGCCCGGGCGGCCGAGATCGGGCTCGTGTGGAAGGTCGTCGAGCACGACGACCTGCTCGCCGAGGCGGGGCGGCTCGCCGACCGGCTCCTCGCCGGCGCACCGCTCGCCGTGCGCGCCACGAAGGAGATCGCCCGACGCGGCACCGAGCTGCCGTTCGTCGACGCGATCCGCTTCGGCGAGACCATGCGGCGTGTCGTCGCGCAGACCGAGGACGCCGCGGCGTTCGGTCGCCGCAACGGCGACGACCCGCCCGTCTGGACCGGCCGCTGAGCAGCCGTCGCCTGTCGCCTCAGGCGGCGACGGTGGCGCGCCGCCCCGCCCGACCGGAGTCGTGCAGGCGGGCGAGCCCGCAACGCTGCAGCAGACCGGCGAGCTTCCCGCCGATGTCCCACCACGTGCGGCCGAACAGGGGCGAACGCGGGGCGTGGTGGTGCTCGTTGTGCATCCCCTCACCGGCGGTGAGCGCGGCCAGCCAGCGGAGGTTCGTCGCGAGGTTGTCGTGCGGCCGACGACCGAACCAGTGCCCGAACCCGTTCACCGCACCCGACAGGCCGATGTAGGCGACCATGTGGACGGCACCGGCGACCGCGGCGACGGCCGGGCCGAACAGCACCCACAGCAGCGCGACGCCGAGACCGAGACCGACGACGCTGCGCGAGAACAGGACCCGGTCCCAACGGTCGGCGGGGATGTCCTTCGCATAGGTCTCGAGCGTGTCGTCGCGGCGGGCCTCACGGCGGTAGTACACGACGTTGAGGAGCAGCACGTGCCACACGCCCCGCTGGATCGGCGAGTGCGGATCGTCGGGCTCGTCGGAGAACACGTGGTGCTTGCGGTGCACCGCCACCCATTCGCGTCGGTCGATGCCCGTGACCATCCACAACACGACCCGGGCGACGAACTCGAGCGGCGAACGGAACGACACGGCCCGATGCGCGAGCGCACGGTGCAGGTAGAGGGTGGTCATCACGTTCGCGAGCTGGGTGACCACGAACGCCACCGGGAGGGCGGCCCACAGCGGGACGGCGAAGACGGGATCGAACGGCACGATCCGAACCTAGCGGGTGCACCGGGCCGTGCTCGGCGAAGCGCGGATCAGTCGGCGGCGTCGAGCCGGAGCGCCCGTTCGTACACGGTGCGACGGGGCACACCGAGCCGCCGTGCGACCACGGCGGCGCCGTCCCGCAGGCTCCGTCCGGCGGCGAGTTCGGCACGCACCGCGTCGTCGATCTCGTCGTCGTCGGCCTGTGTGGCGGGCTCGGCGCCCGCCACGACGAGGACGTACTCACCCCGCGGTTCGACGTCGGCCGCTCGCCCGACCCCTGCGTCGAGCGTGCCGCGCCACCATTCCTCGTGCAGCTTCGTGAGTTCGCGCGCGATCACCACGGAGCGGTCGCCGCCGAGCGCGGTGGCGAGGTCGGCGAGCGTGCGGCCGAGCCGGTGGGGCGCCTCGAAGAGCAGCATCGTGCGCTCCTCGGTGGCGAGAGCGGCGAGGCGCGCAGTGCGAGCACCCCCGCGGCGGGGCAGGAACCCCTCGAAGCAGAACCGCCCGGTCGGCATCCCGCTGCCGACGAGCGCCGTGAGCGACGCCGAGGGACCCGGGACGACCTCGACGGGGTGACCGGCCTCGGTCACGGCGCGGACGAGCCGTTCCCCCGGGTCGGAGACGCCGGGCATCCCCGCGTCGCTGCACAGCGCCACCGAGCGGCCCGCCGCCAGCAGTTCGAGGACCTGGCCGACGCGGTCGGCCTCCGTGTGCTCGTCGATGCGCAGCAGACGTGGCGCCGCCACGCCGGCGTGCTGCAGCAGACGACCCGTCCGCCGGGTGTCCTCGCACGCGACGACGTCGACCGACCCGAGCGCCTCGACCGCCCGCGGCGACAGGTCCCCGAGGTTCCCGATCGGCGTCCCGACGAGGATCAGACGGCCCGACGGCACGCTCATGCGTGCACCGCGACCCGGTCACCGGGACGCAGCGCCCACCGTTCGACCGCACCGACGGGGGTCTCCACGACGACGGTCGCACCACGCACCGGCGGCGTCACCCGGTTCGGGGGCACCGTCGCGGTGCGCACGACGACGAGCTCGACCCCGTCGATGGGCGGGCGGCGGAACATCCGACGCAGCGCACCCCCCTCCGCACCGGTGACGGGTGCACACCAGACGACGTCGATCGGGAAGCGCATGCCGACCGTGTGGACGGACCGCGCCGGGTGCAGCACGAGCACGCCGTCGAGCTCATCTCGCCCGAGGAGACCCACGAGGCGCGCCCGGGGACGGTCGGCGACCTCCGCCGACGCGAGCACCCCGCCCTCCCGCACGAACCACGCCATGGCCGCGCAGGCTACCGACGCCGGCGGGTGCCACCGCTTGGTCCCCACCCCGGGGCGGCCCTAGAGTGCAGACCTGCCCGATCACCGGTCGCGGCCACCGAGGAGTTCGAGATGTCGAAGCGCACCAACAAGCGCCGGGTGAACGCCCGCCGCAAGAAGGCGAACCACGGCAGCAAGCCGAACGCCGGCCGCTAGGCCGGTACGCTCCCGCGCCGATGCCACCGCTCGGCGCGCTCGGACGACATCGTGCTTGACCACGTCTTCACCGACTGCATCGCCGCGCTCCGCGACGTGCTCGAGGCCGCGCTGCTCGAACCGCAGGAGGTCGAGGAGCGGTTTCACGCCGACGTGCTGCTCGGCGACCTGTCGTGGCAGACGACGTACTCGCTCCCCGGTGAGGGGACGCCGCCCCGGGTCCAGGCCGACGTGCTCCTCGAGTGGTCGACGTGGTCGCAGGCCGCGTACCGGTCGTGGCGCCACGGCGACCAGGTCGCCGATCCGCCCCGCGTCGACGTCGAGATCGTGCTGCGCATCCAACGGCTCCGCCACGGCGTGCCGCCGGAGCGCGTGCTCGGCGTGCTCCCGCCGGTGACGCCCGGTCCCGTCGTGCTCGAACGCACGACCGTGCGCCTCGAGACGGTCTACGAGCCGGTGACCGACGGCGACGACCCGCTCGGCGACGCCGTGCACGGCGTGGACGTGTCCTACGAGGGTACCTACGAGCTCGACGAGGCGACCCTCGGCGAACCGGCCCGTCTCGACGAACAGTTCGGCGCGATGGGCGGATGGATCGCATCGACCCTCGTCCGCCTCGGCGACCTCGACCTCGACTTCCTCCCGCCCGACGAACAGGAGCACGACGAACCGTGAGCACCGATCCCCGCAGCGCCGCCCTCGCCGACCCGATGTCGGTCGTCCACCTCGAGGTGTCCGACCGGATCGCGACGGTGCGACTCAACCGACCCGAGGCCCGCAACGCACTGTCGAGCGAGGTGATCCGCCTGCTCGAGGTCGCCATGGCCGTCGCCGACGACGACGCCGACAGTGACGTGATCATCCTCACCGGCACCGACCCGGCGTTCTCCGCCGGGCTCGACCTCAAGGAGCTCGGGTCCACCGGCGACAACCTGCGTGCCGGCGGCGCGTCGGGTGCGACGGCGGAACGACGCGGCCCGTGGGCGCCGACCCGCAAGCCGGTGATCGGCGCCGTCAACGGGGTCGCCGTGACCGGCGGCTTCGAGCTCGCGCTGAACTGCGACTTCCTCGTGGCGTCCGACCGTGCCCGCTTCGCGGACACGCACGCCCGGGTCGGGGTCATGCCCGGGTGGGGGCTGACCGTGCTGCTCGCCGAGGCGGTCGGCGTGCGCCGTGCCCGCGAGCTCTCCTACAGCGGGAACTTCCTGACCGCCGACCGGGCGTTCGCCTGGGGGCTCGTGAACCACGTCGTCGAGCACGACGACCTCATCCCCTTCACCCGCAGGCTCGCCGCCGACATCGCGGGCAACGACGCCCGTGGCGTGCAGCGCATGCGGGCCACCTACACCGCCGTCACCGACGTCGCACCGGGCGAGGGCTGGATGGTCGAGTCCCGGATGGGTCGCGAGTGGGCGGCGGGCGGCATCGACCCGGCGGCGGTCGAGGCGCGCCGGCAGCGCATCGTCGAGCGCGGTCGGTCCCAGCTGTGACCGACCGCGGCCCGATGCTCGGCAGGGCGGTGGACGCCACGGAGTACGGCGGGCTCGACACGTTCCCCGCCGCGGCGGGCCAGACCCTCGTCGAGCTCCACGGTGACGAGCTCACGGCGCTCTGCCCGGGGGTCGAGGGCCTGCAGCCCGACATCTACCGGTGGACCATCCGGTACCGACCCGCCGACCGGTGCATCGAGATGAAGTCGCTGAAGCTCTACCTGCTCACCTGGCGGGACGAACGGATCTTCGCCGAGCATCTCGCGCCGCGCATCGCGGCCGACCTCGCAGCCGTCCTCCGCACCCCGGTCGCAGTGCGCCTGCACCAGAACCGGCGCGGGGGGATGGAGGCGGTCGCCGAGGCGGTGCTCGGCCCGGTCGGGCCGGTCGACGGCCCGACCGTCGACGCGCTGCGGCGCTGAGGGGCGGGCGGACCGTCAGCCCGGGAACGGCGTCCGGGCGACGAGATCGGCGAGCCGTGCGACGGGCCGCGGGCCGGTGTGACCGACGCACTCACCCGCTGCGACCGAACCCAGCCAGCCGGCGGTGCGCAGGTCGGCGCCGGAGGTCAGCCCACGCAACACCCCCGCTGCGTACAGGTCGCCCGCACCGGTCGTGTCGACGACCGTGCCGGTGCTCCACGCCGGGACGTCGACCCTGGTCCCGTCGGCCGCGAGCAGGGTCGAACCCGCCGCGCTCCGGGTGACACAGGCGAGGTCGGTGTACCCGCGCACCCGGCGGATCGCCTCCTCGGTGTCGTCGACCTCGAAGAGCGAGCAGAGCTCCCCCTCGTTCGCGAACAGCACGTCGACGTGCGCGCGGAGGAGATCGAGCCACTCGGCCCGGTGGCGTTCCACGCAGAAGGAGTCCGACAGGGTGAACGCGACCCTGGCCCCGCCGCGCCGGGCGGTCTCCATCGCAGTGCGGATCGCGGTCTTCGCGTCCTCCGCGTCCCACAGGTACCCCTCGGCGTAGACGATCGCCGCAGAGGTGAGCACGTCCGGGTCGATCTCGGCGACCGTCAGCGACGTGGAGACGCCGAGGAACGTGCGCATCGTGCGTTCGGCGTCGGGGGTGACGAGCACCAGGCACCGTGCGGTGGAGGGGCCGGAGGTCGCCGGTTCGGTGGTGTAGTGCACGCCGACGGCACGGATGTCGTGGCGGAACACGTCACCGAGCTGGTCGTCGCGGACCTTGCCGACGTACGCGACCCGGCCGCCGAGCGACGCGACACCGGCGATCGTGTTCGCGGCGGATCCGCCGGAGGTCTCCACCGCCGGTGGCATCGCCGCGTACAGGCGGGCGGCGTCGGCCTCGTCCACGAGCGTCATCGAACCGGGGACGAGCCCTTCGGCGGCGAGGAAGTCGTGGTCGACGTGCGCGATCACGTCGACGATCGCATTGCCGATACCCACCACGTCGAAGCGTCGACCGTCACCCGTCACGTCCACCACCGTTCCCTCCGGACCGGCCGCCACGCTACCGACAGCCACCGTGCGGCCCACCGATAGGCTCGCCGAGCGTGACCGACAACCCGTTCCGGCTCCCGCGTGTCGTGCGACCGCACCACTACGACCTCGTCCTCGAACCGGATCTCGCCGCTGCGACCTTCACCGGGACGATGGTCGTGCGCATCACGGCAGCGGAGAGTGTCGACACCGTCGTCTGCAACGCCGCCGACCTCGTCGTCGACGAGGCGTGGATCCGCACGGCTGCGGGAGAGAAGGTCACTGCGTCGGCGCACTTCGACGAGGCGACGGAACGCGTCACGTTCCGGCTCGTCGGCACGATCGCCGCCGGCGACCACGAGCTGCACTGCCGGTTCCGGGGTGTGCTCAATGACAAGCTGCGCGGTTTCTACCGGTCGACGTTCCGCGACCACGAGGGCGTGGAGCGGACGATCGCCACCACGCAGTTCGAGTCGACGAACGCCCGCCGGGCGTTCCCCTGCTGGGACGAGCCCGACGCGAAGGCGACGTTCGCCGTGACCCTCGTCGTCGACACCGACCTGTTCGCCGTGTCCTGCGGCCCCGAGGTCGAGCGGACGCCGACGGACGACGGCCGGGTCCGCATCCGGTTCGCGGACACGATGGTGATGTCGACCTACCTGCTCGCGTTCGTCGTCGGCCCGCTCGAGGCGACCGAACCGGTCGACGTGAACGGCACGCCGTTGCGCATCGTCCACCCCCTGGGCCAGGGTCATCTCACGGCGTTCGCGCTCGAGGCGGCCGCGTTCTCGCTGCGCTACTTCGAGGACTACTTCGGCATCGCGTACCCGGGCGACAAGCTCGACCTCGTCGCCGTGCCCGACTTCGCGTTCGGGGCGATGGAGAACCTCGGCTGCGTCACGTTCCGTGAGGTCCTGCTCCTCATCGACCCGACGACGGCGACGCAGCCCGAACTGCAGCGCGCCGCGGACGTGATCGCCCACGAGATCGCCCACATGTGGTTCGGCGACCTGGTGACGATGGCCTGGTGGGAGGGTCTGTGGCTGAAGGAGGCGTTCGCCACCTTCATGGAGATGAAGGCCACCGACGCGTTCCGACCCGACTGGAAGCGGTGGGTCGACTTCGGTCTCATGAAGACCGCCGCCTACGACACCGACGCGCTCGCGTCGACACGACCCATCGAGTTCGAGGTCGTCTCCCCCGCCGACGCCGAGGGGATGTACGACATCCTCACCTACGAGAAGGGTGCGGCGATCGTCCGCATGCTCGAGCAGTACCTCGGTGAGGAGTCCTTCCGTGCCGGCGTGCACCACTACCTGACCCGGCACGCGTACGCGAACACCCGCACCACCGACCTGTGGGACGCCCTCGAGGAGGCGACCGGTCAACCCGTCCGCGCCCTCGCCGACACGTGGATCTTCCAGGGCGGTTTCCCCCTCGTCACCGCGACCACCGGCGACGACCGTGCCACGCTCCGGCTCCGCCAGGAACACTTCCGCTACGCCGGCGGCGGCACGGGCAGCTGGCACGTGCCCGTCATCGTCGACGTGGTGCGCGGCGGGCGACGGGAGGGCGTCCGCACCCTCCTCGACGGGGCGGACACCACGGTGGCCCTCGGCACCCCCGCCGACGCCGTCGTCGTGAACGCCGGCGGTCACGGCTTCTTCCGGGTCGGGTACGACGACGCGGCGCGTCGGGCGCTCACGACCCGGGCGCAGGACCTCCTCGAGCCGATCGAGCGGTACGCGCTCGTCGACGACGCGTGGGCCGCCCTGCTCGCCGGTCGGACCGCGGCGACCGACGTCCTCGCGCTGTGCCGTGAGCTCGCCGACGACGACGACCTCTCGGTCTGGCAGCGGATCGCCGGCGTCCTCGGCGGCCTGTCCCGGTTCGTCGACGGGGACGACCTCACCCGTTTCCGCCGGGTCGTCGTCGACATCGCCGGCCCCGCGCTCGACGTCGTCGGCCACGAGGCCGCTGGCGGCGACGACGACCGACGCCGCGAGCTGCGCGCCACGCTGTTCGGCCTCACGGGCGGTCTCGGTCGCGACGCCGCGGTCCTGCGCCGCGCCGAGGCGCTGCTCGACGATCCCGCCGCGGACCCGGCCCTCCTCGCCGCCGCCGTGAACGTGACGGCGGCCGTCGGCGACGCCGCCCGGTGGGAGTCCTTCGTGCAGCGGGCCGACGCCGCCGCGACCCCCCAGGACGCCCGCCGCTACCTCTACGCGCTCGCCGACTTCGGTGACGCGGCGTGCATGGACCGCACGTTGCAGCGCTGCCGGGACGGCGAGGTGAAGACCCAGGACGCGCCGTTCGTGATCGCCCGGGCCCTCGGCAACCGCGACCGCGCCGCCGACGTGTGGGCCTTCGTCGCGTCGCAGTGGGACGTGCTCTGCGAACGGTTCCCCTCCAACAGCATCAGCCGGATGGTGTCGACCGTGACGACGATCACCGATCCCGTGCTCGGGGACGAGGTCACGACGTTCCTGCGGGCGCATCCGGTCGCGCAGGGTGCCCGCAGTGTCGAACAGTCCCTCGAGAAGCTCGCCGTCCACGTGGCGGTTGCGGCGCGAGCGCGACCGGCACTCGGCGCAGCCCTCGGCTGAGCCGAACCGTCAGCCCACCGACAGGAGCGGGACCACCCCGGCGACGCTGTCCGGGCAGACGGCGCGCGTCGCGCACCACGCGGCGACATCCGCCCGGGGGACCTCCGCGATCTCGGCCACCTCACCGTCGACGGCGACGACCGGCCGGTCGGTGCGCGTGCGGTAGACGACGCCGAGCACCGCGACGTCGGCGTCGTCGAAGGAGAACGCACCGATCCGATCGAGATCCACGCCGTCGAGCCCCGCCTCCTCGGCGAGCTCGCGCCGCGCCGCGTCGTCCCACGACTCGCCGACGGCGACGACACCGCCGAAGCACACGTCCCACCGGCCCGGCCACACGTCCTTGTCGTCGGCGCGCCGGTGCACGACGAGCCGCCCGTCCGGACGTTCGACGACCACGTAGACGGCCCGGTGCCGCAGCACCTCCGCCCGCATCCGGCGCCGGGTCACGATGCCGATCACTGCGCCGGCGGCGTCGACCCACTCGACCTCGTCGTCGCCGGGGTCACCGACGGTTCCGCTCACGCGAGCTCGGCCCGCACCCGGTCGAGGTCGGCGCGGTCTGCGATCAACCCGCGGAGGCGCATCACGTGACGAGGGCGGTTCATCCCGAACGCCCCGACCACCCGCCCGGCGCGGACGTGGACGGTCACGAACCTGTGCTCCGCCGGGTCGCCGTCGAGCAGCACGACCTCGTCGTCGGGTCGGATGCGGCCGACGGACTGCAGCTTCCGGTCGTACTGGTCGGACCAGAAGAACGGCACCGGCGCAAAGCGCTCCGCAGGGTCCCAGGCATCCCCGGCGAGGAGTCGGCGGGCGGCGAAGGAGCCCATCGCGATCGCATGGTCCCAGTGCTCGACCCGCATCACCTCGTCGTCGAAGAGCGCGTTCGGGAACGACGCGACGTCACCCGCAGCGACGACGCCGGGCGCGGCGAGGCACGTGCCGTCGCAGCGCACCCCGTCCTCGAGCGTCAGGCCGGACGAGGCGAGCCACTCGGTCGCAGGCGTCACCCCGATCCCGGCGACGACCACGTCCGCGGCGAGCACGGTCCCGTCGTCGAGCCGCACCCCCTGCACCGCGTGGTCGCCCTCGACCGCGGCGACCCCGACACCGAGCCGCACGCCGACGCCGTGTCCACGGTGGACCTCGGCGATCGTCGTGCCGACGAGCGCGCCGACGGAACGGACGAGCGGGGTGGGTGCCGCCTCGACCACCGTCACGTCGTGCCCGGCCTGGCGTGCGGTCGCGGCGACCTCGAGGCCGATGAATCCGGCACCGATCACGACGACCCGGTGCGGACCACCGGCGAGGTCGGCGCGCAGCGCGTCGGCGTCGTCGACGGTGCGCAGCGCGTGCACGCCTGAGAGCGCCTCCGTGCCCGGCAGGCGTCGCACCCGGGCGCCGGTCGCGACGACGAGCCCGTCGAAGTCGAGCGACGCACCGTCCGCGAGGCGCACCGTCCGGCCGGCGACGTCGAGTGCGACGGCGGCGGTACCGACCCGCCGGTCGACGTCGAGCGCGGCGACGTCGTCGTGTGCGGTGAGGTCGAGCCGGTCGCGGTCGGCACGGCCGGCGAGGTAGTCCTTCGAGAGCGGTGGCCGGTCGTAGGGGCCGTGGGGTTCGTCACCGACGAGCGTCAGCGAGCCGTCGAACCCTTCGGCGCGGAGCGCCCGCACGGCGTTCCACCCGGCGAGCGACGCACCGACGACGACGATCCGACCGGGACCGCGCGACGCGACCAACGCAGATCAGTCCTCGACGATGCTGATGGCCTGCTTCGGGCACCGGGCGACCGCCTCGGCGACCTTCGTGCGGTCGGTGTCGGCGGGCCGTTCCTCGAGGACGTACAGGAGGTCGTCGTCACGGACCTCGAAGACGTCGGGCAGGATGCCCATGCACACCGCGTTCGACTCGCACAGGTCCATGTCGACCACGACACGCCAGCCCATCGATCGTCCTCCGTCGTCCGTCCGCCCCCCGGCGGGCGTCCCGACGTTAGTTCGCCCGAACCCGGGTGGCCGGGCCTACGATCGCCCGGTGACCCCGGGCTCGCCGTCGTACCTCGCCCTCGCCGTCCGGGCGCTGACGTTGCGGTGCCCGAACTGCGGGGGACGCGGGGTGGTCGCCAACTGGTTCCGCCTCGAGGAACGCTGCCCGACGTGCGGCCTGCGGACCGACCGGGTCGCCGGCCACTGGGTGGGCGGGGTCGGCATCAACACGATCGTGAGCTTCGGTGTGCTCGCCATCGTCGTCGTCGTCGGCGCCGTCACCACCTACCCGCACGTCCCGATGGTGCCGATGATGGCCGCAGGGATCGGCACGGCGATCGGTATGCCAATCGTGTTCTGGCCGTTCTCGCAGCTCACCTGGACCGCCGTCGACCTCGGGATGCGTCCGGCCCGCCGCGAAGAACTCGATCCCCGCTACGCCCCCTGAAGGGCCGACGGGTCAGGCGACGTGCGCCCGGATCGCGGTTCCGGCGGCGTCGAGCCAGCCCTTCGAGCCGGCGAAGGCGACCATGCCGTCGAAGTCGGCGTCCCAGGTCGCAGCGACGCGCCCGGTGGCCGCAGCACGCACCGCGTCGATCCGGATCCACACGTGGGTGTCGTCGCCGCCGTCGGCCCAGGCACCGAGCGCGTCGAGCAGCGCGCCGGGCCCGGCGGGGAGATCGACGACCTCGACGTGGAAGCGCTTGCAGTCCTCCGGTTCGAGGAGGGACGGGCCGGTGCGGTCGACACGGATGATCACCCGCCCAGTCTCCGCCGCACTCCCCCGGCCCGCAAGCCCGTCCCGGACCGCACGGGGTCGGCACACCGGGCGACGCGCGGCCAGAATCGTCACGTGCACCGGAACCCGTCTCGGAACCTGCGGCGCCACAGCATCGTCGCAGCGTTGAGCGCTGCGATCGCCGTCGCCACGCTGGGCGCGTGCGGCGGCGACAGCGATCCGAGCGGGATCGCGGAGGACGTCCGGCCCGTTGCGTCCACCGTGCCGAGCTGGTTCCCGGCCGAGTTCACCGCACCGACGGGGGCGGTCATCATCAACTACATCGCCCGCCCCGAGACGGGGGCGGTGCCCATCGGACGGTCCGTCACCTGGCTCGTCGACCGCCCCTACGACAAGGTCGTCGCCGAGGTCGACGCAGCGATCGCGGCCGCCGGGTGGACGCCGACCGATCGCGTCGTCACCGCGGAGACCGGTTCCCGGCGGACGTCGGTGTACATCGAGACCGACCGGGTGAAGGTGGTGCGGACCTTCACCGACGACACTCTCTCCGGCGTCCGGATCTCCGTCGAACTCCCGCCGCGCTGATGCCGGTGCCGACGTGACGACGGTGCCGCGCACCATCGGCGACCTCGCACGACGCGGGGACCGGCCCGCCCTCGTCGGTGGGGTCGGCGCGCCGCTCGACCACCGTGCGCTCGCCCTCACCGTCGCAGCGCTCGCCGACGGGCTCACCCGTCGGGGGGTCGGCCCGGGTTCCGTGGTCGCCGTCGCGCTCCCGTCGGGTCCGACGCAGATCGCCGCGACCCTCGCCGTGCTCGCGGCGGGGGCGACCGCCGCACCGCTGCTGCTCGACTGGTGGCCGCGTGAGCTCGAGGCCGCAGCCGACCTCGTCGGGGCGGACCTCCTGCTCGGCGACCACACCCTGCCCACGACGCTGCACCGCGACGCGGCACTCCTCGACCCAGCTGCACCGGCACCCTTCGCTGCGTTCGGTTGCGGACCGGTGCCGTCGACGACCCCGGATCACCTGACCGCCCACCGACCCCTGCTGCCCGCCACCGCCGAACTGTGGGTGGCGAGCACCGGCGGCAACGGGGAACCCGGGGTGTTCGCCTACACCGCGGCACAGCTCGAACGGTTCTGGTTCCGACCCGATCCTGCCGTCGGTGACCGCCGGGCGGCGGTGTGGACACCCACGGCGCACGGCCCGACGCTGCGGTTCGTGCTCGGCACGATCGCCGGGGGTGGCACCGTGCACTGCACCGATCGGTGGGCTCCCCGGCGGGCGACGACCGCGCTCGCGAACGACGGTGCGGACGTGCTCTGGGCCGGGGTCGGCCAGCTCGGCCGGGTCCTCGCCGCAGGTGCGCCCGCCGACGTGACGTTGTCGACGGTGATCGCGACCGGCGGGGCGCTCGGCAGCCGTGACCGGGACCGCATCGGCGAACGGTTCGCAGCGACGGTGCAACGCCGGTACACGGCGGCGGAGGCGGGCGGTTGGGTGAGCGTCGAGGACGTCCCCGCGGACGGGGTCGTCGGTGCGACCGTCCCCGGCCACGACCACGGCCCGCAGATCGCCGTCGACGGCCCGGGTGCTGCGGTGCGGGCCCGCGGGCGTGGGCCACGCACCCCCCACGGATGGGCCACCGGTGATCGGGCGTCCGCCACCGGAGGTGTCGGCACCGTGCGTCCCGTCGGTCGGCTCGCCGATGCGTTCCTCGTCGACGGGACGGCGGTCCACCCCGCCGACGTCGAGGCGGTCCTCGCCGAGGACCCGCGCCTCGCCCAGGTCGCGATCGTCCCCCGACCCGATCCGGTCCGCGGCTCGATCCCGGTGGCCGTCACCGTGCCCGCCGATCCGGAGGACCCGCCGTTCCTCGTCGACCTCGCCGAGCGACTCGCCGGGGTGCCCCTGCACGCCCGGCCCGCCGCCCAGGCGATCGTCGACGAACTGCCGCTGACCGTCTCCGGCCAGGTGCATCGACGCCTGCTCGTGTACGAGGAGGCGTCCCGGTGACCGCACGCGACGTCGAACAGGCCGCAGGCCGGGCGGGGATCGCCGGCGCTGTCGGTGCCGCCGTCGGCATCGCGACGGGGGACGTCGTCGCGATCGTGCTCGGTGCCCCCTCCCCCGTCGTCGCGGTCGCCGACGCCGCGGTCGACCGCGCCCCGGGTGCCCTGCTGCGGGCGGGGATCGACGCGTTCGCCCCGTTCACGAAACCCGTGACCGTCCTCGCCGTGGTGGCCGTGGTCGTCGGCCTGGGCGCCGCCGTCGGACGTCGGAGCGTGGCCCGTCCCCGACTGCCGTGGGCGGTGGCCGTCCCCCTCGCCGCCCTCGCCGCCCTCGCCGCGGCGTCGATCGACACGCCCGTGCGCTCAACGATCAGCGCCGTACTCGCCGCGGCCGCCGGGGCAGCGACGACCGGGGCGCTCGTACGGCGCGCCGGAACGGTGCGGGACGAGACGACCGCCCTGTCCGCCGACGGGCCGGTGGCATCGCCCCTCGACCCGCCGGGCACACGGCGCAGTTTCCTCGGTCTCGCTGCGGCGGGGACCGCGTTCGCCGTGCTCGGACCGGCGAGCCTGCGTCGCCTCCGCTCGTCGGGGCCGGCCACGCCGCCACCGGTCGCAGCACTCCCGGAGCCGGCGTACCGAGGTCCGGTCGCCGCGACGACCTTCGACGGTGCCGTCACCGGCCTGACACCGGCGATCACACCGAACGACCGCTTCTACCGGATCGACACGTCGTTCATCATCCCCCGCGTCGACGTCGACACGTGGACGCTCGAGATCGGCGGGCTCGTCGAACGCCCGCGCCGGCTCACCTACGCCGATCTGCTCGCGATGCCCCTCGTCGAGGAGGAGGTCACCATCGCGTGCGTCTCCAACGAGGTCGGGGACCGTCTCGTCGGGAACGCCCGCTGGCTCGGTGTCCCGCTCGCCCGCCTCCTCGAGGAGGCCGGGGTGCTGCCCGAGGGCGAACAGGTGATGGGCCGCTCCGTCGACGGGTGGACGGGCGGGTTCCCGACCGCAGCAGCCCTCGACGGCCGGACCGCGCTCGTCGCCGTCGGCATGAACGGCGAGCCGCTGCCGTACGCGCACGGTTTCCCGGCGCGCCTCATCGTCCCCGGGATCTACGGCTACGTGTCCGCCACGAAGTGGCTCGCCGCGATCGACCTCGTCCCGTGGGAACGCGACGGCTTCTGGGTGCCGCGCGGGTGGTCGAAGCTCGGGCCGGTGAAGACCCAGTCCCGCATCGACGTGCCGAGAACCGGGACGCGCGTGCCGGCCGGACCCGCCGTCGTCGCCGGTGTCGCGTGGGCTCCGGTGCGGGGCGTCACCAAGGTCGAGGTGTCCGTCGACGACGGACCGTGGCGGACCGCACGACTCGCCGGCGGTGCGGGGCCGGCGACGTGGGTGCAGTGGCTGCTCGACTGGGAGGCGACGCCGGGCGCACACCGGATCCGGGTCCGGGCGACCGACGGGGACGGGATCACCCAGACGCCCGTCGAACAGGACGTGGTGCCCGACGGCGCGACCGGCTGGCACCAGGTGCAGGTCAGCGTCGACTGACCGCGGCCGCCCGCGGGTCGACGGGCAGGCCGGGGACGGCCGTCGCCGCACGCACCGCCGCGCGCACCGCCTCGGCGACAGCGCGCGCCGCGAGGTCGGCGACGAGGTCGACCGAACCCTCGGTCGTGCACGTCGCGAGGGCGAACAACAGGTCGCCGTCGGCGGAGGTGTGGGCCGGCTGCACCGACCGGGCGATGCCGGAGTGCGCCAGGTCGGCGACCCGGCACACCTCGTCCTTGCGCAGGGTCGCGTTGGTGACGACGCAGCCGATCACCGTGTTCGCCGCCGACGCCGCACCACCCCATCCGCCGAGCTCGGTGAACGGCGTGGCCGGGAACCGTGGCGCGTCCGCCGGCGCACGGTCGCCGGCGAGCACGGTGCCGTCGTCCCGGATCACGTCGCCGACCGCGTTGACCGCCATGAGGGCACCGACGACGACGGCGCCGGACCGCACGGTCGCCCACCCCTGCCCGCCCTTGGTCGACCAGTCACGCCCGGCGGTCTTGCCGACTGCGCAACCGGCACCCACGCCGACGCTGCCCATCGGCGGATCGTCCTCGGTCGCCGCGTCGCACGCGGCGCGGCCGGCGGCTGCGTCGGGTCGTGGCTGGTCCTTCGTGCGCAGGTCGAACACCACGCCGGCACCGACGATGGGTACGACCGCGGTCGGCAGTTCGAACCCTCGACCCCGTTCCTCGCACCACGTCATCACACCGTCGGCGGCGGCCAGACCGAACGCGCTCCCGCCCGTGAGGAGGACGGCGTGGCACACCGTCACCGACCCCGTCGGCGACAGCGCGGGCGTCTCCCGACTGCCCGGCGCACCCCCGCGGACCGCGCTCCCGCCGACCGTGCCGGGGGGTGGGAGGACGACCGTGCACCCGGTCGGCACCGTCGGATGCGTCCACACCCCGACCGCAACTCCGTCGACCCCGAGCGCCACCGGGGCATCGTAGGTCGCCGCAGCCCGGGCCGGGGCGCGTGGCACCGGTCACCGTGGCTTGCCCCGGAGGGCCCGGAGCGGCAACGATGCGCGGTCCGCGAACGCAGCTTCTGAGGGGGGCCGAGCAGGTGCGATCGGTGCGGATCATCGGACCCGGGCGCGTCGGGTTGTCCTTCGCGTCCGCACTGAGTGCGTCGGGATGGCGCGTCGCGGGAATCCTCGGGCGCAACGACGACCCACGGGGCGCCGCCCACGGCGTCGACCTGGTCCTCGTCACGACCCCCGACGACGCGATCCGTCGAACCGCTGCGCTCGTCGAACCGGTTGCGTCGACCGTGCTCGCGCACACGTCGGGAACGCACACCCTCGACACCCTCGAACCACACGTGCGCCGGGCATCGCTGCACCCGCTCGCGTCGATCCCCGACCCCTCCGTCGGCGCCGACCGGCTCCGCGACCACTGCGCGTTCGCGGTCGACGGCGATCCGATCGCCGCCGAGATCGTGGCGGCGCTCGGCGGGCGGCCGTTCCACGTCGCCGACGGGCAGCGTGTCCGCTACCACGCTGCGGCGTGCGTCGCGTCGAACCATCTCGTCGCGCTGCTCGGCCAGGTGGAGCGCATCGCCGACAGCGCCGGCGTCCCGCTCGAGGCCTATCTCGATCTCGCGGCGCAGACGCTCGAGAACGTGCGCCGTCTCGGCCCGGCCGCCGCACTGACCGGCCCGGTCGCCCGCGGTGACTGGGCGACCGTCGCCCGCCACCTCGACGCCCTGCCGCTCGACGAGCAGGTCGCGTACCGGGCACTCGCCGATCAGGCGGACCGCCTCGTGACCGGCCGGGCCGAGGCCGAGGGCGACGCCAGCGAGGTCGCATGACCGTCCGTCTCCTGCACACGATCGCCGAGGTCCGCGCCGCGCACGACGAGGCGCGCCGTGCCGGTCGGACCGTCGGCCTGGTGCCGACCATGGGCTACCTCCATGCCGGCCACGCGAGCCTCATGGACGCCGCCCGCGCCGAGTGCGGCGCGGTGACGGCCACGATCTTCGTGAACCCCTTGCAGTTCGCCGCCAACGAGGACCTGTCGACCTACCCGCGCGACCTCGACGGCGACCTCGCCCTCGCCGAGGCGCACGGTGTCGACGTGGTGTTCGCCCCCGACGTCGCCGAGATGTACCCGTCGGGACCGGTGCTGACGACCGTGTCGGTGCGCGACCTCACGGCGACGCTCGACGGCGCGAGCCGACCCGGTCACTTCGACGGGGTCGCGACCGTCGTCGCGAAGCTCTTCGCGATCGCCGGGACGTGTCGTGCGTACTTCGGCGAGAAGGACTACCAGCAGCTCCTCGTCGTGCACCGGATGGCCCACGACCTGTCGTTCCCCGTCACCGTCGTCGGTTGTCCGACGGTGCGCGAACCGGACGGGCTCGCGATGTCGAGCCGGAACGTGTACCTCGGACCGGAGGACCGCGCCGCGGCGCCGGTGCTGAAGCGCTGCCTCGACGCAGGTGCAGCAGCGGTCCGGGCCGGGGAGCGCTCGACGGATGAGATCGAGGCCACGATGGCGGCCGTGCTCGCCGGCGAGCCACGTGCGACCATGGACTACGTGGCCGCCGTCGACGCCCGCACCCTCGCACGACCCGCCCGCCTGCAGGGTGAGGTCCGCCTCCTCGTGGCTGCGCGGATCGGGCCGGCGCGACTCATCGACAACCTCGGTGTCCACGCGGACTGAGGACGGAACGACATGACCGCTCTGACCGTGCCGGCGCTCGCCCGACACAAGGTGCGCGACGGCGCAGCACCGCTCGTGATGGTGACCGCCTACGACGCGCCCGGCGCCCGGATCGCCGATGCTGCGGGGGTCGACCTGATCCTCGTCGGCGACTCCGTCGCGATGGTCGTGCTCGGCTACGACGACCCGCTGCAGCTGCGGACCGAGGACATCGCGTACCACGTCGCAGCCGTCCGGCGTGCCGGGCCGTCGGCGCTCGTCGTCGGCGATCTGCCGTGGATGAGCTACCACGTCTCCGTCGAGGAGTCGGTGCGCAACGCGGCGCTGCTGGTGCGTGCCGGGGCGACCTGCGTGAAGCTCGAGGGCGGCCGGAAGCGGCTGCCGATGGTGCGGGCGATCCTCGACGCCGAGATCCCCGTGATGGGCCATCTCGGCCTGACCCCGCAGTCCACGAACGCGATGGGCGGGTTCCGGGTGCAGGCGAAGGACGTGGAGGCGGCCCGGACGCTCGTCGCCGACGCGGTCGCCCTCACCGAGGCGGGCTGCTGCGCGATCGTGCTCGAGGGGATCCCGGACGTGGTCGCCGAGCGGGTCACTGCAGAGATCGACGTGCCGACGATCGGGATCGGCGCCGGGGCCGGCTGCGACGGCCAGGTGCTCGTGTACCACGACCTCCTCGGTTTCGAGGACCGGGTGCGACCGAAGTTCGTTCGTCGCTACGCCGAGCTCGGCACCGCGGCCACCGAGGCGATCGCCCGGTACGCGGCCGAGGTGCGCAGCGGTGCCTTCCCCACCGCCGCGGAGACGTACCACGTGTCCGCCGAGGTGGCGGACCGGCTGCTCAAGGGCTGAGCGCGCCGGTCGGCGGCGTCCGATCTATCGTTGGCGCCCGCCACCCCCTGCTGGAGGAACCGTGTCCGACGCCGCCGACGACAAGTACGAGATCATGACGTGGTCCATCTACGGCGAGGCGGTCCGTTCGCTCGCGTCGCAGGTGGCCGAGTCCGGGTACCAGCCCGACGTCGTGCTCGCCATCGCCCGCGGTGGGCTGATCCCGGCGGGGAGCATCGGGTACGCACTGTCGGTGAAGAACACGTTCGTGATGAACGTCGAGTACTACACGGGCGTCGACACCCGTCTCGAGGTCCCCGTCGTGCTGCCGCCCTACCTCGACCTCGTCGATCTCGAGGACAAGCAGTTCCTCGTGGTGGACGACGTCGCCGACACCGGCAACACGCTGCAACTCGTGCGTGACATGACGGCGGGCAAGGTCGGTGAGGTCCGGACCGCGGTGCTCTACGAGAAGCCGCACTCGGTCATCACGTGCGAGTACGTGTGGAAGCGGACCGACAAGTGGATCCTGTTCCCGTGGTCGGCCGAGGACCCGGTCGCCGCGCCGAAGGCGGGCACGACGGTCGCCCCCGAGAAGGACTGACCGACCTCAGCGCCCGCGCCGCGGACCGGCCCCGTCGAGGGGACGGTCGCGCCACCCCCCGCCACCGGGCCCCCGGTCGCGGAACCACACCGCCCGCGGGTCGGGCCCGTCGTACCGGTCGACCGGCAGCGGTTCGAGGCGTGGACCCCGGCGCGGGGCGTGCACGCCCGACGCCGTGATCATCCGGACGACCCGGCCCCGGTGCCCGACGAACGGTTCGAGCAACTCGAGCATCCGCCGATCGTCACCGCGTTCCTCGCCTGCGAGCGCCCAGCAGACCGTGTTCGGCAGGTGGAAGTCGCCGACCTCGACCGCGTCGGGGTCACCGACGGCACCGAGGCGGACGAGGGCCGAGGTCCACGGGCCGATGCCCGGCACAGCGTGCAGCCGTGCCTCGAGCACCGCCGGGCCGAGCGCAGCCGCCTCCTCGAGCCGGTGGGCGACCCGGGCGGCACGCCGGATCGTGTCACCCCGTTTGCGTTCGACCCCGCAACGGTGCAGGTCGGCGACGGTCAGCTCGGCGAGCCGGCGCGCCGACGGTGCGGTGCGCAGCTCGACCGGTCCGGGGGCGACCTCGCCGAACCGGGCGGTCAACAACCGGAGCGACCGGTGGGCAAGCGTCGCCTGCACCTTCTGGCCGAGCACGGCCGCGAGCACCGACTCGACGACCCGGTCGGTGCGACCGGTCCGTGGCACCGGCCGGCGGGCGAGCGGTGGCGGGAGGAGGTCGCGGCGCAGACCGTCCGGATCGTCCGCCGCACCGAGGAGTCGCGGTGTCTGCTCGACGAGCCAGTCCGCACCCGGTCCGTAGGCGGCGACCTCGACACGGCAGGTGTCGGCCCGCCGCAGGTGCAAGGTGCCCACACCGGTCGGGGTGACCGTCGCCCACCAGAGCTCGCGCCCGACCCGGTCGCCGACCGCCGTGCCGTCGATCGCCCGTCGCGTCGCGCCGAGGTCCGGCGCGAAGCCGACGTCGACCACGGTGCGGCGGGTGACGGCGGTCGAGCTCTGCACGGAGCCGACCGTAGCGACCGGGGGTGACAGCGGGGCGGACGCCGCGGGGCCGACGACGCGGCACGCCGACCCGCCGGGGCGTCAGAATGGCGCCCATGGGCGCACTCGACGGCATCAAGGTCCTCGACCTCACCATCATCGTGCAGGGGCCGCAGGCCGGGGTCACCCTCGCCGACCTCGGCGCGGACGTCGTCAAGATCGAACTGCCCGGGGTGGGTGACCTCGCCCGGTGGATCCCCGCAGCGCCGGGCGAACCGCGCAGCGGCTACTTCCAGCTCTGCAACCGCGGCAAGCGCGGCGTCACCCTCGACCTGCGGACCCCCGGGGGCAAGCGGGCACTCGAGGGACTCGTGCGCGACGCGGACGTGATCCTGTCGAACTTCAAGCCCGGCACGATGGAGGCGTGGGGTCTCGGCTACGAGGACCTCGCAGCGATCAACCCGCGCATCGTCTACGGGACGGGCAGCGCGTTCGGCCCGGTCGGACCCGACGCCGAACGCGAGGGGGCGGACCTCGCCGGCCAGGCGGTCGGCGGACTCATCTCGGCGACCGGGGTCGACGGTGGCGACCCGACGCCGGTCGCTGCGGTGATCGCCGACCACGCCGGTGCGCAGAACCTCGTGATCGGCGTGCTCACGGCCCTGTTCCACCGGGAACGGAGCGGGGTGGGCCAACGGGTGGACGTGTCGCTGTACGGCGGACAGATCTGGGCGCAGGCCTCGGAGATCACGGCATTCCTGCTGAGCGGCCGCCAGCCGGGCCGCCCGAACCTCGGTCATCCACTCATCGCGTCGATCTACCGCCTGTTCCGCACCGCCGACGGTTGGATCGCGATGGTCGGTGTGCCGACGGCGAACTGGGCGGGGTTCACCCGGGCCATCGACCGGCCCGACCTCACCGAGGATCCGCGCTACGCCAAGCTCTTCATCGATCCGGCCGACCTCGCCGAGCTGATCGTCGAGCTCGAGACGATCTTCCTGCGACGATCGTCGGCGGAATGGGCGGAGCGGTTGCGGGCCGAAGGCCAGCGCTGGGCCCCGGTACACGACTATGCAGCTGTCGCCGCCGATCCCCAGGCGTGGGAGAACGGGTACCTGGTGCGGGCGGACCATCCCGAGTGGGGGGAGATCACCATGGTCGGCTCCCCGATCCGGTTCAGCGCCACCCCGGCGGAGCCGGGTGTCGTCGCCCCCGAACTCGGGGCGCACACCGAGGAGGTCCTCCTCGAGGCCGGGTTCGACTGGGACGACATCGCGTCGCTGCGCGCCGACGGCGCGTTCTGAGCGACCGGGTCCCCGACCGGGGGCGGTCGGTCCCGTGGGACCATCCGCTCACCCCGGTCGGGCCGGACCTGGAGCCGTCCACCGAGGTGGCGTTTTCCCGGTCGGTCGAAGGCTTCGGAGCGGGTCCGACGCCGTAGGGGCACCGTAGGCGATGCGGACGGTGCGCGCCACCGGGAACGAGCGTTTCCCGACAATTGTCATCTGCCGGAAATCGACGGATTCCCGTGGATTCCCGCCGATCGAGCACCCTACGACGATGCGCCGTCACCCTCGGTGACGACGACCGCCTGCGGTTGCGAGCGGGCCACCGACGCGCTAAGCGCAGCCCCCGTTCCGGCGTCGGTGAACACGATCGTGTCGAGCTCCCCCCAGCGGTCGTCGAGGATCGCGGCGACGGGGCCTACGAGCACCGCCGCGCCGACCCGGACCGCCGCCGGCGCGATCGCTGCGCGCCGCCGATCGTCGCCGACGAGCACCAGCAGTTCGGCGTCGGGGCGGGCGGCACGCGCCCGGAGCAGCGCTGCGACGACCCGGTCGTCGCCACCGTCGTCGACCACGGCGATCTGTGCACCCCGGCCACCGCGCAGCACACGGCGCGGCACTGTGTCGAGGAACCCGGGGTGGCGACCGGCGAACGTGGGCGCCGCCCGTGCGACGAGGGCCGCGTCACCACCGACGTGGTGCAGCACCCTGCTCGCTGCGACGACCCGCACCCCACCGTGGGCCTGCAACCGCACACCGAGGTCGGCGTCCTCGAAGTACGCCGGCCAGTAGTCGGCCCGGAACCCGCCGACCGCACGGAACGTCGACCGCCGGAGCGCCAGGCACGCCGCCGACGCGTAGTCCACGAACCGGTCGGCCGCGCCGAGGCACGGCGCGGTCCACGGTTCCCGGGCGTCGCCGTGGATGCCGCCGCCCGCCTCGAGGACCCGACCGCCGTGGTCGACGGCGATCGACGCCGCAGCACCGGCACCGGCGTCGACCGCGTCGACGAGCGGCCCGAGCCAACCCGGTTCGACCTCGACGTCGGGGTTCAGCAGGCAGATGATCGGCGCCCGGGCGGCGAGCACGCCGAGTTCGCACCCGCCGCCGAACCCGGTGTTGGTCGCCGACCGGACGAGACGCACCCATGGGCGGGCGGACGCAGCCGCCTCGCCACTGTGGTCGGGGCAGGCGTTGTCGACCAGCACGACCTCGAAGGCGGGTCGCCGGTCGGCGGCGGCGAGGGCGTCGAGCGTTGCGTCGAGGTGCCCGCCGCTGCGGTAGGCGACGATGACGACGCTGACCTCTGGCGTGGCGCCGTCGACGTCGGTCCGACCGCTCACGACGGCGACCGGCGACGGAGGGTGCCGACCGCCGACCGGACGGCGGCCGTCCACCGGAAGGTCCGACTGCCGAGCAGCGCGGCGACCTGGGCCTCGGCCTCGGTGGCCCGCCGTTCGAGCTCGGCCTGTCGTTGCCGCATCGCGGCGGCGAGCACCCGACGTTCGTGCAGGAGACGATCCTCGGCCGCGGCGACCCGGGCACGGGCCGCAGTCAGATCGGCCTCGAGTCGTACGACGCGGTCGGCTCGGGCCTGCGGGGCCGCCTCGAGCGCCGCGCGGATCACTGCGGCGAGGTCGTCGAAGTGGGCGTCGAGGCGCTCCCGACGTGCAGCGAGCGCACGGTCGGCGTCGGCCGACACGTCGTTGCGCACCCCGGCCTCCGGCACGCGGTAGACGTCGCAGAGGGTGCGCACCGGCGGTGCGGCCAGCACGTGGTCGGCGGCCCCGGCGATCGCGGCGACGGCGTCCTGGGCGCCGGCGACGGCGGGCACCCGCCGGACCGCCCGGTCGAGTGCCGCCTCGAGACGGTCGACGAGGACCCGCCCAGCGGCACCGGCGTCGACGTCGACGACGACGAGCGGTCGGGACGTCGCAGCCTCTGCCTCGACGACGGCGGCCACGAGGTCGTCGACCCGCTCGACGTCAGCCACCGCCACGACCCGGTAGGCACCCTCGGGCAGCAGGTCGAGGAGCCGCAACATCGCCCGCCGGTCGGCGAGGACGTCGTCGGCGAGGAGACGGTCGGCGAGGACGAGCGGGTCGCCGACGACGGGGACCGCCGCACCGACGCCGGCCCGACGCAGCCGTGCGGCGTCGTCGTCGGTCGCGACCCCGGCGACGAGCAGTTCGCCGACGGCGGTGTCGAGCAGCGCGGCGAGGTCGGGGCCCGGGTCGGCGGGGACGCCGACGGCGGCCCACGCATGGGGGACCCCGGAGGCGGGCCCGAGGCCCGCGGCCAGGTACCGCCACGGTGCGACGAGGCGCACGGCGTCGTCCCGCATCCCGGCCCGCCACGTGCAGCGTGCCGGGTCGTCGTGGAGGTCGGGGCCGACGGCGACGGTCACGTCGACGAGCGCGGCGAGTCGGGCCGTCGTGGCGTCACCCCATGCACCGAGCGGTGCGCTGTCGGGGTCGGTCCGCGGGGCCGGGCTCCCGGGCGCGAGGGGGCTGAACCATCGGAGCGTCGCGGTCGGCAGGCGTCGGGCGAGTTCGGCCGCGACGACCCGGGCGGCGAGGTCGCGGGCGAGGTCGTCGGTCCCGACGACGCCGAGGAGGCCGACGACGGGACCGGACGCGGCAGAACCGGTACCGGACGGACGCATGGTCACCTCGGTACCGGTTCCAGATCGTGGTGGAGGTGATGGGAATCGAACCCACGACCTCTACGTTGCGAACGTAGCGCTCTAGCCAACTGAGCTACACCCCCACGGGCCCGCTCATGCTAGCCGACCCACCCCTACCCGGGACCAAGCCGGGAGGGTCAGCGGCGGCCTTGCGCGGTCCGGCGGTAGTCCTCGAGCGAGGTCGGCGCACGCACCGCACCCTGGTGGGGCAGGAACGCGACCTTCATCTCACGTTCGGCGTGCACCTGGAAGAGGTACAGCATCGCTCCGACGTACCCGACGAGGAGCAGCAGGGAGAGTGCGAAGACGAACCCGAAGAAACCGACGCCGGCGATCCAGAGCAGGAGCGAGAGCGTCGCGACGCCGCCGAGCCCGGTGAGGACCTGACGACGGCGACGGGCTGCTGCCCGCGAGCGGTTGGTGGGACGGCGCACGGCCGGTCGGCTGGCGACGGGCACGGCGCCCGGTTCGATCGCCATGGCGAACCGGGTGCGGTCCTGCAGCGGCAGGCTCCCGGCGCGTGTCGCCGTGGACCGATCCCGGTCGGCGAGCTTGCGCACGAGTGCGCCGATCGGATCACCTCCCCGTCCGGCGGAGTTCCTCTGGATGACCGGGCCCGCAAGGAGCGCGATCCACATACCGACGAGGAACACGAGGACGAGAAGCGTGCCGATGCTCACCATGGATCCTTCCCTACCGAGACGGCGCCGGGGCTGGACGGGATCCGGTGAACCGGTTCCGTCGGGGGAGCTCCGACGCTTCGCTTGCCGTCTCGGATCGAGATCGTTCGAACTGACCGGGACTGCGGTCCGACCCGGGGGTCGACCCGCTGCGAAGGTGGTACGAATCTACCGGCGTCGGACCGAAATCGCCAGAGATTCGACCCTTCAGGGGGTCTGACCAGGGCTTTCGCGACGGTAGACACCGGACCGACCACCCGTCTTCTCCCACAGGGCGACGTCGCCGATCGTCATGTCGCGGTCTGCCGACTTGCACATGTCGTAGATGGTCAGCGCTGCGACGGAGGCCGCTGTGAGCGCCTCCATCTCGACGCCGGTCCGGTCGACGGTGTCGACGGACGCCTCGACCTCGATGTGCCCGTCCTCGATGCGGAAGTTCACGAACACCGATCCGACGAGCAGCGGGTGGCACAGCGGGATCAGGTCCGACGTCCGCTTCGCGGCCTGGATGCCGGCGACCCGGGCGACCGCGAGCACGTCGCCCTTGGTGACCGCCCCGCGGGCGATCAGCGAGGCCGTCTCGGGCCGCATGAACACCGTCGCCCGGGCGACCGCTCGACGGTGCGTCGGTTCCTTCGGCGTCACGTCCACCATGCGGGCACGGCCGAGCGGATCGAGGTGGGTGAGGCCTTCGGGCATGCGGGAAGTCTAGGGCCGCCCCGGCCCCGCCTCCTCAGCCGCCGATCTGGCTCATCGAGCGGTTCGGCCGGATGAAGTGCACCTGGTTGATGGCGTGGCCGGCCCACTTCGCCCCGACCGCCCGGGCGATGAGGTCGGCGAGGGCGTCGTCGTCGGCGCCGGAGCGCAGCAGACCCCGCAGGTCGAACTCGTCGACCGCGAACAGACAGTTCCTGAACGCCCCCTCGGCGGTGAGCCGCACCCGGTCGCAGCGGTCACAGAAGCTGCGGGTGACCGAGGCGACGATGCCGATCTCGCCGCCGCCGTCGCGGTAGCGGAACCGTTCCGCCGGGGCGGACCCGTTCGGCACCTCCTCGAGCGGGAAGACCGCGTCGATCGTCCGGTGGATCTCCTCGAAGGTGACGACGGACCGGTTGTCCCACGCCCCCTGCGCGTCGAGCGGCATGTACTCGATGAAGCGCACGACCACGCCCCGCTCGCGGCCGAACCGGGCGAAGTCCACGATCTCGTCGTCGTTCACACCCCGCATGAGCACCGCGTTCACCTTGACCGGGGCGAGCCCGGCCTCGAGCGCGGCGTCGATGCCGTCGAGGACCTTGTCGAGCAGGTCCCGCTTGGTGATCCGTTCGAACCGGTCGTGGCGCAGCGAGTCGCAGCTCACGTTGATCCGTCGCAGACCGGCGGCCGCGAGATCGGCGGCGACGGCGCGCAGCGTCGCCCCGTTCGTGGTGAGCGCGAGGTCGACGGGGAGGCGGGCGAGCATGCCGACGAGGGTCGGGAGGTGCGCGCGGACGGTCGGTTCGCCACCGGTGATGCGGATCGAGTCGACGCCGAACCGTTCGACCATGACGGTCGCGACGCGGGTGATCTCCTCGAAGCTCAACAGCTCCGTGCGCGGCAGCCAGGTCATGCCCTCCTCGGGCATGCAGTACGTGCAGCGGAAGTTGCAGCGGTCGGTGACGGAGATCCGCAGGTCGCGGTGGACTCGGCCGAATCCGTCGACGAGCGGCGTGGTCACGGCTGGATCGTACCGTCGCTCATCGGAGGAGGAGCACGTCGACGCTCCCACCGGCGGCCACCCCGTCGCCGTCGGGGACGACGGCGAGCGCATTCGCCGCGGCCATAGCGGCGAGATGGTGCGAACCCTGACCTCCTGCGGTCCGCACGACGTAGGCCGCACGCGCGTGGTCGTAGTCGGCGACGACACGCTGGAAGTGCGTCTTGCCGTCGGGCGTGCGCCGCAACCCCTCGGGTGCGACGGCACGGACGGGAGGCCGGGCGAGCCGGTCGTCCGGATAGCCACCGAGGCGCCGGAGGCCGGGCCGGGCGAACAGCTCGAAGCTCACCATCGAGCTGACCGGGTTGCCCGGCAGACCGAAACAGGGGATCCCGTGCACGTGCCCGAACGCGAGCGGCTTCGCCGGCTTGATCGCGACCTGCATCCAGTTCATCTCGCCGACGCGGTCGAGGACCCGCTTCACGTAGTCGAAGTCCCCCATGCTGACCCCGCCCGAGGACAACAGCGCATCACAGTGGCGTGCCCCGTCCTCGAACGCCGCTGCGATCGTCGCCTCGACGTCGGGCTGGAGCCCGAGGTCGACGGGGACGCACCCGGCGGCGGCGACGAGCGCGAGCAACGTCGCCCGGTTCGAGTCGCGGATCTGACCGGGTCGGAGGGCGACGGGGCCCTCGACGAGCTCGTCGCCGGTGGACAGCACCCCGACGCGCGGCCGCGGGTGGACGACCACCTCCACGAGCCCGAGCGAGCGGAGGACGCCGAGATGGGCGGCGGAGAGCTCCTCGCCGGCGCGGAACACGACGGTGCCCGGCCGCACGTCGTCGCCGGCCGGCCGGATCGCCGACCCTGCGCCGACCGCTGCGCCGACCGCGACCCGGTCGCCGCCGTCGAGGGCGGTGGTGTCCTCCACCATCACGACGGCGTCCGCCCCCGGGGGGATCGGGGCGCCGGTCATGATCCGGATCGCCTGACCTGCGCCGACGGCACAGTCGGCGACCGCACCTGCGGCGACGGTGCCGACGACGTCGAGCACCACGGGCGTCGACGGCCCGGCACCCGTGACGTCGACCGACCGGACGGCGAACCCGTCGACGGCGGTGTTGTCGAAGGGCGGGATCAGCTCACCGGCGACGACGTCGGCGGCGAGCACGAGCCCGGCCACCTCGGCGACGGCGACGGGCCGCGGGGCGAGCGGGGTGCACCCCGCGAGCACGCGGGTCCGGGCGACCTCGAGCGGGATCATGCGCCCGACGCTAGTGGCGGTCCTCCCGTACCGGTCCCGTCGACACCACGGCGCACGACCTCGGTCAGGTACCGGGCGAACGCGGGCCCGATGTCCGGCCGACGCAGCGCGAGGTCGACCGTCGCACGGAGGTAGTCGAGCTTCGCGCCGACGTCGTACCGACCGCCGGTGCAACGCACGCCGGCCAGCCCCTCGGCCCGGGCGAGGCGGTCCATGGCGTCGGTCAGCTGGATCTCGCCACCGGCGCCGGGGCCGAGTCCGTCGAGGTGCCGGAAGATCGACGAGGTGAACACGTACCGGCCGATGACGGCGAGGTAGGACGGCGCGCGGTCGGGGGCGGGTTTCTCGACGAGGCCGGCGAGCGGCAGCACGTCACCGTCGGCGGCGGCGCGCACCGGCACGGCACACCCGTACGCACCGATCTCCTCGGGCGGCACGGCGAGCAACGCGACCGACGACCGGTCGGTCTGCACCGTCGTCGCGACGAGACGCCGCAGCAGCGCGCCACCGTCGACGAGCAGGTCGTCGGGCAGCAGCACGGCGAAGGGCTCGTCGCCGACGTGGTGGCGGGCGACGTGGACGGCGTGACCGAGTCCGAGCGGCTCGCCCTGGCGGAGCGTGTGCACCCGTGCGAGGTCGGCGAGACGACGCAGTTCGGCGACCTCGTCGTGGCGGCCACGTCCGGTGAGGCGGGCCTCGAGTTCGAACGCTCGGTCGAAGTGGTCCTCGACCGCCTTCTTGTGCGGGCTCGTCACGAGGAGGATGTCGGTGATCCCGGCTGCGACGGCCTCCTCGACGACGTACTGGATGGCCGGGGCGTCGACGAGCGGCAGCATCTCCTTCGGCACGGCCTTGGTGGCGGGGAGGAACCGGGTGCCGAGTCCTGCGGCGGGGATGACCGCCTTCCGCACGGTCCGTCCCGCCGGGGCGTCCGGCGGGGCGTCGACCAGCACGGCCCGGCCCGCCGACACAGGGGCGGTGGGCGACCGGGGGATGACGGGAAGCTGCACGGTGGTCTCCGGGGTCGGTGGGGTCGTCGTGCCCCGTCGGGCGAGCCGCCACACCCGGCGACTTCGGCCTGCCCACCCCGCCGCGGTACCCTGGCACTCTCCGCTGTCGAGTGCTAACTGCGTGAGGAGCCCCACCCCGATGCCCACGTACGTGTACCGCTGTCTCGAGTGCGACAAGCAGTTCGAGGAACAACAGTCCTTCACCGATCCGCCCCGCACGGTGTGCAACTGCGAGAAGGGCGCGCCGGTGAAGAAGGTGTTCACCCCCGTCGGAGTGACCTTCAAGGGTTCCGGCTTCTACAAGACCGACTCCAAGTCGTCGTCGTCCGCGAGCCGCACGACGAGCTCCGACTCGTCGTCGGGGTCGTCGAGCTCATCGAGCGCTTCGTCGTCGGAGTCGTCGGGCACGTCGAGCTCCTCGGACAGCTCCTCGTCGGGTTCGTCGTCCGGCGGCTCGTCGACGGGTGGCGACTGACGTGTCCGTCCCGCCCGCCGACGTCGGGGTCTTCGGCGGGTCCGGGCTCTACGAGTTCCTCGACGAGGTCACCGAGGTGGCGGTCGAGACGCCGTACGGTCCGCCCTCCGCTCCCCTCCACTACGGCACCGTCGCCGGGCGGACGGTCGCGTTCCTCGCACGCCATGGCCGCCACCACGAGTTCCCGGCGCACCGGGTGAACTTCCGGGCGAACGTGTGGGCGATGCAGCAGGCGGGCGTCCGTGCCCTCTTCGGACCGTGCTCCGCCGGCTCGCTGCAACCCGGGATCGCCCCCGGGCACTTCGTCGTCATCGACCAGTTCGTCGACCGCACCTCGGGTCGGGCGGACACGTTCTTCGACGGTCCGGGACCGCAGCACACGTCGATGGCCCACCCCTACGACGCGCGGCTCCGGGAGATCCTCACCCAGGCGTGCCGGGAGCAGGACGTCGTCACCCACCCGACCGGCACGGTCGTGGTGATCAGCGGCCCGCGGTTCTCGACGACGGCCGAGTCCCGCTGGTTCAGCCAGATGGGGTGGTCGGTCGTGAACATGACGAACTACCCGGAAGCGGCGCTCGCCGTCGAGGCCGGGATCCCCTACGCGAGCGTCGCGCTCGTCACCGACTACGACGCCGGCCTCGAGGACGACCCGGCGGTCGAACCGGTCACGCAGGAGCAGGTGTTCGAGTTCTTCCGCCGCAACATCGCCACCGTGCGCGGCGCGCTGTTCCGAGCGATCGAACTGCTCGACTGACCGTCGGGTCGATCAGTGGATCGACGTCGACGGGACGATGCGCGGCCGCCACCGGCGGGGCGCATCGAAGTGGTGGCCGACCACACGGCCCTGCGGCAACGCGGCGAGGAAGCTCGCGGCGTCGGTGAAGTCGGGCATCTCGACGTAGGCGGCGCCGATCGCCTCGGCGACGTGCGCGTCGCTGCCGCCGCCACCGGGCAGACCGACCTCGGCGGCGAACTCGGCGGCACGCCGCTGCAGGTGGACGAGCGACGTCTTGCCGTTCCACGTCTCGATCGCGTCGACGAGGCCGCGTTCGACGAGGTCGACGAGCACCGGCTCCTGCAGGCAGTTCCGCATCGGGTCGAAGGGGTGCGGGATGTAGACGATCCCACCCTGCGCCCGGATGCGTTCGCACACCTCGACGGGAGGCAGGCTGCCCGGGATCCGCTCGGTCAGGAACAGACCGATGATCTCCCCGACGTAGGTCTTGACCTCCTCGCCGAGCACGACCCGGCACGGCAGGCGATCCTGCAACTCCTCCGCCCCGCGCAGCGCGTTGTGGTCGGTGATGCAGAGCACGTCGATGCCGGCCGCCTCGATGCCCTCGACGAGTTCCTCCGGCGTCGTCGTCGAGTCACCCGACCACATGGTGTGACTGTGCATGTCGACGCGCACCCAGCCCTCGGGCCGCTCGTCGGCGAGGTGGGGGTGACGGGCGATGCCCTCGTCGGTCGGACGCACGATCACCGAGGCTAGATCAGCGGCCCGACAGGGCGACGTCCGCGACGGCGAGCGGCACCGACCCGGTCCCGCCGGGCTGCCACTCGACGACCCCGCCGACCTCGACGACATCTGCGAGGAGCCGCTGCAGCGTCGACGCGATCGTCACCTCGCGCACCGGTTCCGCAAGCGCACCACCGCGCACCATGAGCCCGTCCGCGCCGACGGAGAAGTCGCCGCTCACCGGGTTCACGCCCGAGTGGAGCCCGTGCATCGACTGCACGAGGAAGCCGTCGCCCACCCGGGCGAGGATCGTCTCGAGGTCGCCGTCGACCGGTACGACCTGCAGCGCCCGGGCACCGACGCCGGGCAGGGTGCGCGCACCCCGGATCGCGGAGCCGGTCGAGGCGGCACCGGCCCGCCGTGCCGTCGCGCTGTTGTGGAGGAACGCCCGGAGACGACCGCCCTCGAGCAGCGGTGTGCGGCGGCTGGCGAGTCCTTCGCCGTCGACCGCCTCCGCACCGACGGAACGTTCGTCTGTCGGGTCGTCGAGCAGGCCGAGGAGCGGTGACGCCACCACCTCGCCGAGGCGGTCGGCGAACGGTGACCGCCCCCGGGTGACCACGTCGCCGCAGAGGGTCCCGGCGACGATGCCGAGCAGGGTCGCCGCCCGCCGCGCGTCGAGGATGACGGTGACACGCGCCGAGGGGACGGGTGCGGCGCCGATGAGACGCGTCGCCTCCCGGACCGCCTCCGCCGCCACACGGTCGGGTCGGAGCGCGTCGGGGTCGCGACCGACGTCGACGCCGTAGCCGCTGTGCGTCGACGGCCCGTCGTCCGCGAGCGCCTGCACGCTGAGGAACGCCGTCGTCGCCCGCGACGTCGCCCGGATCCCCGTCGTCGACGCGATCGCCCACTCCGACGCGCTGTCGCCGTAGGTGGCGACGCGCACACCGCGGATCCGTGGGTCCGCGGCACGGGTCGCCCGTTCGAGGTCGAGGGCGAGCGCGATCTTGCGGTCGGCGGGGACGGCGGCGAGCGCCGAGGACCACGGGTCGATCGCCGGTGCGGCGACACCGTCGGGTTCGGCGAGACCGGCCCACGGGTCGGGCTCCGCGAAGGACGCGTTGTCACGGGCCTCGGCGAGGGCGTCGGCGACGACGTCGTCGTCGAAGGAACCGGCGTGCGCGAACCCGACGCGACCGTCGACGACGACCCGGATGCCGACACCGAAGGACTCCGCCGACGTGAACGACTCGACCTCGCCACCGTGCGCACGGACGGTGGTGGAGCTCGATCGGCTCACCGCGACCTCGAGGCCCTCCCCCGGTGCCGCACGGTCGACGACGCGGGCGGCGAGTGCGTCGAGGTCGACGGCGGTCATGCCGCCGTGCCGCCGACCGTCAGCGCGGGCACCCGCAGGGTCGGCGTACCCGTCCCCACCGGGACGCCCTGCCCGTCCTTGCCGCAGGTCCCGGGGGAACCCATCGCGAAGTCGGTGCCGACCGCGTCGATCGACGCGAGCGCGTTCGGGCCGTTGCCGATGAGGTTGCCGTCCCGGATCGGTTCGGTGATGCGACCGCCCTCGATGAGGTACGCCTCGGTCATGCCGAACACGAAGTCCCCCGATGCGGTGTCGACCTGGCCGCCGCCGAGCTGTGCGACGTACACGCCGTGATCGGTGTCGGCGACGATGTCGGCGGGGTCGGACGTCCCGGCGGTGATGTACGTGTTCGTCATGCGCACCATCGGCAGGTGGCGGTAGCTCTGCCGCCGCCCGTTCCCGGTACCCGCACGGCCTTCGCGTCGCGCCCGGTCGAGGTCGTACAGGTAGTCGGTGAGGACACCGCCGTCGATGAGCACGTTGCGCGCCGCCGGACGGCCCTCGTCGTCGAGGGGCAGGTAGCCCCATTCGCCGGCCATCGTCCCGTCGTCGACGACGGTGACGAGCGGGCTCGCGACCTGCTGACCGAGCCGACCGGCGAACACCGACGCACCCTTCGCGACGAGGTCGGCCTCGAGACCGTGCCCGCACGCCTCGTGGAAGAGGATCCCACCCGATCCGGATGCGATCACGACGGGCAGGGAACCGCTCGGCGCCGGGCGGGCGGCGAGCTTGCGCACGGCCCGGGCGGCGGCGCGCTCGGCGAGGTCGGCGACGTCGTGGTCGTCGAACAGTTCGAACCCGGCGACGCGGCCGAGGCTCTCCCGCCCGGTCTGCAGCCCGGTGTCGCCCCGGGCGACGACGCCGACGCTGAAGCTGGTCGTCACCCGGTCGGTCTCGGCGAGCACGCCCTCGCTGTTCGCCACCGCCGTGCGCCGACGGGCGTCGCCGTAGCGGGCCGACACCTGCACCACCGACGGACCGGCCGCACGGGCGGCCGCATCGGCACGACGCAGCAGGTCGACCTTGCGGGCCTTGGGGATCGCAGCGGGGTCGAGGACGGCGAGCGTGTCGCTGCGCCGGGCCCGGTCGAGTGCGACCGCACGCCCGGATGCTCCACCGCCACGGGCGGCGGCCGCTGCGACCCGTGCGGCCTCGGCGAGACCGGCCTCGCTGAGGTCGGCCGTGTGCGCGAACCCGGTCCCGTTGCCGACGACGACACGGATGCCGGCGCCACGGTCGCGGCCCGTCACGAGTTCCTCGATCCGGCCGTCGTCGAGGCCGGCGGACGACGTGCGGACGTCCTCGACGAACACCTCGGCGAAGTCGCCGCCGCGGCCGAGCGCGACGTCGAGCGTGCGTCGCAGCAGGTCGTGATCGATCACGGTTCCTCCGGTGTCGACGGGGTGGTCGGTGCGACGTGGTGGAACGTCACGGCACCTCCTAGGGTACCCCCCGTGCCTCCCGTGCCCGGCCTGCGTGCGACCGTTTCGTTGACCGTCTCCGACGCCGACACGGCGATCGCCCTCGGTTCCGGCGACGTCCCCGTCCTCGGGACGCCGCGGGTCGTCGCGCTGTGCGAGGAGGCAACCTGCGCCGCACTCGCAGGCCATCTCGACGCCGGGCGGACGACGGTGGGGACCCGGGTGGAGCTCGACCACCTCGCTGCGACCGCAGTCGGTCGCACCGTCCACGCCGAGGCGGTGCTCGCCGAGGTCGACGGGGCGCGGCTGCGGTTCGACGTGCGCGCGCACGACGAGTCGGGTGACGTCGCCGTCGGGGTCGTGCACCGGGTCTCGGTCGACGTCGAACGGTTCCTGGGGAAACTCCGCTGACGACCACGGCCGCCCCCGACGACGTCGCCGCGGCGGACGCTGCCGGACGGCGGCGCCTGCGTTGGTGGGTCGAGGTCGCCACCGTGCTCGTCTTCTACGGCTGCTACTCCTGGGTGCGGAACCGGTTCGGTTCGGCGGCGGTCGACCCGTCGGTCGCCTACGAGAACGCCCTCGGCGTCATCCGGGTGGAACGGGCACTCGGCACCTACGTGGAACCGGCGTTGCAGGACGTCGTGCTCGCCCTGCCCGGTGTCGTGATCCGGTTCTGGAACCTGTACTACGGGACGTTGCACTTCGTCGTCACGGGTGCGGCGATGGTCCTGCTGTTCCGCCGGGCGCCGGAGCGCTACCGCACCTACCGCACGACGCTCGCGGTGATGACCGGCTCGGCGCTGGTCGGGTTCAGCACGTTCCCCCTCATGCCGCCGCGCCTGCTCGCCGACGACGGGCCCTTCGGCGGCGCGGTATTCGGCGGCACGGCGTTCGCCGACCAGTTCGTCGACACGATGGTCACGCACCCGACGCTGTGGTCGTTCAGCTCCGACACCATGGTCGCGATCTCGAACCAGTACGCGGCGATGCCGAGCCTGCACATCGGCTGGTCGGTGTGGTGCACCGCCGCCCTGCTGCCGCTCGCCGGGCCACGCTGGGTGCGTGTCGCCCTGTGGATGTACGCACCGCTCACGCTCGTCTCGATCGTGGTGACTGCGAACCACTACTGGATCGACGCGATCGGCGGTCTCGCCGTCTTCGCGTGCGGGCGGGGGGTCGCCGAGGTGGTGCGTCGGCGACGGTCCGGGTCCGCCGAGGTGCGAGCCGCGGGGTAGGTTCGTCGGCCAGGCGGAACGTACGGAAAGTGGGGTGTCCGCCATGGTCCTCGACTCCGTGCGAACGCCGCGTGACCTCCGGTCGTTGAACGACGGGGCGATCGTCGAACTCGCCGACGAACTCCGGGCGGTCGTCGTCGACGCCGTCACGACCCACGGCGGCCATCTCGGCTCGAACCTCGGCGTCGTCGAGCTCTCCATCGCCCTGCACCGGGTCTTCGAGTCCCCCCGCGACGTGATCCTGTGGGACACCGGCCACCAGGCCTACGTCCACAAGTTGCTCACCGGACGCCGGGCCCTCTTCGACGCGCTGCGCCAGCCGGGCGGCCTTTCGGGCTACCCGAGCCGGTCGGAGTCCGAGCACGACTGGGTGGAGAACAGCCACGCCTCGACGATCCTCTCCTACGCGCACGGCCTGTCCGCCGCGTTCGCTGCGAAGGGCGAGACCGAACGCCGGGTCGTCGCCGTGATCGGCGACGGTGCGATGACGGGCGGCATGGCGTTCGAGGGGCTCAACAACCTCGGTCATGCCGGTAGCCGCGTACTGATCGTGCTGAACGACAACGGCCGGTCGTACGCGCCGACCGTCTCGCGTCTGTCCGAGAGCCTGATCCGCCTGCGCATCCACCCCGAGACCGCACGCCAGCAGGACCGTCTGCGCCGGCTCATCCGTCAGATCCCCGTCGGTGCCGAGATGGTCGAACGTGGCCTCGACGCCACCAAGGCGGCGATCCGCCAGATGTGGGAGCCACGGGCGTTCTTCGAGGACCTCGGCGTCCGCTACGCCGGCCCCTTCGACGGCCACGACGTCACCGAACTCGAGACGGCGATGCGGCTCGCCGTCGAGCACGACGGACCGGTCGTGCTGCACGTCCTCACCGACAAGGGACGCGGGTACGGACCGGCCGAGGCCGACGACGTCAAGAAGCTGCACGACACCTCGGCGATGAAGGCCGGGTCGTACACCGCTGCGTTCGCCGAGGCGATCGTGAAGGAGGGCGAGGCCCGACCCGACCTCGTCGCGATCACCGCTGCGATGCCCGACTCCACCGGCCTGCTCGGCTTCATCGACCGGTTCCCGGACCGATGCATCGACGTCGGCATCGCCGAACAGCACGCCGTCACGATGGCGGCGGGGCTGGCGATGGGCGGGATGCGCCCCGTCATCGCCCTGTACTCGACGTTCCTCACCCGGGCGATCGACCAGACCATCTACGACGTGGGCCTGCACCGTCTCCCGGTGGTGTTCTGCCTCGACCGTGCCGGCATCACCGGCGACGACGGCCCGTCGCACCACGGCGTGCTCGACATGGTGCTGCTCACGAAGGTCCCCGGGATCACGGTGTTCGCGCCGTCGTCCTACCAGGAGCTGCAGGTGATGCTGCACGACGCCCTCGAGATCGACGACGGTCCGGTCGCGATCCGCTGGCCGAAGACCCCCGCACCTTCGGTCCCCGAGGACGAGGTCGGTTCCGGCCTCGAGGCCCGCCTGGTCCGCGCCGCCGGGACCGGCACGGGAGCACGACGGGTCGCGCTGCTCGGCGTCGGCAAGATGCTCGCCGCAGCCCGTGAGGCCGCCGGCCGTCTCACCGAGGCCGGGGTGGAGGCGTCGGTGTGGGACGTACGGGTCGTGACCCCGCTCGACCCGGCGATGATCGCGGACGCCGCCGCGCACGATCTCGTCGTGACCGTCGAGGACGGCTTCCGTGACGGTGGCGCGGGCGCGGGCATCGCTGCCGCCGTGGCTGCGACTGCGACCCCGGACCGGACTGCACCGCCGGTGGTCGTGCTCGGTGTGCCGACGACGTTCCTCGCACACGGGCGTGCCGACGAGATCCTCTCGTCGCTCGGTCTCGACGGCGACGGGGTCGCCGCGTCGGTGCGCACCGCCCTCGGGGTCTGATCCGCTGCGGCCTCGGGGCCGACCGTGTCAGCGGGCGAGCGGGTCGACCGTGGTTCCTCTCGCCCGGGCGCGCAGCGCGGCGGGGACGACCGGCAGCAGCATGCCGTAGGGCGCACCGCTGTAGAGGTGGTGGATCCGGTGCCCTTCACGCAGCGGTTCGAGCACCCGGACCTTCGCCGGCAGGAGCGGGATCCGCCGGTGGATGTACACGTCGTGCACGAACGCGTAGGCGGCGCCGTACGCGGTGACGCCGGCGCCGACCGGGGCGAGGAACGCGAGGGCCTCCACCTGCACGCCGAGCCAGATCGCCACGATCGTCACCGCGGCGAGCATCACCGGGTAGAGGTCGTTCGCCTCGAAGCGCTCGTTGCCGGACACGTGGTGGCTGCGGTGCAGCGAGTAGCCGAGGCGACCGTGGAACAGCACCCGGTGCAGCAGGGCGGTCACGGGTTCCATGACCACGAAGGCCACGATGCCGAGGAGGACGTCGCCGATCACCCGACCATTGTGGCGCGCCCGCCGGGACTCAGCGGAGGCGGGCGGCCCGGCGTTCGAGCACGCGCAGCAGACGCACCCGGTTCCAGCGTTGCGCGGCGAGGCACGGCAGGTTCGCCGCCACCGCGTAGACGGCCATCGCCGCTGCGAGCCACGGCGGGTTCCACAGGAGGAACGGCGGCCAGGCGACGAGCAGCGCCCAGTGCACGATCTCGGCCCGCCGGGTCTCCCGGGTCATCCGGTGCAGGGCCTCGTCGTCGTGGCCACCGAGCGCCCGCTTGGAGACCCCGCCCGGGAACAGCGCACCGGCCTCGGGCAGGAGGTCCTTCCAGCGGCGGATCCCGAGCTGACGCCACGGGGTGCCGCGTCCTTCGGCGGCGGTCAGCCGCAGCGGCCCGCGGTCACGCAGGAGCAGCCTGGCGGGGAGCCGATGACCGACGTAGCCGACCACGCTCGACAGCAGCGCCCAGGCGACCACGTCGAGGACCACCACCCACCCGAGTGCGGGGCGGATCAGGGGGAACGGCACGAAGGGGCATGGTAGGGCCCGGACGCGCCGGTGCCCGGCGGTCGGACCGCCGGGCACCGCTCGTTCGTGGGCTCTGGGCCGGGCTCAGCCGAGCTCGGTGCCCCAGATCGAGATGAAGCTCACGCAGGCCCCCGGCTGGCCGCCGAGGTTGTGGGTGAGGCCGAGCGTCTTCGTGGTCTTGATCTGCCGCTCGGGCGGGGCCTCGCCGCGGAGCTGCAGCCAGCACTCGAAGAGCATGCGCAGGCCGGACGCACCGATCGGGTGACCGAAGGACTTCAGACCACCGTCGGGGTTGACGGGCAGGTCACCGTCGAGGTCGTAGGTCCCTGCGAGGACCTCCTTCCAGGCGGTGCCGCGCTCGGCGAACCCGAGGTCCTCCATGAGGACGAGCTCCGTCGGGGTGAAGCAGTCGTGCACCTCGGCCATGGCGATCTGGCCGCGGGGGTCGGTGACGCCGGCCTGCTTGTAGGCATCCTCGGCGCACTTCGAGACCTCGGTGAAGGTCGTGTAGTCGTAGTCGGGGTCCATCGGACCGAACGCCGGGCCGGCGGTGAAGGAGAGCGCCTTCACGAACAGCGGCTTGTCGGTGTACTTGTAGGCGTCCTCGGCGCGCACGATGATCGCGCAGGCCGCGCCGTCGGAGACGCCCGAGCAGTCGAAGATGCCGAGCGGCCCGGCGACGAGCGGGCTGTTGCAGATGACGTCCTTGCCGACTTCCTTCTTGAACTGCGCACGCGGGTTCAGGGCGCCGTTCTTGTGGTTCTTCCACGCGATGCGCGTCATCACGTCCTTCATCTCGGCCTCGTCCACGCCGTACTTGTTGCCGTACGCGGGGGCGAGCAGGGAGAAGGTCGCCGGGGCGGTGATGGTCGGGTCGGTGCCGTCGGCGGGGGCACCCGACATGACGAGACCGGAGAAGCCGGAGTCCTTGAGCTTCTCGACGCCGACCGCCATCACCATGTCGTACGCGCCGGAGGCGACGGCGTAGCAGGCGTTGCGGAAGGCCTCGGAGCCGGTGGCGCACATGTTCTCGAGGCGGGTGACCGGCTTGTAGTCGATCTTCAGCGGGCGGCTGAGGGTGAGGCCGGAGATGCCCGAGCCCATGGTGCCGAGCCAGAACGCGTCGATCTGGTCCTTGGCGATGCCGGAGGTACGGAACGCCTCCTCGGTCGCGTCGACGAGCATGTCGTCGACCGACTTGTCCCAGTGCTCGCCGAAGGGCGTGCAGCCCATGCCGACGATGGCGACCTTGTCACGGATGCCGTTCGAGCTCATGGTTTCTCCTCACCGAAGCGGTTGACCCCCACACCCTACGTGTCCCCGCAGCGACGCGCGTCCCGGATAGGCGTACACTTAGGCGTATGCCTCGGATCCAGGTGTACCTGCCCGACGACCTCCACCGGGCGGTCAAGGAACGGGGGCTCCCGGCGTCGGAGCTCCTGCAGGAGGCGGTGCGTGCCGAGGTCCGGCGCCTCGACCTGCTCGCGGCAACGGCCGACCTCCGGACGACGCTCGTCGCCGAGGTCGGCGAGCCCGGGCGCACCGACCGGGACCGCGCCGCCCTCGTCGCCCGCCGGCTCGACAGCGGTCGGCGGCGGTTCTAGGGCACCGGTCCCACCGTGCTGGTCCTCGACGCCGCCGCCGTCCGCCGCCTCGCCGAGCGGACACCGCGCACCGTCGCGCTCCTCGACGCGCTCCTCGACGCGGGGCTGTGGCCGGCCGTCGTCCCCGCCGTCGTGGTCGCCGAGTGCCTCACCGGCGACGAGGCCACCGACGCCGGTACCGAGGCGCTGCTCGCGTGCTGCGACATCCGCACCGACGTCGACCTCGCCGTCGCCCGGCGGGCGGCGTGGTTGCGCACCGCTGCTGGGCGCGGCAGCGCCGCGGACGCGATCGTCGTCGCCTCTGCGGAACCCCGTGGTGCCGTGCTCACCGCCGGCAGGCGGGTCGACGTGGAGGCGCTGGCGCTGTTCGCCGACCGCGTCTACGTCGAACGCTGCTGAACGTCAGCGGATCGGACGGGCCTTCCAGAAGTAGTTGTGGATGCCGTCGACGGTGAACAGGCGACGGAACGTCATCTCGACGCGCAGCCCGATCTTCACCTCGGCCGGGTCCATGTCGGCCATCTCCACCGGGTACCGGCCACCACCGTCGAAGTCGACGACCGCTGCGACGAGCGGCGGCGACATCGAGAACGCCAGACGGTCGATCGTGAAGGTGGCGATCGTCCCGGGGACGTCGGCCATGGCCACGTCCTCCATGTCGTCCACCGAGCCACCCCGCACCGAGACGCGCTGCGGCGGCAGGTGGATCATGCCGGTGCTGCGGTCGCGCGAGCCGTGGAAGGCGTACTTCCACTTGTCGGTCCGCAGCATCGGCGGGGCCCCGGGACGATCCGGGTCGGGTCGCCGCGGGGGCTCACGGGTGAGCATGCCCTTCCAGGTGAGGAACTTGGCGTAGTCGAGACCGTCGTTGCCCTTGTCGACCTGGAGCTGCACCGGCCGCACCGACGTGTAGTCGGCGATCGCGGGCGTGGTGCGCAGCACGATCACGTCGCAGCCGTCGGCCGCGTTCGCCACGAGGATGATCTGGCCGGGCTCGGCGGTCTCGAGCGCCTCGACGAGCAGGAGCGCGAAGTGCGCCGCACCCGTGTTGCCGACCGTGTCGTCCATCCCGCCGACGTAACGGTCGGGGGCGACGCCGACGTACTTCGCGGCGCTGCGCACCGCGCGACTTGCGAGACCGGTCATGACGACCCGGTCGACCTGCGACGCGGTGATGCCCGCCGCCGCGTACCCCGCCGCGACCGCCTCGGCGATCACCGGGTCGTACGCCGCCTCGGCGAACCGCTCCTCCCACACCTTCGCGGTCGGCGAGCCGACGGTCCGCCAGCGGTCGAGGAACTCGGCGGTGACCGACGCCGTGCCGATGATCTCGGCGATCACGGGGCCGTCACCGTCGGAACCGAAGAGGATCGCCGCCGCGGCGTCGCCGCAGTTCGCCTCGTCGGAACCGGCCGCGAGACCGGTGCGCATGTCGGCGATCACCGCGAGCGACGGCGCGGCCGAACCGGCCGCAGCTGCGAACGCGCCGATGCCGGAGCGGGCCGAACCCGCCGCGTCGAACGCACCGACACCGGAGGGGAGGTCGAGCGCCGCGTGGACGACCGACGCGTTGTTCTTGTCGAGGTACGCAGGCTCGGTCGTCGCGAAGAACAGCGAAGCAGGGACGACGCCGCGCCCGTTCTTCAGGGCGACACGACCGGCCTCGACGCCCATCGTCGTGGTGTCCTCGTCGTACGACGCGACCGCCCGGGTGCCGCGACCGCCGCCCGACCCGAGGGTCTGGCCGATCTTGGCGCGCTGGAGGCGGTTGTAGGGCACGTACGCCCCGGCTGCGATGATGCCGCGCATCGGATCCCCTTTTCCGTGTGGAGACCCGGAGCGTAGGTCGCCGGATCGGACAGCGTCGAAAATCGCCGCCCCCGCCCGGACCGCCTACTGGAGGGCCTTGTACGCCCCGCCGTCGACGTGGAGCGAGGCGCCGGTGATGTAGCGCGCCGACTCCGAGCACAGGAACGCGGCGCAGCGACCGAAGTCGCCCGGATCGCCGATCGTGCCCGTCGGGACGGTCGCAGCGAGCTCGGCGAGCGCCGCGTCGTCGAGGTTGCCGAGGCGGGGGGTGAGGTGCGACCCGGGCTGGATCGTGTTCACGGTCACCCCGTCCTTCGCGACCTCGAGCGCCACCGTCTTGAGGAACCCGGTCACCCCGGCGCGCGCCGTGTTCGACAGGATCAGGTACGGGATCGGCTGACGCACCGAGATCGACGTGATGGCGACCACCCGACCCCAGCCACGCGCCTGCATCGGGGGGATCGCGGCGTAACACATCGCCACGACGGACCGCAGGTTGAGGTCGAGCGCGTCGGCGAAGGCCGCCTCCGGGGTCGTCGCGAACGTGCCGGGCGGAGGACCACCGCCGTTCGCCACGAGGATGTCGACCGAGCCGAGCGCGGCGATCGCCGCCTCGACGAAGGACCGGGCACCGTCGGGGGTCGACACGTCGGCGACGAGGGGGACCACGTCGCCGTCGATGGTCGCCGCGGCGGCCTCGATCCGTTCGGCCGTGCGGGCACACATCGCGACCCTGCACCCCGCCTCGGCGAGGGCACGCGCAGTGGCGAGGCCGAGGCCCGACGAGGCGGCGGCGACGGCGGCGGTACGACCGGAGATTCCGAGATCCATGGGCGGAGCGTACCTGCCCCGCCCTGCGGCCTCAGCTGTAGAAGGGGTTCTCGCCGGCCGTGTGGTCGGTGGCGTCGATGACCTCGTTCACCTGCGGCAGCGCTTCCTTGATCGCCGCCTGGATCCCGTTGGTCAGCGTGGCCCGACTCATCGAGCAGCCCTGACAGCCGCCACCCATGGTCACGTACACGTTGCCGGTGTCCTCGTCGACGCCGACGAGCGTGGCGAACCCGCCGTGGCTCGCGAGCGACGGGTTGACCGACTTCTCGAGCAGCGTGCGGACGTTCTCGGCAAGCGTCCCGTCGAGGGCGAGGTCGAGCCCGGCGAGGGGGTTCGGACGGTTCGGGTTGCGGATCACGAGCCCGCTCTGACCGGGGCTCGTCGGCAGGTCCAACGTCGCTCCCTGGAGCTGCAGGATGCTCCCTGCCGGCACGATCACGGGGAGGCCGCCCTGGTCGACCACGGAGTCACCCTCGGGAACGGCGTGCAGGGCCTCGAAGCTGAGGTCGTACTGGTACTCGACGCCGAGATGGCCGGTGACCTCGACCCGGAGGCCGAGCGTCTCGGGGGCCTCCTCGGCCGAGCGGATCTCGAGCACCTTCTCCACGGCGCGGTCGGTGACGGCGAGCACCACGTCGGTCACGAGCTGGTCGGTTCCGGCGACGTCGTCCACGGTCATGTCCGCTCCTCCTCCCGCCGTCGAATTCGCACGACGCGCATAGGAGAAACCTACCGACCGCCGTCGTCCTTTGCGACGGTGCGCCACTCCTGGCCGCCGCCGTGGACGTTGATCTTCTCCCCCGTGAGGTACGACGCCGCCGGCGAGCAGAAGAACCGCACCACGTCCGCCACGTCCTCGGGTCGGCACACCCGCCCGAACGGCATCCCGCCGTCGAGGTCCCTGATGTCGGTCACGCCGGTGACCGCCTTCGCGAGCCGCTGCCCCATGTCGGTGTCGACGAGACCCGGGGCGACGACGTTCACGTGGATCCCGTGCGGGCGCTCCTCCTTGGCGAGGGTGAAGGCGAGCGCCTCGAGCGCCGCCTTGCCCATGTTGTACGGCGCGCCGTTCGCCCCCATCGTCAAGGTCGCGACGGAGGAGATGACGACGATGTCGCCGCGGGGACGCGTCCGCAGGTGCGGGACCACCTCGTGGCAGAGGTACCAGGCGCCGAACGCGTGCGTGCGCACCACCCGCTCGAACTCCTCCGGGTCGCTGTCCACCACCGACTGGCCGCGGCTCGCGATCGCGCCGTTGCTGACGAGGATGTCCACGTGGCCGAAGTGGTCGACGGTCTCGGCGACGAGGCGACGGCAGTCCTCGAGGGAGTCGACCGACGCCCCGACGGCGAGGGCTTCACGGCCGAGGGCGCGGATGTCGGCAACCGTCCGTTCGGCGGCCTCCCGGTCGCGCCGGTAGTTCACGACCACGTCCGCGCCGTCTGCGGCGAGGCCGAGCGAGATCCCCCGTCCGATGCCTCGTCCGCCGCCGGTCACGATCGCGACCCGTCCGTCACATGCGCCCACGTCGTCGGTCCCTCCCTGCGACGGCATCCCGGTCCGCCGCCGACACAGCATGCCCGGCCGTCAGTCGGTGCGCAGGTCCGCGACGACCGCCCAGTGGTCGGAGGGGATCACACCGTCGATCGGCGTCGCCCCGGCGAGCCGGGTGAGAACCGGCGTCCCGAGCGGCTTCGGTCGCGGCCAGGACACGAGCACGTAGTCGATGCGACGGTTCGGCCAGGTCGCCTCGGCCAGATACGGGTTGGTGCCGTCCCAGGTGTCCCCGCGGCCGAACCCGGCCACGTCCCAGGCGTCGGTGAACACGAGCCCGGGGTACGCCGGCCCCGTCGCGCCGGTGAGGAGTCGGATCTCGTCGCTCTGGGGGACCGCGTTCAGGTCACCGAGCAGCACCGCCGGGAACCCGACGGTCGGGTCGGGTCGTTCGGCGGCGACGAGTTCGGCGACGGCACGCACCTGTGCGACCCGGTCGGCGGTGCGGTCGAAGGGCCAGTCGAGGTGCGTGGTGACCACGCACAGCTCGCCGAAGGGGCTGGCGATCCGCACGGCGAGGGCGGTGCGGTGCGACGGCGCACCGTCGGCGCGTGGCAACGTGACGGCCTTGCTCGCCACGATCGGCCAACGGCTGAGCACCGCGTTCGTGAACGCGAGCGCCGTGCCGTCGTCACGTTCGTGGAACCGGACCTGTGGCGTCGCGTGGTGGTAGCCGAGGGACCGGGCGAGTTCGGCCGCCTGGTCGACCCCGCCACGCTCGACGAAGACCTCCTGCAGCCCGATGACGTCGGCCGCCTCGGCGCGCAGGACCTCGGCGATCGCCGGTTGGCGGCGTTCCCACGGGCCGAACCGCCACCACAGGTTCCACGTCATCACCCGCAGCACGGGCGGACGCTACCTCGCGGCGGTGCTCAGACCCCGAGCGACCGGCCGACGATCTCCTTCATGATCTCGTTCGTCCCGCCGTAGATCGGCTGCACACGGGCGTCGTCGACGAACCGGCCGATGTCGGTGGCGGTCGGGTCCCCGAGCAGGTCGAAGCACCCTTCGGTGATCCGCTGCCCGACGTCGGTCGCCCACCACTTCGCCGCCGCCGCGTCCGCCGCGTCGAACCCGCCGGCGTCGACCGCGGCGACGCAGCGGTCGAGATACGTCCAGCCGACCTGCAGCGCCGTGTGCATCTCGGCGAAGCGGAACCGCGCGTGCTGGCCGACCGATCGTCCGATGCGTGCCACGGTGCGGTCGAAGCACGCCTGTGCGAGCGACAGCCCGGCCACCGCCATGACGAGTCGCTCACGGGGGAGGTTGCGCATGAGCAGGTAGAACCCCTCGCCCTCGGCGCCGAGCAGGTTCGCGACGGGGACCTCGGCACCGTCGAAGTGCAGCTCCGCGGTGTCCTGGGTGCGCAGGCCGACCTTGCGGAGCGCCCGACCCACGCCGAACCCCGGGGTGTCGCGCTCGACGACGAGCAGGCTCAGCCCGCGGTGCCGTTCGGTGCGGTCGGTGCGCACCGCCACGATCACCAGATCCGCCGACACGCCGTTCGAGATGAACGTCTTCGCACCGTGCAGCACGTACCGGTCACCGACGCGCTCCGCCGTCGTCCCGATCGACGCGAGGTCCGACCCGGTCGCCGGTTCGCTCATCGCGATGGCGAGGATCGAACGTCCCGTGCACACGTCGCCGAGCCAGCGCTCCTGCTGTTCCGGCGTGCCGATCGACCAGAGGTAGGGCGCGCAGATCTCCGCATGGGTGACGAGCGCCCACGCCGCGCCGGCGTCGCCTGCCCGGTGCAGTTCGTCGCACAGCACGGCGTTGCGCCGGAAGTCGACGCCGCCGCCACCGCCGAAGGCCGGCGGCCCGTCGAGGCACAGCAGGCCCGCCGTCGCCGCGTCGTGGAACAGTTCCCGGCCGAACCCGCCCCGCGCGGTCCACGCGTCGAGGTTCGGCACGACCCGGTCAGTGACGAAGGCACGCGCCCGGTCACGGAAGGCGGACTCGTCGGCGGTGCGGTCGACCCGGAGCGAGGGGAGCATCGGCGCCGAGCATCGCAGACCGCCGCCGCCCTCACCAGCGGCTCGCGCAGAACCCGTCGTAGTCGGTCTCGTTCTCCGGATCGGTGCGGGCGATCGCGTCGCCGAGCGGCAGACCCGACGCCCGGAGTTCGGCGACACGGTCGAGCATCGTCGCGGCCCGGGCCGGCCCGTACTCGTTGATCCACGCCCAGCGCGTCTGCTCGAGCCGTCGTTCGTCGGTGATCGTCATCGCAGCAGCGTGACGACGTCCGCAGGCCCGCACCAGGGTCGGAGGTCCCGCCGGAAGTCCCGACGCAGCCCTCAGGGCAGGACGCCGGCGTGCGCGAGCGCCATCCGGACCAGCCGGTCGTGCCCGCTCGACATCTCACGGCGGATGTCGCCGCGTGTCGCCTCGTCCGGGGTGAGCCACGTGAGCTCGAGGGAGTTCTCCGCAGGGCGGCAGTCGCCGTCGACGGGCACCACGAACGCCAGGCTCACGGCGTGCTGTCGCGGGTCGTGGAACCCGGTGATCCCCTGGTCGGGGAAGTACTCGACGACCGTGAACGGCGACACCTCGACCGGCAGACGCGGGAGCGCGACCGGTCCGAGGTCCTTCTCGAGGTTGCGGAGCAGGGCGTCACGGATGCGTTCCCCGTGGAGGACCCGCCCCGACACCACGGCACGGCTGATCGTGCCGTCGGCCATCGCCCGGAGCAAGAGACCGACGTGGGTCAGGCGACCGAGGGCGTCGACGCGCACCGGCACCGCGTCGACGTAGACGAGCGGGACCTGACCGCGGACGGTCTCGATCTCATCGGGTGCGAGCCACCCGGTCCGTGTCTGCGTGCGGTCGTTCACGTTCCGGTCCGATCGACGAGGGCGCCCCCATCGTACGGCCCGTCCCCTCCGGTTCCGACGCGGTCGACGCGCGCGAGCCCTGCGACGAGCCCTCCCCCGGGGGCCGCCGACCAGCGCAGCACGGTCGCCGACCCGTCGTCCGCGTCGACCACGAGATCGCCGTCGAGCACCTCGATCCCGCGCCCCCACACCGCCACGATCCACGACACGTCGACGACGACGCGCACGGCGCTCGCCCGACCGTCGAGCCGCCCCTCCACGGCGGGCGGGCCGGCACCGCGTTCGACGACGCCGCACGACAGCGGCACGAGCGCAGCGGGACGCACCACGTCGGCCCACCGCAGGAGACTGCGCACGAACGCCGACCGCAGGCGCACACGCACCGCGTCGACGACGGCGTCGAGGCCCGGCGGCGGTGGGCCGACGACCACCCGCCGGTCGAGCACGCGGTCCGCCGCGGCGACCGCCGCCCGGTCGAGCAGCGGCGGCGGCAGGTCGACGAGGACCTCACCCATCCGTTCCGCCCGTCGCAGCGGCAGCGTCGGCAGGAGGTCCTGCACACCTTCGGCCCGCAGGCGGCGCAGGGCACCGGCGATCCAGTCGCGTCGCGCCGCGTCCGGATCGGGCCGTCGGGCCCATTCCTCGAGGAACCCGCCGTCCGCGACCGCGTCGCGCCACAGCCGGTGCAGACGGATGCAGGGCAGCACGGTGCCGCCGAACGCCACGAGCGCCTCCTCGGCGTCGAGGTCGTGGTCGCAGGTCTCGAGCACCCCCGACCGCCAGCGCAGCCGGTGGATCGACGACCCGCACGCGACCGACACCTCGACCGGCGCCGCGTCGTCGACCCAACCCATGGCCCACAGGATCGTGCGCGCCGACTAGTCATGTCACATGGCCGCCGCGCCGCCCTACCGCCCGATCGTCGGGACCCTCGTGTACCTGTGGGACCGCGCCACGGACACCGTGCTGCTCGTGCGCCGCGACGCCCGCCCTGACGACGACCACCTCGGCAAGGTGAACGGCCTCGGCGGCAAGCTCGAGTCCGGCGAGGACGTGCTCGGGTGCCTCCGTCGGGAGGTCGCCGAGGAGGCGGGGCTCGACCTCGTCGGCCCACGGCTGCGCGGGACGATCAGCTGGCCCGGGTTCGGACCCGACGGCGCCGACTGGCTCGGGTTCGTCTTCGTCGCCGAGGCGTGGACGGGGACACCACCGACCCACAACGCCGAGGGCACGCTCTTCTGGGCACCGCGCCGGCGCCTCCTCGACGCGTGCGACGGCGCACCCGACGCTGCGGCGGAGCTCCCCATGTGGGAGGGCGACCGCCACTTCCTCCCCCTCGTCTTCGACGACGACCTGCGCCCGTTCTGGGGCGTGATGCCGTACGCGGACGGTCGACCGACCGACTGGCGGTTCGAACGCCTGTGACCGACGACGGGAGCGAGATCCTCGTCGCCGCCGACGGCCCGGACGAGACCGACCGCCTGTTCGCCCGCATCCGGGCACTGCTCGCGAAGGCGGAGGCCACCGGGTTCACCGCCGAGGCCGAGGCGTTCGAGGCGAAGGCGCAGGAGCTCATGACCCGCCACGGCATCGACCAGGCGGTGCTCGCCGCGTCGGGACGTCGCACGGCGGAGGCGATCGAGGCCCGCGCCCTCGTCGTGCGCCGGCCGCACACCGTGCTCCGCACGGCGCTCGTGGCGGTCGTCGCCGAGGCGAACAACTGCGAGGCGATCCGCCTCGGCCCCGGTCCCGGTGGCGAACGCATGGAGGTCGTCGGGTACCGGTCGGACGCGACGTGGGTCGCCGACCTGCTCGCCCCCCGGCTCCTCACCCATCTCGACGCCCACATCGACGGGGAACGACCGTCGGGGCTCTCCTCGGGTGATTCGGCCGCGTGGGCTCGCTCGTTCGTGCTCGGCTACATCGAGGAGGTCCGCAGCCGCCTCGCCGCCGCCGCCGAACGCGCCCGAGGGGACCACGCCCGCGCCGCAGGGACCACGGCGACGACCTCCGTCGCGCTCGCGCTGCGGTCACGCGCCGAGGCCGTGGACGAGGCGTTCCGGCGGCGCCACCCACGCACCACGCGGTCGACGAGCCGCACCACCCGGTACTCCTCCGGTGCTGCGGAGGCGGGCCGCGCTGCGGGCAGCACCGCACCCCTCGCCCGCCACGAGGTCGCCGAGCGACGGGCGCTCGGCCGGGGCCGATGACGCCCGACCCGCAACAGGCGCGGGTCTACGCGGCGGAGGAAGCCCTCGCACCGCTTGCACGCCGGTTCACCGACGTCGCTGCGGTGGTCGCATTCCTGCAGACGGTCGTCGCGGACGAGGCGGTCGGGGCGCGCTGGCCGCACGCCGAGGTGCCCGAGGTGCACCTCGGTCCGGCGAACCTGTCGTGTTCGTACGCGACCGAGGACGGCCTCGTCGTGCTGCGTCGCGACCACCTCGACGCGGTGAGCGTGCTCCACGAGTTCGCGCACGTGCTCGAGGTCGGCGACGGGCACGGCACCCGCTTCGCGACCGCGTTCGCGTTCCTCGTGCGTCGCCACATCGGCGTCGACGCCTGGGCGGCGCTCGCCGGCCGGTACGAGGAGCTCGTCGTGTCGTGGACGCCGCTCGACTACGAGGGCGGGCGCACCCGGCGGCCGGTCAGCGACGCGCCGGGCGGGGCAGGTAGCGGTCCGAGATGATCCGCTGCTGGATCTCGGAGGTCCCCTCGAAGATCTTGGTGAGCCGGGCGTCGCGCCAGTACCGCTCGAGCGCGAAGTCGGTCGTGTACCCGGCGCCGCCGTGGATCTGCAGCCCCTGCGACGTCACCCGCTCCGCCATCTCCGACGCCCACAGCTTGAGCATCGACGCCTGCGCGTCGACCTCGCGTCCGGCGTCCGCGTCGGCGGCTATCTGGTAGAGCATCGCCCGGGCCATCTCGACCTCGGTCGCCATGTCGGCGATCTTGAACCGGATCGCCTGGAAGTCGCCGATCGCCTGCTCGAACTGCCGGCGCTGCTGCACGTAGGCGATCGAGTCCTCGAGGGCGCCGCGGGCGAGGCCGATCGAGCGGGCGGCCGTGTGCAGCCGTGCGACCGACAGCCACGACGCCGCCTGCTTGAAGCCGCTGCTCTCGTCACCGTCGAAACGCGAGCCGAGCAGGTGCTCGGCCGGGAGACGGAAGTCGTTGAAGGACAGTTCCCACGTCTTCCAGCCGAAATAGCCGATCTTGCGGATCGGTGTGCCGCTGATCCCCTCGGGGAAGCTGCCCCGTTCCTTCGGGATGAAGAACTGCCGGATGCCCTCGTGGCGACGCTGCGGGTCGTAGGGCGAGGTCCGTGCGACCAACACGATGAAGTCCGCGCCGTCCGCGAACGTGCACCACATCTTCTGCCCGTTGATCACGTAGTGGTCGCCCTCGAGGATCGCCCGGGTGCGCACGCCTGCGGCATCGGAACCGACGTCGGGCTCGGACAGCGCGTACGCGCCGAGGCAGTCGCCACGTGCCATGCGGGGCATGATCGCGGCCTGCTGCTCGGCGCTGAATCCGCCGCCGAGACCGTTCCCCCGAGCGATGATCGACGCCACGCTCATCCACGCCCGGGCGAGTTCCTCGGTGACGAGGCAGTACTCGAACAACCCGAGCCCGAGGCCGCCGTACTCCTCGGGGATGATGATGCCGAAGAAGCCCATCTCCGCCATCTGCTTGCGCAACGTGTCGGGGATCTCCCCCTGGACGGGGTCGAGCTCGTTCGCGACGGGCAGCACCTCCTTCATCGCGAAGTCGCGGGCGAGGTGCATGATCGCGAGGCGGTCCTCGGTCTCGTACGCGGCAGGGATCGACGTCGGTGCAGCGGGCAGCAGTGCCATGCGCGCACGCTAACCGACCGGCGCGGCGTGCGGTCGGGGCGGCGACCTACAGTTCGGCCATGACGACCTTCGGTGTGCACGCCGGCCTGCAGAACGTGGACATGGCGGAGCTCCGCTCGCTCTGGCGCCACGTCGAGGATCTCGGATTCGGCTGGATCTCGATCTGGGACCACTTCTACGCGGCGACCTTCGATCCGAACGACCCGCACTGCCACGAGGCCGTCGCCACCCACGCCGCGCTCGCCTGCGACACGCAGCGCGTCCGCTGCGGCTCGCTCGTGTACTGCGCCGGGTACCGCCATCCCGCCGTGCTCGCGAAGGCGATCTCGACCATCGACCAACTCTCCGGCGGCCGCACCGACGTCGGCATCGGTGCCGGGTGGGCGCAGGTCGAGTACGACGCGTACGGCATCCCCTTCGGTTCGGTCGGCGAGCGCATGGACCTCCTCGAGGAGTCGATCCAGGTGCTGCGGTTGCTGCTGCGCGAAGGCGTGTCCGACTTCGAGGGGCGCTACTTCACGCTCACCGACGCGAAGCTCGAGCCGAAGCCCGTCCAGTCGGAGCTGCCGATCTGGGTCGGCGGCGGTGGGGAGAAGCGGACGCTGCGCATCGCCGCCCGCTACGCGGACGCGTGGAACATCCCCTTCGTCTCACCGGAGACCTTCGCCCGCAAGCGCGCCGTCCTGCACGAGCACTGCGTCGACGTCGGCCGTGACCCGGCGTCGATCCGCACCACCGTGAACGTCGGTCTCGCCTGGAGCGAGGAGGGGCTCCGCGCCCAGTTCGGCCCCATGGCCGACCAGGTCCGGCCGGGGGTGCTGCGCGGCAGCGAGGGCGAGGTGCTCGAGCGGATCCAGCAGTACGTCGACGCGGGCGCCGATCAGATCAACCTCGCGATCCGGGCGCCGTTCACGACCACGTTCGACGACGTCGAACGGTTCGCGTCGGCACTCGGCCTGCACTGAGCAGGCCGACCGTCAGGCGGTCGGACCCGCCTGCGCCCCACGCACGAGACGCCCGGGCAGTTCGCCCGTGTGCTCGCCGTCCTCGAAGGTGACCGTGCCCGAGCACATCGTCATCCGGTAGCCGTCGACGTCCTGGAGCAGGCGACGCCCGCCGGCGGGGAGGTCGAAGGTGAACCGCGGCGGGTGCAGGCGCATCCCGTCGAGGTCGATGACGTTGACGTCGGCCTTGTACCCCGGTGCGAGGACGCCACGGTCGTTCCAGCCGACGTGGCGGGCCGTGTCGTGCGTCTGGCCCTTCACGACGGTCTCGACGGGGATCTTCTCGCCGCGGGTGCGATCACGCACCCAGTGCACCAGGTTGTACGTCGGGAACGATCCGTCGCAGATCACACCGACGTGCGCGCCGCCGTCGGACAGCCCGTACAGCGTGCGGGGGTGCAGCACCATCTCCCGGGCGTCGTCGAGGTTGAACCGCGAGTAGTTGCCGGCGGGGAAGTACAGCATCTCCTCGCCGCCCCGCTCGAGCAGGATGTCGTAGACGAGTTCCTTCGGGTCGACGCCCATCCGCGCCGCGATCGCGCCGATCGACTGCTCCTCGGGCTGCTCGTAGTCCGGCGGGTCGCCGAGGCGGAACAGCTTGTTGAACTCGCGGGCCGCCGCCTTCACGAGGGCGGACCCCTTGTCGTGACCGTGCTCGGCGAGGATCCGGGCCCGGACCTCCGGGTCGTGCATGCGGGCCACCCGGTCGGCGAGCGGGAGGTGCTCGATCTCGCGGTACGACGGGCACAGCATGAACGGGTTCATCGAACCCTGGAGGGTCATCAGCAGTCCGACCGGCCGGGCGCAGACCTGCGCCTTCATGTCGGCACCGTCGGCGGACGCACGGGCGAGGTGGTCGAGCACGGTCCGCCACTTGTCCGGCTGCGGGTCGGCCTGGATGAGCGACACCGACAGCGGTCGGCCGCACTCGCGGGCGATGCGCTCCATCAGCCCGAGCTCGTACTCGACGTCACGGAGGTCGGACACGAACTGGAACACGCCCCGGCCGGCGCGGCGCAACGCCTCGCCGATCCCGAGCAGTTCCTCGGTCGATGCGGTGAGCGACCCGATCTTCTGGCCGGTGCGGCTGCGGTGGTTGATCGTGCGCGACGTGGCGAACCCGATCGCGCCGGCGAGCAACGCCTCCTCGGTGAGCCGGCTCATCTCGGCGATCTCGGCGGGGGTCGGGTCGATCTCGTGATCGGCACCCCGCTCCCCCATCACATAGGCGCGCAACGCGGCGTGCGGCATCTGCGCACCGATGTCGACGGCGTGCGGTCGCCGGTCGACGGCGTCGAGGTACTCGGGGAAGGACTCCCAGTCCCACGGCAGACCCTCGTGCAGGGCGGAACCGGGGATGTCCTCGACACCCTCCATGAGCGAGATGAGGAAGTCGTGGTCGGCGGCACCGCGACGCGCCGGGGCGAACCCGACGCCGCAGTTGCCCATCACGATCGAGGTGACACCGTGCTGGGACGACGGCTGGATGAGCCCGTCCCAGGTCACCTGCCCGTCGTAGTGGGTGTGGATGTCGACCCAGCCCGGCGTGACGAGCGCGCCGTGCGCGTCGACCTCACGACGACCGGCGCCGTCCACCGTGCCGACGGCGACGATGCGACCGCCCTGCACGGCGACGTCGCCGGTGCATGCGGCCCGTCCGGTGCCGTCGACGATGGTCCCGCCACGGATGACGATGTCGTACACGTCTGCCCCCTCGTGCACACCCGGACCCCGGACCGGGCGTGGGGGGATCGTACCCCAGCCGGTCAGCCGCGCAGCGGGCCGAGCACGACGTCGGTGTGCTCGCCGAGCAGGGGTGCCCGGGAGAACGACCACCAGTCGGCGCTCACCCGGAACGGTGCCCCGGGTCCGACGACGCCGTCGGTGCCGTGCACCTCGTGCGACCGCCAGAACCCGGCCGCCTCGAGGTGCGGGTCGTTGCGCAGGTCGGCGACGGTGTTCACCGGTGTGATCGGGATGCCGCGGCGCTGCCCCTCGATGAACAGGTCGAGCTTGTTCATCGAGGTGGTGACCGCCTCGGTCATCGCGTCGACGAACTCGGCGGCCTCCCAGCGCACGGCGATGTCGAAGAACGCCTCCTCGAGGAGGGAGTCCTCGCCGGTCACGTCTCGGATCCACTCCGCCATCGCCCGCCAGTGCGCCGGCTGCAGCACGACGACCGACACGAACCCGTCCGCGCACGGGTACAGGCCGAACGGTCGGCTCACCGCACGCCGGTTGCCGGGACGCGACCGCGGGACGAGGTCGTCGAGGAACAGCGGTGCTCCGGTCTCGGGCCCGACGAAGAGCAACGCCTCCTGCAGCGACAGGTCGACCCGCTGACCGCGGCCGGTGCGGCGCCGCACCCGCAGCGCGAGCTGCGCGGACAGCGCCACGTCGAGCGCGAGCACGTGCTGGCCGAACTGGATCGGGGTCGCCGGCATCACCGGCGGACGGTCCGGGAACCCGAACGTGTGGAGCAGCCCGGACGACGCCCAGCCGACGAGCTCGGAACCCTTCCAGTGGGCGCGGGGCCCGGTCCGACCGAACGGGGTGACCGAGATCCACACGACCTCGGGTCCCATCGACGCAGCGACCTCGTCGAGCACACCGACGCCGGCGTCCTCGACGACGACGTCGCAGGTCGCCGCGAGCGCCCGCAGTTCGTCGAGGTCGGCGACGACGACGGACTTCTTGCCCTGGGCGAAGTACGCCCACCACAGCGAACCCTCGGGGGCGCTGCCACCGGGGACGAACGGTGCCCACGACCGCATCGTGTGCCCGGTCGGCGGTTCGGCGACGATCACCTCTGCGCCGAGCGCGGCGAGCAGGCGGGTGCCGTTCGCGCCGCTGATCCCGGCGAGGTCGAGGATGCGCACACCCTCCATCGGACGCTTCGTCGTGCTCATGCCCGTCCTCCCCGGTCGACCCGGGTGATCACGTCGATGTAGCGGTGGTAGGGGCGTTGCAGCACACGTCCCGGTGCGGTCTCGGCGAACGCCGCACCGCTGTCGATCATGGCGTCGATCTCGGCGTCACCGAGACCGGCAAGACGGGCGAGGACGTCACGGGTGTCCTGGCCCATCGACGGTCCGGCCCGGTCGACGTCGCCCGGGGTCTCGGTGAGTCGCAGCGGTTCCCGCCCGAACAGGTCGAGTTCGAACCGACCGCCGCCACGCACCGCGTACCACTCGCGCGCCCGGATCTGGTCGTCGCCGAGCAGACCGGCGTGATCGAGCACCGGATGGGCGGCGACGCCCGCCTCCTGCAGCCAGGCCGCGAGCTCGGCGGCGTCGTGCCGTGCCGTCCACGTGCCGATCAGCCCGTCGAGCTCGTCGTGGGCGGCGACACGACCGGCGAGGGTGGTGAACCGGCCGTCGGCCGCCCACGCCTCCCCGCACACGGCGGCGAACGCCGTCCAGGCGGCGTCGTCGGTGATGCTGAGGGCGACCCAGCGGTCGTCGCCCGTGCACGGGTAGCAGCCCTGCGGCGCCTGCCGCGGGTCCCGGTTGCCGTCACGACCGACCACGTTCCCGGTGAGCTCGTAGTCGTAGATGAACGGGCCGAGCAGCGACACCGTCGTCTCGAACTGCGACAGGTCGACGAAGACGCCCTCGCCGGACGACTCTCGGTGCTCGAGCGCGGTCAGCACGGCGAGCATGCCGTGCTTGCCGGCGAGGTAGTCGGGCGGGGCGATCGACGCGACACCGGCGGGTTCCTGGTCGGCGTAACCGGTCAGCTCGTCCATGCCGACGAGGGGGGCCTGGTTCGGACCCCAGGCCAGGAACGGGTAGTAGGGCAGGGACTCGTCGGACCCGAACCCGGGGAGCGCCACGTAGACGATGTCGGGCTTGATCGCCCGCACCTCGTCGTAACCGAGGCCGAGGCCGCGCACCGCCGGCGTCGAGTAGTTCGTGATGAACACGTCGGCGGTGGCGATGATGCGGTGCAGCGCGGCGAGCGCCTCGGGGTGCTTCAGCTCGAGGCCGACCGACAGCTTCCCCGCGCTCATCTCGGGCACGTAGGGGCTCGTGTCGGTGAAGACCTCGAGGAACTCGGGTACGCGCGCCCACGCCGAGCCGAACAGGCGGGCGACGTCGGGGTTCGAGCGGGCCTCGATCTTGAGGACCTCCGCACCGTGGAACGCGAGCGTGCGCGCCACGCTCGGCGCGGCGATGGCGATGGAGAGCTCGACGACGCGGACGCCGTCGAGTGCCCGCACGCGATTGGCATCGGTGTGACCCATGTCGCATTGGCTAGCAGACATGGGGTCGCGCAGGCACCCCGTCGGTACGCTGCCGCCGTGACCGACCCGGCATCCCCGAACGACGATCCGGTCGACGACGCCGCCTACCGGCGCAGACTCCTGTTCGCCGTGATGCTGTCGGTGATGGGGTTCGGATCCCTCACGACGATCGTGACCGTCGCCCTCGGCACGCTCGCCACCGAACTCGACTCCACCCGCACCACCCTCGGCTGGGCGGTGACCGGCGTGCTGCTCACCATGGCGGTCGCCACCCCGCTCGGCGGCAAGCTCGGCGACATCCGTGGTCACCGCCGGATGTTCGTCGTCGGGTCGATCGCCTCGGTCGTCACGACCGCCGCCTGCGCGTTCGCGTGGGACGCCACGTCGCTCATCGTGCTCCGGGTGCTGTTCGGGCTCAGCGGGGCCCTCGTGCAGCCCGCCGGGATGTCGCTCCTGATGCGGGCCTACGGTCCGCAGCGGCGCGCCACCGCGATGGGCTGGTTCCAGTTCGCGTCGACGGGGGCACCGGCCATCGGTCTCGTCATCGGCGGGCCGCTCATCGACGTGCTCGGTTGGCGGACGTTGTTCCTCGTGTTCGCGGCGACGTCGCTCGCCGCGCTCGTCGTCGCCGTCGCCGTCGTGCAGGAGTCCCCCCTCGGCGAACGCCTCCCCCTCGACGTCCTCGGTTCGGTCTCCCTCGGTCTCGGCATCCTGTTCGTGCTCCTCGGGGTCGGCACCACCGCTCGCAACGGCATCACCGACCCGCTCGCGCCGATCGAGTTCGCCGCCGCCGCGATCGCCATCGGCACGTTCGTGGTCGCCGAACGCCGGGCGCCCTATCCGCTGCTGCGTCTCGAGTACTTCGGTCGGCGACGGTTCAGCGCGCCGATGCTCGCGAACAGCCTCACCCAGTTCGCCTACATGGGCGGATTCGTCGTCACCCCGCTGCTCCTCGGCGACGTGTACGGGTACGCGGTGTCCGCCGTCGCGATGATCATGGCGCCGCGACCCGGGGCGTTCGCCGCCACCTCGCCGTTCGGTGGTGCGCTCGCCTCGCGCATCGGGGAGCGCATCCCGATGCTGGTGGCGGGGTGCTGCATGATCGCCTCGATGTTCTCCTTCGCCGCCGGTTCGGCACCGGGGCGGGTGGTGTTCGTGATCGGCGGGCTGCTCCTGTCGGGGATCTCGGCAGGTATCGGGCAACCGGCGTACGCGGCGATGGTCGCCGACTCCGTCGACGAGACCGACGTCGGCGTCGCGAGCGGGATGAACCAGACGATGCTGTTCGTCGGGATCGTGAGCGGCATCCAGGTGATGCTCGTCGTGCTCGGCGACGACCCGTCGCAGCAACGGTTCGTCGGGACCTACCTCTTCGGCGCGTCGGTCGCAGCGCTCGGTCTCGTCGCCGCGTTCGTCGCCGGCGCCCGACGACCCGCGACGAACCACGCGGCGGCGGCCGGGAGCAGCCGGGCGTGAACGGTCCGGTCCGGGTCCACTACGAACTGCCCGCGCTCCGTCTCGGTGCGCTCGACTACGGCGCACCGTTCCCGGGTGCACCCGACCTGCTGCTCCTCCACGGGATGGCCGACCTCGCGTGGTCGCTGCACCCGCTCGCCGAACGCCTCCGGGACCGTTGGCACGTCCGCTCCCTCGACCTGCGGGGCCACGGCGAGTCGGACCACCCGGGCGCATACGGCCTCCTGCACTTCGTCGCCGACCTCGTCGCGCTCGTCGAACTGCTCGACCTGACCGCCGACGGGCGGCGACCCGTCGTCGTCGGCCACAGTCTCGGCGGCCAGATCGCGTCGCAGTTCGCAGGCCTGTACCCCGAACTGGTGCGGGCGCTCGTCGTCGCCGAGGGCATCGGCCCGCCGGTCCGCCTGCGCGAGGCCGACCCCGAGGAGCGGCGCACCACCGCCCGCGGGCGCGTCGACGTGCTGCGCGGCGCCGCCGCGCACCGCCCCCTCCCCGACGTCACCGCAGCGTCGGCACGCCTCCGTGCAACCCATGCCGGGCTCGACCCCGCCACCGCCGACCTCCTCGCCGAGCACGGCACGCGAGTCGACGAACACGGCGGTGTCGTCTGGAAGTTCGACCCGCGCACCCGCGACTGGCTGGCGTCGTTCGACCGGGAGGCGATCGAGGAACGCTGGGGGCTCGTCCGCTGCCCGGTCCTCGTCGTCACCGGCGCCGCCGCGTGGGAACGCTGGTGGAGCGCGCAGTCGCGGTCCGCGCAGAGCGAGGGCTGGGTCGACTTCGACGCCGCCGAGATCCGTCGTCGCGTCGGCCTGTTCTCGGACGTGCGCCACGTCGACATCCCCGACGCCGGGCACATGCTCCCCTACGACGCGCCGGCCGCGTTCGCCGATGCCGTCGAGGCGTTCCTCGCCGACCACGGCGACGCGTAGGAACTCCGCGACCCCGTTACTGCGGCCGTACTGGCGCTGCCGGGGTGGCACACCGGTACCATCACCGGATGGGTCGACGACGACCCGTCGTGCGAAGGGGAGGGCCATGCGGCAGGCGGAGCAGGATCGACTCAAGGCCGAGATCGACGAGTACCTCGCGACCTCGACGACGACGATGGCCGAGGCGGAGTACCTCAACCCGGTCGGCGTCTACGGCGACCCGGACTTCGCCCGACGTGAGCGTGCGCTGTTCCGCACCGTGCCGGTCGTCGTCGCGCACGAGTCGAAGATCCCGAACCCCGGTGACTTCGTCACCCACGACCAGTCCGGCGTACCGGTGCTCGTCGTGCGCCAGGAGGACGGCAGCGTCCGCGCCTTCATCAACCTCTGCCGCCACCGCGGTGCCAAGCTCGCCCTCGAGGACGAGGGCTGCGCCCGCCGGTTCACCTGCATCTACCACGCCTGGTCGTTCAAGCCCGACGGTTCACTCGCCGGCATCCCGAACGACGACGGGTTCCGCGGCGTCGACCGCTCGGCGTACGGCCTCACCGAACTCCCCTGCGAGGTCCGTCACGGGATGGTGTGGGTCGTCCTCACCCCCGGTGCCCCCATCGACGTCGCCGCGCACCTCGGTGCGGAACTCGACGACGAGCTCACCTCGTTCGGCCTCGCCGACTACCAGGTGGAGCGGGAGACCGAGATCGCCGAGCACGCGAACTGGAAGCTGCTCGTCGACGGGTTCCTCGAGACCTACCACCTGCGGTTCCTGCACTCCGACACCGTCGGACCGTTCATCCGGTCGAACTGCGGGCCGTTCAAGCAGTTCGGCCTCCACGGTCGGATGGCGATCGTGCGGAGTCGCTACGACAGCGAGAAGTCGGTCGGCGACCGGTTCCTGCGCGACGTCGGCGCCGTCTACCAGATCTTCCCGAACACGGTCCTCGTGTGGCAGTCGACCCACTTCGAGCGGTGGGCGATGTTCCCCGACGGCGACGACCCCGGTCGTTGCAAGGGGTACACGTCGATCCTCGCCCCGAAGGGCCAGGAGGCCGACACCCGCATGTGGGACACGAACTGGAAGATCCTGCTCGACACGGTGCAGCAGGAGGATTGGCCGGTCGCCCGGGCGACGCAGGCCGGGCTGTTCGCCGGGGCGCAGGACACCTTCGTGTTCGGGCGCAACGAGCCGGGGCTGCAGCACTTCCACAAGACCGTGCAGCGCCTCGCCGACGAGGTGCCGGTCGGGATCAGCGGTCGCTGAGCCGCTCGCACACCCGGTCGTAGGTCGCATCCCCGAGGATCCGCCGGAGCGGGCCCTCGAGCGACCGGACGACCGGTTCGTCACCGTCGAAGGCCTCCCGGGCCTCGGTGCACCACCACGCCATGCCGCGACCACCGTCGCCCCAGTCGTCGCGCCGCCACGCTCGCACGGTCGTGGTCGGCGTGCCGTCGGGGTCGACGCCGTCGCTGAGACGGAGCGGGAGCCGCCAGCACACGCCGGGCTTCCAGTCGATCGGGTCCTCGCCGGCGTCGAGGGCGGCGAGATGGAGCGCACAACCCGCACCGCCGGCGAAACCGGGCCGGTTGAGGAAGATGCACGCCCCGTCCACGACCCGGGTGGCCGAACGGGTCGCGTCGGCGAAGACACCGTCCGCCGCGGCGACCGCAGCGAACTCGAACCGGTCCGGGTCGAGGGTGTCGGCGAGCGCGGCGAGTGTCATCGCCTCCTCGGGGTCGTCGCCGAGACGGGCGCCGACCGAGCAGCACCCCTCGCCACGTTCCGGCGTGGGGACGTCGTGGATGCCCTGACAGCCCCGACCCCAGATGCAGGTCCAGTGCGAGGTGAGGAACCCGGCGTCGATCCGCCACCGCACCTGCCCCTCGGCGTCGGGGACCTCGACGAAACGCTGCTCGACGACGGGATCGTGCACGCCCGCAGCGTAGGAGCAGCGGCGTCCGATGCCCGGGTGCGGCATGATGCCCGGGTGCATGCCGACATCTCCGCACTGTTCGATCTCACCGACCGCGTCGCTGTGGTCACCGGCGGCAGCCGGGGCCTCGGCCGGGCGATGGCCCTCGGCCTCGCGAAGGCGGGGGCCGACGTCGTCGTGGCGAGCCGCAACCTCGACTCGTGCGTCGCGACGTGCAGCGAGATCGAGGCCCTCGGACGCCGGGCCCTCCCCGTCGCCGTCCGGATGGGTGAGCCCGACGACGTCCGGGCGCTCGTCGCCGCCACGGAGGCACGCTTCGGTCGCCTCGACATCGTGGTGAACAACGCGGCGACGGTCCTCGACCGTTCGCTCGACACGCTCGCCCACGACACGTTCGTCGGCGCGTTCACGACGAACCTGTTCGGGCCGCTGCTGCTCGTGCGCGAGGCGAAGGACCTCCTCGCCCGCAGCGGTCACGGTGCGGTGCTGAACATCTGCTCGATCGCCATGGACATCGGCACGCCCGAGCGGTACTACTACCCGCCCGTCAAGGCTGCGCTTGCGCAGGCGACGCGGTCGATGGCGCTCGACCTCGGGCCGCTCGGCGTGCGCGTCAACGCGATCTCGCCGGGGACGTTCCGCACCGACATGGTCACGAAGGCGTTCGACGACGCCGAGCTCGCCCGCCGCAGTGCGGTGATCCCGCTCGGTCGGGTCGCAGACCCGGCCGAGCTCGTCGGCCCGGCGCTGCTGCTCGTCAGCGACGCCGGTTCCTACATCACCGGCGAGGTCCTCACCGTCGACGCGGGTGCGACCCGCGTCAGCGCCTGATCGGACGCCGCCGCGGGTCGCCGCGCCTGCTCAGTCGATCGGGAGCAGCGGCTCGAGCGGGAACGCCCCGGCCACGAGCTCGCTGACGACCGGCCCGAGCTCCGCCGGTTCCCAGCGGTCCTTCTTGTCACGCCACGGGCCGCGGCTCCAGTTGTTCACGATGCCGACCCGGCCGCCCATGACCTCGAACACCCGACCGGTCACGCCGGCGGACTCGTTGCTGCCGAGCCACACGACGAGCGGCGAGATGTTCTCCGGGGCGGTGTCGTCGAAGGTGCCCTCGACGTAGTCGGCGCCCATGCCCAGCGGCGCGGTCATCCGGGTGCGCGCACCCGGTGCGATCGCGTTGACGGTGACGCCGTAGCGGGCGAGTTCCTTCGCCGCGATCACCGAGAACGACGCGATGCCCGACTTCGCCGCGCCGTAGTTCGTCTGTCCGGGGTTGCCGAACAGGCCCGAACCGGACGACGTGTTGATGATGCGGGCGTCGTTCGTCTCCCCCGCCTTCGCCATGTCGCGCCAGTACTGGGCGGCGACCCGGCTCGGCAGGTAGGTGCCACGCAGGTGGACGTGGATCACCGCGTCCCACTCCTCGGGCGTCATGTTCGCGAGCACCCGGTCCCGCAGGATGCCCGCATTGTTCACGAGCGTGTCGAGGCGACCGAAGTGGTCGATCGCCGCCTGCACCATGCGCCGGGCGCCGTCCGCGTCGGCGACGTCCTCGCCGTTCGCAATCGCCTCGCCACCCATGCCGCGGATCTCCTCGACGACCTCGCCGGCGGGCCCGGTCGACATCCCGCTGCCGTCGACCTCACCGCCGAGATCGTTCACCACGACCTTTGCGCCCTCGGCCGCGAACGCCAGCGCGTGCGACCGGCCGATGCCCCGGCCGGCGCCCGTCACGAGCACGACACGTCCGTCACAGATCCCCATGGTGTCCTCCCGAACACGGTGGCGGTCACCTGTCCGCCACGCCGGGCGCAGCCTAGGCTCGGGCGGTCGGCGTGCCGAGGGGCGGCACACCAGGAGAAGGGGACGGGGCGCCATGACGTTGGACCCACAGGCCGCGCGCGTGCTCGAGCGCATGCGGGAGCTGAACCTGCCGACTTTCCGTGAGGTCGGCCACGAACGCGCCCGGGCCGGGTTCGACCGGCAGCCCGACGCCGGCCGTCCGATCGAGGCGGCCCGCACCGAGGACCGCACGATCACCGGACCGGACGGCGGCGACCTGCCGATCCGCATCTACTGGCCGACGTCGGGTGGGACCGATCTCGGCGTCCTCGTCTTCTTCCACGGTGGCGGCTGGGTCGTCGGATCGATCACCTCGCACGACCGTGTCTGCAAGGCGCTCACCGAGAAGACGGGTTGTATCACCGTGTCGGTCGACTACCGCCTCGCCCCAGAGCACCCCTTCCCCGCCGGCCCGGAGGACTGCTACGCGGCGACCGCATGGGCTGCGGCGAACGCCGCCTCGCTCGGCGGTCACCCCGACCGGATCGCCGTGGGCGGCGACTCCGCGGGTGGCAACCTCGCCGCCGCGGTCGCGCTCATGTGCCGTGACCGGGGCGGTCCCACCCTCACCCACCAGGCCCTCGTGTACCCCGTCACCGACTTCGACGCGACGACCGCGTCGATGGTGGCGAACGCCGAGGGGTACGGCCTCACCCAGGACGTGATGGTCTGGTTCCACGACCTGTACGCACCGGACCCGGCCGACCGCGACCACCCCTATGCGGCGCCGAACCGGGCGACCGACCTCACCGCGCTCGCACCGGCCACGGTCATCGTCGCCGGGTACGACCCCCTCTGCGACGAGGGCGTCGCGTATGCGGAGAAGCTCGCCGCCGCCGGGGTCCCCACCGACCTGCGCCGGTATCCCGGCCAGTTCCACGGGTTCTTCTCGATGTCCCGGTTGATCGACCAGGCCGACGAGGCCCAGGACGTCGTCGCCGCCGCACTGCGCGCCGCGTTCGGCACCCCGGCGTGAGCAGGCGCAACGCCGGTCGACGGCTCCCGGGTACCCCCGAGCCGGGCTGTGTCTGGCGCGGGCACGGCGGGGGCACCCTCGCCGGTGACCGTTGGGGCGACCCGGACGGCCCGGTCGTCCTGCTCATGCACGGCGGCGGGCAGACGCGACATGCCTGGAAGGGGGCAGGGGAACGTCTCGGCGCCCAGGGCTGGAACGCGATCGCGTTCGACGCACGCGGTCACGGCGACTCGTCGTGGACCGACGAGTACGGGATCGACCTGATGGTCGCCGACCTCGTCGAGCTCGTCGCGCAGCTCGGCGATCCCGAGCCCGTCCTCGTCGGCGCGTCGATGGGTGGGGGTGTGAGCCTCGAGGCGATCGGCGGCGGACACGTCCCCGGTCGGGCGCTCGTCCTCGTCGACACGGCACCGCGTCTCGAACCGGAGGGCGTCGACCGGATCCTGCAGTTCATGGAGGGTCGGCCCGACGGGTTCGCGTCGCTCGACGAGGTCGCCGACGCGATCGCCTCGTACCAGCCGCACCGTGCGCGCCCCGGTTCGACGGACGGGCTCGCGAAGAACGTCCGCCTCGGTGACGACGGCCGGTACCGGTGGCACTGGGACCCGCAGTGGCGTTCCGGCCGCCCCGACCTCGAGGCGATGTACCAGCGGCAGGCGGCCAACGCCCGTGCCCTCACCGTGCCGACACTGCTGGTGCGCGGCGGTCTGTCCGACGTGCTGAGCGAGGAGGGGGCCCGCAGTTTCCTCGAGCTCTGCCCCCACGCCGAGTACGTGAACGTGACTGACGCCTCCCACATGGTCGCCGGCGACCGGAACGACATCTTCTCCGGCGCGGTGATCGACTTCCTCGACCGGCTCCCCGCCCGCTGACCGTTCAGCCCTCCGCGGGCAGCGGCACACCGAACCGGTCGGCGGCTGCGGCGAGTGCTGCGGCGTCGAGCACGCTCGGCGGCGGTCCGCCGTGCGCGCCGACCACCGCGAGGTGAAGCCCGCACAACCACTCGAGCAGTTCGAGGCGTTCGCACGCCGCGGCGAGATCGTCGCCGAGCGCGACGGATCCGTGGTGGGCGAGCAATGCCGCCTGTCGTCCGCCGGCGAGCGCGGCGACGAGCCCGTCCGCGAGTGCGGTCGACCCGAACGTCGCGTACGGCGCCACCCGTGGCGGCCCGCCGAGGAGGACGCAGGTGTAGTGGAGTGCGGGGAGTTCCTCGCACAGGCACGACACGGCCACCGACGCGACGGCGTGCGTGTGCGCGATCGCCCCGGTGCCCGTCGCCGCGTACACGGCGAGGTGGAACGGCAGCTCCGACGTCGGGGCGGCAGCACCCTCGACCACCGTGCCCGACCGGTCGACGACGACGAGGTCCTCGGGGCGCATCTCGGCGATCGAGCACCCGGTCGGGGTGACGACGACGAGGTCCCCCGCCCGGGCGGACAGGTT
>CAYVOK010000002.1:143501-157146 GCA_964453335.1 uncultured Acidimicrobiaceae bacterium
GTCGAACCGCCGGGCGGGCATCCCGACCGGCTCGACGGACCGTTCGCCGGGGACGTCGCCGACCCGGAGGGTTCGCTGCGCTGGTGGGCGCACGCCCGGGGCAAGCGGTCCGTCGTGGTCGATCCCGGCCCGCCCGGTGTCGCCCCGCCGGCGCTGTGGGACCTCGTCGCCGGCGCGGACGTCCTCCTCGAGTCCGACGGTCCGGGCGGACTCGCCGCACGCGGGCTCGACCCCGGCGAGCTGCGGCGACGGTTCCCGCACCTCGTGGTCACGTCGATCTCCCCGTTCGGCCTCGACGGCCCCTACGCCCGGTTCCGTGCACCCGACCTCGTCCTCGGCGCGCTGTCGGGTGCCGTGTGGCTGACCGGTGACGTCGACCGTCCCCCGGTGCGCATCAGCAGTGAACAGTTCCGCTGCCACGCCGCCGTGGAGGCGGTCGTGCACACCCTCGTGGCCCTGCACCACGTGCGGTCCGGCGGGTCGGGTCAGCACGTCGACGTCGCCGCGTGGACCGCCGCGATCCGCACCGCGATGAACGCGCCGACGGCGAAGATGCTCGAGGGCGCCGAGTTCGTGCGCATCGGCCCCGGTGTCGCCTACCAGCCGGGACGACCGAAGCAGATCTACCCGTGCGTCGACGGCCACGTCGTCTACATGGCGGGACCGGGTCCGCTCACCGGACCGTCGTTCGCGACGATCCTGCGCTGGGCGACCGAGGACGGCTTCGAGGTCCCGGACGTCCTGCAGGGTGTCGACGTCGTGGCGACGAGCCTCGACGAGCTCGCACGCGACGGGATCCTCGACGCGCACATCACAGCGGTCGAGGCGACCTGCACCGCTGCGTTCCGCAACCGCACGAAGGCCGAGCTGTACGCGCATGCGGTCGAGCACCGCTGGCTCCTCGCCCCGGTGAACACCGCCGCCGACCTGCCCGGTGACCGCCAGCTCGCGGCGCGCGGGTTCTGGGGCGACGTCGACCACGGGCGGTTCGGCACGGTGCGCCATCCCGGCCCGTGGGCGCGTCCGTCGACGGTCGCTCTCCGACCACCGACCCGCGCCCCCCACGTCGGCGAGCACACCGTCGAGGTGACGACCGCACGGCGGGTGGTCCCCACCACCGTGCCGCGCCCGGCACGCGGCGCCGACGCCGACGCCGGGGCCCTCGCCGGGCTCAAGGTGTGGGACATGTCCTGGGTCGGCGTGGGCCCGCTCACCGGGCGCTACCTCGCCGACCACGGGGCGACGGTCGTCCGCCTCGACTCGAGCGTGCGGGCCGACGTGCTGCGGGCCGCCCCGCCGTTCCTCGGCGGCGTCAGCGGGCTGAACCGCAGCCAGTTCTACGGCGACTTCAACGCGTCGAAGCTCGGCATCGGTCTCGACCTCACCACCGAGGGGGGCCGCGACGTCGCCCTCCGCCTCGCCGACTGGGCGGACGTCGTCATCGAGAGCTTCACCCCGCACACCCTCCGCGGCCTCGGACTCAACCACGCGACGCTCGCAGCGCGGAACCCTGCGCTCGTGATGCTGTCGACCTGCATGCAGGGCCAGACCGGTCCGAACGCCGACTACCGCGGGTTCGGTCAGCTCATGGCGGCACTGTCGGGGTTCTACGAACTCACCGGCTGGCCCGACCGCGACCCGACGATGATCTACGGCGCGTACACCGACTTCATCTGCCAGCGTTTCTGCGCGAGCGTCGTGCTCGCCGCACTCGACCGGCGGCGGCGCACCGGCGAGGGCGCCCACGTCGACCTCGCGCAGTTCGAGGCGGCGCTGCAGTTCCTCGAGGTCGAACTCCTCGACACCACGGTCAACGGCCGGGTCCCGACCCGCACCGGGAACCGGCACGGTGCGATGGCCCCCCACGGCATCTACCCGACCCGACGCGGGCCCGAGGACGGTCTCGAAGGGGAACGCTGGATCGCGCTCGCGTGCGAGGACGACACCGCGTGGGACGCGCTCGTCGAGGCGATGGGGTCCCCGGCGTGGGCGACCGACCCGGTGTTGCGCACGCTCGACGGCCGCCGGGCCGCCGAGGACCGCATCGACGCCGAGCTCGCCGCATGGACCGCCCCGCAGGACGCGACCGAACTGTTCCTCCGGCTGCAGCCGCACGTGGCGGCGGCGCCGGTCCACGCACCGGGTGCGCTGCTCCACGACCCGCACCTCGCCCATCTCGGGTTCTTCGTGCCGCTCGAGCACACGGTGATGGGCACGGTCCCCTACACGGGCATGCAGGCACGACTGTCGGTGACGCCGGGGCGTCTGCGTTCGGCGGCGCCGTGCGTCGGCGAGCACTCCTTCGAGGTGCTGACCGACCTGCTCGGTCTGCACGCCGACGAGGTCGGCGACCTGTTGGCGGCTGGCGCCGTCGAGATCAGCGTCGGTTGACGGTCTCGGTGCAGATCACCCGCCGCGGTGACGTCGCCGTGTCGGCGAAGCTCGCGACGTCGGCACCGATCGCGACCCGTCCTTCCGGACCGTCGTAGAACCGGTCCCGGAGGTCCTCGAGCGACGCGAACGCGCACAGGGCGAACCCGTCGTAGGACGGTCCCTGTACGACCTCGTCGACGGAGCACTGCTCGTAGTGCCACATGCCCACGTGATGGTGCAGGGCGAGTGGGGCGTGGACGTCACGCCAGTGCGCGTCGGCCTGCTCGTGGGTGAGGTCCGGGTGGCGCCGCATCCCGAACACCGCGACCACACCGGGGCTCGTCGTCCCGGCCGACGGCGGGTCGGGCAGCGGGCGGATGACGCGCACGTGCACCCGGTACGTCCCGATCTCGTCCGCCCCGGCGAGCGCCGCGGGGTCGGCGACGTCTGCGACGACGAGCGTGCGGAACGGCACGTCGTCGCGCGCCGCCGATTCGTCGACGGCGATGTAGGCGGTCCCACCGGTCGCACGGGCGACGGCGTCGGCCCGTTCACGGTCGTTCCCGATGACGGCGTAGATCGGCATGGCGGCATCCTCCCACGCCGCGCGGCTCTCCCGCGCCGCTCAGCGCTCGTCGACGGAGGCGGCGAGCAGGTCGCGGCCGGTGACGAGCCCGACGAGACGATCACCGTCGAAGACGAGCGCACGGTGACCGGGCGAGGCAGGGAGTTCCGTGGCGATGTCCGCGGCGAGGTCACCGGGCACGGCCAGGAGCACGTCGGCAAGCGGCACTGCGATCCGGTCGACGGTCACCTCGTGCCGCAGCCCGCTCGGCACGGCCCGGACCTGATCGAGGGTGACGAGACCGGTGACCGCGCCCGTCGGCCCGCGCACGGGGAACGCCGTGTGGCGGGTCCCGAGCACCCAGTGCTCGAGGAGGTCGGCCACGGTGGACGATCCGTCGACACAGGTCGGGTCCGCGGTCATCACCTTGGCGACGGTGCGTTCACCGAGCGCGGCGCGTGCCTCGACCGCAGCCGCCTCGCCGTCGCCCGCGGCACGGACGAACCAGCCGATGAGGACGAGCCACAGCCCGCTGAGCAAACCGCCGAGCAGGAACTCCGCCGCACCGACGGCCATCAGCACGAGCGAGATCGTCCGTCCGAGCGCAACCGCACGTCGGGTCGCGTCGAGCTCGTCACCGCTGCGCCGCCACCGCAACGCCCGGTAGACGCGTCCTCCGTCGAGGGGGAACGCAGGCAGCAGGTTGAATCCGGCGAGGAGACCGTTCACCACGGCCAGCCACCACAGCGCCGCCACCACGAGATCGCTTGCGTCGAGGGCGTCGAGTGCCACGGCGGCCGCACCCGCACCGAAGGCCAGCCCGATACTCGCGAGGGGACCTGCGACGGCGACGCGCAGTTCGGTCGACGCTCCCGCTGCTGCGGCATCGAGGCGGGCGACCCCGCCGAAGAGCCAGAGGGTGATCGACCGGACGGCGATGCCGTGCCGACGCGCGACGAGGGCGTGCGAGGCCTCGTGGGCGAGGAGGGTGCCGAGGAAGACCGCCGATGTCACGATGCCGACGATCGCGTACGTGAGATCGCTCCGTCCCGGCACCGCAGCGGGGAGCTGGGAGGCGGCCAGGCTCCAGGCCAGCAAGGCGAGGATCACGCCGACCGACGGCGTGAGGATGACGGGGGCACCGGCGACGCGGCCGATCCGCAGCCCGGTCGGGTCGTGCTCCGCCGACCTCACCACGCACCCCCGACGGTGGCCTCGGCGGCTGCGACGACCTCGGCGGTTCGGAGGAACGCATCGGGTGGCACGGACAGGGCGTCGATCCCGGCACGAACGAGGAACGCTGCGAACGCAGGGTGGTCGGCCGGACCCTGCCCACACACCGAGACGGGGCGGCCGCGCTCGTGCGCGGCGCGGATCAGCTGCGCGCACAAGCGCTCGACCGACTCGTCCTCCTCGTCGAAGAGGTGGGCGACCCGTTCGGCCGATCGGTCCACGCCGAGGACCAGCTGGGTAAGGTCGTTCGTCCCGAGTGAGAACCCGTCGAAGAGTTCGGCAAAACGGTCGGCGAGGACCACGTTGGAGGGGAGCTCCGCCATCACGTGCACCTCGAGGCCGTCGTCACCGCGACGCAACCCGGCGGCTGCGAGCACGTCGAGCACCCGCGCACCCTCCTCAGGTGTCCGGCAGAAGGGAACGAGCAGTCGGATGTTCGTGAAGCCGAGGTCCCGGCGCGCCCGGGAGAGTGCAGCGGTCTCGAGCCGGAACGCAGGCCGGAAGTCGGGGTGGTCGTAGCGGGCCGCCCCCCGCCAACCGAGCATCGGGTTCGGCTCTGCGGTCTCGAAGACCGAACCACCTGGCAGACACGCGTACTCGTCGGTCTTGAAGTCGGAGAGGCGAACGGTCACCGGACGGGGCCAGAAGGCCGCTGCGACGGTTGCGACCGCCTGGGAGATCGTGTCGACGACGTACTCCTCCGGTGACGATGCGTGTCCGACGAGTGCGTCGACGTGGCGACGGTCCGCTGCGGAGAGACGACCGCGATGCACGAACGCGAGCGGGTGCGCGCCCAGCATCGACGCGATGACGAACTCCATCCGGGCGAGACCGACCCCGTCGGCGGGGAGTCGGGACGCTGCCAACGCCCGCCCCGGATCGCCCACGTTGAGCAGTAGCCGCGCCCGGGTGCGCGGCACCTGCGACGGGTCGACGATGTCGACCGCGAACGGGAGCGCCCCGGCGTACACGACGCCGACGTCACCCCCCGCGCACGACACCGTCACCGTCGCCCCATCGGGGACAGAACCCCGCGCCCCGTGCGCGCCGACGACCGCGGGCACGCCGAGCTCGCGAGCGACGATCGCTGCGTGCGCGGTACGCCCTCCGTGTTCGGTGACGACCGCTGCGACCCGACGCAGCACTGGTTCCCAGTCGGGGTCCGTCGTCGCCGTGACCAGCACGTCACCGTCGCGCACGGCGCCGATGCCACCGACGTCGTGGACGACCCGTGCCGGCCCCGCTGCGATCGAGTTACCCACGGCGACACCGCGGGCGAGCACGTCCCCGGTCCCGAGCAGGCGGTGCACCGTGAGGATGTGACCGGCACCGGCGTGCACGGTCTCCGGGCGTGCCTGGAGAAGGTGGAGCGCACCGGTCACGGATCGGGCGAACTCCACGTCCATCGGCGTCGGCCTCCCGGCCGTGACCGACGCATGGTCCTCGACGGCAAGCGCCCAGCGGGCGACCGTGCGGACCTCCTCGTCGGTGAGGCACGGTCGGGACCGGTCCGCCGGGAGCACCGGCTCGGTGCGGTGCCCGGCACCGCCCAGGTCGCGGACGAGGCGAGTCGCCTTCGCCCCGGTGCGGCGTCGAACGATCCCATCGTGCCCGGTTCGCAGCGTCGCCTTGTGGACGAGCCATTCGTCGGGTTCGACCCGACCGGCGACGACCGCCTCGCCGAGTCCCCATGCCGCAGTCACGACGACGACCTGGTCCGAACCCGACTCGGTGTCCACGGTGAACGCGACGCCGGCCGCGCCCTCGCCCGCGTCGACCATCTCCTGCACGGCGACCGCGAGTGCCGCATCGGCCTCGGCGACGCCGCGGTCGAAGCGGTACCGCACAGCGCGGGTTGTGTAGAGCGACGCGAAGCACCGGCGTACCGCGTCGAGCAGCGCGGCGCCGTCGGCGACGTCGAGCACGGTCGTGTGGGCGCCGGCGAAGCTCGAGGTGACGAGGTCCTCCGTCGTCGCCGACGACCGCACCGCGACCCTCTTCGCACCGGACGACCGCAACAGCCGCCGGTGGGCGTCGAGGACCGCGTCACGGAGCGCCTCCGGCAACGGCACCGACCGGAACCGCTCCCGAACCCGGGCTGCCGCCGCCTCGAGCGCATCGAGGTCCGCGCCGCCGATCACCTCGGGGGGCAGCTCCGCCTCGACGACCGGCCCCATGCCGGCGTGGGCGAACGCAGCGCGGAACGCATCCGTCGTCACCGCGAAACCGTCGGGCACGTCGACACCGGCGGGAGCGAGCGCTCGTCGGAACTCACCGAGCGCCGCCACCTTGCCACCGACGACAGCGACGTCATCCCGGCCGACGTCGGAGAACCAACGGACGAAGCACATGCGGACACCTTCCCGTCCGCCGCCGCTCAGTCGCTGCGTCGGACCTCATCGGACCGTGGGAGCTCACGTACCCCGTGGCGGGCGGTCCTGCGCACGAGGACCTTGTTCCCCACCGACACCGTCACCACACCTGCGACGACCGCCGCGACGGTTGCCGTCACCGCTGCGCCGTCGAGGGCGACGAGGTCGAGGAACCGGCGCACCGGTCCCACGGCGAACGCCGCCGTGGCGATCGCCGCCATCGCCCCCACGAGGAACGCACGTCGCCACGTCAACGGTCGTGCGACCGAGGCGAGCACGACGAGCATGACGGCGGCGAGCGCCGCCGTCGCCGCGGTCTGCGCCTGGACGAGGTCGCGTCCGAGCGGACCGAGGACCACCGCGAACGCGCCTCCCGCACCGAGCGCCGCACCGGTCCCCGTGATCGTGGCCCGCAGCGCCGCCCGGCGCACGAAGGACCCACGTGCGGGCCCGTCAGCCGGCGCCAGTGCGAGCACGAACGCCGGGGTGCCGATCGCCGTCGCCGAGATCAGGCTCAGGTGCCGTGGCAGGAACGGGTAGGGCAGACCGGCGATCCCCGTGGCCGTCGCGAGCCACAGCGCCGCCACGGTCTTCGTGAGGAAGAGCACGGCGACCCGTTCGATGTTCGCGATCACGCGACGGCCCTCGGCGACGACTGCCGGCAGTGAGGCGAACGCGTTGTCGAGCAGGACGACGGACGCCACGGCTCGCGTCGCAGGACTTCCCTGCCCCATCGCGATCCCGAGATCGGCCTCTTTCATCGCGAGGACGTCGTTGACGCCGTCGCCCGTCATCGCCACGACGTGGCCGGCCCGGCGAAGCGCGAGGACCATCGCCCGCTTCTGGTGCGGAGTGACCCGTCCGAACGTCGTCGCCTCGTCGACGACCGCGGCGAACGCTTCCGGATCGTCGTCGGGCAGGGTTCGGGCGTCGACCGAACGGCGGGCGTTCGGGACACCGAGGCGATCGGCGATCGCCGCCACGGTTGCCGGATTGTCGCCCGAGATCACCTTCAGCGTCACCCCCTGGCGTCCGAAGTAGGCGATCGTGTCCGCTGCGTCGGGTCGCACACGTTCCTCGAGCACGACGAGGGCGTAGGGGCGGAGATCGACGGGGAGCGCGACGACCTCGACGGCGGGCCCGGGCAACGGCGACGCTCCCGTCGCAACGAGGACGACCCGGTGGCCGTCCGATGCGACCGCAGCGACCCGGGCGAGCGTGTCGGCGTCGTCGGTGACGAACTCGGGGGCGCCGACGACAAGGGTGCGGAGAACCCCCCCGGGCGAGACGAGGGTGGCACCGCTCCACTTGCGGGCCGAGTCGAAGGGCACCCGCACCCGGTCCGACCAGGTACCCCCTGCGGGACACGCCTGCGCGATGGCTCGCATCGTCGCGTTCGGGTTCGGGTCACCCGCTGCGAGCGCGCCGAGCACATCTCGGACCTTCGCCTCGTCGTCGGTGCCGAGCGGCTCCACCCCGACCAGTTCGATGTCCCCGGCCGTGAGCGTGCCGGTCTTGTCGACGCACACGACGGTCACCCGGGCGAGGAGCTCCACGGCCGGGAGCTCCTTCACGAGACAACGACGGGCCCCGAGCCGCACGATACCGACGGCGAACGCGACGCTCGTCAGGAGCAGCAGCCCTTCCGGCACCATCGTGACCACACCGGCGACCGCCCGTGTCGCCGCGTCGCGGGCGGGCAGACCGGCGCGAACCTGTCCCGAGACGAGCAGCGCAGCAGCAGGAACGATCGCGACGGCGACGACGCGCAGGATCGTGGTCACGTCGGCCTGGAGCGGGGACCGCGTGACGGCGAACCGCCGCGCCTGCTCCGTCAGGTCCGCGGCGAACGCCGCTGCGCCGACCCGGTTCGCTCGAACCCGACCGCTGCCGGCGACGACGAAGCTCCCCGAGAGCACCTCGTCTCCAGCTACCCGGCGGCATGGTTCCGACTCACCGGTCACGAGCGACTCGTCGAGTTCGAGACCCTCGGCGTCGACGACCAGTGCGTCGACGACGAGCTGGTCGCCGGGGCCGACGACGACGAGGTCGTCGATGACGACCTCGTCGGACGCGACCGTGACGACGGCGCCGTCCCGGAACACCCGCACCGTCGGGGCACCCAAGATCGTGAGCCGGTCGAGGGTTCGCTTCGCCCGCACCTCTTGCACCGTGCCGATGAGGACGTTCGCCGCGATCACGATCCCGAAGAGCGCGTCCTGCGCGGGGGCGACCACGACAACGATGACGAACAGTGCACCGAGGACGGCGTTGAAGGGCGTGATGACGTTCGCCCGGAGGATGCCGAGGAAGGTCCGGCTCGGCGGTCGTGGGACGTGGTTCACCGCCCCCGCGGCGCGACGATCCGCGACCTCGGCGGTGGTGAGGCCGCCGAGGGTGGGTCCGTCAGAACCGTTCGGCGCAGTGGTCACCCCGTCAGCATCGCGGACGAAGCACCCGCTACGACGTCGGGCGTCGTGTGCAAGGCTGCGCCGATGACGACTTCCGACCGCTACCGCAAGGGCGCCGAGGTGTTCTCGTCGGTCTACACCACGACCGCGAGCGACTCGCCCGCCCCCTTCGAACAGTCCGCGATGGAGCATCTCTTCGCAGAGATCTGGACCCGGCCGGGCCTCACCACGCGGGAGCGGCGGCTGATGATCCTCGCGGTCGCCGCCGCGCAGGGGAACGAGACGATCCTCAAGCTGCAGTTCCGTGCCGGCACGGCGAAAGGTGACCTCACCGACGACGACCTGACCGAGGTGCCGCTGTTCCTCACCTCCTACATCGGGTTCCCCCTCGGTGTGGTGACGAACAACGTCGCCCGCAAGGTCGCCACCGAGCGCGCAAAGGGTGACCGCTGATGCGCCTCGGGTTCGTCGGGGTCGGGAACATGGGCGGGCCGATGGCGACGAACCTCGCCGCGGCCGGGCACGAGCTCGTGGTCTTCGACACCCGCCGCGAGGTCGCGGAGGACCTGCTCGCCGGCGGTGCCGTCTGGGCGGACAGCCCGCGTGCCGTCGCCGAGGCCGGGGTCGACGCGATCCTGTTGTCGCTGCCGACGCCGCCGATCGTGGAGGCGGTCGTGACCGGCCCGGACGGTGTGCTCGCCGGGTGCAGCGCCGGGCAGACCGTGATCGACCTGTCGACGAACGCTCCCGCCGTGGTGCAGCGTCTCGCCGAGGTGTGCGCCGCGCAGGGTGTCGGGTTCCTCGACGCACCGGTGTCCGGCGGCGTGCGGGGTGCACGTGACGGGACGCTCGCGGTGATGGTCGGCGGCGACGCCGACCTCTTCGAACGGTTCCGTCCGGCGTTCGACGCGATCGGCGCCCGCACATTCCGGCTCGGCGGGGTCGGTGCGGGGAACGTCGCGAAGCTGATCAACAACCAGCTCGCGTTCATCGGGATGATGGGCACGATCGAGGCGATCGTGCTCGGTGGCAAGGCAGGTCTCGACCCGGTAGTGCTCCGCGACCTCGTCTCGTCGTCGAGCGGCGCGAGCTCGGCGTGGGACAACGCCACCCGGGTGATCCTGAAGGACCGGCTGCGCCCGACGTTCACCGTCGAGCTCGCCGCGAAGGACATCGGGCTCGCGCAGGATCTCGCCACCGAGCAGGGCGTGGAGACGCCGATGGGCGCCGCCGCGCACGCGGTGATCCGCGGGTTCCTCGATGGTGGGTACGCCGACGAGGACCTCATCGCGACGGTGAAGGCCGTCGAGGAGCGGTCCGGGTTCGTCGTGCGAGGCACCTGGCACGACTGAGCGGGCCCGTCGCCCGCACCCCGACACCGGATCAGGGCGACGGTCGACCGAGCACGGTGCGGAGGGCGCCGACGAGGCGTTCCTCTGCATCGGTGTCGTCCCGCCACCGCGCGGCGACGTGCCCGTCGGGGCGGACGAGCACCGCACCCCCCGCTCCGATCCGGTAGGAGGCGTCGAACGCCCCGTCCGTGTCGGACCACGTGGCGGCGACCGCGTCGGCGTCGGTGGCGACCTCGCCGTCGACCACGCCGATGCGGTGCGCGTCGACGACGATGCCTACGACGCGGGTCGCCGCCGACGCAGCGCGTTCCCACGCCCCGCCGGCCGCACCGGCGAGCACGGTGAAGTCCCGACCGACGAGGTCGAGGGTCGACCGTGCGAGGCCGTCTCGACGGACGGCGACGTGGGGTGCACGGCGGCCCGGCTGTGCGTCGGGCGCATAGTCGACGACCTCGTCGTCGACCGGCACGTCGGCGGAACCGTCGTCGACGACGGCGGCCGACCGGTACCGGTATCCGAGCTCCATGCCGGTGAAGTTCCCGTAGCGCCGTGATGCGGCGACCGCCTCGGCGGGGTCGAGGCCACCCCGGCCGAGTGCCGAGGCCTGGATCCGACCGACCATCCGGGAGTTGTCGAGCGAACGATCGGCGTTGTAGCGACCCACCGCACGCCGTTCCTCGTCGTAGGTGTCGAGCAGCGACGTCGACGCCCCACCCTGCATGACGGCGGCGAGCTTCCAGACGAGGTTGTGCACGCCCTGGATGCCCGAGTTCACGCCGAATCCGCCACTCGGCGGGAGCTGGTGGGCGGCGTCACCGACGAGGAGGATGCGCCCCTGGCGCAGCCGTTCGGCAACGGTCGCGTTCATGGTCCACGTCCCGACGGAGAGGATCTCGGCCTCGAGATCCTCCGCACCGACCGCGGCCCGCAACCACGCGAGGCAGCGTTCCGGCGTGTACCCGGCGAGGGTCTCGGCCGTGCCGTCGTAGCCGATCTGGCTGAGCCAGCGGTCGGCACCGTCGAGCGGCTGGAAGACACCGCGCAACTCCTCGGTCGCGACCCAGTACAGGATCGCCGGGCGGTGCGCGACCCAGGGGTCGAGGTTCGCCCGGTAGTACACGTTCACGAAGTGCCCGAGACCGCGGGGCCCGTCGAGGTCGATCCCGAGCGCGTCACGCAGCGGGCTCTGCGACCCGTCCGCTGCGAGCGCCCAGTCGGCCTCGACGCGGTACGTGCGGCCGGTCCCCCGTTCCGCCACCTCGAGCACCACCCGTTCGGCGGCGTCACCCCCGCCCTCGACGACGTCGACGACCTCGTGGCCGAACCGCAGGTCGCACCGTCCCGTGGCGAGGGCGGCCCGGCGCAGGATCGGTTCGAAGACGTCCTGGGAGGACAGCACCGGGATCTCGGGGCTCACGTCGGGCCCGGGTCCGGAGAACCCGGGGGTGCGCATCCGGCCGAGTTCGTCGCCGGCGAGGGTGCGGGCGTAGACGATGTGGCTCGTCCACGCAGGCGGCAGGTTCACCGCCCGCAACGCACCGACGACGTCGTCACCCCAGCCGCGTGCGATCTCGAGCGTGCGCGTGTTCAGGTTCCGGGCCTTGGGATGCCAGGTGGTCGACGCGTGCCGTTCGAGCAGGAGGGTCCGTACGCCGTGGCGCGCGCATTCGAGCGCGGCGGCGAGCCCGACGGGGCCACCGCCGACGATGACGACCGGCGCCGTCTCGGTGGTCGCCGTCACCGCCGGACCGTGCCGCTCAGACCGGTGCCGGCCGGCTACCGCGCTGCAGGCGACCCGGACGTTCGCCGGTGAGTCGTCCGCCTTCGGCGGTGACCACGCCACGCTTCACGGTCGCCACGTAGCCGACGGCCTCCTGCAGCAGGCGGGTCCCGCCGGCGGGGAGGTCGGCGACGAGGTGCGGCGGCCGCAGGCGCAGACCTTCGAAGTCGATCACGTTCAGGTCGGCGAGGTAGCCGGGCGCGACCACACCGCGGTCCTTCCAGCCCACGTGCGCAGCGGTGCGCTGGGTCTGGTGGTGGACGACGTGCTCGAGCGGGAGGCCCTCGCCGCGTGTGCGGTCGCGGGCCCACAGCGTGAGCGCCGTCGTCGGGAACGTGCCGTCGGAGATCGCGTTGCAGTGCGCACCGGCGTCGGAGAGACCGAACAGCGCGTGCTCCGACGTGAGCATCTCGCGCAGGTCGTCGAGGTTGCCGTGGGCGTAGTTCATGAGCGGGATGTAGAGGAGGCGACGCCCGTCGTCGTCGAGCAGCAGGTCGTAGAGCACCTCGGCCGGGGCGCGACCCTCACGGGCGGCGATGCCGGCGACGGACCGCTCGGGCGTGGGCTCGTAGTCCGGCGGGTCGGTCAGCGGGTACATGCGGTCGAACGCACCGTGGATGAGGGCGAAGAAGTCGCGCACGTTCGCGGCGGCGTGTTCGGTGAGGAGCCGTTCCCGCACCTCGGGCTTGCGCAGCTCTGCGACCTTCTCGGCGAGCGGCCGCTTGCGCAGCTGCTTGTAGGTGGGGCAGAAGTTCAGCGGGCACGACGACGCGGACAGCCCGATGAGCACGCCGATCGGGCGCACGCCGACCTGCGCCCGTGCGTGGGCACCGGCCGCGTTCCACTCGCCGATCCCGGCGAGGAGTTCACGGAACCGGTTCGGCGTCTGGTCGTTCTGCTGGACGGTGAAGCTCATCGGCCGACCGATCTCGGTGGCGATGCGGCCGAGCAGCGCGTGCTCGTTGCGGACGAGCTCGTCGTCGGCCGACTGGTAGACGTCGGAGATCAGCTGGATCACACCGGTTCCGGCCCGACGGAGTGCGGACGCGATGCCGAGCACCTCGTCCGCCGAGGCGGTGAGCGTGCCGATCTGGGTGCCGATGCTCGTGCGGTGCGCCCAGGTGCGCGACGTGGTGAACCCGAGCGCCCCGGCCCGGACGGCTTCCTCGGCGAGACGGGACATCGCCTCGATCTCGTCCGCGTCGGCGCGCACGAGGTGATCGGCTCCCCGGTCACCGAGCACGTAGGTCCGCAGTGCCGCGTGCGGGATCTGGGTGCCGACGTCGAGCGTCCACTGCCGACCGTCGAGCACGTCGAGGTAGTCGGTGAAGCTCTCCCAGCCCCAGCTCAGGCCTTCGGTGAGGGCGGTGCCGGGGATGTCCTCGACACCTTCGAGGAGCTGGATGAGCCATTCGTGGCGGTCGGGGCGGGCCGGGGCGAACCCGACGCCGCAGTTGCCGACGACCACCGACGTCACACCGTTCACCGACGACGGGGCGAGGTCGGGATCCCAGGTGATCTGCCCGTCGTAGTGCGTGTGGAGGTCGACGAACCCCGGC
>CAYVOK010000002.1:157156-174464 GCA_964453335.1 uncultured Acidimicrobiaceae bacterium
GCCCCTCGGCGTCGATCGTGCGGCGCCCGGCGCCCACGTCGTCGCCGACAGCGACGATGCGACCGTCCGTCACGGCGACGTCCGCACGGCGCCGCTGCGCCCCGGTTCCGTCCACCACGGTGCCACCGGTGATCACGAGATCGTGCACGAGGTCCTCCCCTGCTGTCCTGCGGGCGCATGGTACCGGCCCCGGCCCTTCTGCGCCGCAGTAGCGTCCGACGCGTGGACCGTGCCCGACTCGCCCGCACCGTCGAGGAGGTGATCGATCCCGAGGTCGAGCTGTGCGACCCGCACCACCACCTCTGGGCGGAGCCGACGATGCGCTACCCGCGCTACGACCTCGAGGACCTGCACACCGACACCGGGGCGGGTCACCGGGTGACGTCGACGGTGTTCGTCGAGTGCATGGCCGCCTACCGCACCGACGGCCCTGAGGCGCTGCGACCGGTCGGCGAGACGGCCTTCGTCGCCGGGCGGGCCGACCGCAGCGATCGCAGTGGCGGCGCACGCATCGCCGCGATCGTCGGGTTCGCGGATCTCACCCTCGGTGCGGCCGTCGACGAGGTGCTCGCCGCGCACGTCGAGGCCGCCGGGGGTCGGTTCCGGGGGATCCGCCACGCGGCGGGGTGGGACGCGTCGCCGGACGTGCCGAACTCGCACACCGACCCGCCCGCCGACCTCTACGACCTGGCGTCGTTCCGGGCCGGCATGCGGACGCTCGCCGCACGCGGGTTGTCCTTCGACGCCTGGCAGTACCACCCGACCCTGCCCCGCCTCGTCGCCCTCGCCCGTGCGGTGCCGGAGGCCACGATCGTGGTGAACCACCTCGGCGCACCGCTCGGCATCGGTCCCTACGCCGGTCGGCGCTCCGAGGTGCTCGCCTCGTGGTGGTCGTCGATGGCCGAGCTCGCCGCCTGCCCGAACGTCGTCCTCAAACTCGGCGGTATCGGCATGCCCCGCTACGGCGCCGGGTGGGAGCGGCTCGAACGGCCGCCGACGTCCGCCGACCTCGTCGACCTCTGGGGGGACGAGATCCGTCGTTGCATCGACGCGTTCGGGCCCGATCGGTGCATGTTCGAGTCGAACTACCCCGTCGACGGCGAGTCGGTCGGCTACGTCGTGCTGTGGAACGCGTTCAAGCGGATCGCCGCGTCCTACGACCGGTCCGAGCGCGACGCGCTGCTGCGCGGCACGGCGGTGCGCACGTACCGGATCGAGGCAGCCGATTCCTCGGAGTCGCACGGGGGCACCCGCTAGCGTCCCCGCCACGTGGCCGCCGGGGATGCCACGACGAGGGGGTTGTGCCATGGACGTCTTCGAGGCCGTCGAGCGCCGGATCTCGGTGCGCGCGTTCCGCCCGGACCCTGTGCCCGAGGAGACCGTGCGGCGTCTCGTCACGGCGGCCCAGCAGGCCGCGAGCGGCGGGAACCTGCAGCCCTGGCACGTGTACGCGTTGGCGGGCGACGCGCTCGAGGACCTGAAGCGGCGCGTCGCCGGGCGGAAGCCGACCCGGCCCGAGTACGACATCTACCCGCGTGAGCTGACCGACCCGTACCGCACCCGCCGGTTCGAGTGTGGGGAGGACATGTACGCGACGGTCGGCATCCCCCGGGAGGACAAGGCCGGTCGCCTCGCTCAGTTCGGTCGCAACGCCGAGCTCTTCGGTGCCCCCGTCGGGTTGTTCTTCTGCGTGCACCGCGACCACGGTGCACCGCAGTGGTCCGACGTCGGGATGTACATGCAGACCTTCATGCTGCTCGCCGTCGACCTCGGTCTCGACACGTGCGCGCAGGAGTTCTGGGCGCAGTACCACGACGTCGTCGCCGACGTGTTGGACCTGCCGCCCGAGCTGATGCTGTTCTCCGGGATGGCGCTCGGCTACCGCGACCCGGATGCGCCGATCAACTCGCTGCGCACGCGGCGCGCCCCCTTCGAGGAGTTCGCGGAGTTGCGTGGCTTCTGAGGACCGCCCCGTCGTCGACGTCGCCACAGGTGCCGTCCCACCCGGGCAACGGCTGACCCGGCGGTTCCCGGTCACGGGTGAGGACGGGCCGGGGGTCGACGACCTCGACCGGACCACGTTCCGCCTGGCCCTCGCCGGTCTCGTCGACGCGCCGACGGTGCTGGGTTTCGCCGATCTGGTCGCGCTCGGGCCGCGCACGCTGCGCGCCGACATCCACTGCGTGACCGGGTGGTCCCGCCTCGCGTGCACCTTCACCGGTGTGCCGCTCCGTGCGGTGCTGGACGCGGCCGGGGGCGCCACCCCCGACGCCCGCTTCGTCCGCTTCGAGGCGACGTCGGCGCGGGCGCACGACACGAGCCTGCCGCTCGACCTGGCACTCGCCGACGCCTGGGTCGTCTGGGAGGCCGACGGCGCGCCGCTCGACGGCGCGCACGGTGGCCCGGTGCGGATCGTCACGCCGTCGCGGTACTTCTCGAAGAGCTGCAAGTGGGTGCGTCTCGTCGAACTCCTCGCCGAGGACCGCCTCGGGTACTGGGAGCGGACGTCCGGCTACCACAACGACGCCGACCCGTGGCCCGGCGACCGACGGTTCGTGAGCGGTTCGCTGCGGCCGGAGCAGCTCGAACGGTTCCTCGCCGCGTCCGACCACGACAAGTACCGCGACCGTCCGCTGATCGGTGTCGACCTGCGGTCGTGGGCGCCGCGCACACACGGCAGCGTCGACCTGCGACGGCTGGCGCTCAAGGGGTGCGACCTCCGGGGCGTCGATCTGTCGGGCACCGACCTGCGGGGGGCGAACCTGTCGCTGTCCGACCTGCGCGGTGCCCGGCTCGTCGGTGCCGACCTCGGGGGCGCCGACGTGGAGGGCGCCGACTTCGAGGGCGCCGACCTGACGGGCGCGAACCTCGAGGATGCGGCGTGCGCGGCGACGAACCTCGTCGGCGCCGTCGTCGTGGGGCTCCGCTGGCACGGCGCGCAGGGACTGCTCGAGGATTCGGAGGCGTGGCTCGCTGCGCACGCCCCGACAGGAGGGAACGCATCGTGATCGGCACCGAGATCGTCCACGCCTTCGACGACGGTCGCGAGGTGCGGGTCACCCTCCCCGACGGGTACGACCCGGACGGCCCGCTCCTGCCCGTCGTCGTCTGCAACGACCCACAGTGGACCTACGGCACAGCCCGTGACGTGTGCCTGAACCTGTCGATGGCCCGCCAGATGCCGAGGGTCGTCGTCGTCGGAGTCGGCTGGGAGACCTCGGGGATCCGTGAGGTCGTGCGTCGCCGCGCCGGTGCGTACACCCCGACCCCGGGCGAGTTCCCGCCCCGCAGTGTCCCCGCCGGCGATCCGCCGGAGGCGGGCGGGGCGGCGGCGCACCTCGAGTGGATCCGGTCCACCGTGCTGGCCGACCTCGAGTCCCGCTACCGGATCGACCCGACCGACCGGACCGTCGTCGGGCACTCGTTCTCGGCACTGTTCGGCCTGTTCACCCTCGTGACCCGGCCGGACTCCTTCCGGCGCTACCTGCTCGCGAGCCCTTCGGTGTGGTGGAACGACCGGGTGATCCTCGACATCGCCGCCGACGAACTACCGCGCCACGCCGACGTGCGCGCCGACGTGTTCGTCTCCGTCGGCGCGGACGAGGAGGACACCCTCCCCTTCCCGATGGTGACGAACGCGCGGCTCGCGCACGATCTGCTCGCCGAGCACCGCCCGTCGTCTCTGCACCTGCACCCGCTCGCCGTGCTCGACGGCGAGGACCACTACTCGACCGTCGCGACCGCGATCGGACGCGGTCTGCGCACGCTCTTCGCTCAGCCGTAGAACGTCTCGGCGATCCGCTGGTCGTAGGCGGCCTTCGCGTCGGCGCGCAGTGGCGGCGACTGCAGGCAGATCGAGTCGGCGACCTCCCACAGCGGTTCGAGCTGACGGGCGACGTCACCGGGCGTGCCGCACAGCACGAACGTGCGGGCCATGTCGTCGGTGACGAGGTCGGCGGCGTTGCGGTCCCCGGCGGCGACGGCCTCCTGGAGACGGCGGGCCTCGGCACCGAAGCCGTGGGCGGCGAAGTACGGCTCGTACTGGGCGATCGACGCGTACGTGGCGACGTGCCGCTTCGCGTCGTGGACCGACTGGGCGACGTCGGGGTTCGGGGCGACGACGTGCCACAGGTTGATCTCGACGTCGGAACGCGCCCGCCCGGCGGCCCGCAGCCCGTCGGCGTAGGGACCGTTGATCTGCCGCAGCGCCCAGTCGACCGACCACGACGGATGACCGATCAGTCCGTCGGCGTCAGCGGCCGCGACCTTCACGAGCGGGGTGCGCAGCGCAGCCACCCACACCGGCAGGTCGGGGCGGAGCGGCGGTCGCATGGCGAGGTTCGTGAGGTCGACCTGCCAGAACTCGCCGTCGATGCGGCCGATCTCACGGGCCCGGCCCGACGTGACCGCCTTGATGATCCGCACCGCCTCGGCGAGCCGGGCGACGGGGCGGTCGTAGGGGACGCCGTAGAGCTGTTCGTGCCACCAGCGCACCGACGTGCCGAGACCGAGGGTGAACCGGCCGCCGCTCAGGTGGTCGAGGTCGAGCGCAGCGAACGCCGTCTCGAGCGGTGAGCGGGTGAGGGCGAGGGCGATGCCGGTGCCGAGCCGCAGGGTCGAGGTCGGCACGGCCGCCGCGGCGAGCGGCACGAACGGGTTCGACGACAACTGGATCGAGAACACCCCTTCGAGACCGAGCCGCTCCGCCTCGGCGGCGAGTCCCGCGGTCTCGGCCGCCGAACGGTTCGCCGGCAACATCATCCAGTACTTGCGCCCGGTCATGGCCGGAACGTAGCCGAGGACCCCGCGGTACGATGCGCGGCACCGTCGGCCGCACGCCGACGCATCGCCGGGAGGACACGTGGACACCGCAGTCGCCGACATCGCGTCCGAGGAGGCCGTCCGGGCCGAGGTGCGGGCATGGCTCGCCGAGCACTGGACGCCCGGGTCGCCGCGTCGCCCCTTCCTCGAGGCGGTCGTCGACGCCGGCTGGGCAGCACCGAGCTGGCCGGAACGCTGGCACGGCCGGGGACTCCCGGCTGCGCTCGGCCGGGTGGTCGACGCCGAGTTCCGGGCGGTCGACGCCCCCGGGTCGGCGCAGGACGTGACGAACCTGTGGGCGGGCACGGTGCTGCAGTACGGGTCCGACGACCTGAAGGCCCGGGTGATGCGCCCGTTGCTGCTCGGCGACATCGACATGTGCCTGCTCTACAGCGAGCCGGGCGCCGGTTCCGATCTGGCGAGCATCCAGACCCGGGCGGTGCGCGACGGCGACGAGTGGGTCGTCAACGGTCAGAAGGTGTGGACCTCCGGCGGTCGGCAGGCCGAGTACGCGCTCCTCATCACCCGCACCGACCTCGACGTGCCGAAGCACCGTGGCATCACGTTCTTCTTCTTCCCGATGCGCCAGCCCGGTGTGGAGGTGCGACCGCTGCGCCAGGCCACCGGTGACTCGCGCTTCAACGAGGTGTTCATCACCGACGCCCGCGTGCCGCACGCCAACATGCTCGGCGAGCTGAACGCCGGCTGGTGGGTGCTGCAGGAAGCGCTCATGTACGAGCGGGCGGTCATGGGTGTCGTGCAGAAGCGGTCGGGTTCGGCGAAGCCGGATGCCGACCGGGATCCGACTTCGGAGGCCAGCGCGCCGATCCCCGATCTCGTGCTCACCGATCTCGCCCGTGAGCTCGGCCGCACCGACGACCCGATGATCCGGCAGGCCCTCACCCGGCTGCACTGCATGCGCACGGTGAACACCTGGAACGGCATGCGGGCCCGCGCCGAGCTCAAGCAGGGTTCGTCGTCGCCGGTGGCGTCGCTCGGCAAGCTCGCGATGTCGGGGATCCTGCACTACGCAGCACGGGTGCAGGCCGACATCCTCGGTGCGGAGGCCCTGCTCGGCGGCGTCGACTCGGCCCGGGCGGCGGACTGCACGTATGCGATGTTGAACGCGTACTTCACGTCGATCGGCGGCGGCACCGACCAGATCCAGCGGAACATCATCGGCGAGCGCATCCTCGGCCTGCCGAAGGAACCGGAGGTCGACAAGAACGTGCCGTTCCGTGAGGTACGGCTGACCCCGGCGGTGGCGCGGGACCGCTGAGCCGTGGGCACGATCGTGTCCGCGCATCCGGCCCTGCGGGCCACTGCGTCCCGTTGGTGCACGACGCCGACGTCCCTGACCGCGTACACGGCGCTGCGGCCCGGTGGTACGCCCGACGACCGTCGCGCCCTCACGACACCCGTCGCCCCGGGTGTGCTCCTCGCCGGTGAGGCGACCTCGGCCGACCACCCGGGCACGATGCACGGCGCGTGGGCGAGCGGTGTCGCCGCCGCGGACAGGCTGCTCGCCGACGGTGCTGCGACGATCGTCGTGGTCGGCGCCGGTCTGGCCGGTCTCGCGGCGGCCCGGCGGATCACCGACGCAGGTCGGTCGGTGGTCGTCCTCGAGGCGACCGACGCGGTCGGTGGTCGGGCCCGGAGTGACCGTTCCATCGGTGTGCCGGTGCATCCGGGGGCGGCGTGGGTGCACGGCGAGGTCGGCAACCCGGTGGCCGAGGCGGCGACGCGTCTCGGGGTGGCGCTGCACCGCTGGGAGGGGGAACGGCGGGTGGTCGTCGCCGGCGACGGCGCCGTGGACCCGGTGACCGTCCGGCACCTCGAGTCGTGGCGGGCCGAGGTCGAGCGCCGGCTCGACGCCCTCGCGGCGGCCGGCCCCGACCGGGCCCTCGGTCCGGTGCTCGCCGAGGTGCTCGCCGCTCTCCCCCTCCCGGCGTTCGAACGCCGGGTGCTCACCTCCCTCGTCCGGAGCTCGTACGAGAACGTCACCGCAGCCGCGGTCGACGACCTGTCGTTGCGGTTCCGTTCGGAGCCGTACCACCTGCCGGGCGACGACCTGCTCGTCGGCGCCGACCTCGGTCGGATCATCGACGACCTCGCCGGCGGTCTCGACATCCGCACCGGCACCGAGGTCACCGCCGTTCGCAGCGTCCCCGGTGCACCGGACCGGTTCGTGGTGACGACCGCGGGGACGTTCCCCGCCGACGGCGTGGTGGTGACCACACCGGTCGGTGCCCTCCTCGCCGGTCGCCCCGCATTCGACCCGCCCCTGCCCACGGCGACGCAGGCGGCGCTCGCCCGGCTCACGCCCGGCACGGTCGTGAAGGTCACGGCGACCTTCGCCACGGCGTTCTGGGCCCCGGCCCCTGCGGTGCACGTCGTCGACGACACCGCAGGCCACGTGCCCGCATGGGTCGACGTGTCCGCGGTCGCAGGGTGTCCGGCGCTGGCCGGGTTCGCGACCGGACCGCACGCCGTCGCGCTCGAGGCCCTCGATGAGGCGGCGCTCCGCGCCCACGTCGACCGCTGCCTCGCACCGGCGGCGGAGGCGTTCGGCGCCTGACCGACACGCCGGTGACGAGCGACCCGCCCGGTGGCCCGCTACCGTGCGCGACCGGGCCCGGCGGGCGGGCCGCGACGAGGGGGACACCATGGCCGACCTGCACCACGTGCACACCGACAGCATCGACATCGCGGCGCCGCCGTCGACGGTGTTCGGCGTCGTGACGGCGATGGAGCGGTACGGCGAGTGGAGCACCGAGAACACCGGTGGCTACTGGCGCAAGAACGCCGACGGCGTTCCCGGGACCGGCAAGGTCGGCGACATGTTCGTGGGGACGAACAGCGACGGTACGAAGGAGTGGAAGGCCCCCGTCGAGATCGTCGAGGTCGAGCAGGACCGCGCGTTCGCGTTCGTGACCGGCGGACTCGAGTGGAACATCGCACTGTGGCGCTACACGCTCGAACCGACCGCCGACGGCGGGACGCGGCTGACCGAGTCCTACGAGCTCCGCACGATCCCCCCGACCATCGCCGAGGGCGGACCCGAGGCGCTCGAGGACCGGAAGCGGATCACGGTGACCTCGATCAGGGCGACGCTCGAGGGCATGAAGGCGGCGGCCGAGGCCGCCCGCTGAGCTAGCTCAGCGACGAACCGATCAGCCGCAGGAACTCGCTGCGGGTCGGACCCTGGGCGAACTCGCCCGAGAACGCCGACGTGGTCGTGACCGAGTTCTGCTTCTGCACGCCGCGCATCATCATGCAGAGGTGCTTCGCCTCGATGACGACGGCGACGCCGGCGGGCTGCAGCGCCTCGTCCATCGCGTCGACGATCTGCTGGGTGAGGCGTTCCTGCACCTGCAGACGACGCGAGAACGTGTCGACGACCCGCGCCACCTTCGACAGGCCGGTGATCCAGCCGTTCGGCAGGTAGGCGATGTGGGCACGTCCGTAGAAGGGCACGAGGTGGTGCTCGCAGAGTGAGTACAGCTCGATGTCCTTCACGACGACCATCTCGCGCACGTCCTCACGGAAGCGGGCGCTCTGGAGGATCTTCACGGCGTCGAGCTCGTAGCCGTGCACCAGGTACTGCATGGCCTTCGCGACCCGCTCGGGGGTCTTGAGCAGACCCTCACGGCGGGGGTCCTCACCGAGCAGTTCGATCGCGGCGCGGTAGTGCGTGGCGAGCGAGGCGGTGGTGTCGAGGTCGTAGCTCTCGTCGGCGACGTAGGTCATTGCGGTCCTCCCGCTGGGTAGCGCACCAGGTTCCGGGGGGTTTCCCCGAGGGTGACCTGGAGCTCGAGACCTGCGTCCAGATGGGGCCGGAGCAACTCGTACACGACCACAACAATGTTCTCGGCCGTGGGATTCCGCAGAGCGAATTCTTCGACGTCGAGATTCAGGTTCCGATGGTCGAACCGGTCGAGGATCTCCCGCTTGACCAGGGACGACAGGGTTCCGAGATCGACCACGTACCCGGTGACCGGATCGATCTCGCCGGTGACCGCGACGACGAGTTCGTAGTTGTGCCCGTGGTAGTTCGGCGAGTTGCACTTCCCGAAGATGCGGCGGTTCTCGGCGTCGTCGAGCGCCGGGTTGTGGAGCCGGTGCGCGGCGTTGAAGTGTTCGTGGCGGTAGACCGTCACCCTGGTCATCGGTGCAGCTCCATGATCCGGACCCCCCCGTTCGGGTTGCGGTCCATCCAGTCCCGGACGAAGGGGGCGACGGCCGGTGTGACCGCGGCGAGTGTGGTGCCGACGGCGTCGTCGTGCAGCCCGACGATGCAGGCGACGACGAGCCCGGCGACGGTGTCCGCGTCGAGGCGGTACGCGTCGTCCACCCCTTCGGGTGCGAGGCGGTGGTGCAGCGGCGTGTCGACGACACCCGGCGCCACGGTGAACGCCCGGATCCCGTGCGGGGCCCCCTCGGCGGCGGCGACGACGGTGAGCATGTGCAGACCCGCCTTCGACGGCGCATACGCGAAGAACCCGGGGAACGGGTCGAACTGTGCGAGTGAGGACACGTTGACGACGCAGCCCCGCCGCTGCGCGACGAACGTCGGCCATGCCGCGTGCACGAGCGCCGCGGGTGCGACGAGGTTCAGGTCGAGGAGGGATCGGAACCGGGCGGGGTCGGTGTCCGCGATGTCGGCCTGCCAGGCGTCCCCGGCGTTGTTCACGACGACGTCGATCCGACCGTGGCGCCGAACGGCCTCGTGCACGATCCCCACGACGTGGTCGATGTCGGTGAGGTCGGCGGGGCACACGAGCACGGCGTCGCCGTGGGTGGCGTGCAGCCCTTCGAGGAGGTCGCGCCGTCGTCCGACGGCGACGACGTCGTACCCGGCGGCCACGAGGCGGGAGGTCGTCGCCGCACCGATACCGGTACCGGCCCCCGTGACGAGGGCGACGGGGCGCTGCTGCACGCCCGAACTCTACCGGCGACCCCGTCGCTGTCCGCCCGGCGCTACGGTGCGCCGACCGGTCGGTTCGTCTCGGGGGGATGTCATGGGGCCGTTGCAGGGAATCAAGATCGTCGAGCTGTTCTGCATCGGGCCCGGCCCCTTCGCCGGGATGCTGCTGTCGGACATGGGGGCGGACGTCGTCCTCGTCGACCGCCTCGAGGAGGTCGAGTACGGCTACCCGTCCTACGAGTACCGCTACCTGTACCGGAACCGTCGATCGGTCCGCCTCGACCTGAAGGACCCGGCTGCGGTCGAGACCGTGCTGCAGCTCGTCGAGGAGGCGGACGGGCTCATCGAGGGGATGCGGCCCGGGGTGGCGGAACGACTCGGTCTCGGACCCGACGTGTGTCTCGCCCGCAACCCGCGCCTCGTGTACGGGCGGATGACGGGCTGGGGGCAGGACGGACCGTTCGCGCAGCGGGCCGGGTTCGACGCCAACTACCTGTCGATCACCGGGGCGCTGTGGGCGATCGGCGAGGCGGACCGCCCGCCCGTGCCGCCGCTCATCCTCGCGGGCGACTTCGGCGGTGGCGGCACGTTCCTCGCGATGGGGATGCTCGCTGCGCTGCTCGAGGCGCAACGGTCCGGCACCGGGCAGGTCGTCGACGCGGCGATCTCCGACGGCGCACTGAATCTGATGGCGTACGTGTACGGGAACCTCGCCGGTGGGACGTGGGTCAACGAACGGCAGGCGAACCTGATCGACGGCGGCGACTGGCGCTACGCCGTGTACCGCTGTGCGGACGGGAAGTTCGTGTCGACGGCACTGCTGCAGGCGAAGTTCCTGCGGAACTTCGTGGCGAAGTCGGGTATCGACCTCGACGGTCTCGGCGATCCGGCGGACCGCGCGAACTGGCCCGCGTACCGCGAGCGGATGGCGGCGTTGTTCGCGACGCGTCCACGCGACGCGTGGGTGGAGCTCTTCGACGGCGACGACGACAACGTGCAACCCGTCCTCGACCTGCTCGAGGCGCCGCACCATCCGCACAACGTCGCCCGCGGCGCGTTCGTCGAGGTGGAGGGCACCACGCAGCCGGCGCCGGCGCCGCGCTTCAGCCGCACACCGTCGGAGGTGACGCGCCGGTCCCCGAGCCCGGGGGCGGGCGGTGAGGACGCGCTGCGTTCCTGGGGGTTCGACGACGCCCGTATCGCAGCGTTGCGGGCCGCCGGGGCGTTCGGCTGAGCCCCCTCAGGGGGTGACGACGAGGCGGCCCGTCACGGCGCGCGCCTCGAGCGCTGCGAGCGCGTGGGGCACGTCCGCGAGCGGCACCGTGTCGGTGACGTCGCTGCGGATGCTGCCTGCCCGGTAGAGCCGCAGCAGGTCCTTGTGCGCCGCCTCGATGACGGCACGTCCGCCGTGTTCGACGTAGGCACCCCAGTGGAGGCCGACGACCGCGTAATTCTTCACGAGGACGTGGTTCGCCGGGTGGTCGGGGATGCGCCCGGATGCGAAGCCGACGACGACGAGGCGCCCCTCCCACGCCATGAGCCGACGGGTGATGTCGCCGAGGTCGCCGCCGACGGGGTCGTAGGCGACGTCGACGCCACGCCCGCCGGTGAGGTCGCGCACCGCCGTGTACACGTCGTCGGTGCGGTGGTCGAGCACGTGGTGCGCGCCGAGGGCCCGGACGTGTGCGCACTTCTCCGGACCGCCGGCCGTCGCGATGACCCGGGCACCCGCGGCGACGCCGAGCTGCACTGCGGCGGCGCCGACACCGGCGGCCGCACCGTGGACGAGGAGCCACTCCCCCGCCTGCAGTCGGGCACGGTGGTGCAGGCCGACGTGGGACGTCTGAAACGTCGAGTAGAGCACGGTCGCGTCGACCGCCGGGATGTCGTCCGGCATGACGAGGGCCGTGTGGGCGCGCACGAGCGCCTGTTCGGCGTAGCCACCGGCCGGGAGCGCCGCCATGCCGCCGATGCGCACACCGAGGGGCAGGTCGACCCCGTCGCCGACGGCGAGGACCGTGCCGCAGGTCTCGAGTCCGGGCGTGAACGGGACGCCGGGCCGGTCCTGGTAGATGCCCTGGCACAGCAGGATGTCGGCGAAGTTCACGTTCCCCGCGTCGACCCGGATGTGCACCTGCCCCGGTCCGGGGACCGGGTCGGGCACGTCGTCGCGCAGCACCATCGACTCGGAGGGGTGTCCGAGCTCCTCCACCCGCCAGGCCTTCATGCATCACCTCGTGGTCGGAACATCTCGAGCAGGTCGGGGTGGCCGGTCCCCGTCGTCACACCACCGTCGACGACGATGTTCGACCCGACGAGGAACGACGCCTCGTCCGCCGCGGCGAACGCCACGGCGGCGGCGATCTCCTCGGGCCGGCCGTAGCGACCGACGGGGATCGCGGCGCGGAACAGCGCTGATGCGACGTCGGACCGGGTCGCCGCCGCGGTCATGTCGGTGTCGATCGCACCGGGTGAGACGACGTTCGCACGGATGCCCTCGGGTGCGAGCTCGAGCGCCAGCGCCCGGGTGAAGTTGAGCAGGCCGGCCTTCGCGGCGTTGTAGGCGGACATGCCCCGGTCGCCGGCGACCGCGTCGAGGGAGCAGATGTTCACGATCGCCGCCGTGCCCGTCCCTGCGGGTCGTGCGACCGCGGCGCGCAGCCACGGCAACGCCGCCCGGCACACGCGCACCGGGCCGTCGAGGTTGGTGCGCAACACCTTCTCCCAGGACCGGTGCTGCATCGTCTCGAACGCCTCGACCCACAGCACCCCGGCGGAGTTCACGACGACGTCGACACGGCCGTGCGCCGCACCGACCCCGGCGAAGAGCCCGTCGACCCGGTCCTCGTCGGTGACGTCGACGGCGACGACCTCGACGTCGGGGGCACCGGCGTCGTCGAGGTTGCGGCGGCCCCGTTCGGCGTCACGCGCCGCCGCGACGACGACTGCGCCTTCGGCGCGCAACCGCAGCGCCGTGGCGAGCCCGATGCCAGCGGTACCGCCGACGACGACGGCGACCTTGTCCTCGAAGCGGACGAGGGGCGCGGTCACCGGATCGCCACCGCGTTGCCGGGGGATCCGAGCCCGTCGGGCACGTGCAGCGGCGCCGCGACGAACAGGAAGGTGAACCGCCCGTCCGCGTGGCAGCGGTCGGCGAGGCGGTCGAGGTCGAACATCTCGCCGAGTGCGAACCCGAGGAAGGGGATGAGGCGTCGGTGGAGGGAACCGACCGACGGGTCGCCGGGGACGACCTCGACCGCAGGGTTGTCGCAGCACAGCGCGGCGACGTGCGCGTCCCAGAGGAACTCCGCCATGTCCTCACCCGCCCGCAGACCCGTCGAGGTCGGTCCGGCCGCGTACTCGACCCGCGCGTCCCGGTCGAGCCGTCGGTACGCGGTGGTCCACCCGGTGCGCAGGCACAGGATGTCACCCACCTCGAGGGTCACACCCTCGGCCTCGAGGGTCCCCTGCAGTTCGTCGACGGTGATCGCGTGACCGGCGAGACCGTCGACCGGTCGACCCGTCGCGGCGAGATGCGCGCCGACGTCGACGAGGACGCCACGTCCGACGATGCCCCGGCGCGCCCACCGGTCGATGCCGAGTCCGTTCGGGCCGGTCGTCGGGTCGTCGGTCCGACCACCCCAGTAGCCGTGCTCCCGGGCACGCACGTGGTTGAGCGAGTCCCACTGGGTGGAGCCCTGCAGGTGGAAACCGTCGAGCCGGTCGTCCATCTCGTGCCGGTTGAGGGCGAAGACCTCGTGGCGGTACGCCTGACGCCCGAACAGCGGCGGGTCGGGCAGGGTGAGCGGCAGGTCGAGCGGGACGACCTCGCCGGTGCGCACACCGGCGGCCGCAGCGGCGACGCGACCGGGTTCGAGCAGGTTGATCGTGCCGACCTCGTCGTCACGCCCCCAGACGTCCCAGGCGTGGCGCATGGCGAGGCCGGGCACCTCGGGCAGGTCTCGATACGCCGGCGGTACCGGTGTCGTGGTCATGGTGGTCCCCCTTCCCGACGGGGACGCTAGTTCGGGTACGGTCGGGCGGTCCGGCGACGGACGACGGTCGAGGGGGAATCGGTGCAGGACGACGTGTTGGGCGACGGCGGACCGTTCCTGACCTCACGTGCGGCGACGTTCCGTGACGATCCGCAGCGCTACTACGACGCGATGCGGGCACACGGTCCGCTCTGGTTCGACCCGGCCTACGACCGGTCGGTGGTGACCACCTACGAGGAGGCCCGCGAGGCGCTGCGTCACAAGGCGTTCGGTGTGGACGCGCGCCGTGCGGCCGACGGCTCCTACGCCCGGCGGATCGCCGGGACCGGCGTGTTCGAGGGCATCGGCGAGACCGCGTACGAACCGCCGCTCGTCCTGCTCGACGACCCGGCGCACCGACGGATCCGGCTGCTGATGTCGAAGGCGTTCGCCGCCCACACGATCGACCGGGAACGCAGCAGGGTCGAACGCATCACCGACGAACTGCTCGACGACGTGGCCCGGCTCGCCGCCGCCGATCCGCACGGCGAGGTCGACGTGGTCGCGGCGTTCACGTCGCTGCTGCCGACGCGTGTCATCGCCGAGATGATGGGCCTCGACGGCGCAGCACCGGAGGACCTGCGGACCTGGTCCGAACAGGTGCTGTGGGGTTACGACCCCGACCGTGACGCCGCCGGGAAGGAACGGTTGCGCGAGGCGTACGTGTCACTCGGGCGCAGCATCCGCCGGACGGTCGCCGCACGACGCGAGCAGCCGACCGACGACCTCGTGTCCGCGATGGTCCTCGCCCAGGAGGACGAGGACCGGTTGTCCGACCTCGAGATCGCGAGCCTGTGCACGCAGTTGATGGTCGCCGGGAACGTGACGACGAGCGACCTGCTGAGCAGCGGGCTCGACCTCCTCGTGCAGCACCCCGAACAGTTCGCGCTGCTACGGGACGACCCGACCCGCATCCCCGACGCGGTCGAGGAGATGCTGCGCATCGACCCGCCGATCACGGAGACGGCCCGCATCGTCTACGACGACGCCACGGTCGGCGGCTGTCCGGTGCGACGCGGCGACACGCTCACCGTCGCGCTCGCCGCAGCGAACCACGATCCGGCCCGCTTCGCCGACCCGCACCGCTTCGACGTGTGCCGCCCCGCCGAAGGGCATCTCGCGTTCGGGTCGGGCGTGCACGTCTGCCTCGGTGCCCCGCTCGCCCGTCTCGAGGCCCAGGTCGGACTCGGCGCGTTCCTCGCCCGGTTCCCCCAGGTCGGCCCGGGACGACGACCCGGCGAGCGGCGGGCGTTGCCGTTCTTCCGAGGGTTCGAGTCGCTGCGGTTGCGGGTGGTCTGACCGGTGGTCGACGTCGCGGGGTTCGAGGATCTCCCGGACCGGCTCGTGCGCTTCGCCCGGGCGAAGCTCGACGACCCGGCCGCGACGGTGTCGGGCCTCGTCACGATGCCCGGCCACGCCGGGTTCACGTTCGGGTTCGACACGACGAGTCGGGGCGTGACGGAAGCCTGGTTCCTCCGCTTGCCGCCGCCGAACGTGCAGTGGGCGGGCACCGCCGACATGGTGCGGCAGGTCACCGCGCTCGAGGCACTCGACGGCTCCGACGTGCCGCACTGCGCGGTCCGCTGGTGGGGTGGCCCCGACGACGTCGAGTGGTTCGGTTCCCCGTACTTCGTGGTCGACCGGCTCGGCGACGGTTCGGTGCTCGGCCTCGAGGGGCAGGCGCGCTGGGTGCTCGCGCTCGACGACGCGACCCGTCGACGGATGGGGCGTGATGCGGCACGGGCGCTCGTCGGCATCCACCGGGTCGACTGGCGGGCCCGGTGCGCGTACCTCGGCGACCCGGTCGACCTCGCCGCCGACATCACGTCGTGGGACCGGTTGCTCGGTCGTGTGGCCGAACCGGATGCGTTCGCGCTCGCTCCCCGGGTGCGGGAACGCCTGCTCGACCTGCGCCCGGCGGAGCCGACGATCGGGCTCGTCCATGGCGACTACCAGTTCGGCAACCTCTACTACCGCGCCGACGGCGCGTTGCGGGCCGTGCTCGACTGGGAGTTGTGCGCGATCGGCGCGACGCTCACCGATCTCGGCTGGTTCGCGACGTGGAACGACGCAGCGGCCTGGGACCACCCCTTCGCCGTGCCGGAGGGGATGCCGTCGCCGGAGGAACTCGTCGACGACTACGCCGAGGCGTGGGGCGCGCCGGTGGGTGACGTGGCGTTCTTCCGTGCGCTCGCCGCCTACAAGTTCGCGGTGATCACCGGGTTCAACCTGGCCCTGCACCGACGCGGCAAGCGGGTCGATCCGCTGTGGGAGGTCATGGGGGCGTCGATCGGCAGCCTGCTGGCCCGCGCCGCCGACCTCCTCGGCTGAGCGGGCCGCAGTTCAGACCCCGACGGTGACGGTGCCGACGTAGCCGGCGCCGACCGAGCCGGTCACGGCGAGGCGTTGCAGGCCGGCGCTGTCGTCGTAGAACGACGGGTCATCCGCCATCGGCGCGTTCACCATGTTCCGCAGGCTCGGCCCGTAGTCCATCGCCGCGAACGCCGCGCGACACACGTCCTCGGGGACGGCGAGGTCGGACGTGGCGATCTTGTTGCGGTAGGTCGTCGCTGCGGCGGCGGACGGGTACACCTCGAAGTGGAAATGCGGCCAACGCCCCGGATACGTCCCGGGCACGATGCCGTCGAAGGCCGCGAACCCGTCGGCGTCGGTGACCTGCACACCGCGCAGGTAGGTCTCGCCCTCGAGCGCCGGGTCGAAGACCGAGTAGCGGCCGTACGCGTCGGGGCTCCACAGGTACACGGCGGCGCCGACGACGGGGCGGCAACCGGCGGCCGTGTCCACGATCCGTACCCGCACCTGCAACGGGACGCCGTCGGCCCGGGTGCCGCCCGGGCCGATACTCGGGCGGATGTCGCGCCGCACGATGCCCGGCCGGTCGAGCACCGACGTGCCGTACTCGCCGTCGGCACCGTTCGGCCCGGCGATCTCCTCGGGGATCCGCCGGCACGACGTGGGCCACGGTGTCGTCGTCGTGGTCGACGGTGCGACTGTCGTCGACGGCGCGCTCGTCACGACGACGGTCGCCTGCACGGTGCTCGACGTCGGGGTGGCCGTGGTCGCCTCGTCACCGACGGTGCCGCACGCGACCGCCGTGGCGCACAGCAGCGCCACGAGGACGGTCGCACGGTGTCGGCGGTGGTGGGACACGGCACCGACCGTACCCGGCGGCTCAGACGCCGACGATGAGCGTGGCCGTGTAGCCGTCGGTCACGTTGCCGGCGACGGTCGCGAGCTGGGTGGTCCACCCATCCGAGAAGATCCCGTCGCGCTGGAGCGGGGTGGCCGGGAAGTTCTGCGCGCTCGCCTCGTATCCGGAGGTCGCGTACACGGCCCGACAGGTGTCCTCGGGGAGGGCGAGCTGGGAGGTCGCGATCTTGTTCGCCGACGTCGTCGCCTTCGCGAGGCTCGGGTACACCTCGAAGTGGATGTGGGGGTACCGCCCCCGGTACGCGCCGGGGAACGTGGTCAGGAACGTGACGGTCCCTGCGGCGTCGGCCTCCTG
>CAYVOK010000002.1:174564-227285 GCA_964453335.1 uncultured Acidimicrobiaceae bacterium
GGGATCACCGTGCACGCCGAGATCGGGGTGAGCGTCGTCGAGGGGATCGGTGCGATGGCCGAGGTGGTCGATACCACCGACGTCGCCGCGCCGGCCGCACCCGACGTCGTCGCCGACGCCGTGGTCCCTGCGCCGTCCCCGGCACAACCGGTGACGGCGAGCAGTGCGCCGCCGCCGAGCAGTCGCAGCACGTTGCGCCGGCCGAGACCGCGCGCCGCCATCGTGCGCAGATCGGCCTCGAGACCGCCGTGGTGGTCGTCGTGGTCGGTGTCGGCGTCGTGTGCGTGCATGTCCTGACCGTACCGCCGGGGCTGCGTCGCGTTCCGGCACGTGAGAGCGATCCTCACCGATCTCTCACCCGGGGTATCGCTAGCGTGCGGGACGAGAGGAGACCGATCGTGTTCTGTGCAGTCTGCGGTACCCCGCTGCAACCCGGGCAGTCCATCTGCCCGAATGGTCACCCGCAACCGGTCATGGCCCGAGAGCACCCCGAAGGACAGACCGTGCTCATCCTCGGGATCCTCGGGCTGGTGCTCTGCGGTGTGCTCGCACCGATCGCCTGGCTCAAGGGACGGCGGGTGCTCGCCGAGATGGATGCACAGCCCGGAGTCGTGTGGTCGAACCGCGGGAACGTGCAGACCGGTCAGCTCCTCGGTCTCATCGGCACGATCGTGATCGGCGTCGCCGTTGCGTTCTTCGCCGTGGTGTTGTTCCTGCAGTTCCTCGTGCTGATCGGTGCGCTGGCGAGCTTCGGTTCTGGCGCCTGACCGGACGCGCGACGGGCCCCGCCCGGAGGCGGGACCCGTCGACGTCGTACCAGTCGGGAGTGCGGATCAGCCGCGGAAGTTGCCGAACCAGTAGCCGAGGCTCTTCGGCCCTGGCGGGGCCACCACCACGCGGGTGTCGGCGATGATGTCGTGCCAGCCCCGCTTCTCCTTGTCGAACAGGATCCAGAGGAACCCGATCGGGAGACCACAGATGATCGAGTCGAGCAGGTAACCGATCCAGCGGACGAACGCCTTGCCCGCACCGATCGGACCGGGGTTCGGACCGACGACCTTGATGCCCATCAGGTGCTTGCCGGGTGTCTGGCCGAGCGGACCGCCCAACCCGAGCACGATCATGACGAGCGAGAGCGCGATGACGACGAGGTAGCCCACGAGCAGCATGAGACCACCGAGCGCGTCGCTGATGGCGCCGAGCACGATAGCGAGGATCCATGTGGCGATGTACCCCACGAAGATCACGGCACCGTCGATGAGGTAGGCCAGGAACCGCTGGCCGGGCGAGGCGTAGGCCAGGCCGGACCGCGGGTCGATGTCACCACCCGATGCGCCGTAGGCGGCTGCGCCGGCTGCTGCGCCGTAGGCAGGGGCGGCTGCGGCACCGCCCTGCACGTTGTCGGTCCACTGGGTGCCGTCCCAGTAGCGCTGCCCCCCGCTCCCATGCGGATCCGGGTACCAGCCCGGCGGGGTCGAGCCCGTTGCGTCGCTCATGACGACCTCCCTTGTCGTGCCTTGATCGGCAAGCCGAACGATAACCCCGAAATCCGCGACGCGACGCGCTCATCGCAATCGGTGGGGTTGGTCGTCGCTCCCGCGACGACGGCGTATGCTTCGGCGGTCGGGCGACCACGGTGGCCGGCCCGCAGATCGGAAGGACCGCCACCATGCGTGCACACAAGCTCGTCATCGTCCCGATGCTCGCCGTCGCCCTCTTCGGATCCGCCTGCGGTTTCATCGCTGAGAAGGCGACCGAGAAGGCCATCGAGGGCGCGACCGGCGCCGACGACGTCGAGATCACCAAGGACGGCGGCGTCAAGGTGAAGACGTCCGACGGCACCTTCGAGTCGTCCTCGTCGACGAAGCTCCCCGACGACCTGCCGAAGGCGCCGCTGTTCGAGGGCACCACCGTGCAGTCGTCGTCCAAGGTGAGCGACAGCGAGTCGACGACCTGGCTCGTGTCGGGGACCATCAAGGACGCGAAGGGCGGGTTCGCCAACCTCGTCAAGGCGCTCAAGGCCGCCGGGTGGGACATCGGCGCCGAGACCGAGTCGAACAGCGGTGCCGACTACAGCGCGTTCGGTGTCGCCACGAAGGGAAACCTGTCCCTCACCTTCGGTACCGGTGCGGCCGACAAGTCGTTCTACTACTGGATCTCACAGGAGAAGTGACCAGGGCGGCGCCACCACGCCGCGACCGACGATCTGGACCGGGCCGACCCCTTGGGGTCGGCCCGTGTCGTTCCGGTACCCTGCGGCCATGGCCGCCCACGAACGTCAGCCGCAGGACTACTACGACGCGATCAAGGCGCGCTTCGCCGAGGAACGCGACCTGCGACTCGCCTACCGACCCGAGGGGACCGCCCAGTTCGTGTCCGACCTCGACGGTGACCTCGCCCGCATCGCGGACGACCCCTACGCCACCGAGATCACCGAACGCGACCCGATCGACGACGAGGTCGAGGTCCTCATCATCGGTGGCGGGTTCTCCGCGCTGCTCACCTCTGCGCGGCTGCGCGAGTTCGGCGTCGAGTCGATCCGCATCGTCGAGCGCGGCGCCGACGTCGGCGGCACCTGGTACTGGAACCGCTACCCGGGTGTCGCCTGCGACGTGCCCGCATACGACTACCTCCCCCTCCTCGACGAGCTCGACTACGTGCCGACGCACCGCTACGCCGGCGGCCAGGAGATCTGGGACCACTGTCGGGCGATCGCCCGCAAGTACGACCTCTACGACCTCGCCGTCTTCCAGACGACGGTGACCTCGACCATGTGGGACGAGGCGACCGGGCGCTGGCACATCGGTACCGACCGTGGTGACCGGATGCGGGCGAAGTTCGTCATCTGTGCGAACGGCACGCTGTCCAAGCCGAAGCTGTCGCGCATCGCTGGCATGGAGACCTTCGCCGGTCATGCGTTCCACACGTCGCGCTGGGACTTCGAGTACACGGGCGCGAACCTCGAGAAGCTCGGCGACAAGGTCGTCGGCATCATCGGTACCGGCGCGACCGCCGTGCAGGCGATCCCGCATCTCGGCGCGCAGGCGAAGGAACTCGTCGTCTTCCAGCGCACGCCGTCGACGATCGACTTCAAGGAGGACTGGCCGACCGACCCGAACTGGGCGCGTCGTCTCCAGCCCGGTTGGCAGTCGAAGCGCCGGGAACGTGTACTCCGGGCGATCGAGCCGTCGGAGGACACGAAGGCCCGCTGGGCGGCGATGTCGCCCGAGCAGAAGCTCCGGGACCAGGAGCAGGCGAACATCGACCGGCTGATGCGGATCCACCGTCGGATCGAGGAGACGGTGCACGACCCGGCGACCGCCGAGTCGCTCAAGCCCTGGTACATGATCATGTGCAAGCGGCCCTGCTTCCACAACGAGTACCTGCCCACGTTCAACCGGCCGAACGTCCACCTCGTCGACACCCGCGGTCGTGGTGTCACCGAGATCCGACCCGAGGGCCCCGTCTTCGAGGACCGCGTCTACCCGCTCGACCTGCTCATCTACGCGACCGGGTTCGAGGTGCAGAAGACCGGTATCTGGAACCGCATCGTCGGCCGCGACGGACTCGACCTCGACGGCAAGTACGCGGACGGCATTCGCACCGTGTTCGGCATCCACACCGCCGGGTTCCCGAACCTGTTCATCATGGGCGGCTACCAGGCGTCCTTCCAGTTCAACCTGACCGACCTGCTCGCAGTGCAGGGCGACCATATCGCCGCCTGCATCGACCACGTGCGCCGGTCGGGCCGTGACGTGATCGACGCCAGCGCCGACGCCGAGCAGTGGTGGGTCGACGAGGTCATCTCGAACCGTGGGAAGACCCGCTTCAGCGAGGACTGCACGCCCGGCTACTACAACTTCGAGGGCGAGTTCCAGCGCCGCCAGGACGGCAACTACAACGGCGGGTTCCGGAACTACAACGCGCACCTGATCTCGGCGCGCGACCGGTTCGACCGCCTGTTCGAGCTCGCCTGACCGACCTCAGTCGAGTTCGAGGCCCGACAGGTCGCCCGGCACGTCGACGGCGTGCCGGCGCAGCGCGTCGAGCGGGACGATGTCGAGCACCCGCACGTTCGTCGCAGCGAGCACCACCGGCGCCGCTGCGCCGTCGGCGTGGGCCCGCAACCAGTTCCGGGCCGTGACGCACCAGCGATCGCCGGGCACGAGGCCGGGGAACCGGTAGGCCGGCATCGGTGTCTGCAGGTCGTTGCCGATGCTGCGCTGGTGCTCGAGGAACTCGGCGGTGACGACCGCGCAGATCGTGTGGCTCCCGAGATCGTCGGGGCCGGTGCTGCAGCAACCGTCGCGATGCCAGCCCGTCATCGGGTCGGTCCCGCACACCTCGAGCGGGCCGCCGAGCACGTTCCGCTCAGTCATTGCGCTTGATACCGCGTTCGGAGGCCGCCGCCTGTGCCCGGCGACGTTCCTCGCCGGCACGGGCGAGTTCGGCCCGGTTCGAGTCGTCGGCACGCATGAAGTTCTCCCGCCATGCGTCGTCGCCCCAGGAGAACGGGGTCTGCACCGTGGTGCGAGGGGCGAACGCCCGCTCGAGCAGGTCGAGCGCCATCGCGGTGGTGGCACGCTGCATCGCAGCGTCCAACGGCTTGCCGATCGGGTTGCCGAGCGGGAAGTCCTGGAACACGAACCGGGGGACGCCGCATTCCTCGACGATGTCGCGAGCGGATCCGATGACGACCGTCGGGATCCCGGCGGCCTCGAGATGTCGGGCGGTCAAACTGACCGTCTGGTGGCACACCGGTCAAAGCGGTGTGAGCAGCATCACGTCCACGGCGTCCTCGGCCGCGAGCGCGGCGATCGCCGGGGCGTCACGCTGTTCGGTGCGTCGCGCCGAGTAGTCGGTGGGGACCCCGTAGAAGCGGGGGGCCAACGAACCGACCCGACCCTCGGCGACGAACTCGCTGATCGCGGCGAGCGGCACGAAGGAGTTGACGTCGTCGGTGTGCGTGGCGTCCTTGTCCCAGAACAGGTCCTGGGTGTACAGCCGCTCGGGTGCCGGCGACGTCGGCATCGCGTACGGCTCCTTCGGCGCACGATCCGCACCGGCCGCCGACATCGGGAACGCCGTCGTCACGAGCCCGATCCGGCACTCCGACAGCGGCTTGGGGAGCGGGGTGAACGGGACGTCCGTGAAGTGCACCCACTTGTACGGCATCGGGTAACCCGAGGCGGCGTAGTACTCCCGCGACTTGTCGATGTAGCGGAGGTACGTCGGGTGTGCGATGTGCTGTCGATCGCGCATGGACGCACCCTAGGACACGATGCCGGCCTGGGAACGACGAAGGCCGGGTCACCCGTAGGTGACCCGGCCTCCACGGCGTCGTCGACCGTCAGGCGGCCGGTTCGAGATTCGCGCCCGACCGCTTCGAATAGCCGATCGAGGCGAGCAGGATCACGAGGGAAACGCCGGCGATCGCGTAGCGGGCGCCGTCGTTGTCCTCGAGGGAGATGACCGCCGGGAGGATGAGCAGGGCGACGAGGTTCATCACCTTGATCAGCGGGTTCAGCGCCGGGCCTGCGGTGTCCTTGAAGGGGTCACCGACCGTGTCACCGATGACGGCGGCCTTGTGCGCCTCCGAACCCTTGCCACCCTCGTTGCCGTCCTCGATGAACTTCTTCGCGTTGTCCCACGCACCACCGGCGTTCGACAGGAAGTTCGCCATGAGCTGGCCGGTGAGGATGACCGCGGCGAGGAACGCACCGAGTGCGTACACGTTGATGCCGAACCCGACGATGACGGGGGTGAGCACCGCGAGCAGCGCCGGGGTGGCGAGCTCACGCAGCGACGCGGAGGTGCAGATGTCGATGACGGGGCCGTAGTCGGGCCGCCGCTCACCGGACATGATCTTGCCGTCGGCGAACTGCCGCCGCACCTCGTTCACCACCGTGCCCGCCGTGCGACCGACGGCCCGGATGGCGAGTGCGGAGAACACGAACGCGATCGAGCCGCCGATGAGCAGACCGATGAAGGTCAGCGGGTCGGCGACGTTGATCGGGAAGCGCTCGAACACGTTGAGCCCGGCCGCCTCGAGCGCCGCGAGGCGCTCGGTCGACACGGTCTCCGCAGCGATCGTCTCGACGAAGGAGGCGAACAGCGCCACCGACGCGATGACGGCGGACCCGATGGCGAAGCCCTTCGTCACGGCCTTGGTCGTGTTCCCGACGGCGTCGAGGCCGACCATGATCCGCTCGGCCTCGCCGTGGAACTCGCCCGACATCTCGGCGATGCCCGCCGCGTTGTCGGCGACCGGACCGAAGGTGTCCTCCGAGACGACGACACCGGTGGTGGCGAGCATGCCCATGCCGCACAGGGCGACCAGGTAGAAGGTGAACTGCACGTTGCCGCCGCCGAGGGCGATGGTGCCGCCGATGGCGAGGGCCACGGCCACGATCGCCCAGGCCGACGACTCGAGGCCCGAGCTGATGCCCGACAACACGGTCGTCGCCGGGCCGGTCCGGGCCGACACGGCGATCTCACGCACCGGTGCGGTCTCCGTCGAGGTGAAGTACTCGGTGAGGCGGCTCGCGACCTGGGCGAGCAGCAGACCGACGAGCACCGCACCGAACATGCGCCAACCCGGGTTCGACAACGCACCCTCGCCGAACTCGGCGGGGTCGTTGCCCACGTAGAGGAGGGCGACGGCACCGGTGCCGATGATGGTGAGGACCGAGGCCACGATGAAGCCACGGTTGATCGGCTTCATCGCCGAGCTGTCGGACTCCTTCGCCCGCACCGCGTACACGCCGATGATCGACGCGATGACTCCGATCGCACGGGCGGCGACCGGGAAGATCAGACCGAGCGCGAGGTTCTTCGCACCGATCGACTCGAACGCCGCGACACCGAGGATGATCGACGCGACGAGGGTGACCTCGTAGGACTCGAAGAGGTCGGCCGCCATGCCGGCGCAGTCACCGACGTTGTCACCGACGTTGTCGGCGATGGTGGCCGGGTTGCGGGGGTCGTCCTCGGGGATGCCCGCCTCGACCTTGCCGACGAGGTCGGCGCCGACGTCGGCGGCCTTGGTGAAGATGCCACCACCGACCCGGAGGAACAGTGCGAGCAGCGAACCGCCGAACCCGAAGCCGACGAGGATCGCCGAGCTCGTGTTCTGGAACGCCATGATGATCGCCGTCGCACCGAGCAGGCCGAGACCGACGGTGAACATGCCGGCCACACCACCGGTGCGGAACGCGACCTGCAGGGCCGCGGGCATCGAACCCGTGCGGGCCGCAGCGGCGGTCCGGACGTTGCCGCGCACGGCGAGGTTCATGCCGATGTAGCCGGTCAGACCGGACATGAGGCAGCCGGCTAGGAACGCGAGCGTCCGGAACAGGCCGGACTGCACGAAGGTGAGGGCGACCTCGCCGTCGGGCTTCACGATCTCGGTCGAGGTCACGAACACGACGACGGCGAGCGGCACGACGATCAGGCCGATCGTGCGGAACTGTCGCCGCAGGTAGGCGCTTGCGCCTTCCTGGATCGCCGTGGCGATCTCCATCATCTTCGGTGTACCGGTATCGGCGGCGAGCACGCCGCGCATGAGGATGAACCCGACGGCGATGGCCAGGAGTGCGGTGACCCCCGAGAAGGCCAACCACCCCCATTCGGCCTGGCCGAGTTCGAACGATTGCCAGCCGCCTTCAGCAGCCAGTACGGGCGTGATCACATTGCCTCCTGCTCTCGGGGGATCGACGCGCGTCGACCGGTTTCCCACGCTGACGCGGACGTCCGCGACCCGCGAGGACCTGTCCCCACCGCGCGGGCGCCGAGAACGCTACACCGCGGGCTGGCGTTTTTCGCGCACACGAGCGGCGCGACGGTCGGCGGCGAAGGTGTGCACCGGCCACATGTCCTGGTCCTCGCCGTGGCCCTCGAGGCCCGAGAGGTCCCAGCGCACGAGGCTGTTGATGTCGATGAACGTGTGCCGGTTCACGATGATCCGACTCAGCGGCTCACCGACGGCGTGCAGCACACGACCTTCCTGGTCGACGGCATCGAGCACGATCCGGGTCATCCACCCGGCAACGGGGTCGCGTTCGATCCGGCGCGTTCCGGAGGCGAGCCCGACGGTCCGGCCGTCGCGTCGGAGGAACCCGTAGGTGACCTCGTCGACCGGGTCGCCGTGGGCGGTGACCGCCAGGAACCCGTCGTCGGGGCCGGCCGCGCCGGTCACGTAGGCGGCGTGTCGTGGCCGCGTCTCGGCGCGGGGCCCCCACGTGCGGTCGCGCATCGAGATGCAGTCGATCGGGATCGTCTCGCCGTCGAGTTCGATCGTGCCGGTCACCCGGCCGAGCTGGTCGTAGTGGTGGGCGGAGCCGAACACGGCGCCGACAGCGGTGAGGGGTTGCGGCGGCATCACACCGTCGAACCGGAGGTCGGCGCGGAAGCGGTCGCCGTCGTCGTAGCCGAGGCGGTACGACATCGTGGGCTCGAGGACCTCGATGCGGACGCCGTTGGGCAGCGTTGCGTCGCGCAGGTCGGTGGCCGGGTCGAGGCGCAGCGCCGTGTAGTTCGCCGAGTACAGCACCTCCCACGGCAGGTGCGCCGAGTCGTCCCACACCCACGCACCACCGGCGACGGTGCCGATGTTCGGCCGGAACATCGAATAGAACCACCCGCCGAGCTTCCGACCCGGATGGCAGAACGAGAACCACGACGTCTCCGTCTCCCACCACCGGTCGCTGAGCTGCGCCGTGTGGAGTCCGTCGTCGTCGGGTCCGAACGCGTGGCGGTCCGGGAGCGCTCCGGGATCAGTAGCCGAGGTCACGGGCCGCCCTTTCGAGCACGACGGGCACGGACCACGCCGTGCGGGCCAGACGGAGGTCGGTGTTCGCACCGTCTGCGTAGAGAGCCGACGCGCTCATCCAGAACGCCACCGACCGCATCGCGTAGAGCCGCTGGTAGTACGCGCACGCCTCGACGTCGATCTCGAACCCGGTGCCCGCCTCGTAGCGGCGGACGAACTCGTCGTGGGGCACGAGATTCGACAGCAGGTCGGTGCCCTCACGGTTCAGGTCCGACAGCACGTAGGCGACGTCGTACATCGGGTCGCCGATCACCTGGGTCTCCCAGTCGAGGATCGCCGAGACACGGTCGTCGTCGACGAGCACGTTCCCGGTGCGGTACGCACCGTGCACGAGCGCGAGCCGGTCCGTCGACGGCGCGTGTTCGTCGAGCCAGAACAGCAGGTCGACGAGGATCGGGTCGGGCTGCTGCCCGGTCGCCTCGATGAGGGCACGCCATTTCGCCACCTCCGCCCGGGCGAAACCACCCGGCGGGGGCACGCCCAGCACGTCGAGCCCGGCCGCCCGCCAGTCGAGACGGTGGAGCGCGACGAGGGCGTCGGTGAAGCTCGCGGGCAGCACACCACGGGCGGCCGCCGCGGCGTAGAACGCCCGACCCTCCCGGCCCCAGGGATTCGGACAGATCCCGGGCACCTTCTCCATCACGAGGAACGGCGCCCCGAGTTCGGCAGGGTCGTCGGAGAAGAACCGGGCACGCGGCGCCGGCACCCCCGTCCCCTCGAGACAGCGCAGGACCGTGAACTGCACCGACAGGTCCGACATCTCCCGCAGGAGCGCGTTGCCCGGATCACGTCGCAGACAGAAGCCTTCGGTGCGGACGGCACCGTCGGCGTCGGACCACGTCCCGTCGAACAACCAGGTCTCGTGCGACCAACCGACGGCGATGCGTTCGACCCCGTCGAGGCGCAGGTCGTCCGTGCCGAGGCGGGCGGCGAGGACGGAACGGATGCGGTCGGCGTCGATCTCGGGGACGGTCACGACGCGTACGCCATCTGCCGATCGACCCGGGCCCGCAGCACCGCGCGGACACGACCGAGAAGGGCGTCGGTCAGGGCGTCACCGATCGTGGAACGACTCCGGTGGACGGCCTCGACGAGTGTGGCGAGGCCGGAGGTCGCGTCCGTCGCGGTGAGCGCACCTACAGCAGCGCGCACCTCGGGCGCATCCGCACCGTCGAGCAGTCCGTCGAGGTCGGCGACGAGTGCGGCGACCTCGACGCGCTCGGCGGCCGCGTGGTCCTCGGCGAGCTCGAGCTGCCGGGCGAGCTTGTCGAGCACGACGGCCGCCATGAAGGCCTGGGTCCGGGCGAACCCGTCACCGACCTCGGGGGCGATGTCCTCGCGCACCGTCCTGGCGAGGCGGGCGAGGAGCTCGTGCGGTTCCATCGCCGCGGATCGTAGATCCGTCACCGACCGCGCACGAGCGCCTCGTAGACGTTCAGCATCGCCGGCCCCAACACGATCGCCATCAGCGCGGGGAGCATGCAGAGCATCGTCGGCAGCAGGATCTTGACGGGCAGCTTCATCGCCCGTTCCTCCGCCGCCTGGCGCCGTGCGATCCGGATCTCGTTCGCCTGCAACTCGAGCGTCGCCGACAGCGGCACGCCGAGCTTGTCGGACTGCACGAGCGCCCGCACGAGCAGGCCGAGTTCGGGGAGATCGACCCGTTCGGCGAGCGATCGCAGCGCGTCGGCCCGTGGCATCCCGACACGGACGTCCTGCACGACTCGCTGCAGTTCCTCGCCGAAGGTCCCCGTCGACGAACGCGCTACCCGCGCCATCGCTGCGTCGAGGCCGAGGCCGGCGCGCACGACGACGGCGAGCTGGTCGACCACGTCCGCGAGTTCGGTCGCGATCGCCGCCCGTCGTTCGGCCGCCTTCGCGAGCACGATCCGTTCCGGCGCCAGCTGTGCGACGGTGACGAGCAACCCGGCGGTGACGAGGCCGGTGACGTCGGGCGAGCCGACGAGTGCGAGCCCGCCGAGCACGACGGCGACCGCCGTGCCCACCCCCTTGAGCAGCGCGATCCGTCCGACGCTCCACGACGCCTGCAGGTGCGCACCCTGCACCGCCCGTTCGAGCACCGCACGGCGTCCCGCGGGGACGAGACCGAGCGCGACCCCTTCGAGCGACCGGGTGAGCCGACCCGATCGGCGCGGCAGGGGCGCACCGACCGGCGCCGCCCGGCCGAGCCGCTCGACGAGTCGCACCCGCGGGTGCGCCGGCGTCCGCACCGTCGCGAACGCCACGAACGCCGCCACGACGAGCAGCACCGCACCCGACATCGTCCCGCTCACGACCGACCCCTCACTGGACGGATCCGATCATCCGTCGCATCCACAGGTACCCCACGACGAGGGACACCCCGGCACCGCCGAGCAGGACGAGCCCCACACCCTCGGTGAGCCGGGCGAAGTACGCCGGGTTCATCACGGCCAACGCCACCGCGACGCCGGGGGGCAGGCCCATCATCACGTACGCCGACACACGGCCCTCGGCCGTGAGCGCCGACACCTGACGGCGGAGCCGCTGCCGGTCGCGGATCGTCGCCGCGACCGTGTCGAGGACGTGCGCGAGGTCACCGCCGACGGTCTGGTTGATCTCGACGGCGTCGACGACCCACGCCAGGTCGGCCGCATCGAGGCGTGTCGCCATCGCGCCGAGCGCGTCCGGCAGGTCACGTCCCGCCCGCACCTCGAGCAGCACGCGCCGGAGTTCGCTGCGCGCCGGCTCGTCGGCCTCCGACGCCACCGCGTCGAGCGCCTGGAGGAACCCGTAGCCCGATCGCAGCATGGCGACGACCACCTGCAGGAGATCGGGCAGCGCAGCGAGGAACCTGTTCCGCCGTGACGTCGCCCGCGTCGACAGCCACACCCGCGCGCCGAGCGGCGTGACGAGCACGGCGACGGGAAGGGCGAGCGGGCCCACGAGCACGGTGCCGAGCACGGCGACCAGGACGCCGACCGCTGCGACGCGGAGCACGAACTCCTCGGGTCCGAGGCCGCTGCCCGCTCGTTCGAGCGCACGCTGCAACGCGACCCGACGGCCGGATCGCTCGACGAACGCCGCAGCGGCCCGAGCAGGCGCGCTCGAGCGTGCGGTGCTGCGATCGACCCCGGGCACGACGATGCCGGCTGCGGCGAGGCGTCGGAGTCGGTCCGCGCGCCCACCACCGGTGGCGACGACGGCGACGAGGGCGACGGCGAGCAGCACCAGTCCGACACCGGCGACCGGGCTGCGCCCACCCGCGACCACGGGGACCGCGGTGAGTCGTGCGGGTGCGTTCCCGGCGGTGTCGGCGGCGACCTCCGGGCCGGGCGTCACCGTGGTCGGCGGTGCGGTCGAGCCGTCGGTCACAACCGGGCCGTCGAGCAGGTTGCGGGCGGTGCGTTCGTAGGTGGTGGCGAGCGCGCCGAGGTCCGCCACCGTCGTGATCGACCCGCCGCCCGACGCCGCGATGGCGGCGAGTGCCGGCTGGCTCGACTCGGGCGACGCGAGCTCGATCACCTCGATCCGCGCCGTCGCAGCGACGTTCAGTGCGTCGGACAGCGTCGACGCACTGACCGTGTCACCACCGTCGGAGAGGAGCACGACCGCCCGACCGGCCGGGTCGCCGACCGGCGCCACGTCGCGGGCGATCGTGACGAGCGTGTCGTACAGCGCGGTCTCGCCGCCCGCCTCGAGCGCGGCGACCGCCGCGAGCACCGCCGCACGCGGGGATCCGGGCGCAGCGAGCACCACGGGCCGGGGGCCGAACGCCACGAGACCGACCGCGACCGAGGCGGGCAACCGTCCGACGAACGCGGTCACGGCCTCCTTCGCCGCGGCGAGCGGGGCGCCGGCCATGCTCCCCGACGTGTCGACGACGACGAGCACCTCCCCTACCGGTGTCGGCGTCGCCGCCGCGGCGACCGGCGAAAGACCGGCGACGAGGCCGAGCGCGACCAGCAGCGCGACGCACGCACTCGCGACGCGCACGCAGACCCGCACCCGACGAACCGTCATCGCGTGCGCCACCGACCTGCCGGCTCGACGTCGTCGCCGAACCACGCTGCGGGGAGTTCGATCCCACGTGCGGCGAGACGGTCCGAGAACCCGGGACGCACGCCCGTCGCGACGAGTCGACCCGGCCCCGACCCGCCCGCAGCCCGGCTGTCGTAGGTGAAGAGGTCGGAGAGCGTGATGATCTCGCCCTCCATGCCGACGACCTCGGTGACCGCGGTGACCCGTCGCACACCGTCCACCCCGCGTTCGAGCTGCACGACGAGGTCGAGCGCCGACGCGATCTGCTCACGCACCGCCCGCAACGGCAGGTCGAACCCCGCCATCAGCACCATCGTCTCGAGCCGGGACAGCGACTCGCGGGGGGAGTTCGCATGCACGGTGGCGAGCGAACCGTCGTGGCCGGTGTTCATCGCCTGCAACATGTCGAGCGCCTCCGCGCCCCGGACCTCACCGACGACGATCCGGTCGGGTCGCATGCGCAGCGCGTTCCGCACGAGGTCGCGGATGCTGATCTCCCCCCGGCCCTCGATGTTCGCCGGTCGGCTCTCGAGGCGGATCACGTGCCGCTGCAGCAGCTGCAGTTCGACGGCGTCCTCGATCGTGATGACCCGTTCCTCCTCGGGGATCATCCCCGAGAGCAGGTTCAGCATCGTCGTCTTGCCCGTGCCCGTCCCGCCCGACACGAGCACGCTCATGCCCCCGCGCACGGCCGCACCCAGCAGGTCGGCGACGTTGCGGGTGAGCGCACCGTGTTCGACGAGGTCGTCGAGCCCGAGCATCCGCCGGGAGAACTTGCGGATGGTGAGCACCGGCCCGTCGACGGCGAGCGGCGGCAGGATCACGTTCACCCGGGACCCGTCTGCGAGGCGGGCGTCCACCATCGGCGACGCCTCGTCGACCCGCCGACCGACACCGCGGACGATGCGGTCGATCACCTGCCGCAGGTGGGTCTCGCTCACGAACCGCGACGACGACTCCTCGATCCGGCCGGAACGTTCGACGTAGATGGTGTCCGTCCCGTTCACCATGATCTCCGACACCGTCGGGTCGTCGATGAAGCGCTGCACGGGACCGAGCCCCATCACGTCGTCGACGACGTCCCCGACGAGCCGCCGACGCTCGGTCGCGGTGAGCGAGGCGGAGAGCTCGCGGACGAGCGTGTCGACCTCCTCGACGACGAGCGCCGAGAGCTGCTCGGACGTGAGGTCGGCGTCGAAGAGCCGGGCGCCGAGCCGTTCGGCGAGCGCGGCGCTCACGCGTTCACGCACCGGCAGCAGCGGGTCGGTACCCGTCACCGGTCGGGCCGGCACGGGCGCCGGGGTCGGCGGCGACATCGACACGTCGTCGAGGGTGATGCCCTCGACCTCGCGGACCGCACGGAGACGCTCGGCGAGTCCCACGTCAACGCCTCCGGAGCAGGCCGCGCCAGGCCTGCTGCGGTCTCGGACGACCGTCGTCGTGGGACCGCCCGAGCAGGGCCCCGGCGAGACGGCAGATCTCCCGGCTCGCCTCCGACGTCGGGTCGTTCTGTACGAAGGCCCGCCCCTGGTTCAGCGCGAGCGGGATCTCCGGGGTGTTCGGGATCGTGACCGTCGCCGGGAGACCGAGCACCGTCACGATGTCCTCGGGTGCGAGGCCGCTGCGTTCGTCGGCGCGATTGACCACGAGCCACCGCCGGGCCGCCGTCGCTCCCAGGCCGTCGAGCACGCCGATCGCCTTCTGCAGGCTGCGGATGCTCGTCACGTCGGCGCCGGCGACGAGCACGATGTCGGTGGCCCGGTCGATCGCCGCGACCGCACGGTCGTCGAGGCCGCCGGCCGTGTCGACCACGACGGTCCCGAAGTCGGCCGCGAGGAGGTCGAGCACCTCGCGGGCGGTCTCCTCGGTGACCGCCTCCCCCTCGTCAGGATCTTCGGGGGCGGCGAGCACGAACGCACCGGTGCGCTCGTCGTGCGTCAGGTACACCTTCAGCGTGGTCGCGTCGAGCGTCGTGCCGACGAGCTGACCGAGATGCCGTTCCGGTTGCAGGCCGAGGGCGGTCGCCGTGTCACCGAACATCGTGTCGAAGTCCACGAGGACGACCGACCCGGGATTGCGAGCGGCGAGCGCCGCGGTGAGATTCACCGACACCGTCGTCTTGCCGGACCCGCCCTTCGGCGAGATCACCACGACGACGCGGCTGCGGTCCACCTCCTCGACGGGCGCCAGACGGGCCCGGAGTCGTTCCGACCGTTCGAGCGCGACGTCGATCGCCGCGGGCAGTTCGACGGTGATGTTCCGTGCACCGATCACCTCGCGGGCGCCAGCCCGCAGCATCTCCCGGCAGCGGTCCCGGTCGGCCCGGGTCACCACGACGACGGAGACGTCCCCGTGGTCGAGGTCGACGAGGCGGCACAGGTCGACCGCGAGGTCGACCGGCACGTCCTGTTCGATGCAGATGACGAGCGGGTTCTCGTGCAACGCCGGGGCGGCGAGGGCAGCGATGTCGGTGGCGTCGGCGGGGATCACCACATCGAGCACGCGCGTGGTCGCCGGGTCGAGGTGCGCGCGGAGCACCTGCGCGGACGGGGCCGTCGCCGTGCTGTTGCCGAGCACGACCACGGTGCGGCGGGTGTCGTTCATCGGGAGCCTCCAGTGGTGGCGTAGACCTGTTCGAGCGCGAGGATCCGGGTGCCGGACTCCTCGGCGTCGGCCGGTTCGGCAGCGAGCCAGATGCGCCCGAACTCGGCGGCGAAGACGACCTGTTCGACCTGCGACGCCGGCAGGGCGAGGGTGACGACGACCGCACCCGAGGGGTACGAGGTGCGGGCGACCGCAGCCGTCGTCGCCGTCGGGGCGGCGCCGGTGCCGGCGTCGGTGCCCGCGAACGCCACGGACGTGACGAGCACCTTGTGCAGGGTGAGGTGGGTGACCGACCCTCGGGCCGTCGACGCGGCGGTCGTGGCCGTCGAGGACGCCGCGCCGTTGAACTGTTCGAAGGAGAGGACGACACCGACCGTGTCGCCCGCCGCGAGACTGCCGCCGAGCGCACGTTCGCTGTCGAGCTGCACCGAGACCTCGAGCAGCCCGGCCGGAGCCGGGACACGACCGAGGGATGCCGCAGCGACGAGACGGCTGCCGAGGAGCTGCTCACCTGCGACCAGAGCCGCTGCGACGCGGGCGTCGGCTGGCACACCGTCGAGGCTTGCGAGCGCACCCGGTACCGCCAGCGCAGCGGGCACGGCCCGGACGGCCACGTTCGCCCGCACGTCGGCAAGCGACGCACCGCGGGGAACCGTCCCGGTCACGACGAGGACGTCGACTGCACCGGCGGCCGGCCCGTCGTCACCGCCGAGCGAACCGACGACGAGCAGCAGCCCGGTCACACCGAGCACGGCTGCGACGATGAACCCGATCTTCCGTCGGAGCGCCGTCACCGGGTCCGTCCCTTCCCGCTCACGCGACGACCCGCACGACGCGGGTGCCGTAGTCCGAACCCGACCCGGCGAACCCACCGGTGCCGTCGAGTGCGACCGGCCGGAACCGGCCGGTCAGGCATGCGTTCGCCCCCGACGGGCACCGCAGTCCCGGCGTCGGGTTCGGCGAGCTCGGGAACCGCTGACCGGTGACCTCGAACCCGACGTACCCGCCGATGCGGTACTGCCCGTTCGACCCGCCGAGCCCGTTCGTGTCCACGAAGATCGGCAGCACGATCGTCCTGCCGATCCACGACGACGGCAGACAGTCCGACGGCGCCGACAACCCCGGCTTCTCCGCCACCCACACCGACGCGGTCGTCGTCGTGGCGCACGATCCGCCCGGGTGGGTGATCCAGCCGAACCCGCCGGGGAGGGAGGCGCCGCCCGGCCCGACACACGGGTTCGTGTTGTCGTGGAATTCGAGGGCGAAACTGCCCGACGGCACACTGCCGCTGCCGATCGTCCCGCCGAGCCGGGTGAACTCGCACTGCGAGATGACGAGCGGCGCCGTCAGCAGGCTGCCCGGCGAACCCCATGCCGCGACCGAACGCGCCCGGACGGTCGCACCGTCGGCGGCACCACCGAGGATCGGGGCGAACAGGAACCCGACCCGGTCCGGTTCGGCCGTGCCCGGGTTCGAGGTCCGCGTGTCGACCATCACCCAGCCCGCTGCGCCGGCCACCGCCGCCGGAGGTGCGGCGCAGGCCTGCAGGCCGGGTCCGACGCCGCAGAGCGTCTCGACCGCAGCCGTCCCGTCCTCGACGTTCGCCGCGGCGTAGGACGCCGCCGTCGACGTCGCAGCACCGCACGAACCGGTGGCGCACGACATCGCGACGGCGAGCGCTGCCGCGTCCGCACCGTTCTGGAGCTGCGCACGTTCGTGGTAGAGCGCACCGACGTCGACGACGAGTGCGACGCTGCCGAGGGCGACGGTCAGGAGCACACCGACCCAGAGCACCACGGCACCACGCTCCGACGATCGTCCGTCGGCCCGTGCGGTCAGAGCCCGCATCGCATGACCCCCGTCGCCTCGAGCGTCCGGGCACCGAGCGGAACGAAGGGGATCCCGAACTCGAAGGACTCCCGGACCGTGACCGACGCCGAACCACCCGCAGTCGTGCAGGGCACCTGGGTGACCTGGTCGACGGCGACCGGGGTCGCTGCGCCGACCGTTGCGGTGACGGCCGTCGAGGAGTTGCCGAGCGCGAGCGCTCGTGCACCTTCCCTGGCCGCCGACTGCAACGACAGCTGCGTGTTGTAGGCACGCCCGAACTCGATGATCCCGATCACGAGCATGAGGAGGAACGGCAGGACGACGGCGAACTCGACGAGAGCTGCACCACGTTCGGCCGACCCGTCCTGCACGCCGCCCTGCCGTGTCGGCGACGACACGGCGGGAACGCTGCGCTCAGCCGCCGACGCTCGAGACGGTCGTCCCGGCGTCGGTGAAGAGACCCGAGATCGCGTTGCCGAGCGGGCCGAGGGCCACGACGACGACGAGGGCGATGAGCGCCACGAGGAGCGCGTACTCGACCATGGTCGCGCCGCGCTCACCGGCGTGGTCGGCCTCCCGGAGGGTGGTCAGTCGGACGGCGATCGCACGGAGCATGTCCACGATGGACTCCTTGGTGACGATGTCCCGGCAACGGACCGGGAGGGTGCATCGCGGGTGTCATCGCCGCCGTCTGGCGTGCCGTTACACCGGTCGCGGAAAATTTCTCCGGGCCCGCGTAGGGTCCGGATCTCTTACCCGCCTCTGACGATCGGCGTGTACGGTCCCGCCCCGTTCGCAGGCCCAGCGCCGATCCCCTCTCGGAGCCACCATGTCCGACAGCACGTCCGAACCCGGTCTCGAGCCCGTCTCCCGCCGTCTCTTCCTCCGCAAGGGCATCGTCCTCGGCGGTGTGACCGTGGCGCTCGGGCCGGCGTTCCTCGCCGCGTGCGGTGGGACCTCCGACGCCGAGGTGTTCGCCCGCGGCGCAACCACCGACCCGACCGCCTCGAGCGCTGCGACCACCCCGTCGACCGGCGCACCGACGACGACAGCCGCCGCCGCGGCGAAGGGGCTCTCCGCGGCGTCGGAGCTTGCGATCTCTTTCGCGTACACGGCGAGCGGCGGGAACGTGAAGAACCCCTACATCGCCGTGTGGGTCGAGGACGCGAGCGGCGCGATGGTGGACACCGTCGAACTCTGGCTGCAGTCGGGCAAGGGCGAGCGGTGGTGGAACGAGCTGCGTCGCTGGAACAGCCAGGAGTCCGCCCGGGTGGGTTCGGGCGGCGTGCCGACCGTGCAGACGCTGACCGGTGCGACTCGCCGGCCCGGTAGCTACGACGTCGCCTGGAACTGCAGTCACTACGACGGGACGAAGTGTGCGCCGGGCACGTACTTCCTCTGCCTCGAGGCATCACGCGAGAAGGGCCCCTACGGCCTCATCCGTGAGCAGATCGATCTCGGGACGACACCGTTCGTGCGGACGCTCACACCGAACGGCGAACTGACCTCGGCGAAGGTCGCCTACCGTGTCTGAGCGCATCCCGGCCGAATTGGCGGCGCGCAGGACGTCCCAACCGTCGTTGCGGACCTCGACGCACCGGTGGTCGCGCTGGCTGCACGTCTACACGTCGATGATCTCGTTCCTCGTCGTGCTGTTCTTCGCGGTCACCGGCGTCACGCTCAACCACCCGACGTGGACCTTCGGCGACGACGTCGAACGCACCACGGTGACGGGAACCCTGCCGTCGGGCTGGCAGGACGACCCCGTCGACTTCCTCGCCGTCAGCGAGTACGTGCGCGCAACCCACGACGTGTCGGCACCGGTCACCGACTACGGGATCGCAAACGGCGAGGGGACGATCAACTTCCGTGGCCCCGGAGTCACGAGCGACCTCTTCTTCCGGACCGCGGACGGGTCCTACGACCTCGTCACCGTGCAGCAGGGGTTCGTCGGTGTGATGAACGATCTGCATAAGGGTCGCGACGCGGCGGCGTCGTGGAAGTGGCTCATCGACGTTTCCGGTGTGTTCCTCACCGTGGTCGCCTTCACCGGTCTCACCCTGCAGGCGTTCCTGCGCAAGCGACGGCGCAGCGCCTACGCGCTCGCCACCGTCGGCTCGATCGTCACCGTCGCGTTGATCGTCGTCACCACCTACTGAGCGTCGGGCGCGCGGGGGCAGCGGGCCGTCGCCGGTACGCTCCCCGTCGTGACGCCACCGGACGGACCGCACCACGAGGATCCGACGTCGGCCGCGATCGAGGCGTGGTTCGTCGGCCGTGGCGTCCCGCACCTCATCGCCGACTACAGCGCCCGGCATGACATCTGGACGCGCGCGCTGCCGATCCTCGCCCTCGCGTATCTCGTCGGCGGGTTCAACGCGCTCGACCTCCACCGCTGGTCGCCGCTCCGCAACCTCGCGGTCGGCGCCGGTGTCGTCGCCGCACTCACGGTGGTGTGGATCGCCACGAACGTGGCGCACCGCCGGCCGCTCCTCGCCCGACCGACCGTGGTCGGCAAGGCGGAGCTCGCCATGTTCGTCGTCGGCCCGAGCCTGCCGAGCCTCGCGGTCGCGCAGTGGGGTGATGCACTGCAGACCGTGCTCGAGGGCCTCGCCGTGCTCGCCGTCGTCTACGTCGGCACGAGCTACGCCGTCGTGCCGATCATGTTGTGGGCGGTGCGCCGCACCTGGGCCATGGGCGGTTCGCTCGGCCGGATGATCGCCCGGGCGCTGCCGCTCCTGCTGCTGTTCATCACCTTCCTGTTCATCAACGCCGAGGTGTGGCAGGTCGCCGCGACGCTCACCGGTGTGCCGTACGTGTTGCTGCTCGTCGTGTTCTTCGTGCTCGGCGGGTTCTTCGTCGTGTCGCGCGTGCCGTCGACGATCACCGACATCGCGCGGTTCGACGACTGGGCCGAGGTGCGCGACGCCGTGCGCGACACCCCCGCCGAGGTGATCCCGCTCCCCGAGGACGGCGATCCGGTCGAGCATCCGCTGTCGGTACGGGAACGCATCAACGTCGGTCTCGTAAGCCTCTTCGGCCTCGGCGTGCAGGTCACCCTCGTCGCCGTCGTCATCACGCTGTTCTTCACGCTGTTCGGCTTCCTCGCAATCCCCACGTCGACCCAGCTCACCTGGACGGGGCTCGACGAGGTTGCCGTCCTCGCGTCGGTGACGGTCAGCGGCAACGAGCTCGTCCTCACCGATGCGCTGCTGCGCGTCGCCGGGTTCCTCGGGGCGTTCACCGGGATGTACTTCACCGTAACCCTCGTCACCGATGACACCTACCGCAGCGAGTTCTCCGAGGACGTCCGGCCCCAGCTCCGCCAGGCCTTCGCCGTGCAGGTCGCCTACCTGCACGCCCGCGCCCGCGGCACCACACTGGGTGGATGACGAGCTTCCACCACGCGCACCTCATGTCCGCCGATCTCGACTCGGCACTCGGGTTCTACCGACGGTTCCTCGGTGCCGAGGTCGTCGCCGACGTGGAGCTCGCCGGGTCGCGCAACGTCCTCGTGCAGGTCGGGTCGGGCCGCCTGAACTTCTACGACCAGGCGCCGAACCACCGGGGTCCCGTCAACCACCTCGGCATCAACTGCACCGACCTTCCCGCCGTCGTCGCCCGTCTCGAGGCGGGAGGCGTCGCGGTGCCGCGCGGCATCCGTGAGGCCGAGCAGTTCCGCTACGCGATGGTGACCGGGCCCGACGGCGTCCTGCTCGAACTGTTCGAGTTCGACCCGACGCGCACCGCCGAACCGTTGCGCCGTTACTTCGAGCTCTGAGGGGCGTCCCGCACGTTGCAGGTCTGCGAGGCGACCGACAGCAGCGTCCCGTCCGCCGTCCACATGCACACGACGCCGTGCGCCACACCGTCGACCAGCACGTCGAGGTGGAACTCGGCGAGCAGCCAGCCGCCGGCGGGGGAGGTCGCGCCCGGCACGAACCGGATGGTGTTGTCGAGGCTCGTCCCGAACGTCTCCCGGTCGAGCGCGTCCCGGATCGCGAGCGGCAGGAAGTCCGACACGATCGCGGTCGCGAGCATCGTGCCCGGATCGCCGTCGGTGAAGCGCGCCCACACGCGCGTGATCCCCGGCGGTGGCGGCGCACCGGCCGGCAGGGCCTCACGGAGCTCGAGTCTGCGGCCGATCCCGCTCGGCCGCAGTGCGACGAGCGGGCGGGGCGGGCAGAGCTCGGCGGGCTGCACCGCCGGGAACGGTCGCCACGATCCGGCGGGTTCGTACCGCTTCGCACCGAACGCGGCGACGACGGCGATGACCTCGCGGCCCGCCGAGCGCAGCATCGCCCGACCCTGACTGAAGTTGTTGCCCTGCACGACGACGGACGCGTCGATGTCGAGCACCTCGCCGGGGAACGTGTTCGCGAGGAACTGTGCCGTCGCCCACGCCACCGGCTTGCCGGCGAGTTCCTCGAGCGCGGCGATGCCCGCGCCGAGCCCGATCCCGCCGAAGAGCTGTCCCATCCCCCCGGTCAGCTCGTCGGTGACCGGCAACCGCCACGTCCCCGGACGGTCGGTCGGTTCGATCGCGAGGAAGGCTCGGTCGTGCACGGGCGGAGAGCCTGCCGGGGTCGACCCCGGGCCCGCAAGCAGCCGTCGCTCAGTCCGCGGGCCGGACGGGCAGCATGGCGTCGACGAGCGCGTCGGCGCGTCGCTGCAGCGCGGAGGGTCGCCGCCCGCCGCCGGACACGCCCATCTCCAGCAGACGCCGGTTCCGTCCCGTCGAACCGAGGTAGAAGCGCTCGTACAGGTCGTTGCGACCCCCGAGTGCCGAACCGATGAAGTCCCACGCCAACCGGAACGTCGCCGAACGGGCCTCGGCGCCCTCGTCGTCGGCCGTCGCGAGGTACGTGTCGATCAGCGGCCGCAGGTCCGGGTCGTCGAGCATCGCCCGCGACGGCGTGGCGAGGAGGTTGTGACTGCCGATCTGCATGAGGATCTCGCACACCCGCGGGATCCACTGCGTGAGCGTGGCGCGCAACGGCAACAGCGGCCGGTCGTCGGGGAAGACCGCGCCGCCGCCGTAGTCACGGGCGTGCTCGATCGAGAGCAGCAGGCCGGCCCGGGTGAGCTCGAGGTAGCAGAGGATCTCGCCCAACTGGTCGAGCGTGGCGTCGCTGCGGTCACCGAGATGTCGTGCCATGCGCGCACCGAGGCCGTACGCGAACTCGAGCTTCGTGAGTGCCCGGATCGTGGTCTGCTGCATGATGTTCGGCCACCAGGCCGTGCGCATCACGGTGTTGTAGACACCGACGTCGCCGTCGATGAAGACCCGTTCCCACGGCACGACGACGTCGTCGAAGATCACGAACGCGTCCTGTTCGTCCATGCGGGACGACAGCGGCCGGTCGAACGGGTCGACGTCGGGCGTCGCGTAGGAGTCGCGGCACAGGAAGACGAGGCCCGGCGTGTCCATCGGGATCGCGAAGCTCAACGCATACGGTTCGACCCCGTCGCCGGGCAGGGGGAACCCGGGGTACACGGCGAGCTCGTCGGCGAACGGTGCGGACGTGGCGAGGATGCGGGCCCCACGCAGCACGATGCCCTCCGCGGTCTCGCCGACCTTGTGCAACGGCACGTGGTTCCCCGCGATCACGGATTCGCGCGCCTTGTCGACGGTGGGGTGCACGATCGTGTGCGTCAGCGCGACGTCGTTGCGGCGCAGGTGCTTCTGGTAGCGGACGAGGCGCTCCGCCCCCTCGGCGTTGCGTCCGTCCGGCCCCGCCCATTCCTGCCACCGTGCGGCGAACCCGGCGAACGTCACGTTCTTGTAGTCGGGTGTGCGGCCCATGATCCCGACGCTCGCCTCGGCGATGCGCACGAGACCGGCGTGCCGGCGCACGAGGTCCTCCCGACTCTGCGGGACGATGTGGGAGACGTTGATCGGCTCACCGGTCTCGGGATCGGGGAAGAGGCAGTCGTCGGCGTGCTCGTGCTGCAGGTCGAACACCCGGGCGATCGAGTGCGCTGCGCCGCGGGTCTGCGGGTGCGTCGTCGCGTCGTCGATCCGGTCGTTGCCGAGGTGGAGGCGGCGTCGGCTGCGGGACAGGTGCGCGAGGTACTCCTCACCGGTTCGTGCGCCCATCGCTCCTCCCGTTGTCCCGACGTGTGCGTGGTACCGACAGCGTACGGCAGCGCTGCGTCGCACGAGACGCCGTGCCACCTCCCCGTCGACGGGCTAGAACCTCCTCATGGCGCTCAGCTCGCGGGCCTTCGACGTCGTCGACGACGACGACGCACAGCGGCTGTACCGCGACCGGGGCTGGACCGACGGCCTGCCCGTCATCCCGCCGACCGCAGCCCGGATCGAGGCGATGCTCGCATGGTCGGGGCACCCGCCCGACACGGTGATCGGCGTCGAACCGGTGAAGCAGCGGCCCCTCACCGCTGAGAAGGTCGCCGTCAACGCCGTGCTCGCCGGTTGCCTCCCGCCGGACTTCCCCGTGGTCGTCGCAGCCGTCGAGGCGCTCTGTCGGCCCGAGGTGCTCGTGCACGGGGCGACCGCGTCGACCGGCGGCTGCGCGATCCTGATCGTCGTCAACGGCGAGGTGCGCCGCCAGCTCGGCATGTCGTCGGCGCACTCGGTGCTCTCGAGCCCGGACCGGGCGTCGATCTGCATCGGCCGGGCCGTGCGCCTGGTGTTGCGCAACCTGCTCGAGGTCCGCCCCGGTGAGCTCGACCGGTCGACGCTCGGCCACCCGGGGAAGATCTCCTGGGTCGTCGCCGAGGACGAGGAGGGCCTCGAAGGCTGGGCCCCGCTCGCCTCCGAACGCGGGATCCCCGCAGGCGTGTCCGCGGTGACGGTGTTCGCTGCGTCCGGCCCGCGCCAGATCATGAACGAGTGGACCACCGACCCCGAGGAGGTGGCGACCACGATCGTCGCCGAGATCCGGGCGACGATGCTCCACTACTCGATCTGGGCGGGGAACTACGCCGTGGTCGTGCCACCGCAGCTCCGGTCGGTCTTCCACGCCGCCGGCTGGTCGAAGGCGCGGTTGCGGTCCTTCGTGTACGACCACGCCGTCGTCCGCCGGGCCGACTGGGAGGCGGTCGGCAAGGCAGCCGTCGTGTCCGACCGCAATCGGGACACCGAGTACCGGGCCCTGCCGACACCGGACCATCTGCTCGTCATCGGTGCCGGGGGCGAGGCCGGCGGGTTCGCCGCCGTGATCCCGCCGTGGCTCGGTCCGAAGTCGGCTGCGGCGACCGTGCCGATCGGCGTCTGCGTGGACTGTTGAGCGTGGAGGGGATGCGCCGATGGCGATGACCGTGTACGACCCGGGTTTCGAGGCCGACGACCGTGTCGTCGAGCTGCCCGAGCGCCCGCGTTCCCTCGAGGGTGCGACGGTCGGGATCATCTCGAACGGCAAGGCGAACACCCGGTCGTACTTCGACCACCTCGAGCGCCTCTTGCGCACCGAGTGGGGGGTCGCCGAGGTCGTGCGGCGCACGAAGTCGAACTACTCGGCGCCGGCGGAGGCCGCGCTCCTCGACGAGGCGGCGACGTGGGCCGCGCTCTTCGCCGGCGTCGGCGATTGAGGCAGCTGCTCGTCGTGCAGTCTGCACGACGCCGTCAGCGGTGAACTCGTCGGTACGCCGTCGGTCGGTGTGATGACGACCGGGTTCGTCGACGCCGCCGAGCTCATGGCCTCGGCGCTCGGTGTCCCCGGCTACCGGTTCGCGGTGATCGACCATCCGATCTCGAACGCGTCCGACGAGGCGCTCGAGGCACGGGCACGGGCGACGCTCGCCCAGGCACGCCCGCTCCTGCTGCGGGCAGACTGACCACGCCGGCCGTACGGCCCGGCGACGGAGGGGGACCATGGCACGGGTACGTCCGGACGAGGCCGAGATCATCGGCTGGATGTCGTCGCTGTCGAACTGGGGGCGGTGGGGTGCCGACGACCAGCTCGGCACCCTGAACCTCGTCACCCCCGAACACCGCCGGCGGGCGGCGGAGCTCGTGCGCGAGGGCGTCGCCGTGTCGTGTGCGTGGGACATCCGCCGTGGCCCCCAGCCGGGCGTGACGATGGAGACGCAACGCCTCATGATCGCCACCGGCCAGGGGGCGACGGAGGAGGGTCGACGGCCGTCGCTGCTGCACAGCGAACGGGCCGACGCGGCCCTCGAGTTCGTCGGGCTCGTCTTCCACGGCTACGCCGTGACCCACATCGACAGCCTCGCCCACGTGTTCTGGGACGGGAAGCTCTACAACGGCCATTCCGCTGCGATGGTGAACGACATGCAGGGTGCCCGCGTCCTCGACGTGCTGCCGTTGCGCGACGGGGTCGTCACCCGTGGTGTGCTCCTCGACGTGGCGCGGGCGAAGGGCGTCGACGTGCTGCACCACGACGACCCGGTGTTCCCCGAGGACCTCGAGGAGGCGGAGCGCCTGCAGGGGGTCACCGTCGGCGAGGGTGACGTGCTGTTCCTGCGGACGGGCGAGAGCGGTCTGCGTCGTGCGGACCCGCGCCGCTACGACCCGCACCGGCCCCGGCCCGGGTTCCAGGCCGCGTGCCTCCCGTGGTTGCACGAACGCGGCGTCGCGATGCTCGGCTCCGACGTCGCACAGGACCACCTGCCGTCGGGCTACCCGACGATGACCCAGCCCGTGCACGTGGTCGGCATCGTCGCGATGGGCCTGTGGCTGATCGACAACTGTCAGCTCGAGGACCTCGCCGAGACGTGCGTCCGGTTCGGGCGCTGGGAGTTCATGCTGAACGTGGCGGCGCTGCGGCTGCACGGGGTGACCGGCAGCCCGGTGAACCCGGTCGCCGTGTTCTGACCCGGCGGGAGCGGCACCATCACCGCTCCTATGATCCGCTCCCGATGAAGGGGGTGGGACGTGGGACGTCTCGACGGCAAGGTGTGCATCGTCACGGGTGGTGCCCGTGGCCAGGGGGCTGCGGAGGCGGAGCTGTTCCGTCGTGAGGGCGCCGAGGTGGTCGTCACCGACGTGCTCGACGAGGGCACCGCGCTCGCTGCGTCGATCGGCGCGACGTTCATCCGCCACGACGTGCGTTCCGAGGAGGAATGGGCGGAGGTCGTGCGGCAGACCGTCGACCGCCACGGCCGACTCGACGTGCTCGTCAACAACGCCGGCATCTACGAGCGCGGCAAGTTGCTCGACACGTCGCTCGACCAGTTCCGACGGATCGTCGACGTGAACCAGGTCGGCGTCTTCCTCGGGATGAAGGCGGTCGCACCGCAGATGATGGAGCAGCGCAGCGGCTCGATCGTGAACATCTCCTCCATCGCCGGTCTGCTCGGTTCGGCGAACGCGATCGCCTATGGCGCGTCGAAGTTCGCTGTGCGCGGGATGACGAAGGCGGCGGCGCTCGAACTCGCCCGCCACGGGGTGCGCGTGAACTCGATCCACCCGGGGATGATCGAGACGGCGATGATCCACGAGGTGACCGGCCACAACGACGACCGGCACGAGCGGATGGCACGCGCCGTCCCGATCGGCCGACCCGCCGGGGCCGACGAGGTCGCCGACATGGTGCTCTACCTGGCGTCGGACGAGAGCCGGTACTGCACCGGCTCGGAGTTCGTGATCGACGGCGGCATCACCGCCGGCTGAGGGCCGGGCGCACGACGACTTGATTCCCGACCTGTCGGGTCGGCATTATTGTCGATGAATCCAGTCGGATTTATCGCCTTTCAATGGAGTCGCCGTGCAACCCCTCCCCATCATCGCCTCCGGCTTCGAGATCCCGACCACCGTCTGGCCCTTCGGCCGGCCTCGTCGGCGCCCTCAGCGGAGGGTCGCCACGCCCGCGTAGACGGCGACCTCGCCGACCACGCGCACCCCGACCCGGTCACCCGGTCGGGGCAGCAACGGCGGCGCCCAACGCGCCTCCACGTCGGTGCCGTCGTCGAGACGGAGCCGGATGAGGCCGTCGTGTCCGAAGTACGTGATCGCACCGGCCGTCGCACCGACACCGTCGGACGCCGGCACGATCTGTTCCGGCCGCACCACCACCGTCACCGCCCCGTCGCCGCCGACCCCCGTCGGCACGACCGCCGGGACGACCGGCCCGAGCGCGCACCGGACCACGTCACGATCGAGGGCCCCCGGTAGCACCACCGCCTCGCCGAGGAAGCGGGCGACCTCCACCGACGACGGCGCCCGGTACAACTCGAGCGGCGGCGCGCACTGGGCGACCCGCCCCCCGAGCAGGACCGCGACCCGGTCGGCGGTCGACAGCGCCTCCTCCTGGTCGTGGGTGACGAACACCGCCGTCGCCCCGGCCGCACGGAGCGCCCCGACCACCTCGTCGCGCACCTTCGAGCGCAACGCCGTGTCGAGCGCAGAGAACGGCTCGTCGAGCACGACGAGGCTCGGGTTCGGGGCGAGGGCCCGGGCGAGTGCCACACGCTGCTGCTGACCGCCGGAGAGCTGGTCGGGCCGCGCGTCGGCACGGTCGGCGAGCCCGACGAGCTCGAGGCACGCCCGCACCCGTTCCGTCGACGCCGCACCACGCGGCAGCCCGAACCCGACGTTGCGCCGCACGTCGAGATGCGGGAACAACGCCCCCTCCTGGGGGACGACACCCACCCGACGCCGTTCGGGCGGGACGTCCGCACCGCCGCCCGCGACCTGCACACCACGCACCGCGACCGTGCCCGCATCGGGTTGCTCGAACCCGGCGACGATCCGCAGCAGCGTCGTCTTGCCACAACCCGAAGGACCGAGCACCGCGGTGATCGAACCCGCCGGCACGACGAGGTCGACACCGTCGAGCACGCACCGGGAACCGAAGGACTTGCGCAGCCCGCGCACCTCGAGGACCGGCACCGCGTCGGGGGTCGCCTCAGCCGACATGGCCACCATCCTCGCGCCCGCGCACGAGCAGGAGACCACTCAGCAGCGCGGTCGGTACCGCGGCGACGACGAGGAGGGTCAGCGCGAACGGCGCGGCCGCCGCGTAGTCCGACACCGTCGTGTGCCCCCACAGACGGGTCGCGAGCGTCTCCGTGCCGGTCGGCCGCAGCAGCAACGTGATCGGCAGCTCCTTCATCGTGGCCAGGAACACCAGCGCGGTCCCCGCTGCGATCCCCGACCGTGCCGCAGGGATCGTCACCCGCCACCACGCACCCGACCGGCTCGTGCCCAACGAGCGTGCCATGTCCTCGAGCCGTTCCGGCACCGCCTCCACCGCCGCCCGCACCGAACCGACGAGCAACGGCAGGAACGCGATCACATAGGCGAGCGCCAGCAACGGCAACTCCTGGTACACGGGCCGCAACAGCCGGACGCCGACGTACACCATCGAGATCCCGAGCACGATGCCCGGCAGCGTGTGCGCCACGTAGGTCGCCTGTTCGAGCCGTCGGGCGAGACCACCGCGGAAACGGGCGGCGAGCAGGCCGACCGGGAGCGCGGCCACCGCCGTGACCACCGCTGCGACCGCCGCGACACCAACCGTCGCCCACAGCGCCGAGAACACCTCGCCGAAGGACACCCCGGCGCCACCACGCCACAGCGACCACGACACCACCGAGAAGACCGGGAAGACGAGCGCAGCACCGAGGACGACGGTCACGAACACCGCAGCGGGCACACCGGCACGCCCGAGACGCACCGGCCGACCCCGTCGGGCGACACCGCCACCGACGCGGGCCGCGTCGACGCGTCCCCGTGCCGCACCCTCGGCGGTGACGAGCACGACCGACACGGCGACGAGCACCACCGACAGCAGCGCTGCCCGGGTCGGGTTGAACCCGGCCCGGTAGGCGCCGTAGACGACCCAGGTGAACGCCTCGTACCGCATCGTCGCCACGGCGCCGAAATCCATGTAGGCGTACTGGGCGACGAGCAGCGCGCCCGCGAGCACGGACGGTCGGGCCTGGCGCAACGTGAGACCGAGCGCGATGCGCCCCTCCCCCCAGCCGAGCGACCGGGCGATCTCCTCCTGCGCCGGGTCGATGCGGCCGAGCGCTGCGACGACGGGGAGGTACACGTAGGGGTAGGTGGTCGCGACCAGCACGAGCGCTGCGCCCCAGAACCCGGCGATCGAGGGGTTCCACGCCACCCAGGCGAACGCCGCGAGGTAGGAGGGCACGGCGAGCGGCATCGCGAACGCAACGCGCAGCACGCGTCGGCCGGGCAGGTCGCTCCGGGCGACGATCCAGGCGGCGGCGGTGCCGACGACCACGGTCGCGACCGTGACGAACCCGGCGAGCGCGGTGCTGCGCACGACGAGTTCGATCGTGCGCCGCTGGGCGAGGTCGTCGACCGCCGCACCCCAGCCGCGGTCGAGCGCCCGGTCGATCAGGTACCAGACCGGTGCGAGGGAGACGAGCGCGACGACGACGGTCGGGCCGAGGAGCTGCCAGGGCGGCAACCCGGTGCGGCGGCGACGCCCCGGGGCGGCGGTGTCCGCTGCGACGACGGTCGTCATCGGCCGGTCACTTCGTGAGCAACCCCACCGATGCGAGCAGTTCCTGGGTGGCCGCGATCGACTCGAGGTCGGCGAGGTCGATCTTCGGCGGTTGCAGCGACGCAAGCGTCGGCAGGTCGGCGGCGGGGGCCACCCCGGCCCGCAGCGGGTACTCGAACGTCGTGGTCGCGAAATAGCGCTGCGACTCCTCGGCGAGCAGGAACCGCACGAAGGCCTGTGCAGCAACCGCGTTGTCGCTCGACGCAAGCACCCCGGCGCCCGCCACGTTCACGAGTCCGCCCGGATCGCCGGGGGCGAGGTACGCATTGCGGGCGACCACCTTCGCCGCACCTTCGGCCGCGATCTTCTCGTACAGGTAGTAATGGTTCACCAAGCCGATCGCGACCTCGCCCCGGTCGACGGCGTCGCGGACCGCACCGTTCTTCTCGTACGCCTTCGGCTGCTGCGCGGCGAACGCGGTGAGCCACGTGCGTGCACCGTCCTCACCGCGCAGCACACGGAGGGCGGTCACGAAGGACTGCCACGAGGCGTTCGTCGGGGCGAACCCGATGCGCCCCTTCCACGCCGGCGCGAGCAGCTCGTCGATCGTGCGGGGCGGGGTGGGCACGAGCGTGGGGTTCACGACGAGCACGCGGACCCGACCACTCGTGCCGACCCAGGTCCCGTCCGTCGCCCGGTACGCCGGTTCGACGACGTCGAGGAGGCCCGCGGTCGGCAGTGTGCGGAACAGCCCGTCGTCGGCGACCGCGCCGAGGGCACCGGCATCCTGGGAGAAGAAGACGTCGGCCGGGCTCGCCGAGCCCTCGGTGAGGATCTGGGCGGCGAGCGCACCCGAGTCCCCGGTGCGGAGCTCGACCTTCACCCCGGTCGCAGCGGTGAACCGTTCGATCACCGGCTTCACGAGCGCCTCGGTCCGCCCCGTGTACACGGTGATCGTGCCGGACGGGGTCGAGGCGGTGTCGTCGATCGTCGGCAGCGCCGACCCGTTCCCCTCTGTCGAACCGCCGCACGCCGCGAGCACCGTCCCGGCGAGGGCGACGAGGGCTGCGAGCACGAGTGCGGGGCGGCGACGGGGCATGGTTCTCCTCGGGGAACAGGGTAGGTCAGCGACCCGGTCACGAGATGTTCGGTATTCCTAACAACCCATCGTAGGCATGTCAACACCGTGCGCAGGACCGGGTGGCGTCGTACGCTCCCCTCGGCGGTCGGGGGAGACCGCCGAGGGGGTGAGGGCCGTGGCAGGACTTCCGCTCGTGGAGGTGCCCATCGTCGACTACGGCGACGCAGAGGCGGCGATGGCCGCCTACCGCGCCGAAGGGGAACGACGTGCCCGGGCGCTCGGCAACCGGGGTCCGCTGCGCGTCGACGCGGACGGACGCGTCGACCCCGCCATCGTCGACGCCTACCGCACCCACGGCTTCTACGTGTTCGAGGGCGTCCTCGGTGCGGACGAACTCGCCGACATCGAACGCGACGTCGTCGACCTCCTCCACCGGGCACCCGCCGGACCGAAGCTCCGCCACACCGTCGACGGGACACCGTCGTTCGACGCCGACACGACCGGCTCCAACGTCATCTTCGTCCGGCCGCTCTCCGACCCCCTCGGCGGCACCGCCGCGGCGTACGGCCGGCACCCCGCGAAGATGACCGAACCGACCCCGCCCGAGGAAGCGCCGGAGTTCGTGCTCCAGCTCGTGCTCGGATCGCTGCAGTACTCCGACGCCTGCCTGCGCCTCTACGGCCACCCCGACCTGCTGGCGTTCGCCGCCGCCGTGAACGGTGAGGACTTCGCACCGTTCAACGAGGCGATCTGGATCAAGCAGGCCGGCCTCGGGGGTTCCGTCGCCTGGCACCAGGACGGTTGGACGCACTGGGACGCCCCCGACCTCGACGCCGACACGCACGGCTTCAACTTCATGGCGCAGCTGTACGGCTGCACCGCGGCGAACGGGTTGTGGGTCGTGCCGGGCTCGCACCGGCTCGGCAAGGTCGACATCGCCGCGCTCGTCGCCGCCACCGGATCGGACCGCCTCGCCGACGCCGTGCCGATCGTGTGCGACCCGGGCGACGTCGCCGTCACGAGCCGTCAGGCCGTGCACGGGTCGTTCGCGAACACCTCGCCGAACCCACGGGTGACGATCAACTTCGGGTTCCACCGGCGTTCGTCGGTGCTCGGCGTGCTCTCCGGCGGCGTGCACAACGAGGTGTCCGTCTACGACGAGGAACGCATCGACCGACGGTCGCAGGCGATCGCCTACGGCATCGACGCCCGGCAGCAGCGGTACCCGCACGAACGACGGTTCGCCTACGCGCCGTTCGTCGGTCGCGAAGACCGGTTCCGATTCGGTCCCGACACCCGCGCCGCCCTCCGGGACTACAACCTCGACGACCTCGGGATCTGACCCCGAAACCGTCGTCGTCGACGTAACGGGACGGTAGGGCCCGTCGGTAGCGTGTTCATGATGTCGTGCACCCGCTCCCGTGGCCGCTTCATCGGCGCGGTGGTGACTGCAGCGTTGCTCGCCTCGATCGCGGTCACGTCGGGCCCGCGCTCCCCCCGAGCCGCTGCGCAGACGACGCCGTCGGCCACAGCACCCCAGGTCGACACCTCGGGTGCTGTCCCCTTCGCTGAGGGGGAGGTGCTCGTGAAGTACCGGTCGAATCGCAGCGAGTCGTCGAAGGACGAGGTGCGTGCGTCGGTCGGTGCCCTCAGCGCCACGACCGTCTCGCCCCGCGCGACCGACGTCGAGAAGCTCGAGCTACCCGCCGACGTGACCGTGGCGGAGGCGGTTGCGACCCTCCGCTCCGATCCCGACGTAGCTGTCGTGGAACCGAACTACCGCTACTCGAGTCTTGCGACCTCGAACGACCCGCAATTCGGCCAACTCTGGGGAATGCAGGGGCAGTCGTCATCGCCCACGAACACGTATGGCAGCCGAGCCGCAGACGCATGGGCCGCAGGCCGGACTGGTTCGTCCGACGTCTACGTGGTCGTGGTCGATGAGGGAATCGATGTCGGCCATCCGGATCTCGCCGGCAACATCTGGACGAACTCCTTCGACGTCGCCGGGAACGGTGTCGACGACGACGGCAACGGCTACATCGACGACGTGCACGGGTGGGACTTCGCGCAGAACGACAACACCGTCTCGAACGCCGGCGATTCGCACGGCACCCACGTCGCCGGGACGATCGGCGCGGTCGGCGGGAACGCCATCGGCGTCGCCGGGGTCAGCTGGGACGTCACCCTGATCTCGGCGAGATTCCTCGGGAGTGGTGCATACGGTGGCTGGACCACGGCGGCGATCGCTGCGCTCGACTACGCCACCGACCTGAAGGTTCGTCATGGGCTCAACATCGTCGCGACGAACAACTCATGGGGTGGCGGCGGGTACTCGAGTCTCCTCCTCGACGCGATCGAGCGCGGCGGCGACGCGGGCATTCTCTTCGTCGCCGCGGCGGGAAATGGCGGCGAGGACCTGGTCGGCGACGACAACGACACCCAACTCGTCGACAGCGCGACGAGCGATCCGCCGTACCCTGCCAACTACACATGCACTCGGGGCGGGGCCAGGTCGTTCGACTGCGTGATCGCGGTCGCCGCCACGAAGAGTGACGGTGGACGCGGCGGCTATTCCAACTACGGCTTCACGACGGTCGACCTCGGCGCGCCAGGGAGCGGGGTGCTCTCCACCGTCGACCGGAGCACCGGTAGCGAGTACGCCGCCAAGTCCGGCACCTCGATGGCTGCGCCGCATGTGACCGGCGCGATCGCCCTGTGCGCCTCCGTGGGCAGAACGATCGGACCCTCCACGATCAGGTCACTCCTGCTGTCGAGCGTCGCCCCGACACCGGCGCTCAGTGGGATCACGGCGAGCGGCGGCCGGCTCGACGCAGCGGCGTTCACGGCGCAATGCGCGGCGAACCCTCCGGCCCCGTACGCATGCTCGGCGGCCACTTACGCATGGGACGAGATCGTCGGGTCCGGAACGCAGCGGGTCCTCGGAGACGACGCAGCAACTGAAGTTCCGCTCGGCTTCACCTTCGGATTCTTCGGAGCGAGCCGAGCCACTGCATGGGTGAGTTCCAATGGTGTCCTCGGTCTCGGCGAATCCCCACTTCCTGCCAACTACAGCGCCGTCAACGACCCCGTCCCTTCGTCGTCGCCGGTCAACGGTGGCGCCTTCGCCTTCTGGGACGATCTCGATCCGAGCGTCGGCGGCTCGATCTGGACCAGGACACTCGGCGCGGCGCCGAACCGCAGGTTCGTGACGACGTGGAACGCCGTACCTCGCTGGGTCTACTCCGGTCCGGCGAGCGGCGGCGTCACGTTCCAGGTCGTGCTCTGGGAATCGTCCGGAGCCATCTCGTTCCGCTACCAGGACACCACGTTCTCGACGGCATCGTTTCCGACGACCTACGACAACGGGGCCTCAGCCACCGTCGGCGTGGAGGCGCCGTCGGGTATGGCGGGCACCCAGGTCTCGTTCGACACGGCAGATCGTGCTGCATCGACGGCGGTCACCTGTTCGACGAGTTCGCCACCGACGATCACGACGACCAGTCTGCCGTCGGCGCAACGATCGGTCGCATACACGACAACGCTCGCCGCTGTCGACGGCCTGATGCCGATGACGTGGTCCGTCGCCGGCGGAACGCTTCCTGCGGGGCTCAGCCTCTCGCCCAGCGGCGTGCTGTCGGGTTCGCCGGTTGCGGCCGGAACGACGAACGTCACCGTTCGTGTCACTGATGGCGCAGGTCGGTCCGACGACCAGGTGCTCCCCATCTCGGTCAACCCGCTTCTCGGCATCACCCAGACGACGCTGCCGGGAGCGACACGTCTCACCGGCTACTCAGCGATCCTGACGGCGATCGACGCCACGACCCAGGTGAGCTGGGCCGTGGTGAGCGGCAGCCTGCCCGCAGGCCTGGCGCTCTCGAATGGCGGCGTCATTTCCGGAACCCCCACGACGACGGGTACGTCGTCGTTCACGATCCGGGTGACCGACGCCGCGGCGATGGCCTCGCAAGCTTTCACGCTCACCGTCGCAGCCGAGGGCACGCCGGCGTCGCGGTACATCACGTCGACGTACCAGCTCTTCACCGGGCGACCCGCGACGACGGGTGAGATCGCGACCTGGTCCCCGACCGTGCAGGCCGGGAACCGGTACCCGCTCACCAGCGCCCTCGCCGTGTCCGACGGATGGGCCGGCTACGAGATCGACCAGCTCTACCAGATCGTCCTCGGCCGCGGTGCCGACCCGTCCGGGCGCGCGTACTGGGTGTCACAAGTCGCCGCAGGCGTCCGCCTCGAGACCATCGCGACCTTCTACTACGGAGGCCCCGAGTACTACAGCGCCAACGGCAACACCCCCGCCGGCTACGTCACCGCCCTCTATCAGGACATCCTCCACCGCCAACCCGACCAGTCGGGCCTGAACTTCTGGGTCGGGATGCTCAACTCCGGGGCACTCGACCGGTACGGGGTCGCCGCGAGCTTCTACGCCTCCATCGAATCCCGCCGCGACCGGGTGAACCGGCTCTACCAACGCATCCTCGGACGCGGACCGGACGCCGGCGGCTGGGACTACTGGGCCGGACAACTCCTCACCACCGGCGACGTCTCCCTCGCCGTCCTCCTCGCCGGCTCCGACGAGTACTACGCCCGCACCGCCAACGGCGGCTGACCCGCACCACGTCACGTCTGCCAGAATCGCCCGAGTCGTCCGAAGGGGGTCGGGAAGATGAAGGCACGTGCTGCGGTGTTCCGTGAGGTGGGTGGCGAGCTGTCGCTCGAGGAGATCGACGTCGACGACCCGATGCCGAACGAGGTGCGGCTGCGCACCTCGGCGTGCGGCGTGTGCCACTCCGACCTGCACTTCATGAAGGGGTCGATCGGCGGGCGCGTCCCGACCGTCCCCGGCCATGAGCCGGCCGGCATCGTCGAGGCCGTCGGTTCCGACGTGCGGTCGGTGCAGGTCGGCGACCACGTGATCGCCTGCACGTCGGTGTTCTGCGGCGCATGCAAGCAATGCATCCTCGGCCGGCCGTGGCTCTGCAGCGACCGGCGGGCCACCATGCGCCCGAAGGGTTCGGCGCCGCGACTGTCGGTGCGGGGGGAGGAACTGTTCCAGTTCGCCGACCTGTCCGGCTTCAGCGAGGTGATGCTCGTCCACGAGCGCGCCGTCGTGAAGATCGACGACGACATCCCGCTCGACCGCGCGTCGCTCGTCGGCTGCGGTGTCACCACCGGTGTCGGTGCGGCGCTCAACACCGCGCAGGTCACCCCGGGCTCCTCCGTCGCCGTCATCGGCTGCGGCGGCGTCGGCATGTCGGTGATCCAGGGGGCGCGCATCGCCGGCGCCCGCCAGATCATCGCGATCGACGTGGTCCCGGCGAAACTCGACGCAGCACGCCACTTCGGTGCGACCCACACGCTCCTCGGCTCCGACGGCGACGTCGTGAAGAGCGTGAAGAAGATGTCGGCGGGCGGGGTCGACTTCGCGTTCGACGCGGTCGGCAACGCGACGCTCGCCGCCCAGTGCTTCTACATGCTCGCCCCGCGTGGCAAGGCGACCGTCGTCGGTGCGATCCCGGCCGGGCAGCGCATCGACCTCGAGCCGGGCGGCCTGTACGTGGAGCGCACGCTCACCGGTTCGATCATGGGCTCGAACCGGTTCCACATCGACGCACCGCAGTATCTCGAGCTGTATCGCCAGGGGAAGCTCGACCTCGACGCCATGATCTCGGCCCGCGTGACCCTCGACCAGGTCGACGCCGCGCTCGCTGCGATGGAGAACGGCGAGGTCACCCGCTCGGTGATCGTGTTCGACTGATGGTCGACACCGCCGACACCGCGGTCCGGCCCGCAGTCGACGACGTCGACGTCGTCGTCGTCGGCGCCGGGTTCGCCGGCATGTACCTCGTGGTGCGCTGCCGTGCGGCCGGATTGTCCGTCGTCGTCTACGAGGCGGGCACCGATGTCGGCGGCACCTGGTACTGGAACCGCTACCCGGGGGCACGGTGCGACGTCGTGTCGATGGAGTACTCGTACTCCTTCTCCCCCGAGCTCGAACAGGAATGGGCGTGGACCGAGGCGATGGCTGCGCAACCGGAGATCCTCCGGTACGCGCAACACGTCGCCGACAGGTTCGAGCTGCGCAGCGCGATCCGGTTCTCGACCCGGGTCACGGAGGCCACCTTCGACGAGAGCGCAGCCCGGTGGGTCGTGCGCACCGACCGGGGCGACACCACGACGGCTCGGCACTGCGTCATGGCGACCGGCTGTCTCTCCGCTGCGAACCTGCCCGACATCGTGGGCCGGGACACCTTCGCCGGTCGGTTGCTGCACACGGGGAACTGGCCGAAGGACCCGGTCGATCTCTCCGGACGGGTCGGCATCATCGGCACCGGATCCTCGGGGGTGCAGGCGATCCCCGTCGTCGCCGAGCAGGCGGCGCACCTCACCGTGTTCCAGCGGACGCCGACGTTCACGTTCCCGGCGAACAACCGGCCGATGAAGCCCGAGATCCAGGCTGCGTACAAGGAGCACTACCGCGAGGTGCGCGAGGCGCAGAAGTGGTCGGCGGCCGGTATGTCGGGGTTCTCGCCGTCGCGTGGGACGACGATCCTCGAGCGTCGTGCCCGACGAGACGGCCCGCCGTCGGAGCCGCGCCTCCTCGCTGCGCTCGACGCCGAGGGGCGACGCGCCGCATGGGACCGGCTCGGGTTCGGGATCTTCACATACTTCACGGACGTGTACCGCGACCCGGTCGCCAACGAGTACGCCTGCGAGCTGTACCGGGAGCACATCCGCACCGTCGTCGGTGACCCCACGAAGGCCCAGGCGCTGAGCCCGGTCGGCTACCCGGTCGGCTGCAAGCGGCAGGTGCTCGACACGAACTTCTACGAGACGTTCAACCGGCCGAACGTCGACGTCGTCGACATCGGCGCCGAACCGATCGAACGGATCACCCCCGACGGCGTCCGCACGACGGCCCGACAGGTCGACCTCGACACCCTCGTGTTCGCGACCGGGTTCGACGCGATGACCGGCGCCCTCGACCGGATCGACATCGTCGGCCGCGGTGGGGAACTGCTGCGGGACCACTGGTCGGAGGGACCGCGGACCTACCTCGGTCTGCAGGTCGCCGGGTTCCCGAACCTGTTCACCGTGACCGGACCGGGCAGCCCGTCGGTGCTCTCGAACGTGATCGTCGCGATCGAGCAGCACGTCGAGTGGATCGTCGACACGATCGTGGACCTCGGCGACCGGGGCGTGCGCACGATCGAGACCACCGTCGACGCAGAGGCCCGCTGGGGTGCGCACGTGAACGAGGTCGCAGAGGGGACCATGTACACGGCACCCACGTGCTCGAGCTGGTACCTCGGTGCGAACATCGAGGGGAAACCCCGCCAGTTCCTCCCCTACGTGGGCGGATTCGCCCGCTACCGGGCAACCTGTGACCAGGTGCGGGCCGACGGGTACGACGGGTTCGTGCTCAGCTGAGCGATCGAGGAGCACCATGGAACGAGATCCCGCCACCCGGAGCACTCACGGCGCAGACATGGACCGCACCGAGGAGTGGGCGCAACTGCGGGCTGCCCACCTCGCACCCGCCGACCGTCGGCCGGCGAGCACGGCACGTGGCGTCCACCACGTGGCGCTGCTGTCCTCCGACGTGGCGCGGACCATCGACTTCTACCAGGGCCTCCTCGGGTTCCCGCTCGTCGAGTTGTTCGAGAACCGCGACTACCGGGGTTCCACGCACTTCTTCTTCGACATCGGCATCGGGAACCATCTCGCGTTCTTCGACTTCCCCGGTCTCGATCTCGGGCCGTACCGCGAGGTGCTCGGCGGGCACCACCATCTCGCGATCTCCATGGAACGCGACGCGTGGACCGCAGCCCGCGCACGGCTCGACGCCGCCGGGGTCCCCTACGCGCTCGAGTCCGGTAGCTCGATCTATCTCGCCGGACCCGATGGGGAACGCATCGAGCTCATCGCCGACCCCCTCGGCGAGATGTACGGCCACACGATCGGCTGAGGTTCAGCCGAACCGGACCGCCGCCTCGAGGAACGCCCGGGACCGGTCCCGGTAGTCGGCGAACTGCCCGAAACTCGGTGCAGCCGGTGAAAGCAGCACGACCCCGCCGCTCTCGCGCGCCCACGCGGCGGCGACCCGGACGGCCTCGTCGAGGTCGACGCAGCGCACCGTCGGCGGCCCGTCGTCCTGCGCCGCGACCGTCTCGGCGATCCGGTCGCCGCTCGTCGGCAACGTGAGCACGAACGTCGGCGTCGACGCGGCGCGCACGGCGAGGTGGCGGGCGAGCGGCGCGTAGTCGATCCCCCGGTCGTGACCACCGACGATCAGCGCGACCGGCCGACCGGGGAACGCGTCGAGCGCGGCGACGGTCGGCAGCACGTTCGTGGCGAGGCTGTCGTCGAAGAACTCGACCGCACCTGCGGTGTGCACCCGGCGGAGTCGGCTCGGCAGCCCCGCGAAGTCGGCACAGGCGGCGCCGACCACGGCATCGTCGTCCGCACCGGGGACGCCCACCTCGACGAGCACGGCGCGGGCGATCGCAGCGTTCACGGCGTTGTGACGGCCAGGCAACCCGAGCGGTTCCGACCACCCGTCGGCATCCGCCGCCCGCACCCAGCGGACCGTCGGGCCGAGACGGTCCGCACACGCCCGGATGCGCTCGTCCTCGCCGGCGGCCACGCACACCCGGGCACCGGGTTGCGAGGTCATCGACAGCTTGTCGTCGTAGTAGCGCTCCACCGACCCGTGCCAGTCGAGGTGGTCGGGGTGCAACGAGGTGACGGCGACGACGGGCGGGGTGACGGCGAGATCGGTCGCCTGGTAGCTCGACACCTCGATCACCCACAGGTCGGCGTCCGTCGGGGCGTCGGGCGCGAAGGGTGGCGTGCCGAGGTTGCCGCCGGTGACGCACCGCAGGCCGAGCCCGGTGGCGAGGTGCCCGACGATCGACGTCGTCGTCGACTTCCCCTTCGTCCCGGTGATGCACACCACCCGGTCGCGTGGTGCGTCGAAGAGCCACAGGCCGAGCCCACCGACGAGCGTCACACCCGATGCGGCGAGTGCCTCCACGTCGGGCCGGTACCGCGACATGCCGGGCGTGCGGATCACGACCTCGCAGCGGCGGAGCGCGTCGAGACCACCGGCGTCGGTCGCGAGCACACCGGCGTCGGTCGGCCGGTCGTCGACGACGACGGGGTCGACGCCGAGCGCCCGCAGTCGTGCGACGCTCGCCCGGCCCTCGACGCCGAGACCCCACACCCCGACCGAACGGCCGGGGAGGTCAGCCCAGCCCAGCTGCGGACGCATACGGCTCCGGGACGGTGTGCGGGCCGAGCGGCCCGAGCAGTCGGTCGGCATCCGCCCGTGCCCGGGTGACGGCGTCGGCGCCGAGGCGGTCGCAGAGCACGGTGAGCACCGGCGACGCTGCCCGGTCGGGGCGCTCTGCGGCGAGCGCGACCGCGGTCCGGCACTCGGCGACGTCGCCGACGCACTCGAAGGGCTTCGGGCCCTCGCCGATGTCGAGCAGGGTGGCGAACACGTCGAGCAGCGACGGGTCGTCGAGCGGTTCCCGGCCGTCGAAGACGGCGGCGAGGTCGGCGGCGGGGACGTAGGGGGCGAGCACGAGATCGATGAACGCGCACTTGTCGCAGCGACCGCACCAGCGGTCGAGCCGTGCCGACGGGTCGACGTGGAACGCACGGTTGCAGCTGTGGAACGTGCGCAGGTGCTCGGGTCGCTCGGCGAACCGCCGGGCGATCCACAGTTCGCTGAACGGCCGGAGGAGCGAGAACCAGTCGACCGCCGCGCCGACCCATGCGGCGAGCTCCGTGCGGAACGCCGTCTCGAACGCCGATCCCTTCGAGTACTGGTGATTCACGATCCGACCGTGGTGCGCGACGTTGCCCATCGACGCCGACCACTCGTTGGACATGACGACGGCGTCACGGTCGGTGAGCGCCGCAGCGAGCACGGCGATCGCACCGATGATGCCCGTGACGGGCACGTGACCGTTGAGGAACCCGAGCTCCGCCGATCGCAGGATCTGCGGGTCGAGTGTGCGCACCGCCCGTTGCACCGGGAGCCCGGTCGCAGCAGCCGCTTGCTCGATCGCCGCGTAACGCCGACTTCCCTCGACGACGAAGAGCGCCGGGTCTGCGCCGGTCGTGCGGACGAGGTCGACGCTGACGAGCGAGTCCATCCCGCCGCCGAAGGGCACGAGCGGCCGGGGACGGTCGCCGGCACGGGCCGACGTCGGTGCCGGCAGCGGTGTCGGGTCGACGACGCCACCGACGACCTCGAGACCACCGAGGTCGATGTCGTTGCGGTACGCGAACTCCCCGAGCCCCTCGACGAACACCTCGCGGAGGAACGTCGCCGTCGACGGCCGCACCCGCATGGCACCGAGGTCGACGACGGGCGGGGCGAACGCCTTGTAGTACGACACACCGGCGAGCAGGTGCACGAGCGTCGCAGCCGCCTCCGCGACCGGTGTCACCGGCCCGGCGTCCGCGATCTCGACGGTCTCGGTGAAGGTCCGCCCGCCCACCTCGTAGGTGCAGCGCAGCCGACCGTCGACGAGTTCGTGGTCGCCGTACCGGAAGACGTCGTCCCGGTTCACTGGTCGCTCCGCACAGGCACGCGTCGCTCAACCTACCAGCGCGTCGCCGTCGCCCCGGGGCGCCCCGACGTTCACGGACGCAGCCGTGCCAACAGGCCGAAGCGCCCGCACGGCCGCTCGTCACGGTCGCTGAAGAACCGGTCGCCGCCCGTCGTCCCGGTCGGGAGCGCCGCGATCCGCGAGACGTTCCCACCTGCGACCCCGGCGCGACGGAGCAACAACTCGTTCGCGGTCCACAGGTCGAACCGCCACCGGCCGGTGCCGTCGGGGACGACGACCGCAGGGGTGTCGGCCCCGAACCGTTCGTCGGCTGCGTCCCGCACGTCGTCGCCGACCTGGTAGCGGCCCGGGTCGACGGCCGGACCGATCCACGCCCGGATCCGCCCGACGTCGGCGCCTGCGACCCGGAGCTCGTCCACGGTCGCACCGACGACGTCGGCGACCGTCCCCCGCCATCCGGCGTGCACGACGGCGAGCAACCTGGCGACGGGGTCGACGAGGAGGACCGGCACGCAGTCCGCCATCAGCACGACGGCGACGACCCCGGGGTCGCCGACGACGAGCGCGTCGACGTCCGCCACCGCGGTGGCCGCGTCGACGGTGCCACGACCCCGGTCGGCGCTACCGATCCGCTGCACCGCCCGGCCGTGCGCCTGCGTGCAGTACACGCAGTCCTCGAGCCGGGCGCCGACGAGCGCGGCGGCGCGACGCCGGTTCTCGACGACCGCCGCCAGGTCGTCCCCGACGTGCAGGCCCAGGTTCAGGCTCGCGTACGGCCCGCTCGACACCCCGCCCGAACGGGCGGTGACGACGGCGTCGACGCCGAGAGCGGCGAGTTCCGGCCAGATGAGCGGGCCCACAGGACGAACGGTACCCTCGGCGACGGCACGCACCGGTACGGGAAGGTCGACATGGCGGCACGCACGGGTCAGGAGTTCCTCGACGGCCTCCGGGCGACGCGTCGGGCGCTGTGGATCGACGGTGCCCGCGTCGACGATCCGACGACCCACCCGGCGACCCGGGGCGCGGCGGCCACCGTCGCGTCGATCTTCGACCGGCAGCACACCTACGCGGACGAGTGCCTCATCGCCGACCCCGACACCGGCGAGTCCATGAACGTCAGCCATCTCGTCCCCCGGTCGGCCGACGACGTCGCCCGACGCATGGTCGGACTGACCCGCATCTCCGAGGGCACCGTCGGGCTCATGGGTCGCACCCCCGACTACATGAACATGAAGTTCTCGGCGTTCGCGTCACGCCCGTCGGTGTGGGCGGGCAAGGACGGCAGCGCCGCGGCGCACGCCGAGAACCTCGTCACGTTCCAACGGGAACTCCGCCGACGTGATCTCTCGCTCACCCACACGATCATCCAGCCGACGGTCGACAAGCGCACCGATCCCGACATCGTCGGCAACACGGTCACGATCCGCAAGGTCGGCGAGACGGCGGACGGCATCGTGGTGCGCGGCGGCCGAGTGCTCGCGACCCTCGCACCGTTCGCCGACGAACTCGCCGTGTACCCGGCGCTCCCGCTGCCGCGTGGCGCCGACGACTACGCGGTCAGCTTCGCGATCCCGCTCGACACGCCCGGGTTGCGGTTCCTGTGCCGGGACTCGGCCTCCGCACCCGACGCCGACCCCTTCGACCGCCCGCTGTCGGCACGGTTCGACGAGCAGGACGGTTTCGCGGTCTTCGACGACGTCGTCGTCCCGTGGCACCGGATCTTCATCGACGGTGACGTCGGGGTCTACAACGGTGTCCACGCCACCGGGTACCTCGTCAACATGACGACACAGGCGACGATCCGCGGGCTCACGAAGCTCGAGTTCGCCTACGGCCTCGGCACACGCATGGCCGAGATGATCGGCGACCACAGCCCGACGACCGCCGACATGCTCGGTGAGATCGCCTGCTACGTGCAGACCACCCGCAACGCCGTCGAGTTGTCCACCGCACGCGCGTGGGAACGCGACGACGGTGTGTGGCTGCCCGACGGCAACGTCCTCGAGCCGATGCGCGCCCTGCTCGCCACCTGGTTCCCCCGTGTGCAGGAGATCCTCACCCTCATCGGCAGCCACAACCTGCTCGCCACGCCGAGCCGCAGCCAGCTCGACGACGAGGAGCTCCGGCCCCTCATCGACGAGCTGCTGCACGGGGCCGACGGCACCTCGGCGGAGGACCGTGCCGCCCTGTTCCGGCTGGCGTGGGACTTCATCGGTTCGTCGCTCGCCGGCCGCGGGTTCCTCTACGAGCGCTTCTACCTGACGTCGGCGACGCGCAACCGGCAGGCCCTCCACCTGCGGTCCTTCGACCGGACCCGGGCGAACCGGCTCGTCGACGACATGCTCGACCTCGCCCGTCGCTGACGGGTCCCGTCCGGGTCAGCCCCGGCGTCGCAGCAGCGCTTTGTGTGCCTCGAGGCCGACCAGGAGAGCGACGCCCGCCGCGACGCAGATCCCGAACTCGGCTGCACCCATGCGGGTCAGCCCGAGGAAGTCCCGCAGCGGTGTGAGGATCGCCACCACCTGCAGCGCACCGACGAGGCCCACGATCCCGAGCAGCGTCGGGTTCGTCCGCCAGCCGATGGTGCGCAGCGACGCGGTCGTCGAGCGGGTCCCGATCGCCTGGAAGAGCTGCAGCATCGCGAGGCTCGTGAACAGCATCGTCTGCCAGTGCGGGTTGTCGAGCGCGTGCGCCGTCCACCCGATGGCGAGCGCCGCTGCGCCGATGACCACACCGGTGCCGACCGTCGTCCGGCCGAGGCCGCCCGCCCAGATCGACGCACCCGGCGTGTGCGGCGGTCGGCCCATCACCCCGCGTTCGGCGGGTTCCACACCGAGGGACAGACCGAGGAGACCGTCCGTCATCAGGTTCAGCCACAGCAACTGCAGCGGCAGGAGCGCCACCGGGTTGTCCGACGCGTCGGCCCCGCCGACGAGGAACGGGATCGGCCACAGCAGCATGACGGCGATCTTGCCGATGTTGCCCGCCACCGCGAACTTCACGAACCGGCGCAGGTTGTCGTAGATCACCCGGCCTTCCTCGACCGCGGCGACGATGGTCGCGAAGTTGTCGTCGCGCAGCACGATGTCGGACGCCTCCTTCGAGACGTCCGTACCGGTGATCCCCATCGCCACGCCGATGTCGGCGCGCCGCAGCGCCGGGGCGTCGTTCACCCCGTCGCCCGTCATCGAGGCGACCTCACCGTTCGCCTGCAACGCACCGACGATGCGCAGCTTGTGCTCCGGTGCGACACGTGCGAACACGTTCGTCGTACGGACCAGTGCGGCGAGGCCCTCGTCGTCGATACGTTCGATCTCGGCCCCGGTGACCGTCGGGGCGTCGGTCGGGATCCCGAGATCGGCGGCGATCGCCGTCGCGGTGATCGGATGGTCGCCGGTGATCATCACGGTGCGGATGCCGGCGGACGCGCACCGGGCGATGGCAGCGCGCGCCTCCCCACGCGGCGGGTCGATGATGCCGACGAGACCGCAGAACGTGAGGCCGTCCTCGATGTCGACGTCGTCGGCGACGGTGCCGTCGACGCGCACGACGCCGTCGAGGGCGCGGACCGCGACGCCGAGGATGCGCATCCCACGCGCGGCGAGGTCGTCGTTCGCCTCGAGCAGCCGGGCCCGCTGCTCAGCGTCGAGCGGAACGGGCCCGGCTGCGGTCAGGACGTCGACCGTGCGGTCGAGGAGGCCGTCGATCGCGCCCTTCACGAACGCGACAGGTCGATCGCCGAAGGTCGCGGCGACCTCGGGGATCACGGCCGGGTCGACGGGGCCGTGCACGGTGCTCATGCGCTTGCGGTCCGAGTCGAAGGGTCGCTCGTCGCGCCGGGGGACCCCGCTGCGGATCGCGTCGACGTCGAGACCCGACTGGGCGGCGGCGACGAGCAGCGCCGTCTCGGTCGGATCACCGAGCGTCACGGTCGACCCGTCCGCCTCGTGGCGCAGCTCGCCGTCGTTGCACAGCACACCGGCGGCGAGCACGAGCCGGGCGGCGGGAGGCACGCCACCGCCCGGCTCGGCGATCGGGGTGGAGATGTCCGCGGCGTGGACCACGGTCACCGTCATGCGGTTCTGCGTGAGCGTCCCCGTCTTGTCCGAACAGATCACCGTCACCGACCCGAGGGTCTCGACGGCGGGGAGCTTGCGGATCAACGCGTTGCGGCGCAGCATCCGCTGCGCGCCGATGGCGAGCGTGAAGGTGACGACCGCCGGCAGCCCTTCGGGGATGACGGCAACGGCGACGCTGATCGCCGTGAGCGCGAGGTCGCCGGGGGCCTCACCCGCCGCGGCGCCGAGCGCAACGACTGCGGCCGCGACGCCGACGCCGCCGAGCGCGAGCTGCTTGCCGACCCGGTCGAGCCGTTCCTGCAGCGGCGTCGCCGACGCGTCGACCGACTGCAACATCGTCGCGATGCGGCCGAGTTCGGTGCTCATGCCCGTGGCGACGACCACGCCGACGCCACGGCCGTAGGTGACCTGGGTGCCGCTGTAGGCCATGTTCACCCGGTCACCGAGGCCCGCCTCGTCGTCGGTGAGGACCTCGACCGCCTTGTCGACGGGCTCGCTCTCACCGGTGAGCGCCGACTCGGCGATGCGCAGGCCGGCGACCTCCACGAGCCGCAGGTCGGCCGGCACGACGTTGCCCGCCTCGAGGCTGACGAGGTCACCGGGCACGAGGTCGACCGCCGGGACGTCGATCAGGGCACCGTCACGGGTGACCCGCACCGTCGGCACGGCCATGCGACGCAGGGCGGCGATCGCCCGTTCGGCGCGGTGTTCCTGCACGAAACCGAGGAGCGCGAACAGCACGACGATCGTGCCGATGGCGCCCGCCTCGAGGAACTTGCCGAGCACGGCGGAGAGCGCCGCCGCGCCGATGAGGATCAGCACCATCACCGCGGTGAGCTGCTCCCACAGCAGGTGGAGCGGGCCACGTGCCGCCCGTTCGACGAGCTCGTTCGGCCCGTGGACGGCACGCCGAGCCGACGCCTCGGCCTGCGTGAGACCCGTCGGGGCGGTCCCGAGACGCTCGAGCGTCTCGTGCGGCGTGCACCGGTGCCACGCCGGCGCGTCCGCAGGCACCGGAACAGCGCCCGTCGGCGCCGCCACAGCGGTCATCGGCCCGCGCCGATCGGGTGTGCGAGCAGCCGTTCGATCCGTTCCTCGGTCGGCGGGTGCGTCAGGAACAGGCGGGCGAACTGGACCTTCCGGCCGGTGAGCGGGTTCACGATGAACGCCGCCGCCTGCGCCGGGGTCACGTGCATGGGGATGCGGCGGCTGTCCCGTTCGAGCTGCTGCAGGGCCGACGCCAGCGGGCGGGCGTCCCCGAGCAGTTCCGCGCCGAGCCGGTCGGCCTCGAACTCCCGGGAACGGCTGAGGGCGAGCTGCAGCACCGTCGCCGCCATCGGCGCGAGCAGCGACACGAGGAGCAGCACGAACGGGTTCGCGCGGTCCTCGTCGTCGGAGGAGCCGCCGAACATCCCGGCGAACAAGGCGAGATTGGCGAGCGCCGAGATGCCGGTGGCCACGGCGGCCGCCACCGACCCGATGAGGATGTCGCGGTGGCGGATGTGGGCGATCTCGTGGGCGATCACGCCGCGCACCTCGTCACGCCCGAGCCGGTCGAGCAGGCCTGCGGTGACGCAGACCACGGCGGTCCGTTCGTTCCGACCCGTCGCGAACGCGTTCGGCTGGGAGTCGGGGCTGATGAAGAGGCGCGGGGTTGCGATCCCCGCCCGGGCGGCGAGCGTCGCCACGTCGGCCTGCAGGTCGTCGAGCTCGCCCGGTGCGACCTGTCGGGCACCGGCGGCCCGGACCGCGATCCGGTCCGACGCCCAGTAGCTCCACCCGACCACGGCGACGCCGAGGCCGAGGCCGATCAGCGTGCCGTTCGTGCCGCCGACGAGACCGCCGACGAAGACGAGGAACCCGCCGAGTGCGGCGAGCAGGACGACGGTTTTCAGCTGGTTTCGCATGGGGCGCTCCTGGTGCGGTGCATACGTGCACCGGTTCACACAGGAGGTCTTCCCCGCCCGCCGGAGCGGGCCACCTGGCCGGGGAGGTACGGACCTCCCGTGATGACGACTCGGTGGTTGGTGGGGTACTCCCCTCCGCAGCCCCGTATCCTACGGCCGTCGCGAACGGAACCGGGAGCGCAGAGGACATGGCGGACGACACGACCCCGACGACGCACACCGACGCCCCGATCGGGTCGGTCGGCCGGGCGGTCGGCGCGATCCGGTACCTGGCGATCCTCGCGGTGGCGGGCCTGACCGTCACCACGCTCGCCACGTCGTGGATCTCGCTCGGCAAGACGATCGAGCTGATCCGAGCCATCGCCGACGACACGACGTCGACCGACCTGCTCATCGTCAAGGTGCTCGTCACCATCGACGGCTACCTGCTCGCCGTCGTCCAGCTCATCGTCGCGATGGGTCTCTACGAGCTCTTCATCGGCCAGGTCGACGTGCCGACGTGGCTCGACGTCCGTTCGCTCGACGACCTGAAGAAGCCGATCGTCGACGTCCTCATCGTCTTCCTGTCGGTGAACGCGATCGAGAGCTACCTGGTCGCGTCGACGTCCACGGACGCCATGGAACGGTCGATCGCGGCCGCCGTGCTGATCGGTGCGCTCACCGCGTACCGGTTCTTCTCGGCGAAAAAGGCCTGAACCCGCGTCAGTACTGCTCGAGGATGCGTCCGGCGAGCGCGGCGATCGGGCCGCGTTCGGACTTCGTGAGCGTGGTGTGCGCGAACAGCGGGTGCCCGCGCAGGTGCTCGACGAGCGCGGCGACGCCGTCGTCGCGACCGACTCGGAGGTTGTCGCGCTGGGTGACGTCGTGGGTGAGGAAGATCCGACCGTGCGCGCCGACCCGTGACATCGCGGAGAGCAGCACATGGCGTTCGAGGTTCTGCGCCTCCTCCACGACCACGATGCTGTTCGCGAACGTCCGACCACGGATGTGGGTGAGCGGCAGCACCTCGAGGTGACCCTCGACGAGCAGCTCGTCGATCACCCGTCGACTGCAGAACCCGGCGAGCGCGTCGATCACGCCGGCGGCCCACGGCGCCATCTTCTCCGCCTGGTCACCAGGGAGGAAGCCGAGGTCCTGCCCGCCGACGGCGAACAGCGGCCGGAACACGATGACCCGGTCGAACTGCCGCCGTTCGACGACGAGCTCGAGCGCGGCGGCGAGCGCGAGCACGGTCTTCCCGCACCCCGCCGCGCCGCCGATGCTCACGATGCCGACGTCGGGATCGAGCAGCGCGTCGAGCGCGATGCGCTGCTCGGTCGACCGGGGGCGCAACCCGAATGCCTCGACGGTGGACGGCACGAGACGCAGTGCCTTCGATTCCTCGACCCGCACGACGGCCGACTGGCTCCCGTTGCGCAGGATCATCGCCGCGTTCACCGGGGGGTCGTCGTCGGTGTCGACGTCGGTGACGTGCACCGTGTCGGCGGGGTCACGCCGGTGCAGACGATCGATCACGTCGGCCGGGACGTCGTCGACGACGACCACCCCGGACCACGCGCCGTCCTGGGCGAGGTCGTTGCGATAGTCGTCGGCATCGAGGTCGACCGCAGCCGCCTTCAACCGCAGCGGCAGGTCCTTCGTGACGAGGGTGACCCGAGCCCCTTCGAGCGAGAGCGCACGGGCCACCTGCAGGATCCGGTGGTCGTTCGACGCGTCGACGAACGCCTCGGGGAGGTTCGACGGCGACACGTGGTTCAGCTCCACGCGCAGCGTGCCCCCGTGGTCGTTCACCGGGACCGGTTCGGTGAGGCGGCCGTCGCCACGACGGCGTAGGTCCTCGAGATGGCGGATCGCCCGCCGTGCCGCCCATCCGAGATCGGTGTGGTGGCGTTTCGCCTCGAGTTCGCTGATGACGATCAGCGGGAGGACCACCTCGTGCTCGGCGAACCGGAACATCGCGCCCGGATCCGCGAGCAGCACCGAGGTGTCGAGGACGTAGGTCCGACGAGTCGAAGCCACCGGTGACCTCCGATCGTCCGGCGCAGCGGCTGCGCCGGCTCCGATGGCCGCACGTTACGGCGGGGACGTCACCGCATGGTGGCAATCCGGGCACGAATCGCGTGAATTCGCGGTGAACGGACGACCGGTCGGCGTCCGACCTGACGTCACGGGTGACCCGGCTCGGTGTCCTCGAAGCGGACCCGCCGCTTGCGGGCGACGCTGCGGTTGATCGCGTGCAGCCGCTTCGCCGCCATGGCGTCCCACCTGCCGTCGTCGAGCCGGTCCGCCTCGAGGAGGAGCTCGGTCACGTCGGCCGCCGACGCGTCGACCGCAGCGAGGATCCCCGCCGCGTTCCGCAGGTGCTTCGACGCGAGGTCGTAGTCGCCCGATTCGGCGAGGAGGCGGGCGGCGCGGCGCTCCTCGGCGGCGCGCTGCAGCGTGATCTCCTCGACGACCTCGGTGTCGAGCGGCGCCGTGTCGGCGTCGGGCCCCGCTTCGAGGGAGACGGGCAGGGTGACCGTGTGGAGCCGCACGTCGGCGCCCACGCTCGCCCAGCGGATCACGACCTCACCGATGGGGACCTCACCCGTGCGCCCCGGTGCGGCGAGCTCGAACCGGGCGACGACACGCCGCCGCTCGTCGCCGTAGGCGTCGCCGAGTGCGATCTGCACGGCTCCGTCGTCGAGCGGGGTGAGCGGGTACTCGTGCAGGACGTGCAGCGACCGCACCGCGGCCGGGTCGGGGCGGAGCTCGACCGTCAGGTTCTGCGCCACGATCTGCTGCAGTCCGGTGAACTCGGTGACGAAGACGGTCGCCGCCTGGTCGGGGCCGGCGCACCACGCGTCGTTGCCGCCACCGGCGTCCGCGAGCGCGGCGAGCAGGGTCTCGTCGTGACCGTCGCCGAAGCCGATGCAGCTCGTCGTGATGCCGCGTGCGGCGCCGCCGGCGGTCATCGCGGTGAGCCGTTCGGGTTCGACGACGCCGACGTTCGCGCACCCGTCCGTGAGCAGGACGACCCGGCGGATCGCGTCGGGGCGCCCGTCGGCCGCGAGCACCTCGGCGGCCTTCAGCCATCCGCCCGACAGGTTCGTCGACCCACCGGACTCGATCGAGCGGACGAGGCGTCCCGCTGTGAGCGGCTCGTGGTGGGCGAGCGGGAGCACGAGCGTCACCTCGTCGTCGAAGGCCACGACCGCGACGCGGTCGTCCGGGCCGGCGATGCGGAAGAGGTGTTCGACGGCGCGGGTGACCGCGCCGAGGGGCTCACCGTCCATGGAGCCGGACCGGTCGATCACGACCGCCACGTCGACGGGTGCACGGTCGACGGGCGGGGCCGGGGGTGCGGCGAGCTCGACCATGAGGTGGGCGTCGCCGTCGACGTCGACGGCGACGACGGTGCGGTCGAAGGTGAGGATGGGTTGCACGGGCGGGTTCCTTCCGGTTCGGGGGTGGGCTGGGTCGGTGGGTCGGTCAGGCCGCGAGGGCGGTCGGTGCGTCGTCGATGTCGAACCACGCCCGGCCGAACACCTCGAAGGGGTGGCAGCCGAGGACGTGGACGGCGAGGCGGTCGGCGGTGTCGGGGTCGAGGCCCGACGCGATCCACCGGTGCACGGTGCGGCGGTCGACGCCGGCGTCCCGGGCGAACGCGCTGACGGAGTCGTAGTGCCCGTGGGCGAGGAGGTCCCGGACGTCGAAGGGTCGCGGCCGGGGGGTGCGGCGACGGCGTGTCGGGGTGGTGGGGCGGAGCGGGGTGGACGGGGTCATGGGCGTGTCCCTTCGTCGGGGCCGGGCACCCTCCTCGACGCCGCCACCGGCGAGATGTGACACGACGACCGGCACCTGGCGACCCGCCCCTCGACCGGGCTTCGTTGTCACACCCGTTCCCTAGGGTGACCCTGCCGGTCCGAGAACCCCGCCGAAGGAGTCACGCTGTCAGCGACGTCCGTCATCGAGGTGCCCCATCCCCTTCTCACCGAGGCCGAGGCCTGGCTGCGCAGCGCCGATGCCGCCCACTGCGCCCGTCGCCACACGCGGCATGCCGACCTCGGTCTGAGCCCCGACGAGCTCGTCGCGGAGACCCGTGACCGCCTGTGGCGGTACGTGCGGCGCAATCCGGACGCCGTCCTGCCCGACTCGGTCGCCGCGTACTGCGCCCGGACGATGCGCAACGTCGCCGTCGACCACCTCCGGGCCCACCCGGCCGGCCGCCGCCCCGTCGACACCGCCCGGCGCCCCGAACCCGTGGCGCCACCGCTCGTGGAGACCGACGGGTGCGACCTCGGCGAGCGGGTGCGGAGCCTGCTCGAGTGCAGCGGCGCCGACCCCGCCGTCGTCGCCGCCGCACTCGCCTACGTCACGCTGGCCGAACACCCCGACGTCGATCTCGGTGCACTCCCCGCTCCCCGGGCCGGCGCACACGAGCACGACGCCCGGCTCTGGCCGGCGTTGTGGGTCGCCGGCGAGCGGTCGTGCCTCCCCGGCGCCGACCTGCTCGACGGCGTGGCCACCCGGCGCCGCCGCAGCCGGCGGATGCGGGCCGTGAAGGACCTCCTCGGCGACACCGCCCGTGCCCTCGGGGTGCGCGCACGATGAGGTCCGACCGCTGCACCGGTCCGCTGCTCGAACGACCCGGGGCCCCCGGCCCTGCGATCGTGCTCGCCTGCCGGGCCGCCGGTGACGGCCTCGTCGTCGATCCGCCGGTCGACGGCCGCCTCGTCGTCCGCGGCTCGACGGGCGGCGGCGGCTGGGTCCGGGTGCTGCACGCCCGCACCCTCACCCTCCTCGCGCTCGCACCGTTGCTGCCCGAGGGGGCCGGGGTCCGCGCCGACGTCGTCGTCCCCCTCGGCCTCGAGATCGCCGATCTGCGCTTCGACCGCACCGACCGCCCACTCCCCGACCCGGCGACGTCGACCGACCTCGTGCACCGGGCACGGGAGCTGGGCCGGGCTGCTGCGGGCCAGGCAGCCGTCGGCAACCTGCGCCGTGCCGACGAGCTGTGGGACGCCTGCGGTCGGGCGTGGCTCGAGGCCGGCGACGCCCCCCGGGCCGAGGCCGCCCGGGCGAACATCCGGCGCACCTGATCCATCCCACATCCACGACGAAGGAGCCCCGACCTGCCACCCCAACGACGCCCCCACCCCAACCGCAACGGACCCGGGCCGAACGGTCAGCCCGACGACGGCCCGCACGATCTCGACGACGAGGTCCTGCTCGAACTCGCCGCCGAACTCCGGCGCCTCACGGGCGAACTCACCCGCGGTCTCCGACGCCGCCGCACACTGCCATGTCTGTCGAGCCTCACGGCGATGCTCCCGGCGCAGCGGATGCTCACCGACGCGCTGACCGCCCGCGTCGTCGGCGC
>CAYVOK010000002.1:227385-233421 GCA_964453335.1 uncultured Acidimicrobiaceae bacterium
GACACGTCGTCCTCCTACATCGAGTACGACTTCGGTGCCGTCACGCTCACCGAGCTCGCGGTCTACTTCGACTTCCTCCGCCCGACCGGCGCGAACGGTCCGACCAACTGGACCATCTCCGGCAACGGCACCGTGTCGTGCGCGATCACCGCAGGACTCCCCGGCGCGTCGATCGTCGGCAGCACCATGACCCCTGACAGCACCAACTACCAGAGCGGCAGCCTGCTGTGCTCCGGGTCCTTCTCGTCGATCCGGTTCACGAAGAACGGGTCGCTCGTCGGTATCGACCGCTTGACAGTCGCCGTCGCCCAGTCCGCTGTCACAACGCCACCGGCGCCGCCGACGCCGCCGACGCCGCCGACGCCGGCACAGCCGACGACGCCGGTAGCCCCTGCGTACACCGGCTGATGGCTGCGCGCACGCGCAGCTGATACGTTTCCACGATGCGAAAGATTCTCGTTCGACTCGGACTCGCAACGGCGGTTGCTCTCGGAACGGCCGTCGTGCCGGTGCATACGGCTGGCGCGGCAATCACCAACCCCGTCGTCGTCGTGTGGGACACGACCCCTGGCGGGGGTTCCACCAACGCACGCGGGGGGACCTTCAGCGGCGGCGGGGGCACCCTGAACGTCAGCGTGACGGGAGCCGGGGCGTTGCAGTCCTTCCCCATCGTGAGCATGGCGACCCCCTCGGAATACGGCACGCTCTCGGGAACGCACGACGCGCTGGCGCACTCCTCGCAGCTGCAGGCCTTCTTCGAGTTCACCTTCTCGAGCGCGGTCAGCGAGGCGAACGTCGTCTTCCGTGACATCAAGGCCTACCAGAGTGCGTCGACGCCCAGCGGCTACACGATTACAGCAGGCGTCGGCGAAACGGTGAACTGCTCCGTCGAGACGGGCCTCGCAGCAACGACCATGTCGAACAACGTCTGGACGTTGCACACCACCGGCATCATGAGCGGCAAGCTGCTCTGCGCCGGCTCGTTCACGAAGCTCAAGTTCACACCGACCGGCTACACGATGGGGAACGTCGGCCCGAACATCTGGTGGGATCGCATGACCCTCGTCGTCGACAGCTCCTCCATCCCCTCGCAGGCCCCGCCGTCGCCGACGCCCGGCACCACGCCGGTGGCCCCCGCGTACACCGGCTGATCGATCGGATCACCGTCTCGAAGGAACGACCCGGTGCGCTGCGCCGGGTCGTTCCGCGTCCGGCCGGCGCTGCGCCGGGGTAGGCGACCACGTCCCCCCGCCGGGTAGCGTGCAAATCGGCGGCGGGGGCCGCCACGATCACGACCCGGGGGAGATCACACCATGGACGTCGGCATCCTCATGCCCTTCGCCAGCGACGGCTGGGACGGCATCACCGACAGCGAGGTCTACGACGAGGAGCTCGGTCTTGCACGGCTCGCGGACTCCTTCGGGTTCGACTGCGCCTGGGCGGCGGAGCACCACTTCTTCGGGTACTCGTTCTGCCCCGACAACACGCAGCTGCTGTCCTACCTCGTCGGCACGACCGAGCAGATCGACGTCGGCACCGGCGCGGTGATCATGCCGTGGAACGACCCGCTGCGTGTCGCCGAGAAGGCTGCACTCCTCGACAATGTCGCCAAGGGGCGGTTCCGGTTCGGTGTCGGCCGCGGCCTGTCACGGCGCGAGTACGCCCCGTTCGCTGGTATCGAGATGGACGAGTCGCGCGAGCGGTTCGACGAGGGCACCGCGATGGTCATCGAGGCGCTGCGCACCGGGTTCATCGAGGGCAACGGGCCGTTCTACCCCCAGGAGCGGATCGAGATCCGTCCCCGCCCGGAGCGGTCCTTCGACGACCGCTTCTACTGCGTGGCGTCCTCCGACGACTCCGTCGAGTCGGCGGCCCGCTTCGCCGGTCGCATGACGATGTTCGCCGACCGGTCGTGGGAGCACCGCATGCCGTCGATCACGCAGTACCGCAAGCGGTACGCGGAACTCCACGGCACCGAGGCACCCCCGGTGATGACGGCCGACTTCTGCCTCGTGATGCCCGACGCGGACGCCGCCGAGGAGAAGGCCCGCCAGTACATGGGCACCTACCTCGCGTCGCTGCTCGCCCACTACGAGGTCATGGGCGACCACTTCACGAACACCGAGGGGTACGCGGCGTACGCGAAGGCGGCGGAGATCCTCCGACGCGTCGGCGAGAGCGGCTTCCTCGAGATGTTCATGGGCGCCACCTGCTGGGGCACACCCGACCAGGTGATCGCCAAGCTCGAGGCCCGACGTGAGCTCATCGGGTCGTTCGAGTACACGGCGTCGTTCCGGTACGGCGGCATCCCCTACGACGAGGCCCGCGCCTCGATGACGCTGTTCGCCGACGAGGTACTGCCGGTCATCAAGACCTGGAACTGAGGGACCGTCGCCGGCGCCCGCTCCGGTCAGGCGTCGGCGACGAACCCCTTGAACGACCCGGCGAGGTACTCCACGAACCGGGGCGAGACGGCCTCGGCGAGCAGATGGTCGCGCGGCACGGGCTGGGAGACCGGCACGAAGTCCGGATCCGCGAGCATGCGCTTCGGGTAGTCGTGGTGGATGATCGCCGCGCGCCCGAGGAGCGCGATGTCGACGCCCATGTCGACGACGCGCCGCACCTCGTCGGGCGTGCGCAGCTTGCCGGCGACGCCGAGCCGGGTGTCGCCCCGCGGCAGGTCGAGGAAGTACTCGATCAGCATCCGGTCGCCGTAGGCCTCGTCGACCGGCTTCTTGAAGCAGTCCCACAGCGACATGTCGACGTACTCGACGAGGTCACCGGCGAGGAGCTCGCCGGCGAGTTCGACGATCTCGGGGAGCTGCATCCCGAACCGTTCGGGTGACAACCGCACCCCGACGTTGAAGTCGGCTCCGCAGCGCGCCCGGATGCCGTCGAGGATCGCGAACAGGAACCGTGCCCGGTTCTCGAGCGAACCGCCCCACCGGTCGGTGCGGCGGTTCAGTTCCGTCGACAGGAACTCACAGATCAGGTAGCCGTGTGCGCCGTGCAGTTCGACGCCGTGCCATCCGGCCCGTTCGGCCCGCACCGCGGCCTGGACGAAGGACTCCACCGCAGCTTCGACCTCGTCGCCGGTCATCCCCCGGGCACCGGACTCAGGGTCGTCGGAGGGGCACACCGGCTCACCGACGAGCGCAGCGGGCGCACGGTTGCCGGCGTGGTGGAGCTGCACGATCGACAGCGACCCGGTCACGTTGATGTCGGCCGCGAGCCGGGTGAGGCCGTCGAGGTGCTCGTCGCCGAAGATGCCGATCTGACCGGGGAACCCCTGGCCGACCTTCTGCACGTGTGCCGCGGCCGACATCGTCGCACCGAAACCGCCCTCGGCCCGCCGCAGAAGCCACGTGTGCTCCTCGGTGGAGCACGTGCCGTCGTCGTGGGACTGGGTGTTGGTGAGCGGGGCGAGCATGAAGCGGTTCGGCATCGCCGGACCGCGTCGGAACGTGACCTGGTCGAACAGGGAGGCAGCCATGAGGGGCAACCCTTGCAGACGACGGGGCGCGTCGCCAGCGAGGTCGGCGGCTCAGCGCGTCGACCGGCACCCGAGCGCGTCGGGTGCAGCGGCACACAACTCGGCGAGGAGGGTGCGCATCTTCGCGAGTTCGTCGGACTGCACCTTCCGCACTTCCTTGGCGAGGTCGCGCGCTTCGTCCATGCGCCCGTCGCGGAGCTGCGTGTCGGCGAGGGCGACCGCCCCGTCGTGGTGCTCGATCATGAGCACCAGCCACTCGGTGTCGAAGTCGACGCCGGTGAGCCCCGCCAGTGCGTCGACCCGGGACCGGTCGAGGTGCCCGGGGAACGTCTCGGCGAGCGGCACGTCCCAGTCCCCCGCCCACCGTTCCATGAGCGCGAGCTCGCGGGCGTGGTAGCCGCCCATCTCGAACACCAGACCGCGCAGGCGCACGTCCTCGGCCGACCACGCCGCCGTCCCGTTCAGTTCCTGACCGAGGTGGTGGTGCGGGATGAGGGCGCCGACGAAGGCCCGTTCCGCGGCACCGGGGACCGTCACCGGCTCCCGGCACGCCACCGTCGCCACGACGCAGAGCACGACGAGTGCAACGGACCGCATGGTCCGACGTCGGGGCGGCATGACAGGCGGGTGCATCACCGGGGGATCGTAGGGGTGCCACGACGACGCGCGCCGGAGCGGACGACGACCCCGACGGCGACGAGACCGACGCCCACCACCACGACGATCGCCGCCGACCCGGTTGCGGCGAGCGCGGGCGCCGGGGGCGGCGCGGGCGCTGGTACGGGTTGCGGTGTCGTCGGCACGGTCGGTGTGGTCGGTGTCGTCGGCGTGGTCGGCGGGGGCGGCGGGGGCGGCAGTTCGGCGAGGCCGAACGCCCAGCCGTCCGAGGTCGCACCCGGCGAGGCGAGCAGCGGCGTGGTCGCACCGGCGGCGGTCGTGGCCCGTGATCCGGTGGGCAGGTCGATCGCGACGACGTACGCGAACCCGAGCGCGAGCGTGCCGAAACCGAAGCTCCCGTCCGACGACGTACCGACCGGTGCGACGACCGTCCCGCTCGCGTCGGTCGCCGCTGCGCCACCGCTGCGCACGATCCGCACGGTCACACCAGATCGGCCCGGCTCGCCGGTGTCGCGCACGCCGTCACCGTCGGTGTCGTCCCACACGATCCCGGTGACGCCACCGATGCCGAGCAGGGCGACGTCGAGCGCCGTGGCGCTCGATCCGTGCGTGGTGAGGACCGCCGAGTCGGCGACGGCACCCGACCCGGTGAGGTACCCGGCGGGCGCCGAGGCCGTTACTCGGTAGGCGTGGCCGCCGACGAGCGACGCGAACTCGTACGCCCCCCCGACGCCGCTCGTCGTCGACCCAACGGTCCCGCCGACGGGGTCGAGCGCGCTGCCACCGCCGACCCGGGTGACGCCGACGACCGCTCCGGTCACCGCCGCTTCGCCGACGTCGCGGACGCCGTCTGCGTCCCGGTCCCACCACACCGAGCCGCCGACGGCGACACCAGGGCGGTGGAACCCGAGATCGAGGGTATGGTCGTTCACGCCGAGCGTGGCGACGCCGACGGTCACCATCGGCCACCCGGCGACGACGGCTGCGTCGGAGTCGGTCGACGTCGGTCCGACGTGCCGGGCGGTCGTGACGAACCCGGCGAGCGGGCCGGTGCCCGTGTGGTCGGGGGCGTGGTCGGCGTGGACGCTGAATGCCCGGTCCGGCCGGAACCCGCCACCGACGGCGTCACCCGGGTCGGTGTCGACGCGACTGTCGAACGCCCACGTCCCGTCCGCTCCGGTGACGGCGGTGCCGACGACGGTGCCCGTCGCGCTGCGCAGGTGCAGGGTCACCCCGGCGATGCCGCCCTCATCGGCGTCCTGGCGCCCGTCCGCGTCGCGGTCCCACCAGACGCGGTTGCCGATCTGGGTGGGAGGGCCCGGGCAGAACAGTTCGACGTCGCCGATCGACGTCGACGCACGGAACGTGTCGAGGTGTGCGTCGGTGGCGCCGGTCGCAGCAAGCACGACGCCGCCGGTCCGTTCCCCGTCGTCGCCGTCGTAGCGCCGCAGGCCGGCGGTGTCCCCGGCGTCGGTCGGCGCGGTCGCACCGACGACGAGGTCACTGTGCAAGGCGACGACGCCGCCGTGGGTGGTCTCGAGGTGGCTGCCCTCACCCGATGCGGCGAAGACGTTGTCGTCGAAGAACTCCCGGTACGGGGTCGTCGCGTTGAGTCCCGCCCAGCTCCGTCCGACGGCCGTGCGGCCCGCGCAGCTGCCGTCGGACTCCTGCTGGAACCCGGTGCCGTTCGGGCACAGGAGCACGAGATCGCCGGTCGCGAACGCCTTGACAAGATTGCTGGAACCGCTCAACGGCTCGTAGTTCTCGGTGCCGAACTGCAGCGAGAACCGGTCCGCGAACGCGACGACGATGGCCCCGTCGTCGAGGACCGTGATCCCCGTGAGCAACGGCTGCGGCCACCAGCGACGCGCAACGACCTGATCGACCTCGTCTACCGGCACCATCTCGCCGATGGACGTCCCTCG
>CAYVOK010000002.1:233521-237292 GCA_964453335.1 uncultured Acidimicrobiaceae bacterium
CGCACCTCGGTGGCGCTCGCGCACGTGGCGGCCGGCACGGCGAACCCGGTGCGGGTGCCGAGTTCGGGCACGCCGTCGTCGTCGGTGTCACCGAGCGCGAACCGGTGCACCGTGCGCTCGTACAGGTCGGTGACCCACAGGTACCGTCCGTCGGCTGAGATCTCGATGTCGCCGAGACCCTCGCGACCGACGGCGGGGTAGGTGGCGAGGTCGGCGGAACGCCAGTCGGTCGTGATCCCCCGCGCTGCGGCGCCGTAGGTGGTCGCCGGCGCGGCGGCGGCACTGAGGGCGAGGCCGGCGTCGGCCCGCAGGTCGAACGACGTGACGAGCGCGCCGGTCGAGGCGTCGAGCACGTACAGCCCGCCGATCCCTTCGGGGCCGAGGTCGGCGTGGCGGCGGAGCACGGCGGCGGCCCAGAGGTGTCCGGTGCCCGGTTGCGGGGCGAGTCCCCACACCGCGCCGGTGGTCGCCTTGGTCGCAACGGTCGCCGGGGTCGCCCCTGCCCAGGTGGTGCGGGCCACGGTCGACGTCGCCGCGTACGCGTCGCCACGCGGGCCGGGTCGCAGGCAGGTGGCGACGACGGTCGGGTCGGTCACGTTGTCGGAACACCATGCGGTGGGTCGGGCGACACCGTGCCGCAGGTCGGTGGTGCCGGCGACGGCGAACTGCAGCGACGACCCACTGCCGGTCCCGGTCGCCGCGGACGTGAGGTCGGCAGGACCGGTGTGTTCGACGCGCCACGAGCTCACGGGCGCGGTGCCGGCGGGCAGCGTGATCGTCCAGTCGCCCGCGCCGTCGGTGACCGTGGTCCCTGCGCTCGTGCCGTCGGCTGCGGTCACCTCGACGACGACGCCGGTGACGCCGGGTTCACCGGCGTCCTCGATCCCGTTCGCGTCACGGTCGAGGAACACCCGACCCCCGATCAGGGGTGGCACGGTCGTCGGCCCGTTCGCCCCGGCGTCCCCGATGACCGGTCTGCCGGTCACGGCGGCGACGAACGACAGCAGCAGCACGGCGCCGACCAGACGGCCGACGCGCCGCACAGCGCGGCTTCCCCCCATTGGTTGTCCCCCCAGCTCACCGACCGCCGAGGCGGTCGGGCCCTCCAAGCTGGGCGCAGCGTAGGGGTGCGTCGACCCCGCCGCTCCGACGTTGTGTCAGTAGACGAAGCGCTCGCGCCAGGCGTCGATGTGGTCCGCGGGTGTCCCTGCTGCGAGCAACCACGACGCCGTGTCACCGTGGCGAGCGGTGAACCCGTCGAGGAACACCTCCATCGCACCGGCCGGTGCCTGCTGCAGCACCGGTGGACGGGGCGCTTCGTCGAGCGGGTTCCCGGCGCGCCGGCGCATCGCAGCGACGACCCGTGCCATCCGGGCGTCGGTCATCGCGTAGTCGGCGACGATCGTGGCCCGGTCGACCCCGGCGAGGGCGAGCAGGTGCGCGACGACCACGCCCGTGCGGTCCTTGCCCGCTGCGCAGTGCACGTACGCCGCACCGTCGCCCCCGGTCGTGGCGAGCGCTGCGAGGATCGTGCGGAGGTGGTCGACGGCGATCTCGTTCATCGCGAGGTACGCCTCCCCCATCCAGCGCACCGCGGCGTCGCCGCGCAGTGACGCGTCGGCGGTGAACGTCTTCGCCATGAGCGTCCGGTCGACCACGGGGACGCGGACCCGGCGGGCACCGGCTGCGGTGACCGGGCAGTCCGGGATGGCCTCGTGCTCCTCGTCCGACCGCAGGTCGACGACGAGCGCGACGTTGCGCCGCTGCACGAGGGTCTCGACGTCCGCCGCCGTCGCAGCGATCGGGTCGTCACCGCGGAGCAGCACCCCCGGTCGGGTGGTACGTCCGTCGACGGTCGGCAGACCACCGAGGCAGCGGACGTTGACGAGGCCTTCGAGGTCGATCCAGCGGTCGCTCACGCCCGCGGACGCTACCCGTTGATCTCCGACACCATGAGCGCGTCGAGCGACGCCTCGATGAACACCGGGCGACCGGGCACGCGGGTCGCCACCGCCTTCGCCGCGAGGTCGAGGTCGGCGAGGCACCGCACCCGGACGACCTCGAACCCCATCGACCCGGCGACCGCGGCGAGATCGGGCCACTCGTGCATCGACGCGTCGGCAGCCATGTTCTTCCGCCACAGCTGCACGTGCTCGGCGCCGTAGCTCGAGTCGTTGTGCAGCACGGTGATGAGATCGAGCCCTTCGGCGACCGCCGTGTGCAACTCTGCGAGGCCGCCCATCATCAGACCGCCGTCACCGATGCAGAGCACCGTCGGTCGGTCGGGTCGGGCGACCGCCACGCCGATCGCCGCCGAGGTGCCGAGGCCGATCGACCCGAATGCGTGCGTCGTGATCATCGAGCCTGGGTCGCGCACCGCCATCCCGAGCACGTGCAGCATGAACCGGCCGGCGTCGACGACGACGGTGCGGTCCTCGGGGAGCAGCTCCTCGAGACGCAGCATGAGGGTGCGCGGATCGACCGCGTCGGACGTGCTGCGGTCGGTGTACGCCGCCGCCGCGTCCCACGTGGCGAGACGTTCCGCGAGATCCGCCGACCGGAACGCCGAAGGCCGGTGGCCGGCCGCGTCGAGCAGCGCGACCATCGCACGCGCCACCTCCGCCGAGTCCCCGACGACACCGGCGTCGACGGTCACCGTCGCGCCGATCCGTTCCGGTTCGAGGTCGACCTGGACGATGCGCTTGCCGGCGGTCATCGTGCCCTGCGCGGTCGTGTAGGAGTTCAGCGCCGCGCCGAAGACGACGAGGCAGTCGGCGGTCGCGAGGGCCTCGGCCGCCACCGGCGAGGTCAGCGTCCCGTGGATCCCGAGGTCCCACGGGTCGTCGCGGAACAGGTTCGTCGCCGCGTGGGTGGTGGCGACGGGGGCACCGAGACGTTCGGCGAGCGCGACGAGGTCGTCGCGGGCGTCGATCGCCCCTCGACCGGCGAGCACGACCGGGCGGGCTGCGCTCGCCACGACGCCGAGTGCGACGTCGAGGGCGGCGGGATCGGGGGCGACCCGGGTCGGGGTGACACGCACCACGGGCGCGGCCACGTAGTCGATGTCGACCCATTCGAAGTCGAGCGGGACGTTGAGCACGATCGGTCGCCGCTCCGCCCACGCACGTCGCACCGCCTCGGCGACGTCGACGGTGATGGTCGCGGGCGAAAGCACCTGCTGGAAGCCTGCTCCGGTGGCGTCGACGACCGCCCGCTGCGGGAGGTTCTGCAGATGGTGACGGTCTTCGGTCGGCGTGTCGGCGGCGAGCAGCAGCATCGGCGTACGGTTCTTCACACCCTCGACCAGCGCGGTGATCGTGTTCGTGAGCCCGGGTCCGTGGGTGACGGTGGCGACGCCGAGCCGCCCGGACGCCTTCGCCCAACCCTCGGCCATCATGACGGCGTTCGCCTCGTGGGTCGCGGCGACGAAGCGCACGCCGTGGACGCGCATCATCGTCTCGGCGATGAAGAGGTTCCCGTCACCGAGCACCCCGAAGACCGTGTCGACCCCCTGGTCGACGAGTGCACGTGCGACGACGTCGTGTCCGAGCATGGCTTCCCCCCTGGTTCCTGCCGGGACGTTACCGACGGCGCAGGGTCCGCGCTGCACGAAAACGACGACGGCCGCCCCGGAGGGACGGCCGTCGCCGGACGGGAGATCGGTTCAGTCCTCGCAGTGGCGCAGGTGGCCGTATCCGTGGCCGTTGCCGTGTACTTCGTGACCGCGGCCGATGCCACGGGCGTCGACGCAGTCGCGGCCGTCCTCGTCGT
>CAYVOK010000002.1:237392-244406 GCA_964453335.1 uncultured Acidimicrobiaceae bacterium
GTCACAACTTTTCTCCGGACTTCGCACCCGTCGACCCGACGGGCGACGATGATCGTGTTATGGAGCGCCGCACGTGCGACGTCGTGGTCATCGGGAGCGGGTTTGGCGGGAGCGTCGCCGCCCTCCGACTCACCGAGAAGGGCCATGCGGTCACGGTGCTCGAGGCCGGCCGGCGCTTCGACGACGACACGCTCCCCCGGTCGTCGTGGGACGTGCGGTCGTTCCTGTGGGCCCCGGCGTTGCGGTGCCTCGGCATCCAGCGCATCACGCTGCTGCGCAACGTGCTGGTGCTGTCCGGTGCGGGGGTCGGTGGTGGTTCCCTCGTCTACGCGAACACGCTGTACGAACCACCCGATGCGTTCTTCGACGATCCGCAGTGGGCGGGCCTGACCGACTGGAGGACGGAGCTCGCGCCGTTCTACGACCAGGCGTCGCGCATGCTCGGGGTGACGACGAACCCGACGACGACCCCGGCCGACGAGGTGCTGCGCGGGGTGGCGGAGGAGCTCGGTGTCGGCCACACGTTCCGCCCGACGCCCGTCGGCGTGTTCTTCGGCGAACCCGGTGTCGAGGTGGCCGACCCGTTCTTCGGCGGGGTCGGCCCGCCACGGCGTGGGTGCACCGAGTGCGGGGCGTGCATGACCGGCTGTCGGCACGGCGCGAAGAACACGCTCCTCACGAACTACCTGTGGCTCGCCGAACGAGCCGGTGCTGCGGTGGTGGACCGGTGCACGGTCACCCGCGTCCGCCCCCGGCCCGGTGGCGGGTACGAGGTGTCGACCCGACGGACGGGTACCCGCCGCGCCGGAACGACCTTCGTCGCCGCCGACGTCGTCGTCGCCGCCGGGACGCTCGGCACGCAACGTCTCCTGCACCGGATGCGCGACGAGGGTTGGCTGCCCCACCTCTCACCGCGGCTCGGCGAGCTCAGCCGGACGAACTCGGAGGCGATCCTCGGGGCACGCACATTCCGGGACGACGTCGACTTCACCCGGGGTGTGGCGATCACCTCGTCGTTCCATCCCGACGACCACACCCACGTCGAACCGTGTCGTTACGGGCGGGGTTCGAACGCGATGGGGTTGCTCGCGACCGTCCTCGTCGACGGCGGGGGGCGCCTGCCACGACCGTTGCGCTGGGTGGGCGCTGCGTTGCGGGCGCCGGTGACGACCGCTCGCAACCTCGTACTGCGACGGTGGTCGGAGCAGACGATCATCGCCCTCGTCATGCAGACGCGGGACAACTCGATCACGACGTTCACCCGACGCGGTCCTTTCGGACGCCGACTCACGTCCCGGCAGGGCCACGGGGCACCGAACCCGACGTGGATCCCGGCGGGTCACGACGTCGTGCGGCGGATCGCGCGTCGCATCGGCGGGTTCCCGGCCGGCGCGTGGAACGACGTGTTCGACATCCCGAGCACGGCGCACTTCCTCGGCGGTGCGGTGATCGGCGCGTCCGCGGACGACGGCGTCGTGGACGCGTACCACCGGGTCTTCGGCCATCCCGGATTGCACGTGGTCGACGGTGCATCGGTGTCCGCCAACCTCGGCGTGAACCCGTCGCTGACGATCACGGCGCAGGCGGAACGGGCGATGGCGTTCTGGCCGAACGCCGGCGACGTCGATCCGCGGCCGCCGCTCGGCTCCCCGTACCGCCGGGTCGAGCCGGTACCGCCCCGCCGCCCGGTGGTTCCCGCCGGCGCACCCGGTGAACTCCGCATCAGGACAGGTCGATGACACACCTCCTCCGCCGCCCACTGCCGGCGATCACCGTGGTCGTCGCGTTGCTCGTCGCGCCCGCGTGTGCGGCTGCCGACGACGGCTCGGATGCGACCGCTCCGCCCGCCGAGGTGTCCCCCACCTCGTCCTCCCCCGCGACGCCGACGACGGTGTCGACGACGGTCGCACCGTCGACCACGACCGGCGCAGCCGCTCGGACACTGATCGACTTCGCCGACCCGGCGTCGGCCACCGACTGGTCGACCGTCGACGACCGGGTGATGGGTGGGGTGTCGCGCAGCACCGTGGACTGGCAGGACGGTCGACTCCGGTTCCGTGGCACCGTGTCGCTCGAGAACAACGGCGGGTTCTCCTCGGTGCGGGGGCCGGCCGGTGAGTTCGGGGGGACCGCGGCCGGCGCGACGACCTTCGTCGTGGGCGCCGAGGGTGACGGCACCACGTACCTGTTGCAGGTCGTCGACCGGGATGGTGGGCGCTGGGTCCAGCGGTTCCGCACCACCGCCGGTGTGGACACCGACCACGATCTCCCCGTCACCGGGTTCGAACCCGTGACCTCACGACTGAACCCGCGCATCGCCGATGCGCCGCTCGACCCGGCCCGGGTCGTGCAGTTCACCATCTACGTGGTGGACGATCAGACCGGACCCTTCGAGGTCCGGATCTCCCGTTTCGCTGCACGCTGACCCGGGCCGGCGAGCGCCTCTCAGAGGTCGTCGTCGTGCTCGGCGTTGTTGTGCGCCGCCGAGTTGCCGGGGTCGACCTCACAGATCACCCACGGACCCCAGCGGTCACAGTTCGCCTGGGCGAGGATCGCGGCGGCCTCCTCCGCCGTGTACTGCGAACGGAACGCCTTGTCGAGACAGTCCGACAGATACGACCGCTCGGTGGCGGCCTTCCAGGTCTCGGTGTCACCACCGTTGCCGCCGCCGGCGTTCGAACACCGGGTGAGCGCGAGCCGCAACGGGTCCTGGCCGATCGCCTGGCCCTTCCCGCCGTCCGCTGCGCCGGCGACACCGCCGAGCGTCCCGGCGAGCATTGCGGCACCGACGGCCGCCGTCGTGAGCTTCCGCATGTTCATGGTCCACCTCCACTGCGGAGCGGGACGTTCCCGCCCGCACCGTTCGCGTGCCCACACGGAACCGGTGAGAAAACGGTTTCGCTGCCCGGGGCCGGAGGCGCGAAGTTCCCCTGTGATCCATGCCGACGTCATCACGCGTTCACGGAGGAGGGCTACGGTCCGGGTTCGATGATCCCCCTCAGCGAGGTGATCTCGACACTCCGCACCATGACCGACGCGCAGCTCGCGTCGCTGGGCTTCACCGTCGAGGGGACGTTCGGCACGGTGGACGACCCGGTCCTCATCGGACCCGACGGCCGGGTCGTGGAGACGTGGCGCGAGGGCTACCCGTACGACAATCGTCTGACGCGGGAGTACTACGAGGGGCAGAAGCGCCTCCTGCAGATCGAGCTCCTCAAGGCGCAGACCTGGATCCAGGACAGTGGTGGCAGACTCGTCGTCCTGTTCGAGGGTCGCGACGCAGCGGGCAAGGGCGGAACGATCAAGCGGTTCATGGAACACCTGAACCCGCGTGGAGCACGTGTGATCGCACTTTCCGCACCATCTGCGCAAGAAGCAGGACAGTGGTACTTCCAGCGCTACGTCGAGCATCTCCCGACCAACGGCGAGATCGTCCTGTTCGACCGGTCCTGGTACAACCGTGCCGTCGTCGAGCGGGTGATGGGCTACTGCAGCGACGCGCAGTACGAGGAGTTCGTGGCGCAGGCGCCGGTCTTCGAACGTCTCCTCGTCGATTCCGGGGTCCGCATCGTGAAGCTGTGGTTCTCCGTGTCCCGGCACGAGCAGATCACGCGCTTCCTCATCCGACGGATCGATCCTGTTCGGCAGTGGAAGCTGAGCGCGAACGATCTCGCATCGCTCGACCGCTGGGACGACTTCACGGCTGCGAAGGTGGAGATGTTCCGTCGAACCGACCATGCACTCGCCCCCTGGACCGTGGTTCGGACCAACGACAAGAAGCGGGCACGGCTCGAGGCGATGCGCTTCGTGCTCGCCGGGCTCGATTACCCGGACAAGCGGGTGGACGTCGTCGGATCCCCGGACCCCCTCATCGTCGGGCCGCCCGACACCGTCGCGGCGGACGCCGGCGAGGTCGCGACGAGCGATCCGGGCGAGACGGCGAGGTGGTTGCAGATCCACTTCGATCCGAGCGCGGCACCCTGGATCGGTTCTGCCGACACGTTCGACGACGAACCGGACGACAGGAACCCGGCGTGAGTCTCGGCGCTCGCCGCCGTGTCGCGCTCGTGGCACACGACAACTGCAAGCCCGCCCTCATCGAGTGGGCGAACGAGCACCGCGACGTGCTCGCGACCCACGATCTCGTCGGCACCGGGACGACGGCACGACTGCTGCGGGAAGAGGTCGGGCTGGACGTCCACGGGTTCCACAGCGGCCCGTTCGGCGGTGACATGCAGATCGGCGCGCTGATCGCCGAGGGTCGCCTCGATGTCCTCGTGTTCTTCTGGGATCCGCTCGAGCCGCAGCCCCACGACCCTGACGTGCGGGCGCTACTCCGTGTCGCAGTCGTGTGGAACACGCCGACCGCGTGTAATCGCGCAACCGCTGATCACCTCGTGTCCTCGCCGTTGTTCACCGCCGCCTGACCATCGGATCCACACGCGTTCTGCGGCCCGGGGTCTACTGCGCGTCGATGCCGGGTAGTCCCCACGCCGTCGCCGACCGTGGGAGGATCATCGCGTGTACCCCCGAGTGCTCGCCGTCATCGCCTCGGCCCTCGTGTTCATCGCGACGATCAGTTCCGTGGGGATCACCACCGCCCTGCTGCAACGCAACGATCCGACGTTCCCCTCGCTCGTCGATTCTCCCGACCCGTCACTCGTCGGAACGGTCGCATACGTGGACGAGCCGTCGGGGTGTGTACACCTGATCCCCCTCGGCGGCGGGCCCCACCGCCAGCTCTACTGCCCGCCCGAGGCCGGCGGGTTCGACGTCGCCCAGGCGGAGAAGTTCGGCAAGCCCGTGGGCCCGCAACTCGTCTGGGCCGCCGACGGGCGTCTCGAGGTGACGATGCTGCGCATGGACGAACGATCCGGGCCGTCGTTCGCCGTTGCGTGGCAGCGGCTCGTCGACCCGATGACCGGCACGGTCGAGGACGTTCCGGCGGACCGGCAGGACGCCTTCGCCGACCTCGGTACCCGACCACTCGTGAACGCCGCCGGGGAGCGACTGTCGTTCCGGTCCGACGAGCAGAGCGGCAAGGTCGAGGTGTTCCGTACCGATGCTGCCGGCCGCCGCACCACGCTCATGTCCGCGCAGGGCCCAGGCGACAATCTCTACCGGGTCGTCGCAGCGTTCTGGGCGCCCGACGGACGCACGGTGCTCGTCGACGACGGGCGCATCCTCGTCGTGACGGCGGAACCCGGGCCGACCGTGCGATTCCTCACCGATCAGCGCCGGTTCACCGGGTTCGGCGAGGACGATCCCGGTCAGGCACGGTTCGCCGTGACGTCGACACCCCACTGACGGGTCGTCCGGTCCGAACGGTAGGGTTCGGGACCGTGGAACTGTTCGAGACGCCACTGCCGGGTGTGGGGGTCCGCTACGAGTTCACCAGCGCCGCTGGCGATCGCCTCGGGGTGATCGTCCGCCGTGACGGTCGTCGCGAACTCGTCCTGTACGACAAGCGCGATCCGGATGCCTGTCGTGACACCGTGACGATGTCGGGCGAGGAGACCGCCACGCTCGTCGAACTGCTCGGCGGGACCAAGGTCACCGAACGGATCGCCGACCTGATGTACGAGGTCGAGGGTCTGTCGATCGAATGGGTGCCCCTCGAGGCGGGGCGGGGCCTCGCCGGTCGCACCATCGGCGACGGACGGATCCGTACGGCGACCGGCGCATCCGTCGTCGCCGTGCTGCGAGGCGCCACCTCGATCCCCGGTCCCGGGCCCGAGTTCGTGCTCGAGGCCGGTGACGTGGCGCTCGTCGTCGGTTCGCACGACGGTGTGATCGCCGCCCAGCATCTGCTCCACGGTTGAGGGGCGGGTCGTCGTGATCGTCGCCGCGTCGACGGCGGGCACAGTGCTCGTCGAGCTCGGCGCGGTGCTGCTCGTCCTCGCGGTCAGCGGTCGTCTCGCCGCCCGGATCGGCCTGCCGTCGATCCCTCTGTACCTCGTCGCCGGGCTCCTCCTCGGTGAGGGGAGTCCGATCGGGCTCGAGGGGAGCACCGAGTTCATCCGGGTCGGCGCCGACATCGGGGTCGTGCTGCTGCTGTTGCTCCTCGGTCTCGAGTACACGCCGGAGGAGCTCCGTTCCGGCATCCGTCGGGACTGGACCGCCGGTGTGGCAGATCTCGCGGCGAACTTCACCCCGGGCCTCGTCGCCGGGCTGCTGCTCGGATGGGACCCGGTCGCTGCGTTCCTGCTCGGCGGGGTCTGCTACGTCACGTCGTCGGGCATCGTCGCGAAGCTGCTCGGCGACCTCGACCGTCTCGGCAACCGCGAGACGTCCACGGTGCTGTCGGTGCTCGTGATCGAGGACATCGTCATGGCCGTGTTCCTCCCCGTCGCCGGCGTGCTCCTCGTCGGTTCGTCCCTCGCCGACGCCGGGTTCTCCGTCGTCATCGCTCTCGGCGTGGTCGCCGTGGCACTGCTCGTGTCGTTCCGGCACGGCACGCTCGTCAGCCGGCTCCTCGACTCACCGTCGCCGGAACTGCTGCTGCTCACGATCCTCGGGGTGACACTGCTCGCCGCCGGTCTCGCCGACTGGGTGCGCGTCTCGGCCGCGGTCGGGGCGTTCCTCATCGGCGTGATGCTGTCGGGGCAGATGGCGGAACGGGGCCGCGCCCTGCTCGCGCCGATCCGGGACGTGTTCGGCGGCCTGTTCTTCATCTTCTTCGGCATGCAGGTCGACGTGACGCAACTCCCACCGGTGCTGCTTCCCGCAGTGGCGCTCGCCGTCGTGGGCGCCGGGTCGAAGGCCGGCACCGGCTGGTGGGCGGCGCGACGGGCGGGCATCGGTGTCCGCGGTCGTCGTCGTGCCGCTGTGTCGCTCGTGCCGCGCGGCGAGTTCTCGGTGGTCATCGCCGGTCTCGGCACCGCTGCGGGTATCGAGTCCGCACTCGGCGCGTTCGCCGCCGCCTACGTGCTCGTGCTCGCGGTCGGTGGTTCGTTGGCGATGCGGTTCGTCGACTGAGCGACGACGGCCGCCCGGATCTCGGCCACGAGCTCG
>CAYVOK010000002.1:244506-250298 GCA_964453335.1 uncultured Acidimicrobiaceae bacterium
TGGTCCGACGCCCCCGCCGGGCCGGTCGACGCCGAGGCCGATCAGGCCTGATCGGCGGCGCGCGTCGCGGCGCGCGCTGCGCCGGTGTGCTCGGGCATCCACCCGCTGACGAGGTACCGCACGCGTTCACCGAGGTTCACGGCGTGATCGCCGATGCGCTCGTAGTACCGACCGATGAGCGCAAGCTGCACGGCGGTCTGCAACTGCAGCTGCCCACCCTCGTGCGCCTCGAAGATCTCTCGCACGAGCTCGACCTGGAGCCCGTCGAGCCGGTCGTCCATGTCGTCGAGCGCTGCGGCGAGCGCCTCGTCGACGTCCTGGTACGCAGCGACGGCGTGTTGCATCAGCTGTCGAGCTTCCTGGCTCATCTGGTCGATGACCCCGCGGATGCGCGGCGGCAACTCGACGCCGTAGATGCGCCGCACGGCCTTGCAGATGTTCACCGACAGGTCGGCCGACCGTTCGAGGTCCCAGTTCAGCTTGATGGCGGTCATGACCGCACGGAGGTCGCGGGCCATCGGCTGCTGCAGGGCGAGGATCCGGAGGCATTCCTCCTCGATCCGGATCGATGCGGTGTCGACGACGTCGTCGTCGTCGATGACCACCTGTGCAGCCTGGAGGTCCCCTGCGAGCAGGGCTGCAGTGGCACGCGGGATCGTCTCGACCGTCAGTGCGCCGAGATGCACGACGTCCGCCTTCACGGCGTCGAGCGCACTGTGGAACTGCTTGCGGATCTCGTCGCTCATCTCTGCTCCTGTCGTCTCAGCCGAAGCGGCCGGTGACGTAGTTCTCGGTGCGCTCGTCGGAGGGCGACGAGAACATCTTCTCCGTGCGGTCGTACTCGACGAGCACGCCGGTCCGCCGATCGCTCTCGGGGTTCACCTCGGTGGTGAAGAACGCCGTGCGATCGCTGACCCGGGCCGCCTGCTGCATGTTGTGGGTGACGATGATGATCGTGTAGCGAGCCTTGATCTCCTGCATGAGATCCTCGATGCGGGCGGTGGCGATCGGATCGAGAGCGGAGCACGGCTCGTCCATGAGCAGGACCTCCGGCTCGATCGCGATCGCACGAGCGATGCAGAGCCGCTGCTGCTGACCGCCGGAGAGCCCGAGACCCGACGCCTTGAGCCGATCCTTCACCTCGTCCCAGAGCGCAGCGCCGCGCAGGGACTGTTCGACGACGTCGTCGAGCTCGGACTTCTTGCGCACCCCGTTCACGCGGGGGCCGAACGCCACGTTCTCGTAGATCGACTTCGGGAACGGGTTCGGCTTCTGGAACACCATGCCGACCCGTCGGCGCACCTCACCGGCATCGGCGTCGGGCCCGTAGAGGTCGATCCCGTGGAACGTGATCTCACCGTCGACCTTCGCGCCGGGGATGAGGTCGTTCATCCGGTTGAAGCACCGCAGCACCGTCGACTTGCCGCAACCCGAGGGGCCGATCAGCGCCGTGATCTCGCTGCGGTGGAAGTCGAGGGATACGTCACGCACGGCGGTGAACGCCCCGTACCGGACGGCGACGTCGCGCGCTCGGATGACGGTCTCGGCGACCTCGTCCGGCACCCCGGACGACGTCGCCGACACGACGGGGCGTGTCACCAGCGGCGGGGGCAGCGTGCCGCCGTCAGCCGTCGAATTCGCCGTGGACTCGGTCATCGTGGTCCCATTCCCTTGCACGAGGTCACCACTTCCGCTGGAACTTGTTCCGGATGAGGATCGCAGCGCCGTTCATCGTCAGGAGCAGTGCGAGCAGCACGATGATCGACGCTGCGGCGAGTTCGTGGAACTCGGTCTTCGCGTTGACCGCGTACTGGAAGATCTGGATCGGCAGCACCGTGTACTGGTCGTCGAGCGCTCCGAACCCGGGATCCGGGTTGAACGACACGAATGCGAGGCCACCGAGGAGGATGAGGGGCGCCGACTCGCCGAGTGCGCGTGACATCGCGAGGATCGAACCCGTCGCGATGCCGGGCACCGCACCCGGGAGGACGTTGCGCCAGACCGACTGCCACTGCGTCGCACCGAGCGCCAGTGCACCCTGCCGGATCGACGGGGGCACGGCCCGGATCGCTTCCCGGCTCGCGATGATGACGGTCGGGAGCACGACGAGCGCAAGGGTCATCGCTGCCGTGCCGAGCGTCCGCCCCCAGCCGAGCGGGCCTCTCGCGATGTACGCGAGACCGAGGATGCCGTACACGATCGACGGCACGGCCGCGAGGTTCTGGATATTGAGCTCGATCAACCGGTTGTACCAACGGTCGCGGGATGCGAACTCCTCGAGATAGATCGCCGTGCCGACGCCGAGCGGCAGTGCCAGCGCCGCCGTGAACGTGACCACCCACAGCGACCCGAAGATCGCCGAGCGGATGCCGGCGCGCGAGATCCGTTCGCTCGGGTACTTCTCGTACAAGCTCCAGTCGAGCCTTCCGGCACCTTGCTGATAGGTGTCGAAGAGCAACGCTGCGAGCGTCCCGAGGGCGAGGCCGATGCTCGCGTAGAGCAGGACCTTGAAGACGATGTCCCGTGCTGCTCGACCGGGTGCCGTGGTGCTCTCGAGCGAGAACTCCCCGGCGGGTGCGGAACTCGCCGTCATTCGTAGACCTCCCGGAAGCGCCGCACGATCCGGATGCTGATCATGTTCAACACGAACGTCATGGCGAACAGCAGCGCACCGACCGCGAAGATCGCCTTGTACTGGGGTGTGCCGGTCGCGATGTCGCCGAGTCCGTTCGATCCGATGAACGCCGTCATCGTCATCATGTCCTTGCCCGGATCGAGGGTGAAGCGCGGAACGCTTCCGGCGGCGAGCAACGCGATCATGGTCTCGCCGACCGCCCGGGAGATGGCCAGCACCGTCGCAGCGACGATGCCCGACAGCGCAGCGGGGAACACGACACTCGTGCAGACCTCACGCTTCGTCGCCCCGAGGGCGAGCGCACCGTTCCGCAGCGACTGCGGAACGGCCGCCATCGCGTCCTCGGCGAGTGACGTGACGATCGGCAGGATCATGATGCCCATGACGATCCCGGCCCCGATCGCGGTGTACGTGGAGACGTCGCCGAACGGCCAGATCGCCTTCACGAGCTTCGGGTTCACGAAGTAGAGGGCGAAGAACCCGAACACCACGGTCGGGATCCCGGCCAGGATCTCGAGGATCGGCTTGAGGATCCGACGCACCCGGGGATGCGCGTACTCACTCAGGTAGAACGCCGCACCGAGCCCGGCCGGGACTGCGACGAGCACCGCGATGGACGTGACCACCAGCGTGCCCGTGACGATCGACCAGACACCGAACTGGGGCGGCTCGAAATTCGGGAACCACTGTGTGGTCCCGAGGAACTCGGTGATCGGAACGTCCGCGAAGAACTCACGCGTCGGTCCGAGCAACGAGAGGATGATCAGGGTCGTGGTGAGGACCGAGATCAACGAGGTGAGGAACAACCCCGCCCTGACGACTCGCTCGATGCGTTGCCGGCGCCGCAGCGCACCGGTCGGACGGAGCGTCCGCACAGTGCCGTTCGCGCTCGGCTGCAGGGTCGTCATGGGCGGGGTTCTCTCCTCGATCTACCGGACGCTCAGCCGGCAGCCTTGACGGCGTCCTGCGCCTTGGTCAACTGCGTGGTGTTCATCGGGACGAAGAGGGCTTCCTTCACGATGCGATCGATGTTCGCGTAGTAGTACTTCACGAACCCCTTGACCTCGGCACGCTCGTAGGCCTTCTTCGACACGTAGACGAAGAGCGGGCGGCCGAGCGGGCTGTAGGTGCCGTCCTGCACGGTCGCCGAGCTCGGTGCGACGCAGCCCTTGCCGCCGTCGATCTGCATCGGCTTCACCTTCGACGTGTTCTCGAGCGCGTACGACAGACCCAGGAACCCGATCGCCCCCTCGTCACCACCCACACCGGTGATGGTCACGTTGTCGTCCTCGGAAGGGTTGTAGTCCTTCGTGATCGAACCGGACTTCCCGTTGACCGCCTCCGTGAAGTAGTCGAACGTACCCGAGTCGGTACCTGCGCCGAACCGCTTGATGGGCTTGTCCGGGAAACCGGCGCGGACGTCCTTCCAGTTCGCCACCGCGCCCTCGGGAGCCCAGATCTTCTTGAGCTCGGCGATGGTCAGGCACTGGGCGAAGGTGTTCTTCGGGTTCGCGATGACCGAGAGGCCGTCGTTCGCGACCTGCATCTCGATGTAGGAGACACCGGCCTTCTCGCAGTTCTCCTTCTCACCCGGCTTGGCCGGGTCGGTCGACGTCTTGATCGGACGCGATGCGTTCGAGATGTCCGTCTCACCCTTGCAGAACTTCTCGAAGCCACCACCGGTGCCCGAGACCCCGACGGTCACGGTCACACCCTTCTTGGTCGCGTCCTGGAAGTCCTCGGCGGCGACCTTCATGACCGGTGCGACCGTGGAGGACCCGTCCATCTTGATGGTGCCCTTGAGCGCAGCGAACTCAGACGTGGCAGCGGTGGTAGTCGCCGCGACGTCCTCGGCCGCCTCGTCGTTGTTGCTCCCACCGCACGCCGTTCCGAGCATTGCGAGTGAGAGCACTGCTCCGGCAACCTTCAGCTTCTTCGACAGCACGTTGGCCCTCCTTGGGCTTCCTCTTGGGGGGGTTTTCGGAGGCGCACGGTAGGCAGTCGGGGTGTCCTGTTCCGGACCCTCGGGTGAACGGGAGGTTAAGCGGCCCGGAACTCTCGGAGCGGCATCAGAGGAGGACCAGTCGGGCAACGCCGACCGCTGCTCCGACCGCGATGAGCAGGGTCGGATCGACCCTCGTCCGAACGAGCACGACGAGCGCGGCGACGCCGAGCACAATTGCCCACGGATCGACGAAGGCGGCGACGGCGAGGTCGACGAGCGCGCCGGCCATCGCGCCGAGCGATGCGGCCGTCACCCCGGCGACGAACGCTGCCACGAGGGGCCGACGACGGATCCACCGGACGAACGGGCCGAGCGCAGCGACGATCACGAACGACGGGGCGAAGATGCCGACGGTGGCGACGACCGCCCCGACGGGGCCGTCGATCTGCCAACCGACGAACGTGGCGGTACTGAACAGCGGACCCGGCGTCACCTGCCCGACAGTCACCGCGTCGAGGAGCTGCGCCGACGTGATCCAACCGCGGTCGTCGACGACGGACCGCTCGAGTAGCGCGACGAGGACGTACCCCGACCCGAAAAGCGTTGCTCCGATGCGGAGGAACACGGCGAGGAGTCGCCACCACTCGGGCGGCATCGCAGCCGCGACGACGGGTACGACGAGGACCGACGTCGACATCGGTCGTCGGCCACGCGCTGCGGTCACCAGCGTCGACACGACACCGCCTGCGACGAGGATCACCAGGTCTCCCGCCCCGACCACGTACGCGAGGAACGCCAGTCCGGCCAGGGCGGTCCGGAACGGTGACCTCGAGACGACGCGGATGAACACCCCGAGCGCGTGCGCAACGATCGCAGTGACGACCGGCAGCAACCCGTATCGGAGATCGACGAACGTCGGATCGGTGCCGAACCGCCGGTACGCCCACGCGAGCACCGCGACGATCGCCACGGACGGGAGGATGAACGCGACCCCGGCGGCCACGAGACCCCATCGTCCCGCACGGCGCTCGCCGACCACCATGGCGAGCTCGGTCGAGTTCGGTCCGGGAACGAGCGCCGTCGCGCCGACGTGGTCGAGGAACTCTGCGTCGTCCATCCACCCGCGACGGCGGACGACCTCGTCGCGCATCAGGGCGACGTGCGCTGCGGGGCCGCCGAATCCGACCACGCCGAGCCGTAGGAACAACCTGA
>CAYVOK010000003.1:0-43614 GCA_964453335.1 uncultured Acidimicrobiaceae bacterium
AGGTGAACACGCCGGTCGACTCGATCACGACGTCGACACCGAGCTCGCCCCACGGCAGCTTCGCCGGCTCACGCTCGGCGAGGACCTTCAGCGCCTTGCCGCCGATCGTGATCTGCCCGTCGCCCGCCGCGACATCCGCGTCGAGACGGCCCATCACCGAGTCGTACTTGAGGAGGTGCGCCATCGTGGCGAGGTTGCCGAGGTCGTTCACCGCCACGATCTCGATGTCGGCGCCCTGGCTGCGCACCGCCCGGAAGAAGTTGCGGCCGATGCGGCCGAAGCCGTTGATCCCGACTCGTACGGTCATAGCGGTTGGACCTCCACGTTGAGGGTGCTGGGCACGATGACGATCCGCCGACCACCGTCGGGCGGACCGCCGCAGCCTACGGGACGCGTCGCTCCGTCACCGGCACCGATTCGTGCCCGAACAGCGGGCGACCACGCTCAGCGGTCGACGTCGCGGTGGCTCACCTGGGCCGCCACACCGAGCCCGGCGAGCATGCGGCCGACCGCCTCCGCGACCGCGACCGAACGGTGCTGCCCACCGGTGCACCCGAACGCGATCGTCAGATACGCCTTGCCCTCACGCACGTACGCCGGGACGAGCAGTTCGAGCAGCGTGCCGAGCCGTTCGAGGAACGCCGTCGTGTCCGGGTGACCGAGCACATGATCACGCACCGCAGCGTCGGTTCCCCGCAACGGACGCAACTCCGGCACCCAGAACGGGTTCGGCAGGAACCGGCAGTCGATCACGAGGTCGACGTCGGTCGGCAGACCCCACTTGTACCCGAAGGACACGACGGAGGTCCGCATGCGCATGACCGCCTCCGACGTTGCGAACGCCTCCTGCACCCGGGCCTTCAGCTGGTGCACGTTCAGCGCCGAGGTGTCGACCACAAGATCGGCGTCGCCCTTCACCGCCTGCAGGGCGTCACGTTCCGTGGTGATCGCCTGCGACAGCGACCCCTCCGAGAACGGGTGTCGACGCCGCGACTCGCGGTAGCGGCGCAACAACACGTCGTCGCTCGCCTCGAGGAACAGGATCCGCACCGTCGTCCCGTCGTTGCGCAGAGCGGCGAGCGCCGGCGCCACCTCGGGCAGCTCCGGCGACGCGCCGACCACCAGCGCGACCCGGTCGAAGTGCGAACCGGGGGCGGCCGCCGCGAGCTCGGCGATCTTCGGGATCAGCGCCGCCGGCAGGTTGTCGACGACGAACCAGCCGAGATCCTCCAACACGTCCGCCGCCGTCGACCGACCCGCGCCCGACATGCCCGTCACCACCACGAGCTCAGGCACCGGCACCACCCTCCCGTTCCGTGACGAGCACCAACAGCCGCGGGATCGACGCCGCCTCCGCGTACTCCGCCGCGAGCGCCAGGAACCCGGGCGGCGGCGCAGGCTCGTGCATCCGCACGATCCGCAGGCCGGCATCCGCCAGCGCGTTCACGTAGCGGCTGAGCGGGCGATGGATGAACGGGATGAACACGTCCTTCTGCACCTCCTCGACGCTCTGCTGCTCGACGAGATACGGCCCGATCCGCCAGTACTGCTCGGGCGGGTCGAGGACGTGGTCGTCGATCCAACCCGACCCCGGGGTCTGCAACAGCGGGTGGTTCAGGAAGAACACGAACCGCCCACCCGGCTCGAGCACCCGGGCGACCTCGGCGATCGCGTCGTCGACCTGCTCGATGTGCTCGAACACCAGGCACGCGACCACCGTGTCGAACGCCCCGTCCCGGAACGGGAGCGTCGCCGCACCGCTGCGCAGGTACGCCGGGCCGCCCCCACGTTCGACGGCGGTGCGCACCTGCGCCCACGTCGGGTCGACCCCGACGACGACCTCGGCCCCGCCCCGCACCGCGAGGCGTGCCACCTGACCCTCACCGCAACCGACGTCGAGCACCCGTTGCGCCCCCGCGAGATGGTGCGCCGCGAGCGGGAGGATCTGCTCCTCGTACTCCGGGTCGGCGCCGTCGGTGAACCCGTCCTGCCACCACCCGGCGTGGGTCTCCCACAGATCCGGGTCGCTCATCGGGACCCTCGCACCGCACGGTTCACCATGCGCACAGCGTTGCGCGCCCACCGGCGCCGCACGCGGACCCCGCCGCCCGTCACGACCGCCCCCGGGGCAGACGCGCCCGTTCGACGATCGCCTCGGCGACCGACTCGGGCAGCCACGACAACGCCCGGAGATCGTCGAGGGACGCCCGCCGCACGGCGTTCACCCCACCGAGCTCCTTCACGAGCCGCCGCCGCCGGACCGGGCCGAGCCCGGGCACGTCGTCGAGCCACGAACGGGTCATCCGGGCGTTCCGGAGCTGCCGCTGGTAGGAGATCGCCACCCGGTGCGACTCGTCCCGCAACCGCTGCAACAGGTACAGCGCATCCGACTGCCGGGGCAGCCGCACCGGCTCCGACCGGCCCGGCAGGAACACCTCCTCGAACTGCTTCGCGAGGCTGCACACCGGGATCTCGTCACGCAGACCCAACTCGTCGAGGACCCGCACCGCGACCCCGAGCTGCCCCTTGCCGCCGTCGACGACGAGGAGCTGCGGTGGGTACTGGAACCGTCCCCGCTCGGCCACCGGCCGCTCCCGGTCCTCGACGTAGGCACCGAGCCGACGCCGCAGCACCTCCTCCATCGCTGCGAAGTCGTCGTTGCCGGGCACGTCACGCAACCGGAACTTGCGGTACTGCGACTTCGCCGGCAGACCGTCCTCGAACACGACCATCGACGACACGTAGTCGGTGCCCGACAGGTGGGAGTTGTCGTAGCACTCGATCCGCAACGGGGCGGCCGGCAGCTCGAGGTACCGGGCGAGTTCCTCGAGCGAACGCGACCGGGCGTTGATGTCCGCGGCCCGCCGCATGCGGTGCCGGGTGAACTCCTCGGTGGCGTTGCGGGTGACCGTCTCGAGCAGCTCCACCCGTTCGCCACGACGCGGCACCCGCACCACCACCTTCGACCCGCGGGCGTCGCCGAGCCACTGCTCGTACAACTCCGGGTCGTCGGGCAGGTCGGGCACGAGCACCTGCTTCGGATACCCCTGCAGCGGCACCTCCGCGTACAACCCTTCGAGGACGACCCCGACGAGCTCCCCCCGGCTCAACGCCTCCACCTTGTCGAGGACGAACCCCCGGCGCGCCACCACACGGCCACGCCGCACCACGAACACCTGCACCGCCGCCTCGAGCTCGTCGTCCGCGATGCCGATCACGTCGATGTCCTCGTCACGCGGGCCGACGATCTGCTGTCGCTCGATCGCCTTGTGCACCGACGACAACCGGTCCCGCAGCCGGGCGGCCCGCTCGAACTCGAGCTCGGTCGCCGCAGCGCGCATCTCCGCCTCGAGCCGTTCGACGACCGCGTCGGTGTCGCCCTCGAGGAACTGCAGCAGGTCCCGGACCAGCTCGCCGTACCGCTCCTCGTCGATCGCCCCGACGCACGGGCCCGAACACTTCTCGATGTGGAACAGCAGGCACGGACGCCCGAGCCGCTCGTGCGCGGCGAACTTGTGGTCACGACAGGTCCGCACCGGGAACGTGCGCAACAACAGGTCGAGCGTCTCGCGGATCGCGTACGCGTGCGTGTACGGCCCGAAGTACCGCACCCCCTTGCGCTTCTGCCCCCGCACCACCGCCGGCCGGGGCCAACGGTCCTCCACCGTCACCGCGAGGAACGGGTACGACTTGTCGTCCACCATGCGGACGTTGAACCGCGGACGGTGCTCCTTGATGAGGGAGAACTCCAACAGGAGGGCCTCGACCTCGTTGCGGACCTGGATCCACTCGACCGTCTCCGCCGCCGCCACCATCGCCGCAGTCCGCGGGTGCAACTGGTCGGGATGCTGGAAGTAGTTCGCGAGACGCTGGCGCAACGAGCGGGCCTTGCCGACGTAGAGGACCCGACCCTCGGCGTCACGGAACTGGTAGGAGCCCGGAGCGTCCGGGATCGAACCCGCCGGCGGACGCTGGACCACCGTTCCCCCTACCCCGCCCGACGACGCCGCGTCGGCCGCGCCGCTGGCGGCGGCTCCGCCCCCGCCTCGAGCAGCGGACGCAGGAACCGACCGGTGTGGCTCGAGGGGTGCGCCGCGATGTCCTCGGGCGTCCCCGCCGCGACGACACGCCCACCGCCGCTGCCGCCCTCCGGACCGAGGTCGACGACCCAGTCGGCGGTCTTCACGACGTCGAGGTTGTGCTCGATGACGAGCACCGTGTTCCCGGCGTCGACGAGCCGCTGCAACACGCCGAGCAGCTTGCGCACGTCCTCGAAGTGCAGACCGGTGGTCGGCTCGTCGAGGAGGTAGATCGTGTGGCCCGTCGACCGCTTCGCGAGCTCGGTTGCGAGCTTCACCCGCTGCGCCTCGCCGCCCGACAGCGTCGGCGCCGGCTGGCCGAGCCGCACGTACCCGAGCCCGACGTCGACGAGCGTCTCGAGGTAGCGCACGATCGCCGGCTGGTTCGCGAAGAACTCCACCGCCTCGGCGCACGGCATGTCGAGCACCTCGGCGATCGAACGGCCCTTGAAGGTCACATCCAGCGTGTCCCGGTTGTAGCGCGCCCCCTTGCACACCTCGCAGGGCACGTACACGTCGGGCAGGAAGTGCATCTCGATCTTGATCGTGCCGTCACCCGCACAGTGCTCGCAGCGGCCACCCTTCACGTTGAAGCTGAACCGGCCCGGCTGGTAGCCGCGGACCTTCGCCTCCGTGGTCGTCGCGAACAGCTTGCGCACGTGGTCGAACACGCCGGTGTACGTCGCCGCGTTCGACCGCGGCGTCCGACCGATCGGCGACTGGTCGATCGCGATCACCTTGTCGAGGTGCTGCAGCCCGGTGATCGAACGGTGCAGCCCCGGCGGGGTCCGCGACCCGTAGATCCGGGCCATCAGCGCGTTCAGCAGGATGTCGTTCACGAGCGTCGACTTCCCGCTCCCCGACACACCCGTCACCGCCACGAACACGCCGAGGGGGAACTCGACGTCGATGTCGGCGAGGTTGTTCTCCCGGGCACCCTTCACGACGAGCCGCTGCGCACCGGGTACCCGACGCTCCGTCGGCACCTCGATCCGCCGCCGACCCGACAGGTACTGCCCGGTCACCGAGTCCGGGTGCTCGAGCAGACCGGGCACCGGACCGGAGTACACGACCGTGCCCCCGTGCTCACCCGCACCGGGGCCAACGTCGACCACCCAGTCGGACACCTTGATCGTGTCCTCGTCGTGCTCGACGACGAGCACCGTGTTCCCGAGATCACGCAGGTGCTCGAGCGTGGCGATCAGCCGGTGGTTGTCGCGCTGGTGCAACCCGATCGACGGTTCGTCGAGCACGTACAGCACCCCGACGAGCCCGCTGCCGATCTGGGAGGCCAACCGGATCCGCTGCGCCTCACCACCGGCGAGCGTCGCCGCCGACCGACCGAGCGTCAGGTAGTCGAGACCCACGTCGCACAGGAACCGCAGGCGGGCGTTGATCTCCTTCAGGATCCGCTCGGCGATGAGCTGCTCACGGTCGGTGAGCTGCAACTCGGCGATCACCCCGGTGGCGTCACCGATCGACATCGCGCACAACTCGGCGATGTTGTACCCGCCGACCGTCACCGCGAGCGGCAACGGCGCGAGCCGCGCCCCCTCGCACACGTGGCAGTGCACCTCGCGCATGTAGCCCTGGATGACCTCACGCTGCGCGTCGCTCTCCGCCTCCACGTACCGCCGCTGCAGATAGGGGATCACGCCCTCGTAGCGCGCCTGGAACGACCGACGCCGCCCGTAGCGGTTCCGGTACTGCACCTGCAGCCGCTCACCCTCGGGGACACCGTGCAGGAGGATCTTGCGGGCCTTCGCGGCGAGCTTCGACCACGGCTCGTCCATCGGGATCCCACGGTCCTCGGCGACCGTCGAGATGAGGAGCTGGAAGAACCGGGCGTGCCCGCTCGCCCACGGGGCGATCGCACCCTCGGCGAGCGTGAGGTCCGGGTTCGGCACGACGAGCTCGGGGTCGACCTCGTAGCGCGTCCCGAGACCGTCGCACGTCGGGCACGCACCGTACGGCGAGTTGAAACTGAAGTTCCGGGGAGCGAGCTCCTCGAAGCTCTTCCCGTCGGAGGGCCGGGCGAGATGCTCGGAGAACACGAGCGTCTGCGGATCGGCGTCCTTCGGGACGAGCTCGACCTCGGCGACGCCCTCGGCGAGCCGCAACGCCGTCTCGAGCGACTCGGTGAGCCGCCGTTCGATCCCCTCGCGCAACACGAGCCGGTCGACGACCACCTTGATGTCGTGCACCTCGTAGCGGGCGAGCTTCAGCTCGGCGCTGCCGCCGACGACGTCGGCGAGCTCGTAGGGCGACCCGTCGACGATCACCCGGGCGAACCCGTCACGGGCGAGATCCTCGAACACCTTCTCGTAGGTGCCCTTCCGCCCGCGGACCACCGGGGCGAGCACCTGCAGGCGCGTGCCCTCCGGCAGGTGCAGCACGTGGTCGACGATCTGCTGGGGCGTCTGGCGGACGAGACGCTCCCCCGTCTCCGGGTCGTGGGGGATACCCACCCGGGCGAACAGGAGCCGCAGGTAGTCGTACACCTCGGTGATCGTGCCCACCGTCGACCGCGGGTTGCGCGACGCCGTCTTCTGGTCGATCGAGATCGCCGGCGACAACCCCTCGATCACGTCGACGTCGGGCTTGTCCATCTGCCCGAGGAACTGCCGGGCGTAGCTCGACAACGACTCGACGTAGCGGCGCTGCCCCTCGGCGTAGATCGTGTCGAACGCCAGCGACGACTTCCCCGAGCCGGACAGCCCGGTGAACGTGATCAGACGGTCACGCGGGAGATCGAGACCGACGTTGCGGAGGTTGTGCTCACGGGCGCCACGCACCACCAGCCGATCGCTCACGGGAGCGGACACTACCGGGGTCACGAGAGGTGGCCGACGTCGCGGAGATCCCGCTTCAGTTCCTTGATCTCATCCCGCAGGCGGGCCGCGTACTCGAAGCGCAGATCGGCGGCCGCCTCGGCCATCTCCTCCTCGAGCGTGCGGATCAACCGCTCGAGATCCCCTTCGGGCAGGGCACGGGCGCTCTCCACCCGCTCACCCACCCGGCGGGCCCGTTCCGCCGCCTTCGCCGTCAGCCGCTCCGGCACCGGCGCGGAGGCCGACGACCCACGTAGGTGGGCGAGGATGTCCGACACGGCCTTGCGGATCGTCGTCGGGTTGATCCCGTGCTCGGCGTTGTAGGCGGTCTGCACCATGCGGCGCCGCTGCGTCTCCCCGATCGCCCGCCGCATCGAATCGGTCACCGTGTCCGCGTACATGACGACCCGACCGTCGACGTTCCGGGCGGCACGACCGATCGTCTGGATCAGCGACGTCTCCGACCGCAGGAACCCCTCCTTGTCGGCGTCGAGGATCGCGACGAGCGTGACCTCCGGCAGGTCGAGACCCTCCCGCAGCAGGTTGATGCCGACGAGCACGTCGAAATCCCCGAGCCGCAACCCGCGCAGGATCTCGATCCGTTCGATCGTGTCGATGTTCGAGTGCAGGTACCGGACCCGCACACCCAGCTCGAGCAGGTACTCGCTCAGATCCTCCGCCATCTTCTTCGTGAGCGTGGTGACGAGGACCCGGTTCCCCTTGCCGACCTCACGGTTGATGTCATCGAGGAGATCGTCGATCTGCCCCTTCGTCGGCCGCACCTGGATCTCGGGGTCGATGAGACCGGTCGGACGGACGATCTGCTCCACGACCCGCGACGACACCCGCAGCTCGTAGTCGCCGGGTGTCGCCGACATGAAGATGCACTGCCGCACCCGGTCCTGCCACTCCTCGAACCGCAACGGCCGGTTGTCCGCCGCGGACGGCAGCCGGAATCCGTGCTCGACGAGCGTCATCTTCCGGGAACGGTCACCCTCGTACTGGCCGTGGATCTGCGGCACCGCCACGTGGGACTCGTCGATCACCATCAGGAAGTCGTCGGGGAAGAAGTCGATCAGCGTCGACGGCGGCTCGCCCGGCGCCCGCCCGTCGATCGGCGCCGAGTAGTTCTCGATCCCCGAGCAGAACCCGACCTCCGCCATCATCTCGAGGTCGTACTGGGTGCGCATCCGGAGCCGCTGCGCCTCGAGCAGCTTCCCCTCCGCCTCGAAGCGGGCGAGCTGCTGCTGCAACTCCAGCTCGATCCGCTCGATCGCCCGACGCATCCGCTCCGCACCCGACACGTAGTGCGTCGCCGGGTAGACGACGAGCTCGTTGCGCGCCGCGATCCGTTCACCCGTCACCGGGTCGACGACGCTGATCTCCTCGATCTCGTCGCCGAACATCGTGATCCGCACGATCGTCTCGTCGTACGCCGGGTGCACCTCGATCGTGTCCCCACGCACCCGGAACTTGCCGCGCACGAGGTTCGCGTCGTTGCGCTCGTAGCGCATGTCGACGAGCCGCCGCAGGATCTCCCGCTGGTCGACACTCGTCCCGACCTGCAGGATCAGCAGGTTCTCCCGGTACTCCTCCGGTGAACCGAGGCCGTAGATCGCGGAGACCGATGCGACCACGATCGTGTCGCGCCGAGTGAGGAGCGCCTCAGTCGTCGAGTGACGCAGACGATCGATCTCGTCGTTGATCGTCGCGTCCTTCTCGATGTAGGTGTCCGAGCTCGGGAGGTACGCCTCGGGCTGGTAGTAGTCGTAGTAGCTCACGAAGTACTCGACCCGGTTGTTCGGGAAGAACTCCTTGAACTCGTTCGCCAACTGCGCGGCGAGCGACTTGTTCGGGGCGAGCACGAGCGTGGGCTTCTGCACCGCCTCGATCGTCCAGGCGATCGTCGCGCTCTTGCCCGAACCGGTGATGCCGAGCAGCGTCTGGAACCGTTCACCCGCCTGCACCCCCTCGACCAACCCGGCGATGGCCTGGGGCTGGTGGCCGGCGGGCCGGAAGTCCGACACGACCTCGAAACGGGGCATGACGGCCATGCTACGGAGACGACCGGACCTCGACGTTTCGGCCCGCCGCACCCCGGGTAGGACGGCAGCATGCCCCGCACCGCGCCCCAGGCGCGCCATCTGCTCTGGAACGACGTCGGCGCCCAGCAACGGGACTGCCTCGACGAACTCACCGCCGCATGGGAGGCGGTGACCGCGTCGACCTCCTACGTCGACGGCCCCTTCGTCGACCGGTTCGAGGCCGACTGGGCCGACCGGTGCGACCGCAGCCACGCCGTCGGCGTCGGGAACGCAGGCGACGCCGCCGCCCTCGCGTTCGTCGCGCTCGACGTCCGCCCCGGCGACGAGATCGTCGTCCCCGCCAACGCCCCGGAGTCGACCGCCGCGGCGGTCGCAGCCGTCGGGGCGGTGCCCGTCTTCGTCGACGTGCACCCCGACACGCTCCTCGCCCGACCCGACCTCACCGAAGCCGCCGTCGGCCCCCGCACCGTCGGCGTCGTCGTCGTCGACCTGTACGGCCAACCCGTCGACGTCCCGGCGTTCGAGGCCCTCACCGACCGGCACGACCTGTTCCTCCTCGAGGACGCCACCCACGCACCGGGAGCCCGGTGGCTCGACCGGCCCACCGGGTCGTTCGGCGACGTGGCGATCTTCGGGTTCCCGCCCGACTCGAACCTCGGCGCGCTCGGCGAGGCCGGGATCCTCCTCACCGACGACGACGACCTCGCCCGCAAGGTGCGACGCCGGGCGCGACGCGCCGACCGCACCGCCGACGACCCTGTGCGCGTCGGCGGCGAGGTACGCCTCGAGAGCCGGCTCGACGCCCTGCAGGCGGCGATGCTGTCGACCAAGCTGCCCTGGCTCGACACGTGGAACGCAGCCCGGCGGGCACTCGCCGGGCGCTACCGGGAACGCCTCGCCGACACGCCCGCACGGCTCGTCACCGAAGCCGCCGACGCGTTCGGGGTGCACCGGGTCGCCGCCGTCCGCACCCCCCGGCGCGACGACGTGCGCGCCGCGCTCACCGAGGCCGGTATCGAGACACGCATCCCGTGGTCGACCCCGTGCCACCTGCTCGCACCGTTCGCCGCCCAGCGACGCGAACGCCTCCCCGTCAGCGAGGAGGCCGGCGGACGACTGCTCGCGCTGCCGCTCCACCCGCACCTGCGCGACGACGACGTCGACCGGGTGTGCGCAGCGCTCCTCGAGGCGATCGCGCGCGCCCGGGTCGCCGCCTGAGCGCGCCGATCAGGACGCGGGCGGGATCTTCGCGAACGTCTCCGGATCGGGGATCGGCACCTCGGGCCGCCCCGCCATCCACGTCCAGCACGCGTCGACGATGCCGTCGAGCGACTCCGACGCACCGCTGTTGTCGACCACGAAGTCGGCGAGCGCGCGCCGCTCGTCCCGCGTCGCCTGGTTGGCGATCCGGGCCCGGGCGTCGTCCTCGGTGAAGTTCCGGTAGCGCATCAACCGTTCGACCGCGACGTCGACCGGCACGTCGACGACGATCACGCCCGACCACGTGATGAGCCGGTACTGCGGCCCCTCGGTGAACAGCGGGATGTCGAGCACCGTGACGTTCCCGGCAAGGCCCGACTCGACGGTGCGGCGCGCCAGCTCGCGGCGGATCGCCGGCCCCATGATCCCGTTCAAGGTCGCAAGCGCGTCCTTGTCGTTGAACACGATCGCCGCGACCGCGGCACGGTCGAGCGCGCCGTCCGGGCCCACGATGTGGGCACCGAACGCGTCGACCATCTTCTGCAACGTCGGCGAACCGGCGGCCTGCAGCTCACGGACGATGAGGTCGGAATCGACCACCGTCGCACCGCGGGCCTCGAGACGCGACGCCACCGACGACTTGCCGGAACCGATCCCGCCGGTGAGCGCGAACAGCGCCATCGTGGTGCGCATCACCCTCCCCCGATCGCCGGGACCGGCGGACCGGTCAGGCCTCGCCCGCGGCGTCGCCCTCGGCTGCGGCGTCGACGGCGACCTCGGGCGCACCCTCGGCACCGGCGTCACCGTGCTCGGCGTAGTACTCCTCCCACGCCTGCTGTGCCTCGGTCGTCTCGCCCTCGGCGTACTCGTAGGTGCCGCCGATGTAGTTGCCCTGGTCGTCGTACATGTGGGCGCCGAACGCCTCCTGGTACTCGGCCGCCACGACACCGCCCTCGGCCGCCTGCTTGATCGACAGGCTGATCCGGCGACGCTGCAGGTCGAGGTCGATGATCTTCACCCACAGCTCCTCGCCCGGGGTGACGACCTGCTCCGGCAGCTCGACGTGGTGCGCCGACATCTCCGAGATGTGCACGAGACCCTCGATGCCGTCGCCCACCTGGACGAAGGAACCGAACGGCACGAGCTTGGTGACACGGCCGTAGACGAGCTCGCCGACCCGGTGGTTCGAAGCGAACTCCTGCCACGGATCCTGCTGGGTCGCCTTGAGCGACAGGCTGATGCGGTCGCGGTCGAGATCGACCTCGAGGACCTGCACCTGCACCTCGTCGCCGACCTGCACCACCTGCGAGGGATGGTCGACGTGCTTCCAGGACAGCTCCGACACGTGGATGAGGCCGTCCATGCCGCCGAGGTCGACGAACGCACCGAAGTTCACGACCGAGGACACCACACCGCTGCGGACCTCGCCCGGCTTCAAGTTGGCGAGGAACTCCTCGCGCTGCTCCTTCTGGGTCTCCTCCAGCCACTGCCGGCGGGACAGCACGACGTTGTTGCGGTTCTTGTCGAGCTCGATGATCTTCGCCTCGAGCGACCGGCCCACGTAGGGGGCGAGGTCGCGGACCCGCCGCAGTTCGACGAGGGACGCAGGGAGGAAGCCCCGCAGACCGATGTCGATGATGAGACCGCCCTTGACGACCTCGATGACCGGACCGGCCACGTAGCCGTCGCTCTCCTTGATCGCCTCGATCTTGCCCCACGCACGCTCGTACTGCGCCCGCTTCTTCGACAGGATCAGACGGCCGTCCTTGTCCTCGCGCTGGAGCACGAGGGCCTCGACCTGCTCGCCGAGCTTGACGACCTCGGAGGGGTCGACGTCGTTGCGGATCGACAGCTCGCGAGCCGGGATCACACCCTCCGACTTGTACCCGATGTCGAGGAGCACCTCGTCGCGATCGACCTTGACGACCACACCGTCGACGATCTGACCGTCCTCGACCTCGACCATCGTCGAGGCGTACACGTCGTCCATGGACATGCCGGCGAGGTCGTTCTCGGTGACCTGGCGGGGCGTGTACTCGCCGCTCTCGTCGAAGGTGCCCATGCCGGGCGGGGTAGCGATGTCGGTGGTCAGGTCGGTCACGGGATGGATCGTCTCGTTCGGGGAGTCGGGTTCGACTCCGGTCGGATGCAGGACTGCAGCTCGGCCATGGCGCGCAGCACGCGCACCGCAGACAGGCGACCGCCGATGGTAGCAGCGCCGGGGTGGGTCATCCCAAGGGGCGACGGGCGAGCACGAGGAACTCCGGCGTGTCGACCGACGGCGGTTCGGCGGCGTACGCACCCGGCGTCACCGACCACACCGCCTCCACCTCGAGGCCGACCGCATCGCACAGCAGGCGCAGCTCCCGCGGCGTGTAGCAGGCCGTCCACAACGTGGCGTCGGCCCGCTCGCCCGCCGCGGAGCGGAGCTCGGTCACCTCACGGTTCACCCCGGACCCCGCGTCGAACACGTCGCGGTCCGCCTCGAGGTGCCGCACCTGGAAGTACGCCGAGAACGCGGACAGCGCCAACCGTCCGCCGGGCCGCAGACACGCCGCCACCTCGGCGAGCACCGAGCGGTCCTCCGCCAGGGCACGATCGGGGTCGGGCAGACCGAACCCGCCCTGGCAGAGCGACACGGCTGCGTCGAACGAACCCGGGCGCAACGGCAACCGCCGGGCGTCACCCCGCACCACCCGCAGACCCCCGGCGACCGCGATGCCGACGAACGTGCGGGAGATGTCGACCCCGACCACGTCGACACCGCGCTCCCCGAACTCGCGCACGTGACGACCCGGGCCGCAACCGACGTCGAGCAGACGCGACCCCGGGCCGACACCGAGCACCCCGGTGAGGAAGTCGACCTCCTGACGGGTGCCGCGGGTGAAGGAGTACCGCAGGTAGGCGTCACCGAGATGGTCGGCGAGATCCTCGAACCAGTGCGCCCGGGGCGACGTCACCGCCCGCTCACTTCGCGTCGGCCCACGTCCGACCGCTCGACAGGTTCACCGCGAGCGGGACCCGCAGGGCGAACGCACCGGCCATCGTGTCCGCCACGAGCGACGTCGTCGCGTCGAGCTCGGCGGGCGGGACCTCCACGATGATCTCGTCGTGCACCTGCAGCACGATGCGACCGGTCATCGCACGGTCCTCGAGCGCGGCGTCGAGACGGACGAGCGCGACCTTGAAGATGTCCGCCGCGAGACCCTGGATCCCGGCGTTCATCGCCTGCCGCTCCCCCGCCTGGCGGATGCGGAAGTTCGACGACGCGAGCTCGGGGATCTGACGTCGCCGACCGAACAACGTCTCCGTGTACCCGCGCCGACGTGCCTCCTCGACCGTGCGTTCCATGTAGGCGTGCACCGACGGGAACGCACCGAAATACGCGTCGAGGATGGCGGCCGCCTCCGACGTCGGGATGTTCAGGCGCTGTGCGAGGCCGTACGCCTCCATCCCGTAGGCGAGCCCGTAGGAGACCATCTTCGCCCGGGACCGCTGGTCGGCGTTCACGTCGCCCTCGGCCACACCGAACACCCGGGCCGCGGTCGCCGTGTGCACGTCACGCCCGGACTCGAACGCGTCGATCAGACCCGGATCCTCGGCGAGGTGTGCGATGCAGCGCAGCTCGATCTGGTTGTAGTCGGCCACGACGAGCAGGTGGTCCGGCGCCGCGACGAACGCCGACCGGAACCGTCGACCGAGCTCGCTGCGCACCGGGATGTTGTGCAGGTTCGGCTCCTCCGAGCTCAACCGGCCGGTGCGGGCCACCGTCTGGTTGAACGTGGCGTGGATCCGCCCGTCGTCGGCCACCTCGGCGAGGAGCCCCTCGCCGTAGGTCGACCGCAACTTCTCGACCTCGCGGTACCGCAACAGGTGCTCGACGATGGGGTGCGCACCCACGAGCTTCTCGAGGGTCGCCGCATCGGTCGAGAACCCCGTCTTCGTCTTCTTCTGCGGGGCGAGCCCGAGCTCGTCGTAGAGCACGGTCCGGAGCTGCGGCGTCGAGTTCACGTTGAACTCGTGGCCGGCATCCGCCCAGATCCGCGCCGTGAGATCGGTCGCCTCCTCGGCGAGCTCCTTGCCGAGCCGCAGCAGCGCGTCGCGGTCGACTGCGATCCCGAGCTGCTCCATGCGGGCGAGGACCCGCACGAGCGGCACCTCGACGTCGTCGTGCAGGCGCCGCAGGCCCTGCGCGTCGAGCGCGGCGAGCAACGGTTCGACGAGCGCGGCGACCGCCGCCGCCTCGAGCGCCGCAGGTCGGGCGTCGTCGCCCGCACCGGCCGACCCGAAGTCGAGCATCCCCTGCGGTGTCGCCTCGGCTGGGGCGTCGAGCGACAGCCCGGCGTACCGGTCGACGACCGCGCCGATCGGATAGCGGGCCTCCGCCGGATCGAGGAGATACGCGGCGATCTGCGTGTCGAGCACGAGCGTGCGTACGTCGACGTCCCGGTCGAGCAGCACCCGCAGGAGCCGCTTCGCGTCGTGCGCGACGACCGGGCGACCGCCCCGACCGACGAGGGCGGCGAAGGCGGCCCGCACAGCGGCGTCGTCGAGCACCCGCACGGGGAACCACGCCACCGCGGCAGGACCGGTCTCGGCTTGCGTCCCGGCGTCGAGCACCGCGACCCCGTCGAGCACGCTGCGCCGCCCGACACTCGCCCATGACCCGGCGAGCGCGACCGGCGCCGTCGACGCCGTGGACGCGGCGCCGAGCAGTCGAGCCACTGCGACCGGATCGTCGAGCACGTCGACGGTGACCTCGAGGGTGGCCGCCGGTGCGCCGAGCGCGGCACCGGGGTCGAGATGGCCGAGTGCGGCGAGCGCCTCGACGAGACGGTCGTAGAGCGAACGGAACTCGAGGAAGTCGAACAACTGCCGGACCTCGGCGAGATCGACCCCGTGCAGGTGCAGATCGTCGAGAGGGACGTCGAGGGGGACGTCGCGGACGAGGCGCATCATGAACAGGTTCGACCGCACCTGCGCCTCGTGCTCGGCGAGACCGGCACGGACCTTCGGCGTCTGCGCGTCGAGCGCCGCGTAGATGCCGTCGATGCCACCGTGCGCGCCGATGAGCTTCGCCGCCGTCTTCTCGCCCACGCCCGGCACACCCGGCAGGTTGTCCGACGGGTCGCCACGCAACGCCGCGTAGTCGACGTACTGCGCCGGGGTGACACCCGTGCGCTCGTGGATCCCCGCCTCGTCGTAGAGCACGTAGTCGGACACGCCCCGCCGGTTGTAGAGCACCCGCACGTGCGGGTCCTCCACGAGCTGGTAGGCGTCACGGTCACCGGTGACGACGATGACGTCGTCCCCGCGGTCGCGTGCCCGGGTCGCGAGCGTGGCGATCAGGTCGTCGGCCTCGTACCCGGCGAGCTCGAGCGCAGGGACACCGAGCACCTCAACGACCTGGCGCACCAGACCGAGCTGCTGTCGCAGGATGTCGGGCGCCTCCTCACGCTGCGCCTTGTACGTCGGTGTCGCCTCGTGGCGGAACGTCGGCTCCGGACGGTCGAAGACGACCGCGACCCCGTCGGGACGGTGGTCGCGCAGCAGGTTCACGAGCATCGACGTGAACCCGAACACGGCGTTCGTCACCTGCCCCGACGCCGTCGCCATGTCGGTCGGCAGCGCGAAGAACGCGCGGTACGTGAGCGAGTTGCCGTCGACGAGGAGGAAGGTCGCCACGGCCGGACTCAGGTCGCCGGCGGACGCAGGTCGCCGTCGACGACACGCTGCGCGACGGCCCGCATCGTCGAACGTTCCGCCATCGCCGTCGTCTGCACGAACCGGAACGCCGCCTGCTCGGTGAGCCCGCACTCGTCCATCAGCAGGCCCTTCGCCCGGTCGAGGACCTTGCGGGTCTCGAGACGCTCCTCGAGATCGCCGACCTGGTCGTGCAACGCCCGCATCTCGGCGAACCGACCGAGTGCGACCTCGATCGCCGGCACCAGGTCGGAACGCTGGAACGGCTTCACGAGGTAGGCGAGCGCCCCGGCGTCGCGTGCCTGCACGATCAGGTCGCGCTGGCTGAACGCCGTGAGGATCAGCGTCGCCGCGAGCCGCTCCTCGTTGATGAGCCGCGCCGCCTCGATGCCGTCGATCCCGGGCATCTTCACGTCGAGGATCACGAGATCGGGCGCGAGCCGACGGACGAGGTCGAGCACCTCGTCACCACGGCCCGTCTCACCGACGACCTCGTAGCCCTCGTCCTCGAGGGACTCCCGGAGGTCGAGCCGGATGATCGCCTCGTCCTCCGCGATCACGATCCGTGTCATCGGCACACTGTACGCGACGGTGCCGACGTGCCCGGGGCGGGACTCGAACCCGCACGCCTCGCGGCAAGGGATTTTGAGTCCCCCGTGTCTGCCATTCCACCACCCGGGCGGGCAGCCGGATGCTACCGGTCCACCACCGGCACACACTCCCCCTGCAAGGCTGTGGCCGAAGTCACGCACCCGATGAACGATTTCCGTCCAGAAGGTGAAACCTCGCACCACGCCGGCAGGTCGGAACTGCCGACCATCGTCCAACCCCCGGAGTCGACGGACCCCATGATCGCCTTCACCTTCCCCGGCCAGGGATCGCAGCGTCCCGGCATGGGCGCGCCCTGGCGGGACGACCCGTCGTGGGCGTTGGTGGAACGGGCGAGCGCCGTCGCCGGACGGGACGTCGCCCACCTCCTCCTCGAGGCGGACGCCGACGAACTGAAGCTCACGCACAACGCCCAGCTCGCCACGTTCGTGCTGAGCCTCGTCGTGCACGACGCCGCCGTGCGTGCCGGCCTGCGGGCCGACGCCGTCGCCGGCCACAGCCTCGGCGAGTACAGCGCGCTCGTCGCCGCAGGCGCCGTCGGCTTCGACGACGGGGTGCGCCTCGTCACCGAACGGGGCGACGCCATGCGCGAAGCGTGCAGCGCCCACACCGGCACCATGGCCGCCGTGCTCGGCGGCGAGGACGCCGACATCGAGGCGGCGTGCGCCGAGATCCGCGCCGCCGGCGGCGACGTGTGGGTCGCCAACCTGAACGCCCCCGGCCAGATCGTCATCGCCGGCGAACCCGACGCCCTCGCCCGGGCCGGCGAGGCCTGCAAGGCACGCGGCGCGAAGCGGGTCATGCCCGTCGCCGTGTCCGGCGCGTTCCACACCCCCTACATGGCACCCGCGCAGGGGCGTCTCGACGCGGCCCTCGCCGCGACCACCTTCGCAGCGGCCGACGTCCCCGTCGCCGCCAACGTCGACGCCGCGCTCCACCGCGACGCAACGGCATGGCAGCAGCTCCTCTCCCGGCAGCTCTGCTCGCCGGTGCGGTGGAGCCACCTGCTCGGCGCACTCGACACCGAGGGCGTCAGCACACTGATCGAGCTCGGACCCGGCACCGTGTTGTCGGGGATGGGCAAGCGCACGCTCGAGGGTGCGGTCACCCTCGCCGCTGCGACACCTGCCGAGGTCGCTGACCTCGGCACCCGCATCGCACAGGAGGAAGCCAGAGTGGCCACCGAGAACACCGCCGTCGAAGGCGAACAGCTCTACGCCGCCGAACGGCTCGTCGTGAGTCCCGCCGCCGGCGTCTTCGAACCCGTCGACCTCGCCGACGGCACCCCGATCGAGGTCGGCGACCTCGTCGGCCGGGTCGGCGAGCACGAAGTCCGTGCACGCTTCGCCGGATGGGTGATGGGACACCTCGCCCACCGTGGCGAGCGCGTCACCCCGCGCCAGCCCGTCGCCTGGATGCGCATCGCCTGACCGCATCGTGCGGCATGATCGGTGCCGACGGGCACCCCGTCGAGAGCACCGTTGAACAGGAGGGTCGGATGCGCGGCATGGTGATCCGGGGCGTGGGCTCCTCCCTCCCCGCACAGCGCCTGACCAACGTCGACCTCGAGTCGATGATGGAGACCACCGACGACTGGATCGCCGACCGCACCGGGATCCGGGAACGGCGCATCGGCGGGTCCACCTCGGACATGGCGATCGAGGCGTCACGGATCGCCATCGAACGCTCGGGCATCGACCCCGCGACCATCGAACTCGTCGTGCTGTCGACCACCACGCCCGACCAGCAGGTACCCGCGACCGCACCGACCGTGCAGGACGCGCTCGGCCTCACCTGCGGTGCGATCGACGTGAACGCCGCATGCTCCGGCTTCACCTACGGACTCATCGCGTCGGCGGGGATGATCGCACTCGGGTCCGGGCCCGTCCTCGTCGTCGGCTCCGACGCGCTGTCGCGCATCACCGACTACCACGACCGGACCACCGGCATCCTCTTCGCCGACGGCGCAGGCGCTGCGGTCGTCACCCCCGTCGACGGACCCGGCAGCCTCCTCGGCTGGGACCTCGGCACCGACGGCTCGGCGCGGGGCATCCTCTACGCCGAGATCGGGTCCGTGCTCAAGATGGACGGCAAGGAAGTGTTCCGCCGCGCCGTCCGCGTCATGGCGGCGTCGGCGCAGAACGCCATGCGACGCGCCGGTGTCACCATCGACGACATCGCCCTGTGCATCCCGCACCAGGCGAACATCCGCATCATCGACGCCGCCATCCAACGGCTCGGCATCCCGATGGAACGCACCGTGACGAACCTCGAGCGGGTCGGCAACACGTCGTCCGGTTCGATCCCCCTCGCCCTCGACGAAGCCGTCCAGCAGGGCCGCATCGCCGACGGCGATCTGGTGCTCGTGTGCGGGTTCGGCGCCGGCATGACGTGGGCGTCGTGCGTCCTGCGCTGGGGTGCAGCATGACGGGACGCGTCGTGCTGGTGACCGGCGGGAACCGGGGCATCGGCCGCGCCTGCGCCGAGGCGTTCCGCGACGCCGGCAACAGGGTGGCGATCACCTGCCGCGGCGACGACCCGGGCATCCCGGGCGTGCTCGCCGTGCGCTGCGACGTCACCGACACCGCCGCCGTCGACGCAGCGTTCGCCACCGTCGAGGCCGAACTCGGCCCCGTCGAGGTGCTCGTCTCCAACGCCGGCATCACCCGCGACGGCCTCGTGCTGCGCATGAGCGACGACGACTTCGCCGCCGTCCTCGACGCGAACCTGACCGGTGGCTTCCGGGTCGCCCGTCGGGCGGTCAAGACGATGATGAAGGCGCGCTGGGGACGGATCGTGTTCATCTCCTCCGTCGTCGGCCAGGTCGGTCAGGCCGGACAGGCCAACTACGCCGCCTCGAAGGCCGGGCTCTCGGGCATGGCACGGTCGCTCGCCCGCGAGTTCGCGTCGCGTAGCATCACCGTCAACGTCGTCGCCCCCGGACCGATCGCCACCGACATGACCGACGCCCTGACCGACGCACAACGCGCCGCGATCGGCGACAACGTGCCGGCCGGACGGTTCGGGACCGCCGATGAGGTCGCGGCCGCCGTGACCTTCCTGGCGTCCGACGCCGCAGCCTTCATCACCGGCATCGTCCTGCCGGTCGACGGTGGACTCACCATGGGTGCCTGACACCCGGACACGACATCGACAACGACCCGAACGAAAGCGAGCAACCATGGCCGACAACTTCGAACGCTTCCAGCAGTGCGCGGTGAACGTCCTCTCGGTGGACGCCGCCAAGGTGACCATCGACGCGTCCTTCGCTGACGACCTCGACGCCGACAGCCTCGACCTCGTCGAGCTCGTCATGGCGCTCGAGGAGGAGTTCGACGTCACCGTCGAGGAGTCCGAGCTCGAAGGCATCGGCACCGTGCGCCAGGCCTACGAACTCATCACGTCCAAGCTCTGATCGTCCGCCCGACGAGGAGGAACCCTGTGCCCGACCGTCGCGTCGTCGTCACCGGAGCCGGGGTCGTCGCGCCCTGCGGGATCGGCCGAGCCGCCTACTGGGAAGGCCTGCTGCGCACGCCCGCCGAAGGGCTCCGCCGTGTCGAGGACTTCGACCCGGAGCCCTACTTCGAGAACCCGAAGGAGGCCCGGCGAAGCGACCGCTTCACCCAGTTCGCGCTCGCCGCAGCCGCCGAGGCACTCGAACACTCGGGCCTCCAGGCCGACCCCGCACGGATCGGGGTGAACATCGCAACCGGTGTCGGCGGGCTCAGCACCCTCGAGGAACAGATCCTCGTCAACTACGAGAAGGGCTCCCGACGGGTCTCCCCCTTCCTCGTCCCGATGATGATGGGCAACGCCGCCTCGGCCGCCGTGTCGATGCGGCACGGCTTCCAGGGACCCTGCGAGACCACGGTGACGGCCTGCGCGGCCTCGACGCACTCCATCGGCTCAGCGATGCGCTACATCCGCTGGGACCTCGTCGACGTGATGGTCGTCGGCGGTGCCGAAGCGGCGATGACCCCGACCGCGCTCGCCGGGTTCGGGAACATGACCGCGCTCTCGAACAGCGGGATCTCCCGTCCCTTCGACGCCGGCCGTGACGGGTTCGTCATGGCCGAGGCCGCCGGCGTCCTCGTCCTCGAGGAGCTCGGGCACGCCCGTCGTCGAGGGGCGCACATCATCGGGGAGATCCTCGGTGCCGGGAACAACGCGGACGCCCACCACATCACCGCCCCCTCACCGGGCGGGGTCGGCGCGATCCGCTGCATGCAGCTCGCCCTCGCCGACGCCGGGCTCACACCCGCCGACATCACCCACATCAACGCGCACGGGACATCCACCCCGCTCAACGACGCCGCCGAGGCCGACGCGATCGGCGCGGTGTTCGGCAGCGGCGGACCTGCGGTCACCTCCACCAAGGGTGTCACCGGCCATGCACTCGGCGCCGCCGGTGCGATCGAGGCGATCGCCGTCCTGCTCGCCATGGAACACCGGCTGATCCCCCCGACGGCGTGCACCACCGAGGTCGACCCGGAACTGTTCCCGATCGACCTCGTCCTCGGCGGACCGAGGGTATGGGAGCCCGGCTACAGCATGTCGAACAGCTTCGGGTTCGGCGGCCACAACGGCACGCTGGTCATCGGCCCCCCGCCGGTCGACTGAGCGAACCGCGGCCACGCCCGCAGCGTCGTCGACCTCAGGCGTCGACGATCACGAAGAACAGCTCGGCTTCGCACGCCAGCTCGCCGCCGACCTCGGCGCGGCCCGTGCCCTTGCCCGCGCGTGCCGACAGACGGGACATCTCGAAGTGCAGGAGCACCTCGTCGCCCGGACCGACCTGACGTCGGAACCGTGCACGCTCCACACCACCGAACAGGCCGAGCTTGCCGGTGAACCGCTCGTCGCCCCACAGCGTGAGGCCGCCGCACTGCGCGATCGCCTCCACCTGCAGCACCCCCGGCAGCACCGGTCGCCCCGGGAAGTGGCCGGCGAAGAAGAACTCGTCACCCCGCAGGCGCCAGCGCGCCTGCGCCGACCTTCCCGGCTCGAGGGCCAGGATCTCGTCGACGAACAGGAACGGGTCCCGGTGCGGGAGGACGTCGGTCGGGAGCGGGAGGGCTGCGGCCATGGCCGCCGAGCCTACGACCGCAGCGCGGCGAGCAGGTTGCGCGGCGTGTCCTTCGGCGACACCTTCGGCCAGGCGTGGGTCAGCGTGCCGTCGGGGCCGACGAGGAACGCCGACCGGATCACCCCCTGGTACGCCTTCCCGTACATCTTCTTCTCCCCCCACGCGCCGTACGCGTCGGCGACCTCGTGGTCGGGATCGGACAGCAGCGTGAAGTTCAGGTCGTACTTCGTGGCGAACTTCCGCAACGCCTCCGGCTTGTCGGGGCTGATGCCGAGGATCACCGTGTCACCGATGTCGCCGGCGACGTCCCGCAGGCCGCACGCCTGGGTCGTGCACCCCGGCGTGTCGGCCTTCGGGTAGAAGTACACGAGCACCCGGCGCCCGGCGAAGTCACCGAGCGCGACGGGCGACCCGTCCTGGTCGAGCAGACGGAACGTGGGGGCGGACGAACCCGGGGTCGGCGCGGTCATGCCTCGACGCTATGCGGTCCGTCGCGGTTCACCATCGCCGTGGCGGACCGCTCGAAGTAGTCGAGGAGCATCCGCCGCACCTCCGGGTGCGGATCCATCCCCTCGACCGCCGCCGTCATGTGGCGCATCCACCGGTGGCGGGCGTCGAGGTCGATCGGGAAGGGGAAGTGCCGCGCCCGCAGCCGGGGATGACCCCGCTCCCGGCTGTAGTCGTCCGGCCCGCCCCAGAACTGCACGAGGAACCCGCACAGCCGCTCCTTCGCCGGCCCGAGATCACGATCCGGGTACATCGGTCGCAGCACCTCGTCCGCCTCGACACCGGCGTAGAACCGGTCGACGAGCTCCACGAAGAACGGGCGACCGCCGACGAAGTCGTGCAGCGAGACCCGGTACTCCTCCGCTTCGGCACCGGCCGGCGGATCGCTCACAGGGTCTCCCGGACGCCGCCCACACCACCGTTGTAGCGGGACGGCCGCGACTCCCACCGCCGCGACGACCAGGCACGGTCACGGGCGTGGGCGTGGAAGTGCGACGGGATCTGCCGCATCACCCGGTCGACGCGGAACACGTCGGCGCCGTCACCGAACCGGACCACCCCCGCCTCGGTCAACCGGGCGACCATGTGGTCGACCTCGTCGGGGTCGGGGGCCACACCGTGCTGCTTCCACACCACCATCGGACAGTCGCACGCCTCGCAGTCGGCGACCCAGCACACGTCGTCCTCGTGGTACCAGTGCGTGAACCGGGCCGCCTCGCACAACTCGCAGTCCTCGACCGGAGGACCCCCGTCACCCACGGTCAGGCCTCGTCCAACGCCCGTCGCACACCGGCGACGTACGCCCCGAGATCGGTGACGCTCGTGCCCTCGAGCCGCATGCGCATCAGCACCGACGCCATGATCACGCCGTCGGCGACCGTGCACGCCTCGACCGCCTGCGCGGCGTTCGAGATGCCGACGCCGACGAGCACCGGGAGGTCGGTGACCGCCTTCAACCGCTGCGCCATCACCGTCGCGGTGTCCGCGAGCTGGGCGCGCTCACCCGTCACCCCGAGGAGCGACACGGCGTACACGAACCCGCGTGAACGCCGGCAGATCCGGGGCAGACGCTCGTCGGGCGCCGTAGGGGCGGCGAGCAGCACCGTGGCGACACCGGCCCGGTCGGCCGCCTCCGCCCACGGACCGACCTCCTCGAGCGGCAGGTCGGGCAGGATCGCCCCCGACACGCCCGCCTCGGCGAGCTGGCGGGCGAACCGGTCGTCCCCCGCCCGGTAGGCGAGGTTGTAGTAGGTCATCACGACGATCGGGACACCGGTCTCGTCCGCAACACCACGCAGGTCGTGCAGCACCGACACCGGCGTCGTCCCGCGGCCGAGCGCGACGACGGACGCCTCCTGGATGGTCGGACCGTCCATCACCGGGTCCGAGAACGGGATGCCCACCTCGATCGCGTCCGCGCCCGCATCGGCGAACGCCCGCACGAGATCGACCCACTCGTCGTCGAGACCACCCGACACATAGGGGACGAGCAGCTTCCGACCGGCGGCGCGCGCCGCGCGGAGATGCGTCTCGAGGTCGATCACGACATGCCGCCGATCCCACCCGCCTCGAGGATCTCCTGCACCTGCGCGACGTCCTTGTCACCACGCCCGGACAGGTTCATCACGACGGTCTGCCCCCGCAACGACTCGCGCTCCTGCACGATCCAGGACAGCGCGTGCGCACACTCGAGCGCCGGGATGATCCCCTCGGTCCGCGCGAGCAGTCCGAACGCGTCGAGCACCTGCGCATCGGTCACCGGGTGGTACTCGGCACGACCCGTGTCGGCGAGATGGCTGTGCTCCGGACCGACACCCGGGTAGTCGAGACCCGCCGACACCGAGTGCGCCTCCTGCACCTGACCGAACTCGTCCTGCAGCAGGAAACTCACCGAACCGTGCACCACACCGGGGATCCCGCGGCTCGCCGCCGCACCACCCGCCGGCTCGACACCGATGAGCCGCACGTCGGGGAGCTCCGCGAACCCGGAGAAGATGCCCGCCGCGTTCGAACCGCCGCCGACGCACGCGACCACCACGTCGGGATCGCTGCCCGTCATCTCGCGGCACTGCTCACGCGCCTCGTCACCGATGACCCGGTGGAACTCGCGCACCATCCAGGGGTAGGGGTGCGGGCCCATCACCGAACCGAGCATGTAGTGGGACCGCTCGACGTCGGCCACCCACGCCCGCATCGCCTCGTTCACTGCGTCCTTCAGCGTCCGGCTGCCGCTCAACGCCGGCACCACACGGGCGCCGAGCAGGCGCATGCGGAACACGTTCAGCGCCTGACGGGCCATGTCGACCTCGCCCATGTACACCGTGCACTCGAGACCGAGCAGCGCCGCCGCGGTCGCCGACGCCACGCCGTGCTGACCGGCACCGGTCTCGGCGATCACGTGCGACTTGCCCATCCGCTTCGCGAGCAGCGCCTGGCCCAGCACGTTGTTGATCTTGTGGCTGCCCGTGTGGTTCAGGTCCTCACGCTTGAGAAGCAGCCGTAGCCCGAGCTCGGCGGACAGGCGGGATGCCTCGTAGAGCAGCGACGGGCGGCCGGCGTACGTGCGCCCCAGATGGTCGAGCTCACCACGGAACCCCGGGTCCGCCCACGCGGTCCGGAACGCCCGCTCGAGCTCGGCGCAGGCCGGCACGAGCGTCTCGGGGACGAACCGTCCACCGAACCGGCCGAACCTGCCCGTCGGATCGGGCTCACCCATCACCCGGGACCCGCCCGGCATCGTCGGTTCGCTCAGTGCCATCGTCGCATCCTGTCATGCGGCAGCGGCGTCCCGACCAGTCGGGTCGGACACCGGGGCCGGGAATCCTCAGTCGACCTGCCAGTCGAAGGGCGCCGAACCGTCGGAGGGTCGCGACGCCGGCCGGCCATCCGTCGGCGCAGCGGCCTTCGCAGCATCGATGAACCGGCGCAGGAGCACCGCGTCCTTCCGACCCGGCTCCGCCTCGACACCGCTCGACACGTCGACGCCCCAGGGGCGGACCCGTGCGATCGCGTCGGCGACGTTCGCAGGCGTCAGGCCACCGGCGAGCAGGACCTTGCGGTGCATCGGCGCACCCTCGGCGAGCGACCAGTCGAAGACACGACCCGACCCGGGGGCCGGCGAATCGATCAGGGCGACGTCGGCGCCGTACCGGTCGAAGTCGGCGAGCGCCGGATCACCCGCGGCGAACCCCTTGATCACCATCGGGACACGCTGTCGCACCCACTGCGTGTCGGCGATCGACTCGTGGCCGTGCAACTGCGCGGCGGCGAGGCCCGCCTCGTTCACGATCTCGACGACCCGGCGCGCCGGGTCGTTGCGGAACACGCCGACGGTCAGCACGTCGGGCGGGAGACGCCGCGCGACGTCACGAGCCACCGCGACGGTGACCTGCCGCGTCGACGGGGCGAACACGAACCCGACGGCGTCCGCACCGAGGGCGACCGCCAGCAGGGCGTCCTCCTCGTTCGTGATCCCGCAGATCTTGACGAACATCGCCCGCCGACCCTACCCGGGACGGTCCCCGACGACGGGGACCACCCGGGCGGGACGAGACGACGTCAGTCGACCATCCGGCCGTGCAGGTAGTCGTCGTAGGCGGCGAGATCGAGGTGACCGTGCCCGCAGTAGTTGAACAGGATCACCTTCTCCTCGCCCGACTCCTTCGCGGCGAGGGCCTCGTCGATCGCCGCACGGATGCCGTGCGACGCCTCCGGGGCAGGAACCTTGCCCTCGGCGCGGGAGAACAGCACCGCAGCCTCGAAACAGGCCGTCTGCGGGTAGGCGACCGCCTCCATGCGGCCGTCCTTCACCAGCTTCGACACGATCGGGGCGTCACCGTGGTAGCGGAGACCACCGGCGTGGATCGTCGGCGGGATGAAGTCGTGGCCGAGCGTGTACATCGGCAGCAGCGGCGTCATCCCGGCGGTGTCACCGAAGTCGTACTCGAAGCGCCCCTGCGTCAGCGTCGGGCACGACGCCGGCTCGACCGCGAGCAGGCGCACCTCGGCGTCCTCGTAGAACGGCAGCGCCAGACCGCCGAGGTTCGAACCGCCGCCGCAGGGGGCGATCACGACGTCGGGCAGCTTCTCACCTGCGAGCTTCAACTGGTCGCGCGCCTCGAGACCGATGACGGTCTGGTGGAGGAGCACGTGGTTCAGCACCGAACCGAGCGCGTAGTGGCTGTCCTCACGCGCCACCGCGTCGGCGACAGCGTCGGAGATGGCCGTGCCGAGCGAACCGGGATGGTTCGGGTCGGCGACCGGCGAGGGAAGGACCTGACCTCCCCAGACCTCCATCATCGTCTTGCGGTACGGCTTCTTCTCGAAGCTCGTCCGCACCATGTACACCATGCACTCGATGTCGTACTGGGCGCAGGCGAACGACAATGCCGTCCCCCACTGCCCGGCACCCGTCTCGGTCGTCAGCCGACGGATCCCGTCCTTCGCGTTGTAGTACGCCTGAGGGACCGCGGTGTTCGGCTTGTGCGACCCGGCGGGCGACACCGACTCGTCCTTGAACCAGATGCGCACACGGTCCGGCAGACCGAGCGCAGCCTCGAGCCGGGTGGCCCGCACCAGCGGCGTCGGACGCCACAGTCGCAGGATGTCGACGACCTCACCGGGGATGTCGATCCACGGCTGGGGCGACATCTCCTGCTCGATGAGCGCCATCGGGAACAGCGGGGCGAGATCGTCCGGGCCGACCGGCTCCCGGGTCCCGGGATGCAGCGGCGGATCCATCGGCGACGTCAGCCGGGGCAGGACGTTGTACCAGGCGGAGGGGATCTCGGACTCAGGCAGAGTGACACGCGTCATAGGCGCATCATGATGCCATCACCGAGCAGCGCGCGCCGCCTCCCGGAGCGCCGCCACACCACCGGCCGGATCGGCCGAACGCACGAGCGACTCGCCGACCAACAGCGCGTCGTACCCGGCAGCCGCGAGGCGGGCCGCATCGGCCGGCCCACCGATGCCGGACTCGGCCACCCGCACCACACCGGAGGGGATCAACGGCGCCATCCGCACCGCACGGTCGGTGTCGACCGCGAAGGTCACGAGGTCGCGTTGGTTCACCCCGACGAGATGCGGATCGATGCGCAGGGCCCGTTCGAGCTCGGCCTCGTCGTGGATCTCCACCAAGACGTCGAGGCCGACGTCCACCGCCCGGGCGTGGAACTCGGCGAGCTGCGCGTCGTCGAGCGCCGCCGCGATGAGCAGCACCGCGTCCGCGCCCATCAGTCGGGCGTCGTACACGTCATGCGCACTGACCGTGAAGTCCTTGCGCAACACCGGTAGATCGCACCCGGCACGCGCCGCCCGCAGATCGTCGGGCGAACCGCCGAAATGGTCGACGTCGGTCAGGACCGACAGACACGACGCACCACCGCGCTCGTAGTCGGCGGCGAGGGACGCGGGATCCAGATCCGGAGCGAGCGCACCCTTCGACGGGGAACGCCGCTTCACCTCCGCGATGACGGCGACACCGTCCGCAGCACCACGACGCAACGCCGCGGCGAACTCGCGCGGCGCCGGAGCCCCCTCCGCCCAGGCGGCGAGGTCACGCAGGTCGCGACCGTCCGACGCCGCAGCGGCGCGATGGGCCTCGAGTATCCGGTCCAGGTAGGTGGCCACGACGGCCGACGGATCAGAGCGCGATGCCCTTGCCCGCGACCGGGGTGAGACGGAACAGTTCGGCGCGGCCGGCGAGCACGGTCGCGAACTCGGCACCGATCTTCGCCATCATCTCCGACCCGCCGTGGGTCTTCAGCGCGTCACCGTCGGTGTAGAGCTCGTAGAACCACGCGACGTTCGGGTCCTTGTCGTCGGTGTGGAGTGCGTACACCTCGGTGCCCGGCTCCGACGCCGAGACGTACTCGATCATCTTGCGCGCCATGGCGACGAACTCGTCGCGCTTTCCGTCCTGGCAGGTGAGCTTGGCGATGAGAGCGGGCTTCGACATGCCGGGCACCTTAGCGGCGTGGCGTCGGCGGCTGCCTGCGCGCCCGGGCGAGACGTCGACGCTCCCGGGCCGACCGTCCCTTCCGATCCGACGACCCGCCGGTCCCGCCGCGGGGACGTGACGACCGGGCCATCACCCAGATCGGCAGCATGAAGAACCCCGACGCGGCGACGACACTCGACACCACCGCGATGCCGAGGAACGGCGGCCAGCCGATGAGACCCCATGCCAGGACGCAGAGCACGGCGAAGGCCAGGAACCCGGCCGGGGCGAGCACGATGATCTGCTCCCCCACCGACCGTGGCCCCCGCGCCGGCGCACCGCCCGCAGCGGCGTACGCCCGCCAGTCACGCACCTCCTCCGAGGGCGCCTGTTCGGCCCAGCGGGCGCGGTCCGACGCCGAGGCCGTACCCGCCGGCGACGTCGGCGACGGGTACACCGGTCGAGTGGGACCCGCACGAGCCCGGTCATAGGCACGACGACGATCCGCGTCGCCGAGCACCGCCCAGGCCTCGTTCACGGCGCGCATGCGCCGTTCGGCGCGCGCCCGGGTGGCGGCGTCCGCACCCATGTGCCGGTCGGGATGGTCCCGCCGCGCCGCCGCCAGGTAGGCGGCACGGAGCTCGGCCGCGGTCGCGGTCGGACGCACCCCGAGCACCTCGTAGTGCGACATGGCCGACCCCGGGGCCCTCAGCCCTCGGCGGGCACGGGGTCGAGGTCCTCGACCACCGCGGCGAGACCGTCACCCGCGCCGGCACGGACCACGGCGCCGGGCTCGACGGAACGGTGCACCATCGCGAGCGCCGTGCCGTCACCGGGAACCGTGGTGCCCAGCCGACCGACGTCGCGCCCCTCCACGGTGAGCGGGATGCCGACTGCGACAGTGCCGAACGTCGCGTCGACCGCACGCAGCCGACGCAACCGGAACGGCGTGTTCGAACCCCGGGAGTCGACACGGGCCACCAGTTCCTGCCCCGTGTAACACCCCTTCGTGAAGCTGACCGCCACCCGCATCAGCCACGACCCGCCCTCGGCGGGGATCGTCTCCGGGCCGAGCTCCGTCCCCATCGCCGGGACACCCTGCGCGACACGCAACCGGTCGAGCGCCGCCACCTCGGCGAGCTGCACGCCGGAGGGGACCGCCGGATCGACACCGAGCAGGTCGACCGCGTCGCCGGACGGCCACGCCGCGTCGATCCGCAGCACGCCCGTCGGGACCGGCACGTCCGCCGCACCCGGACCGCGCAGGGCGAGCATCGACCAGCCGGATTCCGCCGCGAGATCACAGCGGGTGCGGAGCTTGAACCGCTCGAGCCGGGCGACGAGCGCGGCCGCGAACCCGCTGTCGAGATCGCACAGGAACTCCTCGTCACCGACGCAGGTGATGCGCACGACGACGACCAGCTTGCCCGTCGGGTCGAGCACCATCGCCCACCGCGACGCACCGACGGCGAGCGTCGAGACGTCCTGGGTGCACTGGCCCTGCAGGAACGACCGGGCGTCGGGACCCGACGCCCGCACGACGTCCCGCGGGACCATGACCGCGACCGGTGCAGCCGTCACGGACACAGGACCCGCACCACCGACCGGACGAGCTGCATCCCCACGTCCTCACCGAGGGAGAGGATCGACTCCGGGTGGAACTGCACGGCGGCGACCGGCAGCGAACGGTGCTCCACCGCCATCACCACCCCGTCGTCGCTGCGGGCCGTGACGACGAGATCCGCCGGCACGTCGGCGTCGAGCGCGAACAACGAGTGGTACCGACCGGCCGTGAACCGCTCGGGGAGACCGGCGAAGAGCCGACCCGGCCCGGTGACGACCACCTCGGACGGCTTGCCGTGCATCGGCGGATCGAGCGTGCCGAGCACGCCGCCGAAGTGCTCGACGACACCCTGCAGCCCGAGGCACACCCCGAAGACCGGCAGACCACGGTCGAGTGCCGCCTGCACCGTCGCCGACACGCCGAAGTCATCCGGGCGCCCCGGACCGGGCGACAGCACGACGAGGTCAGGCCGGGCCCGGTCGAACTCGGCGGGATCGAGACCGGTGCCCTCGGGGGCGACCCGCAACGTCCGCACCTCCGCACCGGTCGCCCGCAGGTAGTTGGCGAGCGTGTGCACGAAGCTGTCCTGATGGTCGACGAGGAGCACCCGTCGACCAGCACCGACCGCCTCGTCGGCCACCCCCGCCGCAGCCGGGCGGACCGGCGTCGTGACACGGATCGCGTCGAGGAACGCCGACGCCTTCAGACGGGTCTCGGCCTCTTCCTCGGCGGGATCGGAGTCGTAGAGCAGCGTCGCACCCACCCGCACCTGCGCCGCGCCGTCCTTCAGACGGATCGTGCGCAACGTGAGGCCGGTGTTCATGTTTCCGTCGAACCCGACGAGACCGATCGCCCCGCCGTACCAGGCACGCGGGCTGCGCTCGTGCTCCTCGATCCACTGCATCGCCCACGCCTTCGGCGCACCCGTCACCGTCACCGCCCAGGTGTGGGACAGGAACGCGTCGAGCGCGTCGAACCCGGGACGCAACCGCCCCTCGACGTGGTCGACCGTGTGGATCAGACGGGAGTACATCTCGATCTGCCGACGACCGATGACCCGCACCGACCCGGGTACGCAGATGCGCGACTTGTCGTTCCGGTCGACGTCGGTGCACATCGTGAGCTCCGACGCGTCCTTGTCGGAATTCAGCAACGTGAGGATCTGCGCCGCATCCGAGATCGGATCGGTCCCGCGCTGGATCGTCCCCGAGATCGGGCACGTCTCCACCCGGTCCTCCTCGACGCGCACGTACATCTCCGGCGACGCGCCGACGAGGTACTCGGCCTCGCCGAGGTTGACGAGGAAGCCGTACGGCGCCGGGTTCCGTGCACGCAGACGTCGGAACAACTCCGACGGCGGGGCCGGGCACGGTTCGGTGAAGCACTGGCCCGGCACCACCTCGAAGAGATCACCCCGACGGAACGCGACCTTCGCCTCGTCCACCATCGCCGCGTACTCGCCCGGCTCGTGGTCGCACGACGCCACCGCGGCCACGTCGGCGACGTAGGGCGCTGCGTCGCCGGTGCGCGGAAGGCCCACCGTCGACCCGCCGTCGACGGCGAACTCGTAGCGCCGCAACTCGGCGAGGTCACGGCGGTGATCGACGACGAGGAGCTCGTCGGGCAGGAACAACACCAGATCCCGCTGATCGTCCGGCCGGGGCAGGTGCAGGCGGCACGGCTCGAACTGGAACGCGAGGTCGTACCCGAACGCACCGTAGAGCCCGAGATGCGGGTCGTCCGGCGAACGGAACAACTCGACGAGCGCACGCACCACCGAGAACACGGAGGGCTGCCGGCTGCGCTCCTCCTCCTCGAAACGCCGATCGGCGGGAACCACCCGGAGCTCGATCGCTGCGACCCCGGCACCCCGGTCGGCGGTCACGACGTCGGCCACGTGCGGATGCGCGGTCAGCGCCGCACCCACCGACCCCAGCAGCACGACACCACGGTCGTTGCACGCCTCCACCCGCACCGCACGGTCGCGCGTCGTGATCGCAAGCGGGGGATCGACGAACCCGAGATCCCAACGCGTGTAGCGGCCCGGATACTCGTAGCTCGACGACAGCAGCACGCCACGGTGCGCGTCGAGACGGTCGATCAGCGACTCCACCGCCGGGCGCGGCTCGACGAGCGACACCGTCCGCTCGACGTCGACACCGCCCGCCGTGCGGTAGCGCCCCGTCACCGAATCGCCCACCGCACCGCTCACAGGTACAGCCCCGGCGCGCTCTCCTGGAGGCGCTCCGCCGCGACGGCGTGCACGTCGCGCTCCCGCAGGATGATGTAGTCGTCGCCCCGGACCTCGACCTCGTAGCGGTCCTCGGGGTTGAAGAGCACCTTGTCCGACGCCTGCACGGTGCGGACCCCGGGCCCGACCGCGACCACCGTCGCCCACGACAACCGCTTGCCGACCTGTGCGGTCGCCGGGATGAGGATCCCGCCGGACGAACGGCGTTCACCCTCGGCCAGCTCGGTCTTCACGAGAATGCGGTCGGCCAGCATCGTGATGGGCAGGCCCTCGTCCAGCCGGCCCCGCGTCCGCGCAGCACTGTCCGGAGGGGTCACGGCGCCTGACGCTAGCGTCGCCACCCATGACGACGGAACCCCGGACGATCACCACCGCCGACGGCGTCGACCTCGAGGCCGAACTCGACGTCCCCGACGCCGCATGGGGCGTCGTCGTCGCCACACACCCGCACCCGCTCTACGGCGGGACCATGCGTGACGGCATCCCCGACGTGCTCTACCGCACGCTGCCCGCACGCGGGCTCGCGGTGCTGCGGTTCAACTTCCGCGGGGTCGGTCGCTCGGGAGGCACCCACGACGACGGTGTCGCCGAACGCGACGACGTGCGCGCCGCCGTCGAGGCGGCACGGGCCGCCGTGCCGAACGGTCCCCTCGTCGTCGCCGGCTGGTCGTTCGGGGCCGACGTCGCCCTCGCCGTCGACCACCCTGCGATCGACGGATGGTGCGGGGTCGCTCCCCCGCTGCGGATCGTCGACCCGGCCACCATGCCCGCAGCGACCGACCCGCGACCGGTGCTGCTGCTGTGCCCCGAGCACGACCAGTACCGCCCGCCCGCCGCCGCGGCCGAGGTCACCGCCGCGTGGACGGCCACCGAACTGCGCACCGTCGCCGGGGCCGACCACTTCCTGTGGGGCAGCGGGGCCGAGATCGCGGACGCCGTCGAGGCGTTCACCACGACGCTCCGCTGATCAGTCGCCTGGACGGACCACCACGCCACCGGCGGCGAGGGTCGCCTTCGCCTCGGCGACCGTGTGCTCACCGAAGTGGAAGATCGACGCGGCCAGCACCGCGTCTGCGTGCCCGTCGACCACACCGTCGACCAGGTGGTCGAGCGAACCGACCCCACCGGACGCGATGACCGGCACACCGACCGCGTCGGCGATCGCCCGGGTCAGCGGCAGGTCGAAGCCATCCCGGGTGCCGTCCCGGTCCATCGAGGTGAGCAGGATCTCCCCCGCCCCACGACGCTCCGCCTCGACCGCCCACGCGACCGCGTCGAGCCCCGTCGGCGTGCGACCACCGTGGACGAACACCTCGAACCCGCTCGGCGTCGCACCCGACCGCTTCGCGTCGACCGCGACGACGACGCACTGCGCCCCGAACTCCGCCGCGAGCTCGTCGATCAGATCGGGACGCTGCACCGCAGCCGTGTTCACCGACACCTTGTCGGCCCCGACACGGAGCAACGCCCGGGCGTCGTCGACGCTGCGGATGCCACCACCGACGGTGAAGGGGATGAAGACCTGCTCCGCCGTGCGGCGTGCCACCTCGACGATCGTGCCGCGGGCGTCGGAGCTCGCCGTGATGTCGAGGAACACCAGCTCGTCGGCGCCCTCGGCGTCGTAACGCGCGGCGAGCTCCACCGGGTCGCCGGCGTCACGCAGGTCGACGAAGTTCACGCCCTTGACGACCCGACCGCCGTCGACGTCGAGACACGGGATCACCCGGACGGTGCGCACCCGGGGACCCTACTGTCCGCCCTCGGCGGCACCCCGGCCACCGACCGCCTGCAGTGCCTCGCCGATCGTGCACGCGCCGTCGTAGATCGCCTTGCCGACGATCGCACCCGCGAGGCGACGCCCGGCGACCTCGAGGCCCGCGAGTGCGACGAGATCGGCGGCGGAACCGACACCGCCCGACGCCACCACGTCGACCGCCGTCGCCGCGAGGAGCTCCCGGTACAGGTCGAGATCGGGACCGGCGAGCGTGCCGTCGACCGCGATCTGGGTCGCGACGACCGCATCGAGCGTCGCCGGGTCGAAGGATGCGAGGACGTCGAACAGCGACCGGCCGCTCGACCGCTCCCAGCCGCGCACGGCGACGTCACGCCCGTGCACGTCGAGGCCGAGCGCGACCAACCCGTGGGCCGCGACGAGGGGCACGAGCTCCGGCGACTCGATCGCGGCGGTACCCACCACCACACGGCGCACACCGGCGTCGAAGAGCGCCTGCGCCGCCTCGACCGAACGCACCCCACCGCCGGTCTGCACCGCGACGCCGTCGGCGGCGAGCGCCGACGCGATCGCCGCGATCACCGGCCGGTTCGTCGGCTCGCCCGACCGTGCCGCGTCGAGATCGACGACGTGCACCCACGACGCACCCGCCTCGGCGAACACCCGGGCCTGACGGACCGGATCGTCGCCGTACACCGTCTCACGGTCGTAGTCGCCCTGCGTCAACCGGACGCACCGGCCGCCACGCAGATCGATCGCCGGGAACAACGCCGTCACGCCGCACCCGCACAGATGTCGACGAAGGAACGCAGCAGGGCGAGACCGTTCCGGCCCGACTTCTCGGGGTGGAACTGGCACGCCCACACCGAACCGCGTTCCACGGCCGCGACCACCGGACCGCCGTAGTCGCAGCGCGCGATCGCATGGGCGTCGTCGTCGGTCGCATAGGAGTGCACGAAGTAGACCCACGGATCGACCGGCAACGCGGCGGTGAGCCGGGACGGCCGGGTCAGCTCCAGTCGGTTCCACTGCATCTGCGGGCGCTTCACCCCGTCAGGCAGGCGGCGGACCGTCCCCGGCAGCACGCCGAGCCCGGCCACACCCGGGGACTCCTCCGAACCGTCGTAGAGGAGCTGCAGACCGACGCAGATCCCGAGGAACGGCCGACCGGAACCCGCCGCCTCGACCGCGAGCGCATCGAGGCCACGGGACCGCAGCTCGTCCATGCACCGACCGAACGCGCCGACACCGGGGAGCACGACCCCCGCAGCGTCACGCACGAGCCCGGGGTCGTCGGTGAGCCGGGCGTCCGCACCGACACGCTCGAGCGCCTTCTGGGCGGAGCGCAGGTTCCCGATGCCGTAGTCGAGCACGGCGACGAGCGGCGCCGACCCGTCCTGGTTCACGCCAGCACGCCCTTCGTGGACGGCACCCCGCCGCCCTCGACACGCACCGCGTCGCGCAACGCACGCGCCACACCCTTGAAGATCGACTCGACGATGTGATGGGTGTTGTGCCCCCGCTCACGGGTGACGTGCAGCGTGATCGCCGCCGCCGTCGCGAACGCCCGGAAGAACTCCTCGGCGAGCTGCGCGTCGAAGGGCGGCGTGCCCTCGATCACCGGGTGCGCGGGGAACGCAACCTCCCAGTGCAGGAACGGCCGACCCGACAGGTCGAGGACCACGTCGGCGACCGCCTCGTCGAGCGGGACACGCACCGACGCGAACCGTCGCACCCCGGCGCGGTCACCCCACGCCTCGGCGAACGTCGCGCCGAGCAGGATCCCCGTGTCCTCGATCGTGTGATGGGTGTCGACGACGAGATCCCCCGTCGCCCGCACCGTCAGGTCGAACGAACCGTGGCGCGCCAACTGGTCGAGCATGTGGTCGAAGAACGGCACGCCCGTCGCCACGTCGGCGACACCCGAACCGTCGAGATCGACACGGACCTCGATCGAGGTCTCCTTCGTCGTTCGGGAACGTGCGGCGGATCGGCTCATCGGAACCCTCGTCGGTCAGGCCGCCGTCGCGGCGCGCAGTGCGGACAGGAACAGGTCGTTCTCCTCGACGGTACCGACCGTCACGCGGAGACACCCACCGAGGCGGGGCCACGACGCGCAGTTGCGCACGAGGACGCCGGCGTCGAGGAGTCGACGCCACACGCCGTCGCCGTCACCGTCGGCAGGTCGGAACAGCACGAAGTTCGCACCCGACGGCCACACCCGGACCCCGATCCCGGTCATCGCCGCGACGATCCGGTCGCGCTCCGCGACGATCTGGCCGACCCGGTGCTCCATCGCGTCGGTGTGCCGCAACGCGAGCGTCCCGGCGAGCTGCTTCACGGCGTCGAGGTGGTACGGCAGCACCACCTTCTCGAGCTCGGCGATCACCCACGCCGGACCGAGCGCGTACCCGAGACGGGCCGCAGCCATCGACCACGTCTTCGAGAAGGTGCGACTCACCACCATCGGGAGGTCGTCGTGCAGCAACGACGTCGCCGACCACGGCGAGAACTGACCGTACGCCTCGTCGACCACGAGGAGCCGACCGTCATGCGCGCACCGCTCGGCGACCGCCCGGACGAGCTCCGGCGGATCGACCAGACCGGTCGGGTTGTTCGGCGAGCACAGGAACACGACGTGCGGGTCGCCCTCGTCGAGCACCCGCCATACCTCGTCGGCGCCGAGCACGAAATCGGCGTCACGCTCGCCCTCGACGACCGTGGCACCCGTGAGCCGGGTGATGTGCCCGTGCAACGCGTACGTCGGCTCGAACGTGGCGACCCGACGCCCGTGCCCCGCGTACGCGAGCAGGATCGTCTGCAGCACCTCGTTCGACCCGTTCGCTGCGAAGACCTGCGCGACCGGCACGTCGTGCAATGCGGCGATCCCCGTGCGCAACGCCGTCGCCGCACGATCCGGGTAGCGGTGCCACTCGACCCCGGCGATCGCCGCGGCGAGATCGGTTGCGAACCCCGGCGGCGGCGGGAACGGCGACTCGTTCGTGTTCAACCGCACCGGCACCGACACCTGGGGCGAGTGGTAGCCCTCCATCGCCACGAGGTCGCCCCGCACCGACGGGCGCCGCGACCCCACCGTCACCTGGGTTCCGTCCGCATCTCGACCGACCGGGCATGCGCGTCGAACCCCTCGGCGCGGGCGAGCGCCGCGACGTGGGGCGCCACCCGGGCGAGCCCGTCGTCGGACACCTCGACGACGTGCATGTGCTTGCTGAAGTCGTCGATCGTCAACGCTGAGGCGAACCGCGCGGTGCCCGACGTCGGCAACGTGTGGTTCGGACCGGCGAGATAGTCCCCGATCGACGCGGCACCGTTCGGGCCGAGGAAGACCGCACCTGCGTTGCGCACCCGACCCACCTGCGCCACCGCTGCGTCGCAGAGCAGCTCGAGGTGCTCGGGTGCGAGCACGTTCGCGACCTCGATCGCCTGCGCCGCGTCGTCGCAGACGACCGCGAACCCGTTGTGGTCGAGGGTGGCGAGGATCTCGGCCTTGCGCGGCGCCTCCTCGACGAGACGTCGCATCGACGCCTCCACCGCATCGGCCACCTCGGACGACCAGCACAACAACCAGGCCAACCCGTCCGGGCCGTGCTCGGACTGCACGATCAGATCGATCGCTGCGAAATCGGCGGGCACCGTCTCGTCCGCCACGACGACGACCTCGGACGGACCGGCGAACGCCGACGGGACACCCACGAGCCCACGGCCCGCGACCTCACGCTTGGCGACCGCGACGTAGACGTTGCCCGGACCGACGATCACATCGACGGCGCGCACCGTCTCGGTGCCGAACGCCATCGCACCGATCGCCTGCGCGCCACCGATGGCGTACACCTCGTCGACCTCCGCGACCGCCGCCGCGGCGAGCGTCACCGTCGGCACACGGCCCGACGCATCGGGCGGCACGCACAGGACGACCTCGGGGACACCGGCGACCTTCGCGGGGATCGCCGTCATCAGCACCGTCGAGGGGTACCGGGCCCGACCACCGGGCACGTAGCACCCGGCCCGAGCGACCGGTTCCGACCACGCCCGCACCCGCACCCCACCACGCTCGTGCACGTGCTCCGGCCGACGTTGCGTCTCGTGGTACGCCCGGATCGACGCAGCCGCCTCGACGAGCGCAGCCCGGACGTCGTCGCCGACCTCGGCCAGCGCGGCGTCGAGGTCGGCCCGGGGCACACGGAACGACGTCGCACGCACCCCGTCGAACCGCTCGGTGTACTCGCGGACCGCCGCATCACCCCGCTCCTCGACATCGGCGAGGATCGCCCGCACCGCCGCGACGGGACCCTCGCCCACGGCCCCCGCCTGCGGCAGGAGCGGACGGAGTTCGGCGACGGGGACGCCACGGACGTCGAGACGCTGCAACATGACCCCGCAAGGCTATTGCCTCGGGCCCGGCACCGTGCCATCCCGGACCCCTAGGGTGCCCGACGTGCCCCGCCCGTCCGCCGAACTCGGATCGATCGCCACCACCCTCGACGAGCTCGCCCGTCGCATGCGGTCGCTCGCGGACGAGCACCACGCCCGCAAGGACGAGGAGACCGCCGTCGAACTCGACGAGATCGAACGGTCGCTCGCGAGCGGTCTGCGCCGCCTCGAGCGGCTCGTCCGCACCCTCGGCGGCTAGACGGACGCCGACGGGCAGAGATCGGCCATCGGACACTCCCCGCAGCGGGGGCGGCGCGCCGCGCACACCCGACGGCCGTGGAGGATCAACCGCAGGCTGAACGCACCCAGGTCGGCCGGCCGGATCATCCCGGCGACCTCACGCTCGATGCGCACCGGGTCGGACTCGGTGGTGATGCCGAGCCGGGCGGTGAGGCGCGTCACATGGGTGTCGACGGGGAAGCCCGGCAGGTCGAGAGCCACACTGCGGACCACGTTCGCCGTCTTCCGACCCACACCGGCGAGTGCCGTCAGATCCTCCATCGACCCGGGCACCTCCCCGCCGTGGACCTCGACGAGACGCGCCGCCATCGCCAGCAGGTTGCGCGCTTTCGACCGGAAGAACCCGGTGGCGTGCACGAGCGTCTCGAGCTCCGTCGGATCGGCCGTAGCGAGGTCCTCCGCGGTCGGATACCGGGCGAAGAGCGCAGGGGTCACCCGGTTCACGTTCGCGTCCGTCGACTGCGCCGACAGGATCGTCGCGACCAGCAACTCGAACGCGTTGCGGTGGTCGAGCTCGCAGACCGCCTCCGGATAGACCTCCTCAAGACGACGGGCGACCGCCCGAGCCCGACCCGCCGGTGTCCGAGGACGTCCCATGCGCGCACCGTAGCGTCCGCCGGGCCGACGTAGATTCCCCGGGTGCCACTCCACGGTCCCGTCGGCGAACTCGGGCGTCCGACCCTCGACGCCGTCGCCGCGCTCGGCGACACGGTGGCCGACCCGACCGCCCACCTGCACGTCGGCGACGACGCCTGGCGCGCACGGGCGACTGCGGGCGACGGGCGCTTCGCCGCCGCCTGGGCGACCGACGGCGACACACTCGTCGCCTACGCCGAACGCAACCGCGACGACGTCGCCGGCCACCACCGGCTCGCCCTCCTCGCCGCGCCCGACGCCGGGGCGCGCCTCGTCGACCTCGGTGCGCCGCTGCTGAACCGCCTGCTCACCGGTCACGAGGACGAGGTGCGCTGGTGGATCAGCGACGCCGACGCCCGCCACGAGGAGATCGCCGCCCGCACCGGCCTCCGCCTCTTCCGGCGCCTCCACCAGATGCGCGTGACCCTCCCGCTGCCCGCCGACGTCGTCGCCGCCGAACCGGCGTGCACCGTCCGCCCCTTCCGCCCCGGCGTCGACGAGGACGCCCTCCTCGCCGTGAACCGCCGGGCGTTCGCCCGCCACCCCGAACAGGGGCGCATGACCCGGGAACAGCTCGACGCCCGCCTCGCCGAACCGTGGTTCGACCCGGCCGGCTGCCTGCTCCACGACGACGAGGACGGCAACCTCATCGGGTTCTGCTGGACGAAGACCTTCGCCGACGCCGACCCCCCGCTCGGCGAGATCCACGTCATCTGCGTCGACCCGGCCGCGGCCGGACGCCGCCTCGGCGGTGCGCTCACCGTCGCCGGCCTCGACCACCTCGCCCGGACCGGCCTGCGCGACGGCGTGCTCTTCGTCGAAGCCGACAACGACCGGGCGATCCGCCTGTACGAACGGCTCGGGTTCCGCATCGTGCGCACCGACACCGCCTACCGGGGACGCGGCCGTGGCTGAAACCGACGACACACGAGCTGCACCATCGCTGTACGACCTCGACCGCGACGCGCTCGCCACCATGCTCGAGGGCGAACCGGCGTACCGGGTCGACCAACTCTGGACCGGCCTCTACGCGCAGGGGCGCACCCTCGACGAGCTCAGCACGCTCCCGAAGACGCTGCGGGCCCGACTCGCACCCCTCGCCGAAGGTCGACTGGCCGTCGCCGCGACCTCGGCGAGCGAGGACCGCTCGACCGTCAAGACGCTGTGGCGCCTCACCGACGGTGCGCTCGTCGAGAGCGTCCTCATGCACTACCGCGACCGCACCACCGTCTGCGTGAGCACCCAGGCCGGGTGCGCGATGGCGTGCGGGTTCTGCGCCACCGGGCAGGCCGGGTTCACCCGCCACCTCGGCGTGGGTGAGATCGTCGAACAGGTGCTCCACGCCCGTCGCGACGCCGCCGCGGGAGGGCGTCGCCTCTCCAACGTCGTGTTCATGGGCATGGGCGAACCGCTCGCGAACTACGACCGCACCTGGGGTGCGATCCGCCGCCTCCACGGCGCGGTCGGCATCTCCGCCCGCCACCTCACCGTGTCGACCGTCGGCATCCTGCCCGGCATCCGCCGCATGACCACCGAACCGGAACCGGTGAACCTCGCCGTGTCGCTGCACGCGGCGAACGACGAACTGCGCGACGAACTCGTCCCGATCAACCGGCGCTACCCGCTCGACGACCTCGTCGACACGTGCCGGGCGTACCTGCGGGCGAAGGGTCGACGCCTGTCCTTCGAATGGGCGCTCATCGACGGGGTGAACGACCGGGTGGGCGACGCCCGCGAACTCGCCACGATCGCCCGGGGTCTCGGCGCCCACGTCAACCTCATCCCGCTCAACCCGACACCCGGCTACCCGACCCGCGGCACCCCACCCGCCGGGGTCGCGGCGTTCGCGGAACGGCTGCGGTCCCTCGGCGTGAACGCGACGGTCCGCCGCAACCGGGGGACGGACATCGACGCGGCGTGCGGGCAGCTCGCCGCAGGCGCCCCGCCGCGACCCCAGACGGTCGCCGCCCCGACCCGGCGGCGCCCGACACCCGCTTGAGGTGTCGAACCCACCACACTGATCACCGTGGAAACCCCCCGCTGGACGAACCCGTCACTCCCCCAGACGCTGCAGATCGCCGTCTGGCTCTTCTACATCGACGCGGTGTTCGACCTGCTCCTCGGCGGCGGGAACCCGCTCGGCGTCGTCCTCGGGCTGGCCTCGATCGGCGCAGGTCTCGGGATCGCGAGCGAACGGAAGTGGGGCTACACGCTCGGCCTCGCGGTGGCCGGGCTGCGGGTGCTCCCGCTCGCACTCCTGCTCCCGTCGAACCCGTTCGCCCTGCTGTCGCTCGGCACGCTGTTCGCCATCGCCCGGTTCGCGCTGCTGCTCCACCCGCAGAGCAGGCAGTACCGCAAGATCTACTTCCGCTGACCGGACCGGCGCCGACCCCGCAGGGGCCGGGCCACGGTCACTTGTCGAACGGCTTGGGAAGTGCGGTGGTCGGCGGGACCTTGTCGGCGCTCGGCGGCACGATCACGCTGTCGATCACCTGGATGTAGCCGTTCGGCGCCTCGATCTGCCCGAGCAGCTTCGCCGCGGTCCCCGTCGAACCGGTGCGCGTCACCGTGCGGCTGCTCGCGTCGACGGTCAGCGAGGTCGCTGCAGCGTCGGCGAGCAGCGAGTCGACCTTCGTCGAACCGAGCACGAGCACGAACCCGCGAGGTGCCTTCGCCGGGTCGAAACCAGCCGGCGCGGTGAGCGCGACATCGGCACCGACGACGTGCTGCAGCAACGTGCGGGTGAGCAGTTCCTTCTTCGCGTCCGAGGCCTTCTCGTCGGCCTCGCAGGTCACGCCCGCCTTCTTGAACGCGTCGTTCGTCGGTGCGAACACCGTCAGCGGCCCGGTGCCCTCGAGTGCGGACACGAGACCGGCGATCTGGGCGCAGGCCAGCAGGGTCGTGAACCGACCCGACGTGTCCGCGGCGAGGACCGCCGGGATCCGGGCAGGCGTGGCCCCGCCCGACGGCTCACCGGTGGCGGCGACCACCGTGGCGGCGTCACCGCCGCACGCGGCGAGCACGCTCGAACCGGCGAGGGCGAGCGCGGCGAAACGGATCGGCAGAGAGCGGCGCATGACCCGCTGTTCTACCATCGCCGGACCCTCCGGTCGGAACTCTCCCCCGCGCACCGTCCCGCCGACGCGGGCCGTCAGGCCGGATCGCGGGGCGGCAACGGCACCTCGAGCCGACCGAACAGGTCCTCGAGGAACCGGTACGTGAGCCCCCACACGACCCGTTCACCGGGGATCCCGATGCCCGGGAACCGCTGCTCGGGCATCGGCGGGTAGTCGTAGATCAGGTGGTGCGACGGGTCGGCGAGGCGACCGAGCGGGACCCACACGACGTCGGCCACCTCGTGGTTCGGGGCGAGCGACGGGTCGGTGGGACCGATCCAGTAGGCGTGCGCCGAGACCGTGATGCTGCGACCGGTCGCCCGTCCGCCCTCGAGGTCGTCGAGGCGTCCGATCCGCTCGGCACCGGACAGGTCGAGGCCGATCTCCTCGAACGTCTCACGCACCGCCGTCGCCGCGGTGTCCGTGTCGACCGGGTCGACCCGGCCACCCGGAAACGCCATCTGCCCCGACCACGGGTCCCCGTGACGGCGGGCGCGCTCGATGAAGAGCAGTTCGACACCCGAGGTGCCCGTCCGGAAGATCGGGGCGACCGCGGCGCGCGGTGCGTCGTCGTGATCGACGACGAGACTGGCACGACGTCGGAACGCCGACCGGATGTGCACCTCCCCGAACACGGGTCGCACCGTAGCCGCCGTGCCGGGGGCCGAGGCCCCGGTGGGCCGAGCGCACCCCCACTCCGTAGCATCGCCTCGTGCCCCGCAAGGACCGATCGCCCACCGACCACACCCCCCTGCCCACCGGTGACGAGAAGGTGGTCGCGGTCCGGTCGATGTTCGACCGCATCGCCCCGCGCTACGACCTCGTGAACCGGATCATGACGTTCCGGCTCGACGTGCGCTGGCGGCGGCGCACCGTGCGTGAACTCGAACTCACCCCCGGGTCGATCGTCGCCGACCTCGCGTGCGGCACCGGCGACTTCTGCCGGGACCTGCGCCGGGCCGGGCTACGACCGGTCGGCTTCGACCTGTCGATGGGGATGTTGGCCCACGCCCGCACCGACGCCCCGCTCGCGCAGGCCGACGTGCTCCGACTGCCGCTCGCCGACGGGTCGGTCGACGGACTCACCTGCGGGTTCGCCCTGCGGAACCTCGTCGCGCTCGGGCCGTTCTTCCCCGAGTGCGCACGAGTGCTGCGACCCGGCGGCCGCCTCGCCTACCTCGAGGTCTCCGAACCCCGGAACTCCCTGTTGCGGGCCGGGCACAAGGTGTACTTCGGCCGGGTCGTCCCCTGGGTCGGGGCCCGACTGTCGGATCGCGCCGCGTACGCATACCTGCCCCGGTCGGTCGCCTACCTGCCACCGCGCGACGAACTCCTCGCCGCGCTCGCCGCCGCCGGGTTCGACGAGGTCCGCCACCGTCAGCTCGACGGGGGCATCGCGCAGCTGATCACGGCGACCCGCCGGGCGAGGTGACGGCCGTGGGTCCCACCGCCGGACTCGTCGCCCGGGCACGACGGATCGACGAGGACCACGACCTCGTCGACGTCGCCGGCGCCGACGGCGTGCTGTGGACCCGCGAGGGTGTCGGCTTCGCCGGACGCGGGGTCGCCGCCACCGTCGACGTCCCCGCCGGGGAGCGCGGGCGCGCCGGGGAGATCGTCGC
>CAYVOK010000003.1:43714-46484 GCA_964453335.1 uncultured Acidimicrobiaceae bacterium
CCGCCACCGTCGACGTCCCCGCCGGGGAGCGCGGGCGCGCCGGGGAGATCGTCGCCGCGGCGCTCGCCGCGATCCGACCCCACGGGACGGCCGCACCGCCACCGCTCGCGATCGGCGCCCTCCCCTACGACCCGGACGCGCCGGCCCGCCTCATCGTCCCCGCCCGCACGGTGTGGCGGACCGCCGAGGGTGTGCGATGGCTCGTCACCGTCGACGACGGCACCGCCATGCCGACCGTCCCCGCACCCGAACCCGACCGTCCGGCACCCCGGTCGGTCTGCGTCGAAGCCGCCCGCGACCCGGCCGACTGGTGCGACCTCGTCGCACGGGCGACGGAACGGATCGGTGCGGGTGACTTCGACAAGGTGGTGCTGGCCCGTGAACTCGTCGTCACCGCCGACCGGCCGTGGGACCCGCGGCCACTGCTGCGTCGACTGCGGACCGCGTACCCGGCGTGCCACGTCACCCACGTCGACGGGTTCCTCTGCGCGAGCCCGGAACTGCTCGTCGCCCGTCGCGGCGACCTCGTGCGGGCGCAGCCCATGGCCGGCACCGCCCCCCGGGTCGGTGACCCCGCCGCCGACGCCCGGCTCGCCGCCGGGCTCCTCGCCGACCCGACCTATCGGCGGGAACACCGGTTCACGATCGACATGGTCCACGACACGCTGCTCCCCTGGTGCTCGTTCCTCGACGCCGAACCCGAACCGTCGGTCGTGTCGATGGCGAACGTCCAGCACCTCGCAACACTCGTCGAAGGGCGCCTGTCGGTGCCCGAACCATCCGTGCTCGACCTCGTGCACGCCCTCCACCCGACCCCGGCCGTGGGCGGGATGCCCCGGGCGGAGGCACTCGCGTTCCAACGCGCCGAGGAAGGACTCGACCGGCGGCGGTACGCGGGAGCGGTCGGCTGGGTCGACGCGGACGGGTGCGGCGAGTTCGCCGTGAGCGTCCGCTGCGCCGAACTCGACGGGACGACCGCCCGGGTCTACGCCGGATGCGGGATCGTCGGCGACTCCGAACCGGCGAAGGAACTCGCCGAGACCCAGGCGAAATTCCAGGCCCTCCTCGGCGCCCTCGTCCGGATCTGAGCCTCAGCCCGCGGCGACCGCCGCGGCGACTGCGGCGTGGATGCGCTCGTGCAGCGCGACGTTCCCGTCCCGGTCGCTCGGGACGACGAGCGCGGCGACCGGCGCATCCGACGCCAGAAGCGCTGCGATCGACGCCGCGACGTCACCTCGGTGGGCGACCACCTCGACACCGTGCACGGCGAGGAACGCGGTGAGGTCGATCCCGTGCGGGGTCCCGAAGAGCTGTTCGAACACGGCACCGTCCACCGACGAACGCTGCGGCAGGAACGAGAAGATCCCGCCGCCGCCGTTGTCGAGCACCACGATGCGGAGACGGACCGCCCGCCGCGCGGCCTGCTGCAGTCCGGTCGCGTCGTGGAGCGACGCCAGGTCCCCGATGAGCAGCCACGTGGTCGCCGGCGTCGCGAGCGCCACACCGACCGCAGTCGAGACGACCCCGTCGATCCCGTTCGCACCACGGTTCGCCACGACACGCGGCGGCTCCGGTCGACGTGGCGCGTACCACTCGAGGTCACGCACCGGCATCGACGACGAGACGACGAGCACGTCGCCGGCGGCGGCCGCCGCCCACACCGCCCGGGCGACGCCGGGCTCGCCGTCGGCATCGGCGCCGGCGAGCGTCGCGGTGATCGCGGTCGCCGCCAGGTCGTCGCCCGCACGCCACCGGTCGAGCCACCCGACGGGAGCGGTCAGCGAGCGACGCCGCACTGCGGCCGCGAACGCGGTCGCGACACCCACCGGATCGGCGGCGAGGACCACGTCGAGCACGTGGTCCGGATCCCACCAGGTGCCGGCCGGGTCGACGGAGATCCGCACCGCATCACCGGTCGCGAGCCAGGTACCGAGCACCTTCGACGCCGGCGGCGGGCCGAACCGCAGCACCACGCCGGGTCGGTCCTCGGCGAAGGACGGCACGCGCAGCAGGCCGTCGGCATGAGCGACGACGACCTCGGCGGTCGACCGGGCACCCGAACGCGGGTCGGCGAACACCGGCCACCCGAGCGTGGTCGCGAGATCGAGGATCGCGGCGACGGCGTCGGACCCCAGGCCTGCACCCGCCACGACGACCCCGCGTCGCAGCGCCGGGCCGTCCGCCCACGCTGCGACCAGATCGTCGACCTCCTGGGAAGTGGGTGTCGGCGCACCGACGACCCGACGGTGCCACGGCCGACCGTCGACGCGACCTGGCGGCAGCTCGCCGACCGGACCGACGAGCGGTTCACGGAACGGCAGGTTCAGCTGCACCGGCCCCGACGGTGTCCCGCACGCATCCGCGACGACCCGTGCCGCGAGCGACCGCCACGTCGACGCCGTCGCCGGCTCGGGCGGGCCGGGATCGACGAAGGACCGGACCGACGTGCCGAAGAGCCGCTGCTGGTCGACCGTCTGCGGTGCGCCGACCCCGTGGAGTTCGGGCGGGCGGTCGGCGCTGCAGACGATCAACGGCACCCGGCCGAGATCGGCCTCCACGACCGCCGGGTGGAGCTCGACCGCAGCGGTCCCGCTCGTCGTGAGCACCAGAGCGGGAACCCCCGAAGCCGCTCCGATGCCGAGGGCGACGAACCCGGCGGAACGCTCGTCGAGCACCACATGGGTCCGGATGCGCTCCTCACCGAGCAGCGCGAGGGCGAGCGGCGTCGAACGCGACCCGGGGCACACGACGGCGTCGGTGATCCCGCAGC
>CAYVOK010000003.1:46584-51543 GCA_964453335.1 uncultured Acidimicrobiaceae bacterium
GCGAGCGGCGTCGAACGCGACCCGGGGCACACGACGGCGTCGGTGATCCCGCAGCGCACGAACTCGTCGACCAACGTCGCACAGAAGGTCGCGGTGACGAGGGGCTGCTCCACGGACACCATGTTGCCGGGTGGGTGACGTCGCGAGGCAACGCGGGGCGGAGCGGGTCCGCGAGACTGCCCGGATGGAGCAGCGTCGTCCGGTCGTCGGACTCCCCGCCCGGACCCACCCGGCGACCGACCCCGCCGCCGCGCACCGCAGGATCGTCACCGTCCACGGCTTCACCCAGACCGGGCGGTCGTGGGACCCGTTGCTCCCGCTGCTGCGGCGGTACGGCGAGGTCGTCACCGTCGACGCACCCGGTCACGGCGACGCGTCCGACCTCGACCTCGGCCACGGCGAAGCGGGCGACGCGCTCCTCGCCACCGGCGGAAGGGCCGTCTACGTCGGCTATTCGATGGGTGGGCGGCTCTGTCTCCGCCTCGCGGTCGACCACGTCGACGCCGTCGAGGCGCTCGTCCTCGTGAGCGCCACCGCGGGCATCGCCGACCCGGAGGCGCGGCGGCAGCGGCAGGACGACGACGACGACCTCGCCGCCCGTATCGAGACGATCGGCGTCGACGCGTTCCTCACCGAATGGCTCGCCAAGCCGCTCTTCGCCCGACTGCCCGCGGCACGGGCCGGGACGGAGGACCGGCGCCGCAACACGACGGCCGGCCTCGCGTCGAGTCTCCGCCGTTGCGGAACCGGTGCACAGGAGCCGCTGTGGGACCGCCTCGAGGTCCTGCGGGCCCGCGCCGTCCCCACCCTCGTCGTCACCGGCGCGGCGGACCCGCGCTTCGTCGAGATCGGGGACCGGCTGGTCGCCGCGATCGGACCGACCGCCGAGCACGTCACCGTGGCCGACGCCGGCCACGTCGTGCACCTCGAACGACCCGACGCATGGTCGGCGGTCGTCGGACCGTGGCTCGACCGGCTGGCCGATCAGCCGCCGAGCGCGGCGATCTCGTCCGGCGAGTAACCGAGCTCGGCAAGGACGTCGGCGGTGTGCTCGCCGACCTTCGGCACCGGTGGCGTGCGCCGCAGCGGCGAACCCCGGAACGTGACCGGCGAGTTCACCGACCGCGCCGGGTCGCTGCCCGGCACCTCGATCTCGACGAACCCACCCGCCGCAGCGACCTGCGGGTCCTCGAGCACCTCGGCCGGCGTCTGCGCGGGCGCCCACCACACGTCGTGCGCGTCGAACCGTTCGGCCCACTCGGCGAGCGGCCGAGACGCGAAGCACTCGTCGAGCTCCGCGATGAGCGCAGCGGCGTTCTGCTTGCGGCTCTTGGCATCGGCGAACCGTTCGTCGGTCGCGAGGTCCGCACGCTCGACCGCCGCGAGCACACCGGGGAAGTGCCGGTCGACCTCGAGGCCGATCAGCCAGAACCACTTGCCGTCGGATGCGCAGTAGCTGTTCACGAGCGGCGTCGGCGACTGCTCCCGCGGCTTCGCCGACTCGAGCTTGCCGAACGTCGCCTGGTTCGCGATCTGCCAGCCCATGCCGTACAGGCCGGTCCGGAGCAGCGACACCTCGACCACGCGACCCTTGCCCGTGCGCGTGCGCTCGAAGAGCGCACCGCTGATCCCCGCCGCTGCGGTCAGGCCGGTCATGTGATCGCCGAGACCCATGCGCACCGGAACGGGGGCGGCGTCACGCGGGACGAGGTCGCGAGCGATACCGGTCCGGGCCCAGAAGGCGCCGATGTCGTACCCGGGCCGCCACGCCTCGGGCCCGTCGAGGCCGTACCCGGTGATGGTGGCGTAGACGAGCGCCGGGTGCCGGGCGGTCAGGGACTCGTGGTCGAACCCCATGCGCTGCAGCGCTGCCGGTCGCATGTTCGTGAGGAACACGTCGGCCGTCTCGACGAGCCGCTCGAGCGCAGCGAGCCCCTCCTCGGAACGCAGGTCCAACGCCACCGACCGCTTGCCCCGGTTGTCGAGCATGAACGACGGGTTCGGGATGTCGCCGTAACCGAGTGTCCCGTAGATGTTGCGCTGCGGGTCACCCGTGCCGGGCGGTTCGACCTTGATGACCTCAGCACCCCAGTCGGCGAGGATGCCGCCCGCCGCCGGACCGGCGATCCACATCGTCAACTCGACGATGCGCACCCCGGCGAGCACCTGCGGCTGCTCCGGCGTGTCGTTCCCCGTCATGTCCGTCGCATCCCCCATGGCGCCGCACGCTAGCGCCGGTCGACGACCCGGTCCGCCCGCCGCGTAGTGTCACGATCCGTGCCCGCAGCCGGAGGACGCCAGACCGGCGCCACACCCTCACAGCGGCGCGTGTACCTCGCCGTCATCTCGGTGAGCACCGCCGGCGTGCTCCCGGTGTTCCTCCTCGGCGGTCTCGCCGTGCAGGTCCGAGCCGATCTCGGGTTCGCCGAGTCGACGCAGGGGTGGATCGCCTTCGGGTACTTCGGGGTGTCGGCGCTCACCTCGGCGATGCTCGGACGGCTGGTCGAACGCATCGGACCGACCCGGGGTATGCGTCTCGCCGCGTGCATGAGCACCGTCGCGCTCCTCGGCGCAGCACTGAGCGGATCTTTCGTCGTGCTGCTCCCCGCACTGGCCGTCGGTGGCATGGCCAACGCACTCGCCCAACCCGGCTCGAACGCGTTCATCGTCGCCGGTGTCCCCTTGCGCCGGAACGGATTGGCGTTCGGGGTGAAGCAGTCTGCGATCCCCGCTGCGACGCTGCTCGCCGGGATCGCCGTGCCCGCCGTCGCGCTGACCGTCGGGTGGCGGTGGGCGTTCGCCGGTGCCGCAGTGCTCGCCGCTGCGGCTGCGCTCGGCGTCCCCCGGGTCGCGGCACCGCCGAGCCGGCGCGAGCTCCGACAGGCCGGCATGGACCGCGGACGTGCCCGACCGCAGGTCTCCGTCGTCACCCTCGGCGTGCTGGGGCTCGGCGCCGGGCTCGGGGCGTCGTCGGCGAACGCGCTCGGATCGTTCCTCACCTCGACCGCCGTCGACGCGGGCATCGCCCCCGGGGCCGCCGGTGCGCTCCTGTCCCTCGGCAGCGGCATCGGGCTTGCGACCCGCCTGGTGCTCGGCTGGCGGGCGGACACGATGACGGGAAGCCTGTTCCGGGTCGTCACCGTGATGCTCGTCATCGGCTCCTCCGGGTTCGCGGCGCTCGCGACGGGGGCACCGGCGACGGTCCTCGTCGGCACGGTCGTCGCGTTCGCCGCCGGATGGTCGTGGCCTGGGATCTTCAACCTCGCGGTCGTGCACCACAACCGGGCAGCACCCGCAGCGGCGACCGGGGTGACCCAGACCGGCACGTACGCAGGCGGGGCGGCCGGGCCGCTGGCCTTCGGGTACCTCGTCGTGCACGGGGGCTACGGGCGTGCGTGGGTGACCTTCGTCGGGATCGCGCTCGCCGCCGCTGCGGTCATCGAGATCGGCCGTCGTCGGATCGAACGGTGATCGGGTTGCGGAACCCGGTCAGATGCCGTCGACGACGAGCACCGAGAGGGCGAGTCCGGAGGCGAACAGCCCACCGAAGAGCAACTGCACGCGGCCCGTCGCCCCGAGCACGGGGATGAGCGCCGGCCCCGTCGCGCCACCGAGCACGGTGAGCAGCGGCCGACGGGCAGGGATCACCGCGAGCAGCGCGATCGCAGCGACCGGTCGGAGCCCGAGACCGGCGACGAACGGCACGGCGACGAACACCCCGACGAGGACCAGCAGGTACAGACGACGGGTCCCTGCGTCGCCGAGTCGCACTGCCAGCGTGCGCTTGCCCGCCACCGTATCGGTCGGGATGTCACGCAGGTTGTTCACGACGAGCAACGCCGTCGCCAACAGACCGACGGGGATCGCCGCACCGACCGCGAGCAGCGTGAGCCGCTCGATCATCACGAAGGTGGTGCCCGCCGTCGCCACGAGCCCGAAGAACACGAAGACGAACAGCTCGCCGAGCCCGAGGTAGCCGTACGGCGCAGGGCCGCCCGTGTACCCCCAACCTGCAGCGAAGCACGCAATCCCCACGGCGAGGAGCCACCACGTCGTGGTCGCGGCGAGCACCAGACCGCCCACACCGGCCAACGCGAACGCGACGAACGCCGCGTTCCGGACGGCCGACGGACTCCGGAGACCCGACGCGACGAGCCGCTGCGGACCGACGCGCACGTCGTCGGTGCCCCGGACACCGTCGCTGTAGTCGTTCGCGTAGTTGACCCCCACCTGCAGCGCCAGGCTCACGAGGAGCGCCACGGCACCCCGCCACCCCACCACCGGCGCACCGGTCCCGAATGCCGCCGCCGCACCGACCGCGACGGGGACGACCGCCGCGGGGAGCGTGCGGGGTCGGGCACCGAGGATCCAGGGGTTCGTCACCGGCGGAACGCTAGCGGTGGGGCACCCGGAGCGATGATGCGGGCTGTGGCAGGATTGCTCGACCGGCACCGCTCGGGCGGTCGGTACTGCGAGGTGCACCGTGTTCATACCCGCTCTCCTCCGACGCACGACGAAGCCGGTCGTGCTCGTCGGCGCGGCGATGCTCCTGCTGTCGGGCTGTCTGCGCTACGAGTTCGACGCCGACATCAGCGACGCTGGAACGGTCGATCTCGACGTCGTCGTCGCCGTGCAGAAGTCCGCCGCAGGCGGTCTCCTCGACGAGACGCTCGAGAGCGGCTGCGGCGGGATCTCCGACGGCGCCGCCTTCACCGCGCGCCAGCAGCCGTACAAGGACGGGGACTGGACGGGGTTCCGCTGCATCGCCGAGGACATCACGATCGCCCAGTTCGAGGACTATCTGAACGGCACCGACGGGACGAACGACTGGACCATCACCCAGAAGGACGGCAGGACGGTGCTCGATGCGCGCATCCGTCCGGGTGATCCCGATGCCACCGCCGAGGGTGGCGAAGCGCTCCTGTCTGCCGTCACGCTCACCTTCCGCTTCACCGCACC
>CAYVOK010000003.1:51643-79103 GCA_964453335.1 uncultured Acidimicrobiaceae bacterium
GCGCCGCCGCCACCCCCGCCGCCGCCTGTCGCGCCGCCGCCTCCCGCAGCCCCGCCGGCCGGCGGTCCGGGAACCGTGTTCGCGCCAGAACCGCCGTCGCCACCGCAGCAGTGAGCGACCTCGTCGCGGTCGCGCTGCCCGGTGGCGACGAGTTCGTCACCACCCTGCGGCGAGTCTGGGACGACGGTGACGCCGTCCTCCCCGTCGACCTGCGGCTCCCCGCGCCGGCGCGTGAGCGCCTGCTCGCAGCGCTCCGCCCAGCCCGCGTCGTCGACGCGTCAGGCACGTCCAGACGCGCCGATGCCGTGCCTGTGCTCGACGGTGACGCGCTCGTCATCGCCACGTCTGGGACCACCGGCACCCCGAAAGGCGTCGTGCTCACCCACGACGCCGTGCGGGCGTCGGCGGCAGCCACGACCGAACGCCTCGCCGTCGACCCGGACCGGCACCACTGGCTCGCCTGCCTGCCGCTCGCACACATCGGCGGGCTGTCCGTCGTCTGTCGTGCCCTGCTCAGCGGCACCCGGCTCACCGTGCACCCGGGCTTCGACGCTGCAGCGGTGCAGGCCGTCGGCGCGACCCACGTGTCGCTCGTCCCCACCGCACTCGGCCGGATCGACCCGGCACGGTTCACCTGCATCGTGCTCGGCGGGGCGGCTCCCCCGACCGACCTCCCGCCGAACGTCGTGTGCACCTACGGGATGACCGAGACGGGCAGCGGCATCGTCTACGACGGCGTGCCGCTCACCGGGGTGGGCATCCGGGCCGTCGACGGTGAACTACACGTCCGCGGCCCGATGCTGTTGCGCGCCTACCGCGACGGCACCTCACCCGAGGGGGTCGACCCGACCGTCGACGGCTGGCTCGCGACGGGTGACGCAGGCGCGGTCGAGGCCGACGGCACCGTGCGCGTCTTCGGGCGGTCGGGGGACGTCATCGTCACCGGGGCGCAGAAGGTGTGGCCCGACCCGGTCGAGGCGGTCCTCGGGCGGGTGCCCGGCGTCGCCGAGGTCGCCGTCATCGGCCGACCGGATCCCGAGTGGGGTGCGGTCGTCACCGCGGTCGTCGTGCCCACCGACGCAGGGCGGCCCCCTGCGCTCACCGATCTGCAGGCCGCCGTGCGCGCCGAACTGGCGCCCTACTGCATCCCTCGGCGGATCGAACTCGTGGACGCCCTCCCCCGCACCGCGCTCGGCAAGGTGCAGCGGGGGCGCCTCCGGGAGGGGTGACCTCCCGCCGGCTCAGAGGCCCGAACGCTCGAGGATGTGGATCGCGCAGGCGGATCCGAGCCCGATCACGTGCGTCATGCCGACCTTCGCGTCGGGGATCTGCCGGTCACCGGCCTCACCGCGCAGGTGCGTGGTGACCTCGTAGATGTTGGCGATACCGGTTGCGCCGAGCGGGTGCCCCTTGGAGAGCAGACCACCGGACACGTTCACCGGGATCTCGCCGTCGCGCCACGGGCCCCGCTTGTCGATCCACTCGCCTGCGCCGCCGCGCTCGCACAGCGACAGGTTGTCGTAGTGGATGAGCTCGGCGGTCGCGAAGCAGTCGTGCAACTCGACGAGGTCGAGATCCTTCGGCGACACACCGGCGAGCTCGTAGGCACGGTCGGCTGCCTGCCGGGTGAGCGTGTTCACATCCGGCTGGACCTGCGACGTCGGCGTCCACGGGTCGGAATTGAGCACCGACGCCGAGATCTTCACGGCCCGCCGCTGCTGTTCGGCCGAGAGGGTGCGCAGCCGCTCACCGCTGACGAGGACCGCCGCAGCCGCACCGTCGGTGGTCGGGCAGCACATCATCAGCGTGTTCGGGTACGAGATCATCTCCGCACCCATGACCTCCTCGAGCGTGAACTCCTTCTGGTAGTGCGCCAGGGGGTTCAGCACCGAGTGGGCGTGGTTCTTCTGGGCGACCTTCGCGAACTGCTCGAAACCGACACCGTCGTTCTCGTACGCGTACTCCATGCCCGCCTGCGCGAACACGCCCGGCATCAGACCGGTGCCGAGCACACCCTCGGTCTGCAGCACGCCGCCGTAGCGACCGCTCGGCTCGAAGACCTTCTCGTCACGCTTCGCACGGTTCGCCGCACCGAGCAGACCCTGCTTGCCCATCTGCTCGACACCGACGGCGAGACCCATGTCGCACTCGCCGGCCTTGATGGCGAGGTACGCAGTGCGGAACGCGGTGGCGCCGGTCGCGCATGCGTTCGCGACGTTGTACACCGGGATGCCGGTCTGGCCGATCTGCTTGAGGATCCGCTGCCCGACACCGGCGTTCGACTGGTTCAGGTTCCCGCAGCCGAAGATGCCGACGTCGTCGATGTGCACCCCGCCGTCGGCGAGCGCACCCATCGCCGCGGTGGCACCGAGGTCGATCAGGTCCTGGTCCTTGTACCGACCGAACTTGGTCATATGGGTGCCGAGCACCCAGATGTCGTCGCTCATGTCCGCTCCCCCGCTCAGTTCGCCGGCTCGAACCCGAAGGCTACGCACTCGACACCACGGCTGTCGGTGTCCACCACGAACGTGGTCAACCGCACGGGCATACCGAGTCGCACCTTCTCCGGGGTCGGGTCGGTGTTGACGATGTTGGACTTCACCGTCATGCCGCCGTCGAGGTCGACGAGTGCGGACACGTACGGCGTCGGGACACCGGGGGCGGCCCGGTGCACGATCGTGAAACTGCGGACCTTGCCGGATCGACCGAGCGGGTCGCGCCGGAACTCGGTACCCGCGCAGGAGGCGCAGGCGTTCCGCCGGTCGAAGAATCGGGCGCCGCACGCCACGCACGTGTTCACGACGAGGTGCGGGTCGGCGTCGAGCACGAGGTAGTCGACCATGGGGATCTGCGAAGCCATTGCCGGACCCTACCGCCCGGCGACGGCGGCCGTCAGCAGTCCGGCGAGGTCGCCGCGCCGGGCGACGTGCACGACGTCGAGGCCCAGCCACGCGGCCAACCGCGCGAGCTCCGCCGCGAGACGCACGGCGACCGCTGCGGCGTCGACGTCGGGTTCCGCATACGCGCCGAGCACCGCGAGCACGCCGGCCCGACGGTCGGCCCGCAGGTCGACACGGGCGACGAGCGAGTCGCCGCACAGGAACGGGAGCACGTAGTAGCCGTGCACTCGTCGCTCGGCGGGCGTGTACAGCTCGAGGCGGTACCGGAACCCGAAGAGGCGTTCCGTGCGCGCCCGCTCCCACACGAGGGAGTCGAACGGCGAGACGAGCGCGGTCGCGTCGACCGCACGGGGCAGGCGTGCCGTCGGAGCGAGATATGCGGGTTCCCGCCAACCCTCCACCCGCACCTCGGTGAGTGCACCGTCCTCGACGAGGTCGGCCACGAGCGGGCGGGCGACCGGCCGCGGGATCCGGAAGTAGTCGGCGAGATCACCGACGGTGCCGACCCCGAGTGCTCCCGCCGCCCGCCGCAGCAGCGCACGCCGTGCGTCATCGGGGTCCGGGGTCGGAGCGGCGAGCACCGCAGCGGGCACGACCCGTTCGGTGAGCTCGTAGCGGCGCTCGAAGGTCGGGCTGCGACGGGCGGTCACCGCACCGGTCCAGAACAGGTACTCGAGCGCCCGTTTCGCCTCCGACCACCCCCACCACGGCCCCGTCCGGCCGCCGCCCATCCCGATCTCGCCGGCACCGATGGGACCGCGGCGGCCGACCTCGGCAAGCACGTCGGCGACGAACCCCGGGCGACGCCGGGCGAGCGCGACGAGCCCCTTCCACGCCGCACCGTCGGCGGCGGCCGCCATGCGGTGGCGGAGCAGCGGGTGCGCGTCGACGGGCAGGAAGCTCGCCTCGTGCCCCCAGTACTCGAACGCCTCCCCGCGCCACGACGCGGCCACGAGGCTGTCCCGCGGGTGCGCGCCGAGCCGGGAGAAGAGCGGGAGCTCGTGCGAACGGACCAGCACGTTGACCGAGTCGATCTGCACCACGCCGAGCCGACCGAACACGGTGCGGACCGAACGCCGGTCGGCACCGGCCGCAGGCCGCGCCCGGTCGAACCCCTGCGCGGCGAGCGCGATGCGCCGCGCCTCGGCACGGTCGAGGGTGCCGCTCCGACGGCTCACGCCGGGTCCGGGTCCGAGCGGAACCCGCCACGGTGCACGACGTCGGCGAGGGGACGACGTGGACGTCGGGCCGACGCTCGGGCCGACGCCCCGGCGTCAGGGCCGGGTCGGCCGAGCGCGACCGTGCCGATGGGCTGACGGTCCTCGGGGATGCCGAGCGCCGCCCGGACGGCGGCCTCCTTGCCGAACATCCCGAAGTAGCAGGCGCCGAGGCCGGCGTCGGTGGCGGCGAGCAGCAGGTTCTGGGTCGCCATCGCCGTGTCGAGCAGCCAGTACGGGACCGGCCACGCGGACGCCGCGTCGCCGAGACCGCGGCGTTCGTCATCGGGGGCGGCGCGCCGGCCGCGCTTGTCGTCCTCGGCGTAACGACGGACGTAGGCGTCGGGGTCGGCGCAGGGGACGACGAGCACGGGGGCCCGCAGCAGACCAGGCCAGGGGAACCCCGCCGGGTCGGGCAGCGACGCCGCCCAGTACCGACCGGTCTGCTCGGGGCCCTCGAGGACCACGAAGTCCCACCCCTGCGCGTTCCCGGCGGACGGCGCCCGGCGGGCGAGGTCGATGAGCCCGTCGACGAGGGCCGAGTCGAGCGGGTCGGCGAGGAAGTCCCGGGTCATCCGCCGGGCACGCACCACGGCGGCGAAGTCCACGACCTCAGGCTCCGGTACGGGCGGCATGGCGGCGCAGGGCGTCGCGTGCCTCCTCGGCGAGGCGACAGACGATGTCCCCCGCCCCTTCGACCACGTCGATCGCCCAGGCCCCCTGCCCGCACGGCATCGAGCCGACGTCGGTGATCCCGTCGCGTCGGGCGACGACGTAGACGTCCTTGGAGTTCTTGAACTGGCGGGGGAAGGGGAGGATGTCCTGGGGTCGGGCCTCCCAGTCGTCGGTCCAACGGTTGCGGATCGCGCGCATCGGCTTGCCCGAGTACGACCGGGTGATGAGGGTCGAGTCCTCGTTCGCACCGACGATCGCCGCCTTGTAGTTGTCGTGCGCGAACGCCTCGCGGCTCGCGACGAACCGCGTCCCGAGCCACACGCCCTCCGCACCCATCGCAAGTGCGGCGGCGATGCCGGCACCCGTCGCGATGCCGCCCGCCGCGAGCACCGGGACGTCGCCGACCGCCTCGACGCACGCCGGCACGATCGCCGACGTCGCGACCCGGGACGTGTGGCCGCCACCCTCGGTGCCCTGCGCGATCACGATGTCCGCACCGGCGGCGGCCACCTTCGCCGCGGCCCGCGCCGTGCCGACGAGCCCCATGACGACCGTGCCGTTGCGGTGCAGCAGGTCGACCCAGGGGCCGGGGTTGCCGAGACCCGCCGCGAACACCGGCGGCGCCTCCTCGAGCACGATCTGCATGAGCTCCTCGGGCCGCACGGGGCGACCGTCCTTGCCGACCGCGAACTCGCCGAAACCGTCGTCGAGCTCTGCGGGGTCGACGACGGGGCGTTCGTGCGGCGGGCGGGCCGGCAGCACCTCACCCGTCGTCTGCACGGGGAGCAGCAGGTCGACGCCGAAGGGGCGGTCGGTCAGCTCCCGCACCCGACGGATCTCGTGACGCAGCCGTTCCGGTGCGAACCCCGCACCACCGAGCACACCGAGGCCGCCGGCCTCCGACACCGCGGCGACGAGCTCGGCCCGGGCCACGTACCCCATTCCCGCCTGCACGATCGGGACCTCGATCCCCAACAGGTCGCAGATCCTCGTACGCAGCGGGTCGGTCACCAGGGTCCTCCGTCAGATCCGGACGAGCGGGGCGGGCAGCCCGGGCACGTCGACCCGGGTGCGGAACACCGTGCCGGCCCGTTCCGGGTGGTCGGTGTTGTCGGCGGTCACGATGTACAGGTCACGGCGGTCGGCACCACCGAAGCACAGCGAGGTGACCATGCGCGCCGGTACGGGGATGCGGGCGGCCTCGGTGCCGTCCGGGCGGAACGCCCGCACGGACCGCGACCCGGACACGTCGGCGACCCACAGCACGCCGTCCTCGTCGACCGCGAGCCCGTCGGGCTGCAGGTCGTCCACCTGCACGGCGAACCGCCGGCCCCGCACGGAGCCGTCGGCGCCGTAGTCGTGGGCACACACGCCGTTGCTCGCCGTGTCGGCGTGGTAGAGCACCGTCCCGTCGGGCGAGAACCCGATGCCGTTCGACAGCAGGACCCCGCCGTAGAGCTCGGTGGCGACGCCCTCTGCGTCGATCCGCCACGCCTCACCGGGCGTACGTGCACCGCCCTCGTCGAAGGGGTCGGTCCGCAGGGTCCCGACGACGACCCGTCCCGCCGGGTCGGCCATCAGGTCGTTGATCCCCGGGGCGTCGAACCGATGGAGCAACCGGCTCGCACCGTCGCGCACGTGGGACACGTCACGACCGCCGATGACGATCCCGCCGTCGGCGTGGAGCGCGATGCCGCCGACCCCGCGCCGCTTCGGCACGACCGTGTGCAGTGTGCCGTCGGGGGTCCGACAGAACACACCACCGTTCGGTACGTCGGCGAAGTAGAGACGGTCGTCCCCGTCGACACGTGGCCCTTCGAGCAGGCCGAAGCCCCACACGAGCGGTTCGAGGTCGGTCACGGTCCCTCCCCCCGGGCCGTCGTCGGACGATCAGCCGTCAGCGTGACGCCTTGAGCAGGGCGTCGAGGTCCTCGGCCATGGCCCAGCCGAAGACGATCATCGCCCCACCACCGGCGACGTCCACGTCGCCGAAGAGCTTCGCCACCGCACGGTCGACCTTGCGCCGGTCGGCGACGTCGAAGTCGAGCGCGAGGGGCAACGACCCGTCACCCGTGGCGATGAACGTGCGGTCTTCGTAGTTGCCGGCGTCGATCCCGAACCGCTTGGCGAGCCGTCGACCCCAGGCCCGCTCCTCACCGGAGGCCTTGTGGCCGGGCCGGGGGACGATGTCCTGGAGGGTGGAGAACGCCTCGAACCCGCCTGCGCAGCGGAGGCGGGTGCCGACGAGCACGTCCTCGTCGGGGAAGGCGAGCACGGCACGGCGGAGCTGGTCGCGCATCATCGTCGCGAGCACGTCCGCGCAGTCGGCCGCACGGCCGACCGCAGCGAGCCCGATCAGCACGCTCGGCGTGCCCCCGATGCGCTCGAGGGTGCAGAACGAGTAGCCGCGCAGCACGTCGTCGTCACCCCGCGCGAGCGTGACGAGCACCCACGCCTCAGCCTGCTTGGACAGCGTGCCGATCTCGTAGGGCGAGCCCGAGCCACCGGGCAGCTCTGCCATCTCCGCAAGGTCAGCGTCGCTGAGAGCGGTGCAGTCCTTGGTCACGATGCGAATCGCCATGAACCCCCAGCCCCCAGCGGTCTCGCGCGACACGTTGCGCCCTCTAGTTCAGTCGCTCCCGGACCCGGCGCGCAAACCAGCACCCCGGCGACGCCGTACGACCCCGTTCAGAGGCGGACGCAGTCGGCGCCGAAGAGTTCCCGCAGCTCCCCGACCAGCCCGTTCGACGTGTCGACCCGGCACACCTCGGGGAGGCGGACGGTCCGCTCACCGACCTCGAGCAGGACCGGGCTGTCACCGGGGTGCCCGTCGATCACGGCCCGAAGCCGGTCGAGGGTGCGGTCGTCGAGACGGTGGGGGGACAGCCGCAGCCGCAACGGCAGCGCCACCCCCTCGTCACGGACGTCGAGCACCTCGAGGCCGTTGACGACGATCTTCGGCGAGTCCTCCCGGGTGTCGACCCGGCCCTTCACGACGACGACCTGGTCGCTCAGCTCCGCTGTGAGGAGGTGCCCGAGGAGCTCCATCTGCCGGGCGAAGACGACGCACTCGACCATGCCGGTCGCGTCCTCGATGCGCAGGATCCCCATCTGATCGCCACGCCGGGTGAACTTCCGTTCGACGCTCGTGACGACCCCGCCGACCGCCACGAGCGACGAGTCGGACGCCGGCCGCTCCGCGAGCGCCTCGAGCGTGCAGTCGGTGCGGCTCGCAAGTCGACGTTCGAACCCCCGCAGCGGGTGGTCCGACACGTAGAGGCCGAGCATCTCCTTCTCGAGCGCGAGCCGGGTGCGCCGGTCGAAGTCGTGGTCGGGGATCGGGGTGCGTTCGTCGAAGGTCGGCGCGTCGCCGTCGTCGAAGGACCCGAACAGGGTCTGCACCCCCATCTCGAACTCACGGCGCCGGGCGACCGCGTCGTCGATGATCCGCTCGTGGACGGCGAGCAGCCCCTGCCGGGGGTGCCCGAGGGCGTCGAACGCCCCGGCCTTCACGAGGGACTCCACGGTGCGGCGGTTCAGCACCTTGAGGTCGACCCGGCGACAGAAGTCGTGGAAGTCGGCGTACGGCCCGTTCGCGGTGCGGTCGGCGACGATCAGCTCGACGAGACCCTCACCGACGTTGCGCACGGCGGAGAGTCCGAAGACGATGCCGCCCTCGCCGTCGGGCGAGAAGTCGGCCACCGCCCGGTTGATGTCGGGCACGAGCACCCGGATGCCCATCGTCCGGCACTCGTTGAGGTAGACGGCCGCCTTGTCGAGGTTCCCCTTCACCGAGGTGAGCAGGCAGCTCAGGTACTCGACGGGGTAGTTCGCCTTCAGATAGGCGGTCTGATACGCGACGAAGCCGTACCCGTAGCTGTGGGACTTGTTGAACGCGTAGTCGGCGAACGGTTCGATGATCTCGAACCACGCCTCCCCGAGCGTCCGGCCGTACCCGACCCGCTCCGACCCCTCGATGAACTTCTCGCGCTCCTTGGCGAGCAGGGCCCGGTCCTTCTTGCCGCACGCCTTCCGGAGGTTGTCCGCCTCGGCGAGGCTGTACCCGGCGAACCGTTGGGCGATCCGCATCATCGCCTCCTGGTAGATCATCAGGCCGTACGTGTCGGCGAGGATCTCCTCGGCGTCGGGGTGCAGGTAGGTGGTCGACTTCCGCCCGTTCTTCCGGTCGGCGTAATCGTTGTGCATGTTCGCCGCCATCGGACCGGGTCGGTACAGGGCGACGAGGGCGGCGACGTCGTCGAACCGTTCCGGCTGCATCGACCGGATCAGTTCCCGCATGGGCGTGGACTCGAGCTGGAACACGCCGATCGTGTCGCCACGGCCGAGGAGCTCGTAGGTCTTCCGGTCGTCGAGGTCGACGGCGTCGATGTCGACACGGACCCCGTGGAGCCGCTCGATCATCTCGAGCGTGTCCGTGATCACGTCGAGATTGCGCAGGCCGAGGAAGTCCATCTTCAGCAGACCGAGTTCCTCGACACCGTGCATCTCGTACTGCGTGACGATCGGCGCGTCCTCGGGCGCCTGGGAGGACTCGGGCTTGCGTTGGATCGGCAGGTACTCGGTGAGCGGCTTCGGGGCGATCACCACGGCGGCGGCGTGCACGCTGTCCTGACGACGCAGTCCTTCGAGTCCACGCGCCACGTCGATGATGCGACGGACCTCGTCGTCGCCCTGGTAGAGCGCCCGCAGGTCGGCAGCCATCCGGTAGCCGTCGGCGAACTTCTCGTGCTCCTCGAGACAGGCGTACAGCGGTGTGTCACGCCCCATCACGAGCGGTGGCATCGCCTTCGCCACCTGGTCGCCCTTCACATAGGGCAGACCGAGCACCCGGGCGGCGTCACGCACGGCGGCGCGCGCCTTGATCTGGGAGAACGTGATGATCTGGGCGACGTGGTCACGGCCGTACCGTTCGGCGGCGTAGCGGATCATCTCCTCCCGGTAACGGGAGTCGAAGTCCATGTCGATGTCCGGCATCGAGATACGGGACGGGTTCAGGAACCGCTCGAACAGGAGGTCGTACTTGATTGGGTCGAGGTCGGTGATCCAGAGCGCGTAGGCGACCGCGCACCCGGCGGCCGACCCACGGCCCGGTCCGACCCGGATGCCGGACTCGCGGGCGTGTCGGATCAGGTCCCACACGATGAGGAAGTACGAGCTGAAGCCCATCGCGGCGATGACCTGCAGCTCGAACGCGATGCGTTCGACGACCTCGTCGGGGAGATCGGCACCCCAGCGACGGCGGGCCCCCTCGAACGCGAGGTGCTCGAGGTACGCGGTGTCGCCCTCGAACCCCTCGGGCACCGGGAACTCGGGGAGTTTCGGGGTGCCGAACTCGAGTTCGACGTTGCAGCGTTCCGCGATCCACAGCGTGTTGTCGCACGCCACCTCGACCTCGCGGAAGAGGTACCGCATCTCCTCGGCACTCTTCAGGTAGTGCTCGTCGCCGTGGAACCGGAAGCGGTCCGTGTCCGACATCAACGCGCCGGTCTGCACGCACAGCAGGGCGTCGTGCGCCTCGGCGTCCTCCCGGTGCACGTAGTGCGAGTCGTTCGTGACGACGAGCGGCGCGCCGATGCGCCGGGCGAGCTCGAGCAGCTGCGGGTTCGTGCGCTTCTGCTCGGGGATGCCGTGGTCCTGCAGCTCCACGAACAGGTTGTCCCGCCCGAAGATGTCCTGGAGGCGCGCCGCCTTCTCGGTCGCACCGTCGACGTCACCCCGCAGCAGGGACTGCAGGACGTGACCGCCGAGGCACCCCGTCGTCGCGATCAGTCCCTCGCTGTGGTCGGCGAGGACCTCCCAGTCGATACGCGGCTTGTAGTAGTAGCCCTCGAGGTAGGCGCGGGACGCGAGCTGGACGAGGTTGCGGTAGCCGGCGTCGTTCTCGGCGAGCAGCGTGAGGTGGTAGTAGAGCTTCTGCCCGCCCTCGGCGTCGCCGCCGGAGTCGTCGATCCGACCGCCGCGTCGGGTCGGTCGTTCGTGGCGCGACTCGTGGGCCATGTAGGCCTCGGTGCCGATGATCGGCTTGATCCCGACGCCACGGGCGGCCTTGTAGAAGTCGATGACTCCGTACATGTTGCCGTGATCGGTGATGCCGATCGCCGGCTGCCCGTCCCGGGCCGCCTTGGCGACGACCTCGTCGGTGCGCGCCGCGCCGTCGAGCATCGAGTACTCGGTGTGGACGTGGAGATGGGCGAAGGAGTCGGCCACCGTTACCCCGGGCCTCCGGTCGAATCACAGGGATGTGATCCCGACACTATCGCCACCGGTCCCGTCGGTCTCCTCGGCGACGCCCGCTCAGAGATAGGTGCCGGGGCGGGCGTCCGGGCCGGGGCGGGCGCCGGGGACCCCGACCTGGTCGGGACCGGCGCCGAGCTGCCCGCGCATCTGCTCGAGCTGCTGCCGCGCCATCACCTGCTGGGCGAACATCGTCGCCTGGATCCCCTGGAAGAGCCCTTCGAGCCAGCCGACGAGCTGGGCCTGGGCGACCCGCAGCTCCGCCTCGCTCGGCGGGGACTCCTCGGCGAACGGCATCGTCAACCGGCCGAGCTCGTCACGCAGGTCGGGTGAGAGCGTCGTCGCCAGCTCCCGGACCGACGTCTCGTAGACGTCCCGCAGCCGGTCCCGCGAACGTTCGTCGAGCGGCGCCGACCGGACCTCCTCGAGGAGCTGCCGGATCATCGAGCCGATCCGCATGATCTTCGCCGGCTGCTCGATCGCCTCACCGCCGGTCGCGGGCGCGCCCGCCGGGCCGTCGAGGACCTCCGGCTGGTCGGAACGGTCGGATCCGGGGGCGTCGGTGCTGCTCACGGCCACCTACCCTACGCGGGCGCGCCCGGGCAGCCGCAGCGGAATCGCCGTCTCAGACGCGGGTTGCGACGAGGGGCACGAACATCTCGGCCGAGGTCAACGACCCGTGGCGGCCGACGAGCTCGTAAGGGCCCGAGTCGTCGGGGTCGACGAACGCGAGCGTCCCCTTCGCCGCGAGGCACACGTCGCCGAGCCGGGATGCCGCCGTCTCCCCGACCACCGGGCCGAACCAGCCCTCGGCGATCGCCTCCGCCTTCGTCCGCACCCACGCCTGGCCACCGTGATGGCGGCGCAGCGCGTCGGCGAGCACGTCGAGACGACCCGGACGGGCGTGGAACCAGCGAAGCCGACCCTCACCGGACTGCATCGCCGTCGCCGCGAGCACGTCCCGGTGGGGTTCGACGAGCTTGTCGCCCGTCTCGAGGTGGCCGTGGTCCGCGGTGACGAGGAGCGCCACCCCGGAGGGCAGGACGTCGAGGAGCTGGGCGACGACCCTGTCGGCGGTGCAGAGCTCGGACCGGTAGAAGTCGCCGAGCCCGAACTCGTGCGCGACCTTGTCGATCCCCTCGTAGTAGGCGTAGACGAACGACTCCCCCGCCACCACGAGGCGGCGCACGTGCTCGATCATCGTGGACGCCATCCGGTAGCCGTGGAAGCGGGCTCCGACGAGATGCGCACCGGTGAACCCGGTCGTCGCGAACTCGGCCTTGGTGACCACCGGCGGCCGGTGACCGAGGAACGCCTCGACGGGCTGCACCCGGTCGGGCGTGTACGTCGACCGGGCGTCACCACGGCCGTCGGACCAGCGCAGCGTGTTCAACACGTCGTGGCCCATCGCCATCCGATACCCGACGATGCCGTGCTCCCCGGGGGTGAGACCGGTCGCGATCGAGGTGAGCGCCGTCGCAGTCGTCGACGGCGCGACCGACGTGATCGGCCCGCCCTGCATGGCGGCGATCGTCGGGAGTTGCGAGCGGTGGTCGCAGAGCTGCTCCCAGCCGAGCCCGTCGAGCACGAGCAGCACGGTCTGGCGTGCGTCGCGCGCCGGCTCCGGCAGCCACGTCGGCGGCGTCGGTGCCTCGAGGAGCGCGGGGACGATCGAGGCGATGCACCCGCCGTCGTAGTGCGGCAGAACCGGGGAGTCGTCCGACATGCGTCGGACAGCTTGCCCGGTCCCCGGCACGGACTCAACCGCCGGGATGCGTGGCGGCTGCCTACGATGGGCGCCGTGAAGGTCTCGACGCGAGGTGACTACGCCAGTCGGGCACTGCTGTCCCTCGCGCTCCACGCCGACGACGCTCGGCCGAACTCGGTCCGCGACATCGCCGAACGCACCGCCCTCCCCCAGCCGTACCTCGAGCAGATCCTGCTCGCGCTGAAGGGCGCCGGGCTCGTGCGGTCCAAGCGCGGGGTCGGCGGCGGTTACGTGCTCGCCCGCTCCCCGGAGGACATCACGCTCGCCGACATCGTCGGCGCAGTCGACGGTCCGATCGCCGCAGGCGACTTCGGGGAGCCGCACACGAACGGTGCGTGCGACCACGAGGGCCAGTGCGTGCTGCTGTCGATCTGGGCGGACGTGGGCGAACGGATGCGCACCCACCTCGGTTCGATCCGCCTCGCCGACATCGCACAGATGAGCCGCGGTGAGCTCGCCTGGCCGGGCGACGAACCGCCCACCACCGGGCGCCGCAGCCGCTGAACCCCGGCGCGACCGGCCCGGTGCACTCAGCCCGGCGGATCGAGACCGGCGAGCACCGCTGCGAGATCGGATGGCAGCGGTGACGAGAACGCGAGGTCCTCACCCGTCCGTGGGTGCGTGAACGCGAGCTCACGGGCGTGGAGGAACGGGCGGTCGAGACCGAGCGTGCAGCGTCCGCCGCCGTAGACCGCGTCCGCGACGACGGGATGACCGATCGTGCGCAGGTGGACCCGGATCTGGTGGGTGCGGCCCGTCTCGAGATCGCAGTCGAGCTGGCTGAGCGCCTCGGGCCGCTCGTGGGTAGACACCACCCGGAACCTCGTCCGGGCCGGCTTCCCGTCATGGGTGACCGCCCGTCGGGTCGGGTCGCGGCGCGACCTCCCGATCGGCGCGTCGACGAGACCGCCGGCTGCGTTCGGGTGCCCGAGGACGAGCGCCCGGTACCGCCGGTGCACGTCGTGGGTGGTGAGCAGGTCGATCAGGTCGAGGCGCGTGGCCTCGTCGAGTGCGACGACGAGCAGACCGGAGGTCCCCCGGTCGAGCCGGTGCACGATGCCCGGGCGGTGCGGTTCGCCCACACCGGCGAGCTCCGGCCGGTGCGCGAGCAACCCGTGGACGAGCGTCCCGCCGCCGACACCGTTGCCCGGGTGCACGACGACCCCGGCGGGCTTGTCGACGACCAGCAGGTGCTCGTCCTCGAACACGATCGAGAAGGGCACGGTCGGGTCGGGCTCCGGCAGACGCACGGTGGGCTCCGGCACCTCGTCGACGACCAGCAACTGCCCGGCGTTGACCCGCGACGACCGGTTGGTCACCGGCGTGCCGTCGAGGTGGACCCGCCCGGCACCGACGAGATCGGCAGCCGCCGCACGGCTGATGCCCGTGAGCATCGCGACGACACGATCGACCCGCTCCCCCTCGAGCGCGGGCGCCAGCTCGACCCGGACCGCCGACTCCGCGCTCACGCGGGACGACCCGGACGGATGCTGAACCAGACGAGCACGGCGCCGCCGACGGTGATGCCGATGTCGGCGACGTTGAAGATCGGCCACCACTGCAGGTCGATGAAGTCGGTGACGTGCCCACCGAGGAACCCCTCACCCGGCTGGGTGACACGGTCGACGAGGTTGCCGACCGCCCCACCGAGCACGGCCCCCACCGCAAGCGCGGCGGGAGGCTGCACGACCGAGCGCAGCATGACCAGGAGGACCGCGACGATGGCGACGGCGAGCACACCGATCACCCCGCCGAGCCCCTCGAAGAGACTGAACGCCGCGCCGCTGTTGTGCGCCAGGCGGAACTGCAACGACCCGACGACACCGACCGGGTCGTCGAGCGTTCGGGCCCAGGCCTTGCTGGCCTGGTCGACCACGAGGACCGCGACAGCGGTGCTCGCGGCGAGGAGTCGTCGGGTGCGGACCGGCGGTGCCGGTGCCTCGGCCGTCTCGGTCACGACCTGCCCGGTGGGCGGTCGTCCGGGCCGAAGAGCTGGAGGGGCGGGGCGGCCGGCTCGTCGTCGTCACGGTTGCCGGTCGCGGCACGGACGGCGGGAGGCGCCCACGAGTTGTCGGCGCCCGGACGGGGCGGCGGCGGGGTGGTCGGTCCGGCACCCGCATCGGCTCCGGGGGCACGGTGGGCCGGTGGCGGCGGGGGCGGCGGCGCCCACGAACCCCCGACCGGTTCGCCCGGCGCAGGTTCGTCCTCGACGATCTCGACCGACCAATCGACCTCGTCGGCGTCCCAGCCGTCGTCGTCCGCGACGAACGCACCGAAATCGACGTCGACGACCGTCGCAGGCGCAGCATCGGCCCGACCGTCGGCGTCGGGCGCCGACCACCAGTCCGACCCGGCGGCGACCGGCGCAGGGGCGTCGGCCGGATCGCCGAGCACCTCGACGTCGACCACGACCTCGTCCGCACCCGCCGGTCCGCCCGCCTCCGGGGCGGCGTCAGCCTCGGGGGCCGGTGCAGCAGCGGGTTCGGGAGCCGGCGCGTCCACGGCGCGCGGGGCGACGCCGGCGAGACGCTGCAGGTCCTCGACGAGTGCGGCGAGTCGGCGGCGCGCCTCCTCGGCTCGTGCCTCGGCGGCGGCGACCTCGGCCTGGGCGGCGGAACGCCGACCCTCGAGCACCCCGAGTTCGGCCTCGACCTCGTCGAGTCGCACCTCGGCGAGCTTCAGGGACTCGGACTGCGCCTCCTCGAGGATGACCGCGGCGCGCGCCCTCGCGTCGCTCACCGCCGTGTCGGCCTCGGCCCGCGCCACCTCGAGCATCTCGGCGGCGCGCTGCTGTGCGTCCTCGATCGCTGCGTCGGCCGTGCGCTGGGCGAGGACGAGCGTCCGCCGCAACGTCTCCTCGGTCTCCGACCCCTCGCGGCTGCGGGCCTCACTCCGGGCGGCACGCGTCTCGGCGGCCTCGATCTGCGCGGCGGCCTCCTGGAGACGGCCGTGCATGTGCTTCAGCGTCTCGGCGACGCGCCCGAGGAACTCGTCGACCTCGTCGGGGTCGTAGCCACGGAACTTCTCGCGGAAGGAGATCTCGCGCAGGACCTTGGGGGTGACGTCCATGGTCCGACGCTACCGAAGCGTGCAGGCCTCGGCGGGGATGTCATCAGCAGATGACGCCGCGCACCACCTGCAGGACGATGACGACGAGCATCGCCGACACGTCGAGACCCATCGCGCCGATACGGATCGGCGGGATCATGCGCCTCGCCGGGCCGAGGACCGGCTCGGTGACACGTTCGAGCACACCGGCGACCGACCCCACGGGGGACCCGGGGCGCAACGGGAACCAGCTGAGGATGATCCTTCCGAACAGGGCGAGGAGGTAGATCCCGATCCCCGCGCAGAGCACCTCGCGGATCACGCCTGGAACCCACGCTCCGCGAGGCGCCGCTGCTCGATCTCCGACACGGTGACGTCGGCCGGCACCAGCAGGAAGACCTGGTTCGCGACCTTGTCCATCCGTCCGCCGAGGCCGTAACAGAGCCCGCTGGCGAAATCGATGAGGCGACGGGACAGCTCCCGGTCGACCTCCTGGAGGTTCATGATCACCGGACGACGGGCCTTGAACCGGTCGGCGACCTCCTGGGCCTCACCGAAACTCGTCGGCACGACGACCTGGGGTGCGCTGACGACCGGTTCCGCAGGGCGGACCACCACCGGGGAGGGCGAGACGGTCGCCGGGGAGACCGGGCGCACGACGACCCCGGTGTCCTCGAACTCGACGTTGCTCGACGGCCGCGAGGGGGTGGGTAGCGGACGGACGGTCCCGATCAGGTCACTTTCGGGCTGCACCGCGGCGGCGCGAGCCGGGCGCGCCACCGGACGGGCGCGTTCGGGGACGTCGTCCTCGTAGTCGTCCACCTCGTAGTCGGCGTCGTCCTCGTCGGGCGCCAGACCGAGGTACTCCGTGACCTTCCGCCACTTCGATGCCATGGCTCCTCCTGGAGCGCCGATGGTAGCCGCTGCCACCTCGGGGAACGCGCCGCAGGCCGTCAGCGGACCCGCGGGCCGAACAGGCTGCGACCGATCCGCACCATCGTCGAGCCGGCGTCGACGGCGATCTCGAGGTCGTCGGACATCCCCATCGAGCAGACCTCGAGGCCGAGCCGGTCGACGAGGCCCCGGACCATCACGAAACCCGGCCCGGGCGAGACGTCCGGATCGGTCGGACCGACCGTCATGAGCCCACGCACGGCGAGCCCGGCCGAGCGGCATGCCTCGACGAGTGCCGGCACGTCGGCGACCGGGCAGCCTCCCTTGCCCTCCTCGCCGGTCGTGCCGACCTGGACCAGGACGTCAGCGCCGGGGGCGCGACGGGCGATCTCATCCGCGAGCTCGACCCGGTCGACCGTCTGCCAGAGCGTGACGTGCGGTGCGAGGAGGCGCACCTTGTTGCGCTGGAGACGACCGATGGCATGCCAGCGCGGCCCCGGAGGCACCACGGTCGTGGCCTTCTCGACGAGTTCCTGGGCGTAGTTCTCGCCGAGGTCGACGATCCCGGCCTGCCGGGCGAGGTCGACCACCGCGACCGGATGCCCCTTCGTCACGCCCACCACGGTCACGTCCGTACCGCCGGCCGCGGCGATCCGCGCCCGGATCGCCGCAAGGCGCTCACGTACCTCGTCGACGCTGGGCAGCTCGTGCACGGGTCGGGACCCGTCGGACCCCGGCCTCAGCGGAGGAACGACGGGACGTCGAAGTCGTCCGAACCCTCGTCGAGGTCGAGGTCGTCGTCGTCCCCGCCGAAGATGTCGGTGGTGCGACGCACACGCGGTGCGGAACGGTCCTCCGCCGTGGTCCGGCTGGCCGGGTCGAACCCGGCGGCGATCACGGTGACCCGCACCTCGTCGCCCATGGCGTCGTCGATCACGGTGCCGAAGATGATGTTCGCGTCCGGGTGGGCGACGTTGTGGATGATCTCTGCGGCCTCGTTCACCTCGAGCAGACCGAGGTCGGAACCGCCGGTGATGCTGAGCAGGATCCCCCGTGCGCCGTCGATGGAGGACTCGAGCAGCGGCGAGGAGATCGCAGCCCGGGCGGCGGAGACGGCGCGACCGTCGCCGGAGCCGTAGCCGATCCCCATGAGGGCGGAGCCGGCGTCGCGCATGATCATGCGCACGTCCGCGAAATCGGTGTTGATCAGACCCGGGGTCGTGATCAGGTCGCTGATCCCCTGCACCCCCTGCAGGAGTATCTCGTCGGCCATGTTGAACGCGTTCACCATCGAGGTGCGTTCGTCGGCGACGGTGAGCAACCGGTCGTTCGGGATGACGATCTGGGTGTCGACCTCGTCGCGGAGCTTCGTGATGCCGTCGTCGGCCTGCATCGCACGCCGACGGCCCTCGAACCCGAACGGACGGGTGACGACACCGATGGTGAGCGCCCCGCTCCCCTTCGCGATCGAGGCGATCACGGGTGCCGCACCGGTCCCGGTGCCGCCGCCCTCACCGACGGTGATGAACACCATGTCGGCACCGGCGAGCGCCTCGACGAGTTCGCTGCGCGCCTCCTCGGCGGCCTGCCGGCCGACCTCGGGGTCGCTCCCGGCGCCGAGACCACGGGTGATCTCCTTCCCGAGCGCGATCTTCACGTCGGCGTCGCTCATCAGCAACGCCTGCGCATCGGTGTTCACCGCGATGAACTCGACGCCCTTCAACCCGGCGTCGATCATCCGGTTGACGGCGTTCACGCCACCGCCGCCGACACCGACGACCTTGATCACGGCGAGGTAGTTCTGGGGGATCGGAGCCATGTGATGTCCTCACTCTGCCACCGGAGAACGGGCCGGTGCCGTTCCCTGTCGCTGTTGTCGATGCTGACGTCGTCCCCGGCTTCCGGTGACCGGCTGCGAAGAAAACCGCTGCTCACGCAACGTGGCGGAAGCGTACCGACCGCGCGGGCCGAAAACAACGACCCTCCCCACCGCGACGTCACGATCCGCAGCCGTCCTGGCGTTGGAGCACCGGGTGGGCGGGGACCCCGAGGTCGATGATCGCGAGACAGCTGAGATCGACCCGGGCGAGCATCGTGTCGAGGTCTCGGAGCTTCTGGTCGACCTGGTCGACCGCACCGAACGCGACCCGCCCTTCCGGTCGGAGCACGAGCTCGATGGCGTCGTCGCCGACGTAGCGGAGCGCACGGACCCTGGTGCGCACGCCATCCGATGCGGCACCGAGGACGGCGGTCCCCGCGACAGCCCGGTCGACGAGGCGCCCACCGACGACCGCGTCGGGCACGACGCCGTCGATCGTGACGTGGTTCGGGTCGGGTGTCGGCACCTCGGCGACGAGCGTGCCGTCCGCGGCGACGAGGAACCATCGTCCCGCAGGATCGGCGACCTGGGCGACGACGGTGCGTTCGACGAGGGTGACCCGGATCGTCGACGGCCACGACCGCGAGACCTCGGCGGTCGCCACCCACGGCAGAGTGGCCTCGAGACGCCGTCCGATGCGACGCGTGTCGAGGTCGGTCATCGCGTCGCCCGGCGCGACACCGGTCGCCTCGACGACCGCGGCACGTTCGGAACGCACGGCGCCTGCGACCTGCACCCGGTCGACGTCGAGCAGGGGCGTGCGGGTGACGGCGCCGAGGGCTGCACAGACGGCGAGCACCGCACCGACCGTGACGAATCGACTGCGTCGGACAGCGAGGCGCGCCCGGTCGACCTCGGCGCGCCGCCGGGCGATCCGCGGGTCGACCGCCGTCGGCGTCTGCCGGGCCGGACGCTTCGCTCGACCCTTCGCCGCCGGACGGCGTGGTCGCGCGTTCACGCGGCGACCTCGGGAAGCGGTGGCAGGCCGACGAGCACCGTCTCCGGTTCGAGCGCCGGACCACCGGCGCCCACCACGAGGCGTCGCACCGCGTCCATCACCGCCCACACGTCGGCGGCCGATCCACCGGCGTCGGCCTGGATGAAGTTCGCGTGCTTCGTCGACACCTCGGCAGAACCGATCCGCAACCCGCGGCCGCCCGCCGCGTCGATCAACCGACCTGCACTGTCACCGGGCGGGTTCGTGAACACCGAGCCGGCGTTCGCCCCACCGGGCTGGTGCTCGCGCCGCCACGTGACGACCTCGGCGACGACCGCCTCGGCGTCGCCTCGTGACCCCTCCCGGAGCTCGAGCCGCGCCTGCACGACGATCTCCCGGGACCGCAACGTGGAACGGCGGTACGCAAGATCGAGGGAGGCAGCCGGACGCGTCACCGGGCGCGCACCGGGTTCGCCGAGGTCGACGACCACGGCGTCACGCAACGCTGCTCGCATGTCGGCGCCGTGCCCACCGGCGTTCATCCGCACTGCGCCACCGATCGTGCCGGGCACACCAACTGCCCACTCGAACCCGCGCAGCCCCGCCTGCGCGGTGCGACGCGCGACGACGGGAAGCAGGGCGGCGCCGCCGGCGACGACGGTCGTCCCGTCGACGTCGACGGTCGTGAACGCCGGCCCGAGGACGACGGCGACCCCGTCGAACCCGGCGTCCGCCACGAGCAGGTTCGAGCCACGGCCGACGACGAGCACCGGCAGATCCGTCGGGGCGACGACGGAGGCGAGCGCAGCGAGGTCGTCGACGGCGTCCACCTCGACGAGCACGCGGGCCGCGCCGCCGACCCGGTAGGTGGTGCGCGGTCCGAGTGGTTCCTCGACGCGGACGGCCGATCCCGGTGCGCCGAGCACCGCCGCACACGCTCGACCGAGCTCGGACCACCGGCCCCGGTCCACGGGATCCCCGCTCACGACCGGCCGACCGCCGCCGGGCGGGCCCGGAGCGCCGCCTGCACCTCGTCGGGGAGCGATGTCACGTCGCCCGCACCCATCGTCAGACAGCAGTCCCCGGGCTGCAGCGACGCGGCGAGGTAGGCGACGAGATCGGACCGCCGTGGCAGGTACACCACCGGCTGGAACGGATGTCGGTCGAGGACGCCGTGCACGACCAGCATCCCGGTCACCCCGGGTCGCGGCCGCTCACCCGCTGCGTACACGTCGGTGACGACCGTCAGGTCGGCGTCGACGAACGCGTCGCCGAACGCGCCACCGAGCTCGGCGATGCGGCTGTAGCGGTGCGGCTGGAAGACGGCGACGACACGCCGCCATCCGGCGGCGCGCATCGCGGCGACGGCCGCCGCTGCCTCCGACGGCAGGTGCGCGTAGTCGTCGACGAAGGTGACCCCGGCCGTCGTTCCCCGATGCTGCAGGCGCCGGGCGACCCCGGCGAACCGGGCGAGGGAACGCTGCACCACCGCTGGCTCGACACCGAGCTCGAGCGCCGTGACCGCTGCGGCCGTCGCGTTCTGCAGGTTGTGCAGGCCGGCGACCGCGAGCTCGATCCGCAACGGGTCCGCGCCCGGGCGCAGCAGGGTTCCTCGCGCCCCCGCCGCGTCGGTCACCGCGTCGACGATCCGGACGTCCGCCGACGCGACGGTCCCGAACGTGACGACCCGGGCCCCCGCTGCACGGGCCGCAGCGGCGACGGCTGCGCCGTCGGGCCCGTCGACCCCGACCACGGCGGGACCGTCGGTCGTGGCGGCGAAGCGGACGAACGCGTCGACGAGCGCCGCATAGGTGCCGTAGTGGTCGAGATGGTCGGCCTCGACGTTGGTGACGACGGAGGCCACCGGGCCGAGATGCAGGAACGTCCCGTCGCTCTCGTCCGCCTCGACGACGAACTCGGCGCCGTCGTCCCACGCCGCCCCGCTGCCGACCTCGTTGATCTCGCCGCCGATGAGGAACGACGGTGCACGTCCCGCGTCGACGAGGATCAGCGCGAGCATCGACGACGTCGTCGTCTTCCCGTGCGTTCCGGCGACGGCGACGGTGTGCCGGAGGCGACACAATGCAGCGAGGACGTCCGCCCGGCGGACGACGGGCACACCGCGGCGACGCGCCTCGACGACCTCGACGTTCCCCGCCGGGATCGCCGTCGAGATCGTGACGAGATCGGCGGCGCCGACGTGGGTGGCGTCGTGACCGACGGCGACGTCGACACCGGCGGCACGCAGCCGCTCGAGCGCCGGGCCGTCCTTCAGGTCGCTGCCCGAGACGGCGTGACCGAGCGTGCGCAGGATCTCGGCGATCGCGCTCATCCCGGCACCGCCGACGCCGACGACGTGCACGCGCCGGGGCAACGACAGGTCGACTGCGGCGACCCCGTCGTCGACGCCGCTCACGACGACCCCGGAACGGCACGCGTCGCGTGCGTGAGGACGAGGTCGGCGACACGGTCCGCGGCGTCGGGTCGCGCGAATGCACGTGCTGCGTCGCCCCGTCGCCGCAACCCGTCGGAGTCGGCAAGGAGCGCCGCGACGAGTTCGACGAGCCGATCGCCGTCGAAGGACGCGTCGCCGCACACCACCGCGGCACCCGCAGACGCGAACGCCTCGGCGTTGACGCGCTGGTGGTCGGCGGCAGCGGTGGGCAACGGGACGAGGATCGACGGGACCCCCGCCGCGGCGAGCTCGGCGACCGTCGACGCGCCGGCACGGGCGACGACGAGGTCGGCGGCGGCGAGCGCGGTCGGCATGTCGTCCTCGTACCGCACCGGCTGGTACTGCAGTCCTGTCGCACCGTCGGTCGGGGTCGCCGTGTCCGGCAGTTCGTCCCAGCCGCGGTCGCCGACGACGTGACGGACCGCGAGATCGGTCCGGTCCGCCCACCGTTCCCGGGCTGCCCACACCGCCCGGTTCACCGTGCGGGCGCCGAGGGATCCGCCGTACGCGAGCACGAACGCCCGACCGGGGGCGATGCCGAGCCGGGCCCGTGCCGCCGCCCGGCCTGCGTCGGATCGGTCGACCGCGGCGACGTCGGGGCGCACCGGGTTCCCGGTGAGGACGGCGCGCCGCAACGGCGTGTCGGGGAAGGAGACGGCGCACGCACGGGCGAACCATCCGGCGAGCCGGTTGGCCGCACCCGGGACGGCGTTCTGCTCGGCGACGACGACGGGGATCCGCAGCAGTACCGCCGCGACGACGCACGGGACCGACGCGTAGCCGCCGAGCGCGAGCACGACCGCCGGTCGACGACGGAGCAGGAGCACGAACGCCCGCACGAACGCAACGACAAGGCCGACGACCGCACCCACGTTGTCGACGGTGAGCGCCCGACGGATCCCGCGACCCGGCAGGAGCACGACCTCGAACCCGGCGGCCGGTACCCGGGTCGCCTCCACACCACGCGCCGAGCCGACGTAGAGCACCGCAGCCCGCGGGCAGCCGCGCGCGACGAGCGCCTCGGCGATCGCCAGACCCGGGGCGACGTGTCCCATCGTCCCTCCGCCAGCGACCACGACGAACGGGCGGCGTTCCGGCCGCGCTCCCGGGTCGGTCACCGTCCGAGGATCCCACACCGCACGGACCGGTCCGGGGACCTCCCGCGGCGTCGTCACGACCCGGACGTCGCTGCGCCGACCAGCCCCGCGTGGCGTGCCACGCCGAGCAGGACGCCGGCCGCCGCCATGTTCGCGAACAGGGCCGAGCCGCCCGCCGAAACGAACGGCAACGGCACGCCCGTGATCGGCAGCAGGCCGACCACCGCACCCATGTTCACGAGCGCCTGCAGACCGAACCACGCGGTCACTCCGGTGGCGAGCAGCATGCCGAAGTGGTCCGGCACCCGGCGGGCGACACGGGCGCCGACGACGACGAGCCCGCCGTAGAGGGCGACGACGACCGCGGCACCGATGATGCCGAACTCCTCGGCGATGATCGCGAAGATGAAGTCGGTGTGGGCGAAGGGGAGGAAGCCCCACTTCGCCCGGCTCGCGCCGATCCCGACGCCGGTCCATCCGCCCTCGGCGATCGCGGACGACGCCTGCAACGTCTGGTACCCGGTGCCCGCCGGATCAGCCCACGGGTCGAGGAAGGCGAGCACCCGGGCCCTGCGGTACGGCGCCGCCCAGGCGGCGACCACGGCGGCCGCCGTGAGCAGCGCTCCGACGCCGGCGAGTGGCCGCCACGGCGCACCTGCGGTGAAGAGCATCACGGCGACGATCGCCACGGTGATCAGGGTCGTGCCGAGGTTCGGCTGCAACATGATGAGCACGACGATCACGCCGGTGAACCCGAGGAGCGGGACGACGGCACGGAGCGAACGTTGCACGTCGTGGATGTTCCGGGCGATGAACATCGCCGCGTAGACGAGGAGCGCGAGCTTCGCGACCTCGGACGGCTGGATGCTGATCGGGCCGACTGCGATCCAGCGCGTCGCACCGTTCGCGCCCGCGCCGACCCCGGGGATCAGCACGAAGAGGAGCAGACCGAGCGCGACGGCGAGCCCGATCCCCGAGACCTTGCGCCACGACCGGTAGTCCACCCGCTGCGCGATCAGCAGGAGGACGAGACCGATCCCGGCGGAGAACGCCTGCCGCAGGAAGATCGCCCACGAACTCCCGTGTTCCTCGAGGGAGTACACCGACGACGCCGAGAGCACCATCACGAGACCGATGAGGTTGAGGAGCACGAGGATCGCTGCGAGCGCGAGGTACTCGTTCGTCGTCGAACCGCCGGAGCCGGCGCGCACGACCGCGATGGCCCGACGGATCGGGGACGGCGGCGCCGGCGCTGCGGGCGACACGGGACGTCGGACGCCGGTCACAGGTCCACCTGACCGCTGGCGACGAAGTCGGCGTAGAAGATGCCGAGCGCGAGCGCGACGCACAGCCCGGCGAGGATCCAGAAGCGGATGATCACCCGGGTCTCCGGCCAGCCGCCGAGTTCGAAGTGGTGGTGGATCGGCGCCATCCGGAACGGCCGGCGACGCTGGGCGGGCGGAACCCCACGCTGCGAGCGGTACACGGCGACCTGGACGATGACCGACATCGTCTCCATCACGAAGAGTCCGCCGAGCAGCGGGAGCAGCAGGGCCGTGTCGGTGGTCAGCGCGAGCGTGGCGAACCCGGTGCCGAGCGCCAGCGAACCCGTGTCCCCCATGAAGATCTGTGCGGGGGCCGCATTCCACCAGAGGAATCCGACGCACCCGCCGATCATCGACACGGCGACGACGGCGAGATCGAGCGCATGGCTGTTGCCGTAGAAGTCGACGTGCCGGAACTGCCAGAACCCGATCACCGCGTAGGCGCTGAATCCCATGATCGACGCACCTGCGGCGAGACCGTCGAGTCCGTCGGTCAGGTTGACGGCGTTCGAGGAACCGAGGATCCACAGCACCGCGACGGCCGCCCAGCCGACGCGCCCGAGCTCGATGCCGGGCAGGCTCGTGCGGGTGAACGACAGCGTCGTGTGGGCCTCGGTCAACAGCACCACTGCCGTGGCGAAACCGACCGCGACGGTGAGCTGGCCCAGGATCTTCGCCCGCTTGTTGAGCCCGAGGTTCCGCCCGCGGACGAGCTTCGTGGCGTCGTCGGCGAACCCGACGACCGCGGCCGCGGCGATCGCCGCCATCACGATCAATCCCGTGCGGGTGTAGATGCCGCGGTACAGGTTCGACCCCACGTAGCCGACGAAGGCGCCGCCGACGATGGCGAGACCGCCCATCGTCGGGGTCCCCGCCTTCACCTGATGCCCGCGCGGGCCGTCCTCGCGGATCGGCTGACCGATCCGCCGCCGCTCGAGGGAGACGATGAGCAGTCGCGTGCCGACGAGGGACACGAGCACCGACAGCGCCGCGGCGATGAGGAGACGGATCACCGGGGGCCTCCCCCGCCGCCCTGCCAGCCGGCTGCGGCGAGCTCCTCGCGTGCGACGACCCGATCGTCGAAGTCGACGACGGTGTCCCCGATCTGCTGCGTGGTCTCGTGCCCCTTGCCGGCGATCACCACGAAGTCGCCGGGTCGGGCGAGCGCGAACGTCGCAGCGATCGCTCGGCGACGGTCGAGTTCGACGACGGTCGTGCAGCCGGACACGACACCGGAACGTACCTGCCCGGCGATCGCCGCCGGTGACTCCCCCCTCGGGTTGTCGGACGTGATGACCACGACGTCGGCCCGCTGCGACGCGACCGCACCCATCGGCGCCCGCTTGCCCGGGTCGCGATCACCGCCGCAGCCGAACACCACGAGTACACGACCCTCGGACCCCACCAGGTCGCGTGCGGCGGCGAGCACCCGGTCGAGCGCGTCGGGCGTGTGCGCGTAGTCGACCACCACTGCGAACGGCTGTCCGGCCTCCACCGGTTCGAACCGTCCGGCAGGGACGGCCGCCGCGGCGAGGCCGGCCGCGACGTCGTCCACGTCCAGCCCGAGTTCGAGCGCCGTCGTCGCCGCCGCCAGTGCGTTCGCGACGTTGTGCGCCCCGGCAAGCGGCAGGCGCACCGTCCGGTCCCGCCAACGGAACGTCGTCGACCCCGTATCCGATGCGACAACCGTCGCGTCGGCCCCTCGCACCTCCGCGACCGTGAGACCACGGCTCCGGGCGAGGTCGGCGATTCGAAGGCCGTAGGGGTCGTCGACATCGACGATCGCGGTGGACGTTCGGGAGGGCTCGAACAGTCGGACCTTGGCGGCGAAGTACGCCTCCATCGAACCGTGGAAGTCGAGGTGGTCGCGCGACAGGTTGGTGAAGACCGTCGCAGCGAACCGCGTTCCGTCGACACGCCCGAGCTCGAGTGCGTGGGAGGACACCTCCATCGCGACGGCGGCGTCACCTGCCGCGACGCAGCCGGCCAGGATCCGCTGCAGTTCCGGGGCCTCGGGGGTGGTCCGCACGCCCGAGAGCGTGCCGAGGACGGTCGTCCGGCGTCCTGCGGCACGGAGCACTGCGGCGAGCAGGTGCGTGACGGTCGTCTTGCCGTTCGTCCCGGTCACACCGACCACGTCGAGACGCGCCGACGGGTTCCCCCAGCAGCACGCCGCCGCCCGACCGAGGGCGGCGCGCACGTCCGGGACGCGCACCACCGGCACGTTGGCGTCGACGTCGCGGTCGATGAGGAGCGCGACCGCGCCCCGTGCGACGGCCTCGCCTGCGTGGTCGTGCCCGTCGGTGTGCGCACCGCGGACGCAGGCGAACAGCGCACCGGCCATCATCCGGCGGGAATCGTGCTCGATGCCCCGCACCACGGTTCCCGCCGCGTCGGCGTCGAGCGCGGCGTCCGGTCCGACGGCCGCGCCGATCTCGGCGAGGGTGACCGGGACGGGCTCCGGGTCAGCCACGGCTCGTCGAGGTCGGGGCGACGGTGACCGACGTCGTCGGACCGGGGACGCTCGACGGCGGCGCTGCGCTCGTCGAGGTCGGCGCCGGCACCGTCGTCGTCGGGCGGAGCGTCGTCGCCGGGATCGCCGCCGACGGCAGCGCCCGGAGGTTGTTGCCCGTCGGCGACCGCGGGTTGTTCGCGGCGTAGGGCATCACGTCGTAGTTCGCGAGCACCTGGCGGGCGACGGCACCGAACACAGGGGCTGCGGCGGACCCGCCGTAGTACGCCGTCCGCGGTTCGTCGATGACCACGATCATCGAGATCCGCGGGTCGTCGGCGGGCGCGAACCCGACGAAGGTCGCCATGTAGTCACGGTCCTTGCCGGCGCCGTAGTCGCCGTTCGCCCGCAGCTTCCACGCCGTCCCTGTCTTCCCAGCGACCTCGTAGCCCTCGACGGCTGCCTTCGAGCCCGTGCCGTCCTTCACCACCGCCGCGAGCATGCGTCGCATCGCGGAGGAGGTCTCCGGCTTCATGATCCGCTGCCGGTCGGCGGCCG
>CAYVOK010000003.1:79203-92661 GCA_964453335.1 uncultured Acidimicrobiaceae bacterium
GCCGATGCGAGGCCGCGGTCCCCGAGCCGCTGGGCGAGCTTGATGGTCCCGACGTTCGACGACTCGGCCATAACGTCGAGCACCGTCGCCTGCGGGCGGGTCACCGGATCGAGGATGATCGGGTGGTCGTCGGTGAAGACGGCATCGTGGACGACGATCGAGCTCGGCACGTCCTGCGGGGTGTCGGGGCCGACAGCACCGCGGTCGACGAGCGCTGCGACCGGGACGATCTTCATGACCGAACCGGGCTCGTAGGTGCCACTCACCGAGAAGTTCTCGGCGTCGTTGCGGACCTGTCCGGTCGTCGGGTCACGCTTCACCGTCGCCATGGCGAGGATCTCGCCCGTCGTCGGGTTCATGAGCAGCGCCGTGCCGCCGGCGGCCTGCACGGCGTCGACCTGGTTGGCGAGCGCGATCTCGACCATCGCCTGCAGATCGCGGTCGAGCGTGAGCACCACGTTCGAGCCACGGACCGCGGGCTGCACCCGTCGCTCACCGGACGGGATCGACTGCCCGAGCGGACCGCGTTCGGCGACCATCTCGCCGTCGGTACCCCGGAGGAGCTCGTCGAGCTGCAATTCGAGACCGGACACGCCGACGTTGTCGATGTTCGTGCTGCCGATGACCGCCTCGGCGAGATCGCCGGCGGGACGACTGCGCGTCGGTTCGGCGAGGGTGGCGATCCCGGGCAGACCGAGCGCCTGCACGGCTGCGGCTACGTCGTCGCTCACCTGCCGCTGCAGGTACACGAACCGACCGGAGGTGAGCAGGTCGGCGTGGATGCCGACCGGGTCGCGGCCGAGGAGCGGGGCGAGCGCCTGGGCGGTCCCGCGCGGGTCGACGACGAACTTCGGATCCGCCCAGATCGACTGGCGTTCGACGGAGGTGACGAGCGGCTGCCCGTTGCGGTCGAAGATCGCCCCACGGGGAGCACGCAGCGTCTCGGCCGACAGCCGCTGGAAGCGGGCACGGTCCACGTAGCGGTCGGGACCGGCCACCTGGAGGAAGACCAGCTTGCCGACGACGACGCAGAAGCAGACGAGCACGGCACACGTCACCCACACGAGGCGACCGCGCATGCGGGCACGTGCCGCGCGCTGCGCCACGGCGACGGGTCGCCCCGTCCGACCACCCGGTCGAGCGTTCTCGCCCGCGCGCGGACGCACGACCCCGTGGTGGGATCGTGCGCGTCCGGGAACGGGGTGCCGGCCGCCGGTCGTCACGCCCCGTCGTCCGCCGTCCCGGCGATGCCGTCGAGTTCCGCGATCTGTTCCGGCGTGAGGGGGGCGGCCGATGCTGGTGCGAGGAAGACGAGATCACGCGGCGGCACCAGACCGGCATCGAGTGCGGCGGCCTGGATGCGCGTCGGCGTCGCAAGTGTGGCGAGCTCGACGTTCAAGCGGTCGAGCTGTTCGGCGCGGGCTGCGATGCCCTCGTCGATGCGGTCGAGTCGCACCTGCCCCTGCACGAGGTAGGCCTGCATTCCGGCGACGGCGAACAGCACGGCGAAGACGGCGGCGACGACCGTGGTGGTGGTCCGCCGGGCCCGTCGCGACCGCTCGGCGCCGACGACGCGCAGATCGGCGCGCCTCGACTGCTCGGGACGGGGCGCCCGCTGGGCGCGCCGCGCGGTCGCCGCCGTGCCGACCGCCGTCATGCCGATTCCTGGTGACCGTGGGTATCGAGCTTCTCGCCTACCCGCAGACGGGCGCTCGCGGCACGCGGGTTCTCCGCGAGTTCGGCTGCACCCGGCACGATCGCCCGACCGACGATCCGCACGGTCGGCTCTGCTCCGCAGACGCAGGGGAGGTGGACGGGGCAGGTGCAGCCACCGGTCGCCGCATTGCGCAGGCGGTCTTTCGCGATCCGGTCCTCGCCCGAGTGGTAGGAGATCACCGCGACACGGCCGCCGGGCTCGAGGACGTCGATCGCGTCGTCGATCGTTCCGGGGAGGATCGTCAGCTCGTCGTTGACCTCGATCCGCAGCGCCTGGAAGGTGCGCTTGGCGGGATGCCCCTTCCGACGCTGCACGGCGGCGGGCAGGGCCTGGCGGACGGTCTCGACGAGTTCGCCGGTCGTCGCGAGGGGGCGGGCGGCGATGATGGCGCGTGCGATCCGTCGGGCGTTCGGCTCGTCGCCGTGCTCACGCAGGATGCGGACGAGCTCGTCCTCGGCGCTCGTGTTCAGGATGTCGGCGGCGGTGCGTCGCTGGGTTCGGTCCATGCGCATGTCGAGAGGAGCGTCGAATCGGTAGCTGAACCCCCGGTCGGGCCGGTCGAACTGCGGGGAACTGACCCCGAGGTCGAACAGCACCCCGACCACCCCGTTCCCCGGGCCCGTCCCGATCCCCTGTTCCCGCACCACCTCGGCCAGTCGGTCGAAGCGGGTGTGGACCACCCGGACCCGGTCGCCGAAGCGGGCGAGACGCCCGGTGGCGGCCCGGACGGCGTCTGCGTCCCGGTCGAGACCGAGGATGCGGATGCCGGGGTGGGCCTCGAGCAGCGCCTCGGCGTGGCCGCCGCCACCGAGGGTGGCGTCGATCACGTGGCCGGCCGGTACCTCGGCGAAGACCCTGACGATCTCCGTCCGCAGGACCGGCCGGTGGAGGAACCTCGGTTCGTCCGTGTCGGTGGTGCTGGGCTGGTCGTCGTCCATGTCGTCGATCTCGGTTCCGGTCGGTGGCGACCGGTGCGCTGGTTCGGGGTCGGGGACCGCCCATCTGCTGCCCTCCGGCCGACTGGCGCCGGCCGGGTTGTCTCTCCCGTGCCGGCCAGATGGCGAAGCGGGCGGAGTAGGGGCTTTCCATCCTGTCGGCCGGAAGGCGGCGGATGGGCGGTCTCCTGGGCCGTCGGTCCGGTGGTGGACCAGCGGTACCCGTGCGTCGTGTCCTCTCTCCTCCCTTCGTTCTCGTCGCGGGATCAGAAGATCCCGAGGGTTGCGATGGCGTCCGCGAGGTCCTGGGTCCCGGCGCCGAGCACCGTCTCCCAGGACTCGGGCTTCCAGAGCTCGACGTGGTCGCCCGCCCCGTTGAGGACGACCGCACCGGCGATGTCGTAGGTCTGGCGGAGGCGCGGGGCGATGGCGATGCGCCCCTGTGCGTCGGGGCGGACGTCGGCCGCGTTCGCGAGAAGGGCTCGGAGGGCGTCGGGGTTGGCTGCCCGGTCGCGGACCTTGTCGCCGAGCCGGTCGACGAAGCCTCGGAAATCGGGTTCGGTCCAGAGCGCGAGGCAGCCCTGGTACGGGCTCAGGATCCCGCCGCCCGCGAGGCGTGCACGGAACGTCGAGGGAAGGACCAACCGCCCCTTGTCATCGAGCGCATGCTCGAAGGTCCCGACGAACACCGTGCCGACTCCGCTCCGCTTCCGAACCCCAGCGGCGCCCATCTCGGGCCCACCGCTCTCCACAGCGCTCCATTCTGACCCACTTTGCCCCACAACGCAAGCACGTCATGCCATTGGGACCCGACGGCGCGCTCGTCGACGAGCGGCCACCGGAAATTCACCGCCCCTCTGTTCGCTGGCGAACCGGCGTTCACGGGGCATCCGTACCGTGCTCGACCATGCAGCGCAGCCCTCATGCCCGCCCCACCCGTTGCGTCCTCGCCACCGGACTGCTCGCCATCGGCGCGATCGCCGCGGGCGTCGGTGCCGCACCAGCGGCGCACGGGACGATCAGCGACACGGCCCGACTCGGCAGCCTTGCCGTGGGCGGCGCAGAGACCGTCACGTTCCACCCGGGCACCGGTCGCCTGTTCACGACTGACGCCACGGCGGTTGCCGTCCATGTCGCGCGCCTCGATGCGTCGGCGGCGCCCGTCGCCGAGACCACGATCGCCCTCGCGCAGTACGGCAGCGGGGTCACGTCGGTCTCGATCCACGGCGACCTGCTCGCCGTCGGCGTCGTCGCCGCGACCTCGACCAACCCGGGAACCGTCGTGTTCATCCGGGCGACCGACCTCGCGATCGTGGCGACCCGCACCGTCGGCGCACTGCCCGACGCCGTCGCCTTCACGCCCGATGGGACATCGCTCCTCGTCGCCAACGAGGGCGAGCCCGACAGCACCTACACCGTCGACCCGGAGGGATCGGTCTCGATCATCCCGATCACCGGCGGCGTCCCGGGCACGCCGGTGACCGTCGGATTCGTCGGCTACAACGCACAAGCGGCGACGCTGCGGGCCGCGGGGGTACGCATCTTCGGTCCGAACGCGTCGGTCGCCCAGGACCTCGAGCCCGAGTACATCACGGTGAGCGCGGACTCCCGCACGGCGTACGTCACCCTGCAGGAGAACAACGCGATCGCCGTGATCGACATCCCCTCGGCGACGATCGCCCAGATCCTCCCGCTCGGCACGAAGGACCACGGCATCGCCGGGAACGGCCTCGACGCCTCCGACCGTGAGGTGAGCAGCAGCGCAGGGACGCCCGGGAACATCCAGAACTGGCCGGTCCGCGGCATGTACATGCCCGACCAGGCGGTGTGGGTGGGCGGCTACGTGATCACCGCGAACGAAGGCGACGCCCGCGACTACGGGGCTGCCTTCACCGAGGAGACCCGGATCAAGGACATCACGCTCGACACGACGGCGTTCCCCACCTGGGCGACTCTCCGTACCGACGCCAACGCCGGCCGCCTGACCATCTCCCGCATCGGTGGCGACACGGACACCGACACCGACTACGACGTGCTCTACAGCTACGGCACACGTTCGATCTCGGTGTGGAGCCCGTCAGGAACCCGGGTGTGGGACTCCGGCGACCAGATCGAACAGCAGGTCTTCGCGCTCGCACCGACCTCGTGGGACGACACCCGGTCAGACAACAAGGGGCCGGAACCCGAGGGCATCACCGCCGGGACGATCGGCGATCGCACGTACGTCTTCGTCGCCCTCGAACGGACGAACGGGATCATGGTGTGGGACGTGACGAACCCGACAGCCCCGACGTTCGGCGGACTCCTCCAGCCGCCGACCGGGACCGACGTCAGCCCTGAGGGCATGGTGTTCATCCCGGCGTCGCAGTCGCCGAACCGACGTCCGCTGCTCGTCGTCGCCAACGAGGTGTCGAACACGCTCGCAGTCTGGGCGGTGGGCCCCGTCGTGCCGACGACCGTCGTCGGCGTCGCCTACACGGGCTGATCGACGCCCCCGGTCGCCGCGTCGACGAGCGCGTCGACGACCTCGACGGCGACGACCGGGCGACCGAGGACGATGTCGAGTCCTGCGGCCACGTCGTCGCACCCGTCGTCGAGCCCGACGAGGGCGGCAGTGGCCCGACCGTCCCAGCGGAGCAGCGCCATCGTCTGGAACCGGACGAGGTCACGGGTCCGCCGCTGCGCGACACCGACCACCTTCCGCCCGCCCACAGCGACCTCACCCGGTCCCGTCCCCGCGAAGCACACCCGCCGATGGCGGCCGTCCCCGACGAGGCCCCCCCGGTGCACGACGACGTCGTTCGCACCGAGCGCCACGAGCGCGCCGCGCCACAACTCCCCCACCCACCAGGCCGCCCGACCGACATCCGCAACCCACCGGGGATCGGACGCCGGCAGTGCGACGTCGAGCCACACCACGGCGCCGGGATCGACCAGCACCGCCGAACCACCGCTCCGGCGACGCACCACGGGCACCCCGGACCGGGCCGCCGCGGCCGCGTCGACGTGGTCCTCCGGTTGCACGCTGCCGAGCACGAGCGCCGACGTCGTCGGGCGGCAGACACGCAACGTCGGACGGAGCGGCGACGTGAACGGCAGGTCCAGTAGCCGTTCGACCGTACCGTCCACCGTCTCGACGACGAACGGGGCCATCGGCCCGGCGCTCATCGCTGCAGGACGGCCGAGTCGACCGCCGTCGCCCGCAGCCGGTCGCGATCACCCTCGACGCCGATCCCGGGCCCGTCCGGGACCACGAGCCGCCCCGCCCCGTCGACGACCACGGGGCCGGCGACGTCGACCTCGACGTACTGCGCCGACGGTCCGAGGTCGGTCGGCAGGTCGAACCCCGGCGACGCCGCGACCGCCGCAGCCGCCGCCCGACCGACACCGAGCTCGAGCATGCCCCCGACGAACGCCCCGAGTCCCGCGCCGCGCACCGCGGCCAGCACGTCCACGGCGGCGTCCACACCACCGAGGCGGGCCGGTTTCACGTTCACGACACCGCGACGGTCGGTGCGCAGCGCACGCGCCCGCAGCGCCACATGCACGTCGTCGACCGAGCCGATCGACTCGTCGAGCGCGACGGGCGTGCCCAACAGGTCGGCGACCCGGGCGGTCACCGTCGGGTCGTGCGCCGCACACGGCTGCTCGAGGTACGTGAGTCCGAGCGCATCGACCGCCCGCAACGTCGCGAGGTCGAGCGGATCGAGCGAGCCGTTCGCATCTGCGGCGAGCGGGGCGTCGGGGAAGGTCGCCCGCACCGCTGCGAGCGCCGCGAGGTCGGCGGCGTCACCGAGCTTCAGCTTCACGAGGCGCGCCCCGCCGGCGAACGCGTCGGCGACCGCGGCCACTGTGGCGTCGGCATCGCCGGACCGGCCCAGGACGACCGTGCGGTCGAGCGGACCGTCCCCCGCACCGAGCCACGACCGGAGCGATCGCCCGACGACACGCAACCGGGCGTCGAGCACCGCCGTGGCGAGGCCCGCCGACGCCATCGGCCGATCGGCCGCCCGGCCCGCACCACCGGCGAGCAGGTCGGGGACGAGGTCGTCCCGCAGGGCACGGAACGCGTCGGCCGTCCACTCCGGCGTGTACGTCGGCGCGGCGAGGGTGTCGCACTCCCCCCAGCCGACGGTGCCGTCGGCGAGTCGGGCCGCGATCACGACCACGACCCGGTCACGTTCCGCCCCGTGCGCCGCCCGGAAGGTCGACCGGAGCGGGACCGCCACCTGCCACAGTTCGACCGCGACGACCGGATCGTCGGCCGGGGGCGGCGGTGACACCATGCCCGCATCGTAGGAGCGCCCCCGGGGCTCCCATACGGGTACCGCGGTGGCGGCCCTGCCACAATGGGCCGTTGTGATCGCGGAGGCGCTCGCCGGGAAGCGGCTGTTCATCACCGGCTCGACCGGATTCCTCGGAACCGCACTCGTCGAGCGGCTCCTCCGCAACGTCGACGACGTCCACCTCACCCTGCTCGTGCGATCAGGGCGACGATCGACCGCAGCCCAGCGGGCACGGCGGGAGATCTTCCGCAACGACGCATTCGACCGCTTGCGCGCCGACCTCGGCAGCGTCGAGTTCGATCGGGTCGTGGCCGACCGCGTCGACGTGGTCGCCGGCGACGTCGCCGTCGACGGCCTCGGCCTCGACGACGCCGGACGCGCCGCCCTCGCCGCCGCCGACATCGTCATCCACTCCGCCGCAGCGGTCAGCTTCGACAGCCCCCTCGACTCGGCCGTGGAGATCAACCTCCTCGGCCCCACCCGCATCGCCGAGACCCTCACCGAACTCGGCGTCGCGCCCCACTACATCGCCGTGTCCACCTGCTACGTCGCCGGATCACGTCGGGGCAGCGCGCTCGAGGAACCCGTCGACGCAAGCCCCTTCCACGTCGACGTCGACTGGCGCGCCGAGGTCGCAGGCGCCCGACGCGCCCGGGCGGACGCCGAGGCCGAGAGCCGCAGCGCCGAGCGCCTCCAACGCTTCCGCAAGGAGGCACGCACCGAGCTCGGCGCCGCCGGCGGCCCGTTGCTCGCCGAGAAGACCGAACAGCTCCGCTCCCGCTGGGTCGACGATCGACTCGTCGAGGCCGGCCGGGCCCGGGCCGCGTCGGTCGGCTACCCGGACGCGTACGCCTTCACGAAGGCGCTCGCCGAGGTCGCGCTCGCCGAGTGCCACGGTGCGGTGCCGACGACGATCCTGCGACCCTCGATCATCGAGTCGGCGCTCGCCGAACCGGTCCCGGGTTGGATCCGCGGGTTCCGCATGGCGGAACCGGTCATCGTCAGTTACGCACGCGGCCTGCTGAAGAACTTCCCCGGGGTCCCCGAGGGCGTCGTCGACGTCATCCCCGTCGACATCGTCGTCGCGGCGATCTGCGCGGTCGCCGCCGAGGAGGCCCGCAACCCGCGACCCGACCCGACCGTGGCACCGCCGGTCTTCCAGGTCGCCTCCGGTGACGCGAACCCCTTGCGGTACCGGCGGATGGTCGAGCTCATCTCCGGCTGGTTCGGTGAGCACCCGCTGTACGACACCATCGGCCAGCCGATCAACACGCCGACGTGGACGTTCCCGGGGCGTGGCCGGGTCGAACGCGACCTGCGCCGCAAGCTGCAGACCGTCACCCGGGCCGAGAAGGCGCTGAACGCGCTGCCGTTGCGGGGGCGCCAGGCCGTCCTCGCCGCGAACCTCGAGGAACGGCGGGAGCTCGCCGAACGGGCGATGGGTTACGTCGAGCTGTACGGCAAGTACGCCGAGTGCGAGGCGATCTACAACGTCGACCGGCTCCTCGACCTCTGGGAACGGGTCGATGCGCAGGACCGGGCCACGTTCTGTTTCGATCCGCGCGTCATCGAATGGGACGCCTACGTCCGGGACGTCCACCTCCCCTCGGTCGTGCGCAACGCCCGGGTCCGCACATCGCCGGGGACGCGCATCACCGAGAACCGCTCCGACCGGTTGCGCCGGCAGGTGCTCGCCCCGGAACGGCAGTTCGCGGCGTTCGATCTCGAGAACACCCTGATTGCGTCGAACGTGGTGGCGTCGTACGCATGGCTCGCGTCACGTGGGCTGCACGGTACGGACCGTGCCCGCTTCGTCGCCCGGCTCGTCGCCGAGGGGCCGTCGCTGCTCCGCCTCGACCGGTCCGACCGCAGCGACTTCCTGCGGTTCTTCTACCGCCGCTACGAGGGCGCCCCGGTCGACCGGCTGCGCGCCGACGCGTCGGAGATGCTCTCCGAACTCATCCTCACGAAGTCGTTCCCCGCCGGCCTGCGGCGGGTCCGCGAACACCGGGCGGCCGGACACCGCACCGTCCTCATCACCGGCGCGCTCGACGTCGTCGTCGAACCGCTCGAACCGCTCTTCGACGACGTGATCGCGGCCACCATGACCCGCGCGCACGGCCGCCTCACCGGTGAGCTCACGGCAGCGCCGCCGACGGGCGAGACCCGCGCGCAGGCGCTGTTCGACTGGGCGCGCGAGCACGGCTTCGACCCTGCGGAGGGCGTCGCCTACGCCGATTCCACGAGCGACCTCCCGCTGCTCGAGGCCGTCGGCTTCCCCGTCGCCGTGAACCCCGAGACCCGACTCGCCGCACTCGCCCGCAAGCGGGGCTGGCTCGTCGAACAGTTCGACAAGGCACCGGGGTTCCCCGGGCCCCGACTCCCGCTCGCGACGCCCCGACGGGGCGCCACGGGCACGAGGTGAGCACCCCCATGGCCCCACGCCCAGGTTTCGTCCTCGAGGTCGACGGTTCCACACCGCCGGTGCTGTTCCACCACGGCGAGGGGTTCCGCATGGAGCGCCTCCCCGCGGGGCGCAGCCGGATCATCTACCCGTCGGAACCGCTGCCCGGCATCGCCGACCCCGACGGTGCGATCCGCGCCGCGCTCGAGAACCCCATCGACGCCGACCCGCTGCGCGCCCAGATGTTCCCGGGCATGAAGCTGACCATCGCGTTCGACGACATCTCGCTCCCCCTGCCGCCGATGCGGCGGCCCGACATCCGCCAGCGGGTGATCGAGGCGGTCCTCGACATCGCGGCCGAGGTGGGTGTCGACGACGTCGAGATCATCGCCGCGCTCGCACTGCACCGGCGCATGACCGAGGACGAGCTCCGTCATGCGGTCGGTGACCGGGTCTACGACGCGTTCGCGCCGAGCGGCCGCCTGTACAACCACGACGCCGAGGACCCCGACGGGATGGTGATCCTCGGGCGGACCGGTGAGAAGGAACACGTGCAGATGAACCGGCGGGCCGCCGAGAGCGACCTGCTCGTGTACGTGAACATCAACCTCGTCGCGATGGACGGCGGCTGGAAGTCGACCGCGACGGGCCTGTCGGGGTACACGGCGCTGCGCCACCACCACAACGTCGACACGATGCGCCGGTCCCGCAGCTTCATGGACCAGGACGCGTCGGCGCTCCACAAGTCGAACTGGCGGATGGGCGACGTCATCAAGGCGAGCGGTCCGAAGATCTTCCAGATCGAGACGACCGTGAACAACAACACGTTCGGCGCCTCCGGTCCGCTGTCGATGCTGCAGAAGCGCGAGTGGGAGTGGACCGGCCGTGACCGGGCGACGTTCATCGGGATGCAGGCCGGGCTCCGCCGCCTGCCCGCCGGCGCGAAGCGGGCGATCTTCCAGTCCTGGCGTGCCCCCTACGAGCTGACCTCCATCCAGGCCGGCGAGGTCGAGGCGGTGCACCGCGTCACCACCGAGCACGTGTACCGCCAGCAGCTCGTCCCCGTCGAGGGGCAGACCGACGTGCTCACGATGGGGCTCCCCTACATCTGCCCCTACAACGTGAACTCGATCATGAACCCGATCCTCGTGATGTGCCTCGGGCTCGGGTACTTCTTCAACCTGTACCGGGGTCGACCGCTCGTCCGTGAGGGCGGCGTGCTCATCATGAGCCATCCGACGCGCCGCGAGTTCCACCCGGTGCACCACCCGAGCTACATCGACTTCTTCGAGCAGGTCCTCGCCGAGACGACCGATCCGATCGAGATCGAGCAGCGATTCGAGAAGTCCTTCGCCGAGGACGAGTGGTACCGGCACCTGTACCGGACGAGCCACGCCTACCACGGCGTGCACCCGTTCTACATGTGGTACTGGGGCAGCCACGCGCTCGCGCACCTCGGCCGGGTGATCGTGCTCGGCGGCGATCCGCGCACCGTCCGACGCCTCGGGTTCATGCCGGCGACGACGATGGCCGACGCCCTCGAGATGGCGTCGGACGTCGTGGGACGGCAGCCGACGATCACCCACCTCCACAACCCGCCGATCCTCATGGCGGACGTCCACTGATGGGACGCATCCCCGACCCCCGGGCGCTGGTGCGCCGGAAGGGGTTCCCCTTCGTGGCGCCACCGGTGCCCGCGTCGGTCGCACCGCCGGTCCGTCGGCCGCGCGTCGGTGTCGACTTCGACACTGCGTGGGCGCGCGAACCGGCGGCCCGGATCGTGCGCGCCGCGCTGCACGCCACCGTCGTCGAGGCGGGCGTGCGGGTGATGGCGGACCCGACGGTGCGCGGTGCCGACCGGCTCGACGGCCTCGACCACGACACCCCGATCATCTTCGTGGCGAACCACTTCAGCCATGCCGACACCCCGCTGCTGCTGCGCCGGCTCCCCCGGCCGTGGCGCGACCAGCTCTTCGTCGGTGCGGCGGCGGACTACTTCTTCCCGAACCGGGTCGCCGGGTTCGCCGCAGCGCTCGGCCTGAACGCCATCCCGATCGAACGCACGAAGGTGAACCGACGGTCGGCCGATGCTGCCGCCGAGCTCATCGAGGACGGGTGGTCGATGCTGATCTTCCCCGAGGGCGGTCGTTCGCCCGACGGGTGGGGGCAGCCGTTCCGTGGCGGGGCCGCCTACCTGGCGTCGCGCTGCGGGGTGCCGGTCGTCCCGGTGCACCTCGCGGGCACCGAACGGATCCTGCCGAAGGGCGCGTCGCTGCCGCGGCGGGCGTCGACGACGATCACGATCGGGTCGCCGTTGCACCTCGGGCCGAAGGAGGACGCCCGCAAGGTCGCGACCCGGCTCGAGCAGGCCGTCGCCGCGCTCGCGGACGAGGCCACGACGGACTGGTGGCAGGCCCGGCGTCGCGCGCACGCGGGAACGACCCCGTCACTCGAGGGTCCCGAGCTCGTCGCATGGCGCCGGGCCTGGGAACGGACCGCCGCAGAACGTCGCCGTCCGACCGGCCGTCGCTGGCCGGACGTCTGATCGCACCGTGCCGATCCCCCGGTCGTTTCTGCTCTGCGTCGTCGCCGGCGCCGTGTCGATCGCCGGGGTGGCCGCGTGCACACCCGCCCGTGACGTGGTGGGCCCACCGGCCCCGACGGTGGGCGGGACCGCCACGACGTCGACCGCGCTCGTCGCAGCGACGACCACGACCGGCGTGCCCGGGCCTGCGTGGTACTCGGAGGTCGCCGCGTCGGGTCGACCGTTCCCGGGTGCGGCCGTGCAGGGACTGCTCACGTTCCGGGGGAACCCGACACGGAGCTGGTACGGCAGCGGTCCGGTGCCACGAGCCCCCGTGGAACTGTGGCGCTACCCGCAGGGCGGGGGCATGTGCGGCACGTCGTCGGAGTTCGGCGAGACGTCGCAGTGGTGCGGTACCGGTTGGACGGGTCAACCTGCGATGTGGACGGCGAGCGGTGCGTGGTCGGCGCTCGGCGCACGGACGCTCGTTGCGTTCGGTGCCTACGACTACGGCGTGCACGTGCTCGACGCGACGACGGGACGCCCGGCGGTGTCGACGTTCCGTACCGGCGACCTCATCAAGGGGTCGGTGAGCATCGACCCGGACGGCTACCCGTTGCTCTACACCGGGTCGCGCGACGGCTACCTGCGGATCATCGCCCTCGACCGTCCCGAACCCGTCGAGCTGTGGCGGTTCCACGCCGAGGACGTGCAGCCCACGATGTGGAACGACGACTGGGACGGCTCCCCGCTCGTCGTCGGTGGCCTGCTGCTCCAGGGCGGCGAGAACAGCCGGTTCCACGCGTTCCGTCTGCAGCGCGGCTACGGGACCGACGGCAAGGTCACGGCGTCCGCGACGCTCGCGTTCCACACGGCGGGCTGGGACGACCAGTTGCTCGCCGAATCGGGGACACCGGCCATGTCGATCGAGAACTCGGTCGCACTCGCCGGCACAACGGTGTACTTCTCGAACTCGGCCGGGCTCGTGCAGGGCTGGGATCTCGCCGGGCTCACCACCGCCACCGGCCCGACGAACCCGTCGCTCCCGCGGACGTTCCGGTTCTGGATGGGTGACGACCAGGACGCGTCGATCGTCGTCGACGCCGAGGGGTTCCTGTACGCGGCGGCGGAGTACGAACGCTCGACGGCGCGAGCGACCGCGGTCGGCCAGTTCGTGAAGCTCGACCCGCGCAAGCCCGACAACCCGGTCGTGTGGGCGATGCCGTTGCGCACCGGTGGCGTGCCGTCGGGGGTGTGGGCGACCCCGGCGTTGCACCGTGACATCGTCATCGTGACGACGAACGCCGGCGAGGTCCTCGGCGTCGACCGGGCGACGGGGGCGGTGCGCTGGGAACTCGGTGTTGCGGGTCCGGCGTGGTCGTCGCCGGTGGTCGTCGACGACGTCCTGATCCAGGGCGACTGCGGCGGCGTGCTGCGAGCGTGGGACGTGCGCGACACCCGGGTCGCGCCGCCGTTGCTCTGGTCGATCAAGATCGGTGGTTGCATCGAGTCCACCCCCGCGGTGTGGGACGGTCGGATCGTCGTCGGGACCCGCAGCGGCCAGATGGTCGCCGTCGGCGACCGGTGACCGG